>JAGBMJ010000038.1 GCA_017634975.1 Lachnospiraceae bacterium | reverse complement strand
GACAGCGCTGAATCCGGAACCATCGCTGACCATAACCTTTTCTACCTGAATAACTGACATTCCGATGCGGCCTGCCACACCGACTACGGGATACTTTACCTTGCCTTCCGGAAGCTTTCGCACGATAGTGGTTCCGGGGTCATCGGGACAATTGGTGTTTCTTATGTTGATTGGGATTCCCAGATTTGATGCAGGCAGAACCGCATCCGTGTGAAGAACGGAAGCCCCCATATAGGAAAGGGTTCGAAGCTCACGATAGCTGAGATATTCAACGGATTTCGGAGAATCCACTATGCGGGGATCCGCAGCCAGAAGACCGGAAACGTCGGTCCAGTTCTCATAGAGATCTGCTTCAATGGCGCTTGCCACAAGGCTTCCGGTCACATCGGATCCGCCTCTTGAAAAGGTATGGATCCTGCCCTCTGCATCGGCACCGTAAAAACCTGCCACAACAGCATTTTTCAGAGGACGGAGAGCAGCACTCATGGCGCGTTTTGTCATAATGCTGTCCAAAGTTCCGTCTTCATTGAAACATATACACCAGGCGGGATCAACGAAGGTGAAGCCGAGGTATGAGGCGAGGATCTGAGAGTTGAGATATTCGCCCCGGCTTGCCATATACTGACTGTCAGGATTTTCGCTGAGATGTTTTCTGATAATGTCTATCTCTTTATCGATGGGGAAGTCAATATTCAAAGCTTTCATGATATCCTGAAATCGGGTTTTGATTTCATTAAGGTCCTGTTCGTAATCCTCACCGTTTTTTGCATTCTGATAACACCTGAGGAGCATGTCCGTAACTTTTATGTCTTCCGTAAATCTTTTTCCCGGTGCGGATGCCACGATAAATCTTCTTGAGGGATCCTTTTCGATAATATCCTTAATTTTTTGAAACTGACCGGCGTCAGCCAGAGATGTACCGCCGAACTTTGCTACTACTGTCTTCATAAATGTCCCCTATTCTAAAAATCCATCGGGGACGGTTCTCGCGGTTGGGAACCGTTCCCAATGGATTTATTTTACTCCAAGATTCGGGTTGATGGAATATAAAAAGAAGGACGTTAAACACGTCCTTCTGAAGTGATCACTGTATCAGATTGCTATCATCCACAATCGCTCCGGTATAAGCGCTTGTAACCAGGGTCGCGTATTGGATAATAGTAAATAGAAGAAAATTTTTTTGGTTGGTTTCAGAGTGATTATTTTCCGGAGTCACCGTAGTTACTGAGGACACGGGCTGAAGGGTCGTTAACATTACAACCCGGCCAGGTCTTGTTGGGCATCCAGAAATCAACTACCATTCCGGACTGACCGGGATAGTATTTCTCGAAGATGTCTCTGTAAAGGAGGGATTCCTTGGTGAAAGGTGTTGCATGAGTGTACTTTTCGCACCTTTCTTCAAATTCTTCATCAGTGTAGCTGGCTTCTGCGAATTCTGTCAGGTCGTCCTTCAAGCTGTGACCTACGGCATCAGAGAAGGCTGCCTTTTCACGCATAAGGATGTCTTCAGGAAGGATATGATCCTCTTCGAAGGCGTG
>JAGBMJ010000037.1 GCA_017634975.1 Lachnospiraceae bacterium | reverse complement strand
TGATATCAACGATAAGTCTTCCTTTATCTCCCGGATCAGCGCATCGGAAGCAAAGGCACTGATCGACGGCGGGATCATCGGCGGCGGTATGCTGCCGAAACTGGGCAATTGCATCGATGCGATCGAGAGCGGCGTACAGCGCGTGCATATCCTGGACGGACGCCTGGCACACTGTCTGCTGCTGGAGGTATTTACCAACCAGGGCATCGGCACGATGATCGCACCGGACGGTGTAACATTAGAGTGAGGGAAAGGCGGTAAAAGATTATGAGTCAGATGCAGGAATATATCAACGAAGCGGAATCCGCATTACTGCATACCTATAACCGGTATCAGGTGGTATTTGATCACGGTGAGGGCGTGCATCTTTATGATATTGAAGGGAAGTCTTATCTGGATTTTGTATCCGGGATCGGCGTGTTTGCCCTTGGTTACGGCAACAAAGCATATAACGATGCCGTAAAAGCACAGGTGGACAAGATCCTTCATACATCCAATTATTATTACAATGTGCCTGCGATCGAAGCGGCCAAGGTTGTAAAGAAAGCATCCGGTATGGATCGTGTCTTCTTTACCAACAGCGGTGCGGAAGCCGTGGAAGGAGCATTGAAAGCGGCAAGAAAATACGCATATCTGAAGGACGGGAATACGGATCACGAGATCATTGCCATGGAGCATTCCTTTCATGGACGTACCTTCGGTGCTTTGTCCGTGACCGGAAAGAAGGCCTACCGGGAAGCGTTTGAGCCGATGATCGGCAACATCCGTTTTGCGGATTACAACGATATCGACAGTGTGAAAGCACTGATCAATGACAAGACCTGTGCGATCCTTATGGAAACGGTGCAGGGCGAGGGCGGGATCTATCCGGGACAGGAAGCGTTCTTAAAAGCAGTACGCGCAATCTGCGATGAAAAGGATATCCTTCTGATCTTAGACGAGATCCAGTGCGGTATGGGACGTACCGGAGAGTATTATGCATGGCAGCGTTTCGGCGTGAAGCCGGATATCATGACCACGGCAAAGGCACTGGGCTGCGGCGTACCGGTCGGTGCATTTTTGATGACGGAGAAGGTAGCACAGCACAGTCTGGCAGCCGGAGACCATGGTACCACCTATGGCGGCAACCCGCTGGCAGGCGCTGCGATCGTGGAAGTATTTAAGCAGTTTGAAGAGAAAAAGGTGCTGGAAAACGTACGGCGTGTAGGTGCGTATCTGTATGAAAAGCTGGATGAGATCGCGGCTTCTCGCACAGATATCGTGGAGCACAGGGGTGTGGGTCTGATGCAGGGACTGGAGTTTGATCATCCGGTTGCAGAGATCATCAATAAGGCATTGGATAAGGGGCTGGTGCTGATCAATGCCGGTACCAATATCATCCGTTTCCTGCCGCCGCTGGTGATCACGGAAGCAGATGTAGATGCGATGCTGCAGATCCTGAAGGAGTGTCTGTAAGAGCATGCGTGCCAAGACTTATATTTATATGTTTTTGATCGTGTTTCTTTTGGGAGGCCTGTATCTGGCGCTGCAGCCATCTGACGACGGGGAAGCACCGGAGATCCTGCCGGTTCCGAAAGAAACGCAAACGATTACCTTGTGGTATACAGATGCTGCGCTGACAGAGTATTTAAACAGCGCAGCGCTTACTTTTTATGAACGTGAAGGCGTGCGCGTGGAGCCGGTATTAAGATCCGGACTCGAATACATTGAGGAGATTAATGAAGCAAGTGTGCGTCCTGTAACGGAACTTACGGCACCGGATCTGTATATTGCGGGGGCGGATTCTTTGGAAAAAGCAGCGATGGCCGGACTGGTACGTGTGCCGGAGGATCCGGAGCATATCTTAAACGATTTCAATTTTCCTTCCAACGCATTGGATGCAGTGACGTATCGCGGACAGATCTATGCCTATCCGTTTTATTTTGATACGGCTTTTTTGCTGTACAATCAGACATACCTTTCGCAGATGGCGGAAACGGCATTACGCAGTGAACTGGCAGGAACGGCCGAAGAAGAAAATGCGGATGATGATGCTGCCATGGAAATGCAGGAGATGGCAGAAGAAGTCGGCGTGCCGGAGGGCTTTACGGAGGAAGAGTGGCAGCAGAAGATCGCGGAACGTACGAAAGAGATGATCCCTTCCTCAATCGAAGATATCATGGAGCTGGCAACGGATACGGCGGCGCCGGAAGGCATGGAAAATTTCTTTCTCTGGGATGTATCGGATATCTATTACAACTATTTCTTTACCGGTGCCTATATGGATGTGGGTGGCAGCTTCGGGGACAATCCGGGGATACTCGATATCTGCAATGAAGATACCGTACAGTGTATGACCGTGTATCAGGGACTGCACGAATTCTTTTCGATCGAATCCAAAGAAAGCAGTTACGAATCCGTGCTGCAGCAGTTTCTGGAAGGAAAGACGTTATTTACGATCGCGACAACGGATGCACTTTCTACGTTGAAGCGCTTATGTGATAACGGTGAGTTTGTGTATGGTTATGGTGTGGCACCTCTGCCCGGTGTGGATAATGCGCATATAGCACGCGGGCTGTCGGAGACCAGCTGTATCGTGGTCAACGGATATTCGGAACAGAGCGAAAGCGCTGACCTGTTTGCGGAGTACCTGATGTATGATATGACGGATTCTTTATATGACCGTACCGGAAAACTGCCCTGTGTCGGCAGTCTCGCAGAGGATATCCTCTCGGCAGAGGATGTGGTACGCATGATCTACAGAGACAGTGTGTCACTTCCGAAACTGTTGCAGCTTTCCAATTTCTGGGCGGAACTGGAGCAGGCTTATACGCGTGTATGGGATGGCGAAGATCCGAAGGAAGAACTGGAAATGCTGGATGCGCAGATGCGTTCGCAGCTGGAATGAATGATCGCGTTCACACAGAACGGATATAATTTTTTTTGAAAACTTCTTGAATCTTGAATCGCGATATCTTAAAATAAAACTTGCAAGTGATGTCTGAGAAGGCCTTTTGCACGCTTAGCACGTGTAGAAGGAGCACATCATGAGAAACAGGAAAACAGATTTTCTGAAAGTAGTTGCGATAGTTTTATTTCTGACAGGGTGCGGATCCGCACAGACATATCTGACGGGACAGTTGGAACGATCGACCACTGGAGGGGAGAACTTCTCCGTGGCGGAAACGGAGCAGTCCGAAACAGAGGAAACTGAGGACGAGCACACACAGGCAGAGGAAGAAGCGCCGGCTGTGTGTTTTGTGCATGTCAGTGGCGCCGTGCGGGAACCGGGAGTGTATGAACTGCCGGAGGGAAGCCGTCTCTATGAGGCGATCGGGATGGCAGGCGGTTTTACGGAAGAAGCCGCAGCGGCGTATTGCAATCTGGCGGCCGTGCTGGAGGATGGAGCGCAGTATCATATCCCAACGGAAGAGGAAGCGGGATCGATGCCGGGAGGCAGCAAAGAAGGTGTCGGTTCTCCGACAGGAGCCTATGATGCTCAAGGCCGGCTGGATCTGAACCGGGCATCGAAAGAAGAACTGATGCAACTGACCGGGATCGGTGAGAGCAAGGCAGAGGCGATCCTGTCCTACCGTGAGGAACATGGCGGGTTTGCCGATGCGGAAGAACTGAAACAGGTATCCGGGATCGGAGATGCGACATTTGAAAAACTACAGGATGATATCACAGTGAGATGACAGACGTCCGGGATCCTATGCCGGACGGAGACATAGAAGGATATGGAATATGGCCGGAAAAGTACTGATCGTTGATGATGAAAAAGCAATTGTAAAAGGATTAAAATACAGTATTGAGCAGGATGGTATGGAGACTGACGCAGCGTATGACGGAGAGGAAGCATTGGAACTGGCACGCAGTAATGCATATGATCTGATCCTTCTGGACCTTATGCTGCCAAAGATCGATGGCATGGAAGTATGCCGTCAGATCCGGTCTTTTTCGGATGTGCCCATTATCTTCCTTACGGCAAAAGGAACCGATATGGACAAGATCATGGGATTTGAATCCGGAGCGGATGATTATATCACCAAGCCGTTTAACATTCTGGAAGTGAAAGCACGCATCAAAGTATTTATGCGACGCGGCAAAAAGAAGGAAGCGCCAAAGCCGGTCAATCCGGGGATCGTGGAGAATGGTGAGTTCCGTTTTGATATTGACAATCGCCGATTGTACATTCAGGGCAGAGAGATCAATCTGACCGCTAAAGAATTCGATATCCTTGAACTGCTGGTAACACATCCCGGAAAGGTATACAGCAGGGACCAGTTAAAGGAACTGGTATGGGGCAAGGAATATTCGGGAGATGCGCGTACCGTGGATGTACACGTGCGGCGTCTGCGCGAGAAGGTGGAAGAGACACCGGGGGCGCCGAAATATGTGCAGACCAAATGGGGCGTGGGATATTTCTATAAGGGATGAAAAGATTTACAATTCTTCGAAGCTTCCGGCTTCGGATATTTATCATCATATTGCTGGTGGGACTGCTGACGGCTGAAGTCATGCGTTACGCCCAGCTGAGCAATTATCGCTCACAGCTGGTGTCGGAAAAAACGATGGAGGTTATGGAAGCAGCCCGCATCACTGCAAATAAACTGATCAATTACAATTATCTGCAGAATCCATCTTCCGAACTGATCGAATCCCAGCTGCAACAGCTTTCTATGATCTTTGAGGGCCGTATCATTGTGATCGATGAGAATTTTCGCGTGCTCGCAGATACCTATGATATCAGTGTCGGCAGAACGATGATCGGCGAGGAGGTGATACGCTGTTATCAGGGCATGACGATCACGAATTATGATCCGGGAAGCCGGTATATCGAAGTGGTGGTTCCGATCGTGCCGCCGGCCAAAACCGATGAAGAGGTACAGACGGAAGGTGTGCTCCTGATCAGTGCATCCACGGCGGATATTGTCCGCAATGCCGCAGATATCGGAAGGCGTGCCGTGATCATTGAGATCGTGTTTATGATGCTGGTTGTAGGGATCGCTGCGATCGTGGCCGGTGTGATCGTACGGCCGTTTGACCGCGTGACCAAAGCCATCGGCAGTGTGGTCACCTTTGATGATGAAACCCCGGTGGTATCGGATTATAAAGAAACACAGGAGATCGTGGAAGCATTTAATAAACTGCGGCAGCGGCTCAAAGTGCTGGATGATTCCAGACAGGAATTTGTAAGTAATGTCTCACATGAGCTTAAGACGCCGATCGCTTCCATCAAGGTACTGGCAGATTCACTGAACGTACAGGAAGAGGTTCCGGTGGAAGTGTACAAGGATTTTATGCAGGACATCTCCGTGGAGATCGACCGTGAAAATGAGATTATCACGGATCTGCTGAATCTGGTCCGCATGGAAAAGGGGGCCTCGGATCTGCGTATCGAAAACCGCAGCATCAATGAACTGCTGGAGCAGATCATAAAACGGCTCGGACCGCTGGCGAGAAAGAATGAGGTGGATCTGATCCTGGAAAGCCATCGGCCGGTCAGTGCGGATATTGATGAGGTAAAGTTTACCCAGGCGATCACCAACATTATTGAAAACGGAATCAAGTATAATAAACATCCCGGCTGGGTAAAGATCGTTCTGGATGCGGATCATCAGTATATGACCATTGATATCTCGGATTCCGGCGTGGGTATTCCGGAAGCAGAGCAGGGGCATATCTATGAGCGTTTTTACCGGGGAGATAAATCCCATTCCAAGGAGATCAGCGGTACAGGGCTTGGTCTTTCCCTGACACGTAAATCCATCCTGCTGCATCGCGGTTCCATCGAAGTGAAGAGCGTGGTGGGTGAGGGAACGGATTTCATTGTGAAGATACCGCTCAGCTATATTCAGGAGCAGGAGAAAAAATGAGTTACGGCTGCGGGAAAAAACAGAACAGGATATGGTTGTGCGCAGCTCTTCTCTGGCTGTGTTTCTTCGGGCTGGGTGCATGCGGCAGAAAGGAAGAGGAAGATACGGAAGAGAGCGCGTATCGTATCTATTATCTGAACAAAGCGGAAACCGCACTGGTGTCAGAGCAGTATCAGCCCAAAAGCGGTGTGGGTGATGCGGAAAGTTTAGTGCCGGAATTGCTCGAAAGGCTCGGAGAAGCTCCGCAGGCACAGGACTGGCATGCACCTCTGCAGATGGATTTTAAGCTGATCCGTTATTATGTGGAAAACAATCAGGCGGTGCTGTCCGTAGATCCCGCTTACAGAGATATGTCACCGACACGGGAAGTGCTGGTGCGTGCGGCACTGGTACGAACATTGGTACAGATTCCCGGGATCGAGGGTGTGAGTATGCTTGTCGGGGAAGAACCACTGCTCGATCGTTCCGGAAATCCTATCGGTGTGATGCATAAGGATACGTTTGTGGATAACGAAGGTGTTGAGATCAATGCATATGACCAGGTGGCGCTGCATCTTTATTTTGCGGATGAAACAGGAACAAAGCTGGTGGAGATCAACCGGAACGTGAGCTACAATACGAACATTCCGATAGAACGCCTGGTGGTAGAAATACTGATCGCAGGACCGGAAGAGAAAGAGATCTATCCTACTGTAGATCCGGATACCAGGATACTCTCTGTAACGGATGCGGACGGAGTATGCTATGTGAATCTCAGTCCGGAATTCTTAAATGCGGTCGGAGATGTGACTCCGGAAGTGACGTTGTATTCGATCGTCAATTCCCTTGCGGAACTGAAGGATGTTCATCGCGTTCAGTTTATGGTGAATGGGGAATCCCAGGTGCTGTACCGCGAGATGATACAGTTAGACAACAGTTTCTCGCGTAATCTGGATATTGTGAAGTGAATTCTGTTTGTGCCGCTGACCGGAGGCGGCGGAATGGAGATTTTTATGAAGAGACCGTTGTGTGCGGGCTGTCTTTTCTTTCTGATCCTGGTATGGCTCGGGCTGCGGTGGCTCGGGCCGCCGGAGAACCCATACGGAGACCACGCAGGCGAAACGGTCACGATCACCGGTGTGGTAGAGTGGAAAGAAGAAAAGAACGGAAAGCAGTTATTCTATCTGAAAGACGTCAGATTCTCTGACGGAAGATCTCAGGAAAAAAGAGAGTATGAAAATGAAAAAACAATGGGCAGGATCGGTCTGATCTGTAATCTGTCGGAGAATGGCGTATTGCCTCCTTTGGGCAGCTGTGTTGCTGTACGGGGAAGAATGTCTTTGTATCAAAAGGCAACCAATCCCGGGGAATTCGACCTGTATGAGTACTATCTGTATAAAGGATATGGTGCGAAGCTCGCAGTGCAGGAATGGATCCCTGTCGCAGATCATTACGAGGAATGGAAAGAGGGACTGTGGCAGCTGCGCAGGTTCTTTGGAAAAATCTATGATGCGTGCCTTCCGGAAGAAGATGCCGGCGTGATGAAAGCGATGCTTCTCGGAGATAAAGGGGAACTGTCATCGGATATCAAAGATCTGTACAGGGTGAATGGGATCTCGCATATCCTGGCGATCAGCGGGCTTCATATCAGTATCCTCGGGATCGGATTATACAAGAGTCTTCGTAAGGCAACATTACCCATTTTTCCGGCTGCGGCTGCGGCGTTATTTCTGATGGTGAATTATGCCGTGCTGACCGGGGCGAGCACTTCAACGGTACGCGCGGTGATCATGTTCGGTCTGATGGCAGGAGCGGATGTAGAGCGGCGCAGTTATGATCTGCCGACGGCACTGGCGCTCTCGGCGGCCTGTACGGTGTTTTTTGATCCGTATGAGCTGATGCTTTCCGCGTTTTGGATGTCGTATATTGCAGTGGCCGGGATTGCGATCTTTTATCCGGCATTTCTTGAAGGCATACGGTTCGGCCGAGACTTGCGGAGCAAGGTGCTGCAGGCACTGTCGGGGAGTCTGGCGGTGACGGTATTTACGCTGCCGCTGATCCTGCAGAGCTATTACGAGACGCCGGTCTATTCGGTGCTGCTCAATCTGATCGTGATCCCGCTGATGAGTGTGCTGATGGTATGCGGACTGCTGGTATTGCTGCTTGGGAGCATCGCTCTGCCGGCGGGGATCCTTGCCGGTTTGCCATGTCACGGCATTCTGAAACTCTACTCGCTGTTATGCGGTTTTCTCCGGAAACTGCCGTATCATACCTGTATCGCAGGCTGCCCGTCCGCGATACAGATGCTGCTTACCTATCTGCTCTTTGGCAGTGTATTTCTTTTGGGACGCAGGTTTGTACTCAGGATGGCAGGGTATGTTCATGAGCGGGGCGGAGAAGAGGCATGGTATGGGCAGATGCTCCGAAAGATCGGCGGAGAAAAGATCTATTCGAAAAAACCGGAGACGAATATCCGGAGATTGTTCTTGTGGCGGAGTGGTTTTGTCCTTGCAGCGGTGCTGCTCCTGCTGGTCCGCTTCCGGCCGCAGACGGTTGTCACCTTTCTGGATGTAGGACAGGGCGACGGTATCTGTTTTGAAAGTCCGGATCTGACTGTGATGCTGGACGGCGGCAGTACGAGTAAGGATGCGCTGTTCCGCTACCAGCTGGAGCCGTTTCTGAAATACCGCGGGATTTCGAAGATCGACTTTTGGTTTATAACGCACCCGGACACGGATCATTGTTCCGGACTGATCGAGATGCTGTCCGACGGATCATCCTCTTCCGGAAAAACAAAAAGCGGGATCGTGATCGGAGCGATCGTGCTTCCGGATGCCTGCGGTGCAAGGGAAGACTTTGCAGAACTGATCGCGTTGGCGGAGTCTCATGGAATATCGGTGTTGTGGAATGCTGCCGGCTCGGTCCTGCAGGGAGAGCAGCTGCGTTTCGTATGTCTGCACCCGGAGAGCGGATATGTCACCGGGGATGTGAATAGCTACTCGCAGGTATTGGAAGTGATCGGAGGCGGATTTACGGGGATCTTTACCGGAGATGCCACGATAGAGAGCGAGATGGCGATACTGCAGGGGTTCGAAAATGAGACGGATCATGAAGGAGATACCGCATCAGCGGGTTCGCGTTATAAGTTGATGCGGCCGCCTGACGGATATTTCTGTCTGAAACTCGGGCATCACGGTTCGCACACTTCCAGCTCGCAGGAGTTTCTGGAATGGGTATCTCCGCGGATCGCGGTTGTTTCCTGTGGCTTGCGCAATTCGTACGGTCATCCGCATGCAGATGTAATGGAACGTGTAGAGGCGATGGGGTGTGATATCTATCGCACGGATCATAGCGGGTGCATAACGATAGAGCTGAAGCACGGCAAACTGATGGTAAGAGAATATAACGAACATGGGGAGTCGGAATAGGGAAGGAAAAGGCGGAGCTATTTACATTGCTACCCTAACGTGATAAACTACAATTCGTCCGGTTAAAATGCCGGATGCAGATTTTGAACCGGAGGATCATAAAAATGATAATCAAGATCTTGATGCTTGTAATCTTTTTCGGTGTGATGATCGGCGTAGGGTTTTACTGCCGCAAGAATTCCACCGATGTCAACGGCTTCGTACTTGGTGGCCGGAGCGTAGGCCCCTGGCTTACCGCTTTTGCCTACGGCACCAGTTATTTTTCTGCCGTGATCTTTGTGGGCTACGCCGGACAGTTCGGATGGAAATATGGTATCGCATCTACCTGGATCGGTATCGGCAATGCGCTGCTCGGTTCCATGCTCGCATGGCGTGTGCTCGGAAGACGCACCCGTATCATGTCCCAGCATCTGAATTCCGCAACCATGCCGGAATTTTTTGGACAGCGTTTTGATTCCAAAGCACTTAAACTCTTTGCATCCCTGATCGTCTTCATCTTTATGATCCCGTATACCGCCTCTCTGTATAACGGTCTTTCCAGACTGTTCGGTATGGCATTTAATATTGACTATGTTTACTGCATCATCCTGATGGCGGTTCTTACCGGGATCTACGTTATCGTGGGCGGGTATATGGCAACGGCTATCAATGACTTTATCCAGGGTATCATCATGCTCTTTGGTATCGTAGCTGTCATCCTGGCTGTACTGAATTCCAAAGGCGGATTCCTGGCTGCTTTGGACGGACTGGCACAGATCTCCGATCCGGCTGTCAGCACCACCCCCGGTATCTTCAATTCGTTCTTTGGACCGGATCCGATCAATCTGATCGGCGTGGTGATCCTTACTTCTCTCGGAACCTGGGGCCTTCCGCAGATGGTACAGAAGTTCTATGCCATCAAGTCGGAAAAATCCATTACAAAGGGGACTATCATTTCTACTCTTTTTGCAGGCGTGGTTGCAGGTGGCTGCTACTTTCTGGGCGGCTTCGGCAGACTCTTCAGTGACCAGATCGATATCGCGGCAAACGGCTTTGACTCCATTATCCCTGCTATGCTTTCCAACCTGAGTCCGTTGCTGATCGGCCTGGTAGTGATCCTGGTCCTGTCCGCATCCATGTCTACCCTGTCCTCTCTGGTTATGACTTCCAGCTCCACGTTGACGATCGACTTCATCAAAGGCACGATTGTTAAGGATATGAAGGATAAGAAGCAGGTACTTTGCATCCGGATCCTGATCGTTGTCTTTATCGCGATCTCCGTTGTAATCGCGATCCTTCAGTACCGTTCCAGTGTAAACTTCATCGCGCAGCTGATGGGTATTTCATGGGGCGCTATGGCGGGGGCATTTCTGGCACCGTTCCTTTATGGTCTGTATTGGAAAAAGACGACCAGAGCGGCATGCCTTGTTAACTTCATCTTCGGCGCAGGCTTTATGACGTGCAACATGCTTTTCCGCCCGCAGCTTCCGGCTCTGCTGCAGTCTCCCATCAATGCGGGTGCATTTGTAATGCTGGCAGGTCTGATCATCGTTCCGGTGGTTTCCCTGATCACACCGAAGCAGGATGAAAAGGAAGTGGACCGGATCTTCAGCTGTTACAACAAGAAGAACGAGGTTCCCGTAACCCAGTCCCTCAGCGATTAAAAGCTTTTGAAGTATCAAAATATTCGGGCAGGAGAATTCTCCTGCCTTTTTGTTTTGAACGGTAAATTCCTGTAACTATCAAAGCACGAAGGGCTGTGAATAGTAGCAAATTCTTTAAATGCGAAGCATCGCCGGGCAAGTTTGTGTTGACGGATAACCGAATGGGAAGGTAGAATAAATATTGTTTTTTACGGAGGAGAAATATGGCAGCAAAAAAGTCTGCGGAGGCATCCGTCAACTGGGTGGCAGAGGATCTGAAGAATAAGGAACTGAAGAACATCTATCTGCTCTACGGTGAGGAAGCATTTCTGAAACAACAGAATATGAACTGGCTGCTAAAGTACCTGATGCCGGAAGATGACGGGATGAATTTCGCGCGGTTTGACGGAAAAAAGGCAGAGGTGGAAGCAATCATCGACTTTGCCGATACGATGCCTCTTTTTGCGGATCATCGTGTAGTACTGGTGACCGACAGCGGCTTTTTTAAGAACGGCAATGCGGAGCTGAATGATTATATCAAGCACCTGCCGGAGACGACCTATCTGATCTTTGTGGAAAAAGAGGCAAGCGGGGTGACGGCACTGTTCAAGACCGTAAAAGAACTGGGCCGTGTGGTTGCTTACAATGAAATGACCGAGGATGAGATCCGTATGCAGGTACTGCGTATCCTGAAGCGTGAAGGCAAGCAGATGCGGGGATCGACGTTTTCCTATCTGCTGATGAAGACCGGCACCGATATGATGAACATTGCATCGGAGCTGGAGAAGCTGATCTGCTATACGCTGGGACGGGAGGAGATCACGGCGGAGGATATCGATGCTGTAACCACGGCACGGATCGAGGAACATGTTTTCGTGCTGACCAATGCCATTGCGGAAAAGAAGCAGAAAAAGGCGCTGGACAGCTATTATGAGATGTTGAGCCTGAACGCAAAACCGATGGGGATCATCTCTTTGCTTGCCGGGCAGTTTAACCGTATGCTCCGGGTGAAGGATCTGCGCAGCATCGGAATGGATCAGAAGCAGATCGAGACAAAGCTGAAGATGAAAGCGTTTGCCGTGCAGGAAAACGGCAGACTGGCATCACGCTTCAGTATGGAAGAGTTGAAAGAAGCGATCGAGGATTGTGTAAAAGCGGAAGAGGCAATCAAGACCGGACGGATGAGTGACCGGCTGAGTGTGGAGACACTGATCATTAAACATAGTGTATGAAGCACCGGCGCGAGCGGGTGTTTTTCATTTATTTTTCGGGAGGTTTTTGTATGCGGATACTGGTAACGAATGATGACGGGATCGGAGCAGAGGGACTGCGCCGTCTGGCGGAAACGGCAAAGCGCTTCGGAGAAGTGTGGGTGGTGGCGCCGGCAGACCAGTGCAGTGCTATGTCGCAGTGCGTTACGATACGAAAGTCTCTTACGGTGCGGCCGGAAGATTTTCCGGTAGACGGTGTGAAAGCATACAGCGTGACCGGTACACCTGCAGACTGCGTGGATGCTGCGCTGGGGTATCTGATGAAAGATCACAGACCCGACTGGTGCTTTTCCGGGATGAACCGCGGGTATAATGCCGGCTTTGATATCGCCTATTCCGGTACGGTGGGGGCAGCGATGCAGGCGTTGATGCTCGGAGTGCCGGCGATCGCATTTTCCAATCAGATGGGGGATGTATATGAAGTGGCGGACCGTTATATGGCAGAGATCGCGGAGGAGCTTCTGAAAAAAGAAAAACTGACGCATGAGATCTGGAATGTCAATTTTCCGGGATGCAGCCTTGAGGATTGTAAAGGCATAGAATGGGATGTGGAGATCGAGTCGATCCCGTATTATTACGGGGATTATCCTGTGGAAAAAAGGGCGGACGGCAGTGTGATCCTGCACGACCGTAACGTATATCACGAAGATCACGGAGAACGGCATACCGATGTGGCGGCGCTTTTGCATAATAAAGTGTCCGTAGGGAAAATACGGAGTATGGTGTTATAAAGATACTTAGGAACGGATACATACTCTCGGACAAGCATTGTTCGCATTCGTCCGGATATTTGCGACCGTTCTACTAGGACAGAAGTTTCTCTAACTGGCGGATCTCTTCGGAGATCTGTTTTTTTTCGGCGTCCAGTTCTTCGTGTTCGGTTTGCAGATCGTAGAGCTCGCTGTTCCAGTAACCCATTCTTCCGCTGAAGTGTATCCGGTCCGGGCGCTGGATTTCGGAACAAAAGTACAGATAAAGAACTACCAGGCCGATGGTCAAGAGAATAGCTGTGATCTTCGGAAGGATCAAAAACAGACAGATGGAAAGATTGACGATGAACACGAGGGCAAGGATCTGCACTTTGAGGGCTTCACCGGAACGTTTTTTTTCGTAGTGTGCCATATAGCCGATCAGATCCTGGCGGCGTTTTTCGATATACAGCATACGCCATACAATCCGGGATTTACGATCCTGCTTTAGAGAAAGAAGGCGGGCACGCTCCAGATCTTCATTGGTTCTCGTGCGATGCTTATGATGTTCGTAGGCATAAGGAATCTGGCCGGCATAACTGAGGTGGAAGGCCGGCTGTTCACGGATCGGTTCCGTATCTTTTTTTTCTTTTGTACCAAGATAAAACGTTGTGTCCGTGTTCATGCTTTTCAGTGTATCACAGTTATGCTATACTGTCTAACAAAAACGGGGGATAGAAGGCCGGGAGGGGGATATGGCAGATTTGAGACAACTGGCGGTTTTTTGCCACAAAATGGATAATGCGTTGTCGGCCGGTTTTGATATCAGGCAGGCGTTGCTGGTCATGCAGGATGATAAGAGCGGAGCACTGTCGAAAGC
>JAGBMJ010000036.1 GCA_017634975.1 Lachnospiraceae bacterium | reverse complement strand
CATTCCTTCTTCACGTCCAACCCTGCGGAGCCTTTCCGATTCCGTCTCATATACTGTTCCGCCCATAATACTCGTTGCCTCCTTCTCTACATCATTCCCATCCGTAATATGAACAACGATGGTGTTTACAAAAGAACCTAATATTCTGATCACATTCGAACAGTCGATGTCAATCGCTCTATACGCGCTTCCATCAGTTGTATCATACCGTCGATCATATCTTCGGCATAACAAGATTAACCGGAAGCAAACCTAATGTTTTTTTCTGTACTCCTCAATCCTCTCACCAATGGTGGTATAATCCCGCTCAAACAATTCCTCATAAACCTGCGGCCACAACGTTTCCGGCGGCACACGTTCCAGGATCGTCTTTCGTACAAATTCTTTACTTCGGTCACGGTATTTCGGCAGTTTGTTCAATTCCAACAGATGGTTGAGTTCCGGCCGCCACAGCATCGTGATCTTCCGGTGATCCTTGACGCGGGGATTCTCTTTCTCCTGACGCAGCACCAGAAAATCAGCCTCTTTTCCGGTGATCTCCACGCTGATGATCCCCCACCATTCGGGTACATGTTCTGCAACGCGTCTCGCATGCGTACTGCCCACCACAATGATATTCCGGTCATAATACCAGTTATAGTACTTTACCTGCTTCTCTAAACGTTCATACGTATCAGCATCCGATTTGATCTCGATCCCGTATAAAAGTGTGGGGGTGACCATGACGATATCCGCCCTGGCGGAGCCCATGGTCTTCTCCTCCAGGATACGGTTCTTTCCATAGGTTTCCTCCAGAAAGTCAAACAACGGCTCCCGGATATCCCTGTCATGCGTTCGTAAAATATCCGCCATCTTTACATCCCCGTTTATAGTTCCTTAACTATTCCAGAATCTACACATCAAATTCTACCGTTCCGTCCTCGATCCGGTAAATGGCTCCGATCACTTTAAGTCCATGCTCTTCGTCTTTCTGGATCTCCAGACTGGATTCTATGATCGCCACACTCTGTTTTACGTTGCGTACCGCCGCCTTGAAATCATCCGTCTCCGCTCCGATCGCGCGCTTGATCTCGTCCGTGATATATTTGATATATCCATCCGGATCATGATGAATGGCCGCCGTCACTGCACCGCACTGGGTATGCCCCAGTACGACGATCAGATTGGTTCCCAGATGTCCGGCGGCATACTCGATGCTCCCCAGCTGGTGATCATCGATCACATTACCTGCCACACGGATCGTAAAGAGATCTCCGATCGCCGCATGAAAGATCCTCTCCGGGATCACACGGGAATCCGAACAGCCGATGATGATCGCATACGGCTCCTGTCCGTTCTTTGCGAAATGTTCCAAAGTGGTCGGCGATACGTCCGTATGAAAGGTATCGATCGCAACGTATTGCTCATTTCCTTTTTTTAATCGTTCGATTGCTTCTTCTGCTGATATCATACCTGCCTCCTGCCACCTTTGTTTCGTGCCCTTTCATTATAGGATTTCTCCGCAGCACTTGCAAGTCAGATACCATCCCTTATTTCTCCGCTGCCTTTTACGCAGCAAACCCGATGGTTTATTTCTTCTTTGTCAGTGCTTCCGGGATTACGCTATCTCCTTCCAGATCACATACTTATTTGCGTTCATCTCGCGGATCCGTATCTTATCCAGTTCTTCTTTCAGTTTGCATACACCACCGTACAATTTGTCTACACCATACATAATAACATTTCTCATAATAGCACCTCCGTTTGAGTTGTTGTTTATTCTCTTTTCTATCATGGTCTGTATCGGCGTTTCCCCTGGCACGCTCCCTGACGGTCATCGCCTGCTGCCCCGGGCCGGACACCGGATTTCGAACATCCATGATATGTTTTTCAAGGAACAACCTGCCGGAAGTACCAAAAAGCCGGCAGAAATCGAAATGAAAAAGGACATACTTCGCCTGTTCCATCGCTCCGTATGTCCTTTAAAATTCGATTTTCTGTCGGCTCCCTCTTGTGAAGTCTTTTTCAGATTACATCTTTTATCATTCCTTGTCAACTACTTCCTGTGGACAAGATGATATGTCCCCTTGGATTTTCAGTCTTTATATTTCTTTTTGATATACTTGCTGACAACTGCACCTGCTCCGATAAACAAAAGACCAACCAATGCAATATATGGATAAATCGGATCATCTCCGGTCTTTGGCAATTCGTCCCTATTGGAGTCGTCCGTATTGCCTTGACTGCCCTCATTGATCACAGTGATCGGAGTGTTCTCTTTTGGCTCCACCTTAAGATTTATATTCTCTACTTCTACAGGAGTCGGTGTCGCCATTGCGGTAGCTACCGCAGTTACTACCGGTGTCGGTGTTGTCGATGCTGCTGTCGTAGCCGTTGCTTCCGGCGTCGGCGTTGTTGTCGGCGTTGTCGTAGCCGTCGCTTCCGGTGTCGGCGTCGGTGTTGTCGTAGCCGTTGCTTCCGGTGTCTGCGTTGTTGTCGGTGTTGTCGTAGCCGTCGCTTCCGGCGTCGGCGTTGTTGTCGGTGTTGTTGTAGCCGTTGCTTCCGGTGTCGGTGTTGTTGTCGGTGTTGTCGTAGCCGTTGCTTCCGGCGTCGGCGTTGTTGTCGGTGTTGTCGTAGCCGTTGCTTCCGGCGTCGGCGTTGTTGT
>JAGBMJ010000035.1 GCA_017634975.1 Lachnospiraceae bacterium | reverse complement strand
TGCTCCGGCATATCAGACCTGCGCACTCCGAGACGTGATCCGGGAGCGCAGGGATCATAGATGGCATGCCCCTCCTGGGTAGAAAACTCAGGATTGATGCGGATCCCGACGCTGACTCTGTGAGGATGCTGTGCCCATACAGGCCTGTGCAGTTCCAGCTGCCTCAGAGAATTAAAGCTGATATGATCACAGATCTCACAAAGCTCCACCATCTCATCATGAGTAAAGGCAGGAGAGAACACGTGGTTCTCCCCGCCCATTTCCTCATGGGCAAGCCTTGCCTCAAAAAGACCGCTGGCAGTGGCTCCCGAGATATATTTTCTTATAAGGGGATATATCCTGAACATGGAAAATGCCTTCTGTGCCAGCAGTATATGGCATCCCGTACGTTCCTCCACACCCTTCAGGATACGGAGATTATCCTCTATTCTTTTTTCGTCCACCAGATATACCGGTGTTTTCAATTCCTTGATTTCCACTTCATACACCTAAACACTAACACAGCTACAGCGTCTTCATTTGTCTGAACTAAAGAATTCACGTTGTTTCAGGACTTCTGAATTATATATTCCGGCTGATTATCAAATGCTTTATCAGAAGAAAATGCAGGGAATGGGTGCCGGGCACGAAACCTGCATTTTTCTATTCGGTAGTTAAACCATCACTCAACAGTTACCGGATTCTCATCAACCACCCATGGGAGACCGAACTTTGTGAGCATCTCCATGTATGGATCCGGATCAAACTCATCTGTCGTAAGGGTTCCCCTCTTGTTCCATACTCCGGTTGCAACAAGGGCAGTACCTATCATGGCCGGAACACCGGTTGTGTAGCTGATGGCCTGGCTGCCAAGCTCCTTATAGCACTCCTGATGGTCGCAGACATTATAGATAAAGATGGTCTTTTCCTTTCCATCCTTAACTCCGGTGAAGATACAGCCGATATTGGTCTTTCCCACAGTTCTCGGTCCGAGAGATGCCGGATCCGGAAGAAGCGCCTTCAGGAACTGAATAGGCACGATTTCCTGACCGTTAAAATTGACAGGAGTAGTGGAAAGCATGCCCACATTCTCAAGACACTTCATATGTGTAAGATAGCTCTGCCCGAAGGTCATGAAGAAACGGATTCTCTTTACTCCCGGAATATTCTTTGCAAGCGCCTCGATCTCCTCATGATGGAGAAGGTACATATCCTTTTTTCCTACCTGGGGGAAATCGTATTCTCTCTTTATGGACATGGCGGGAACCTCTACCCAGTGACCGTCCTCCCAGTAGCTTCCCGGTGCGCTTACCTCACGGAGATTCACCTCCGGGTTAAAGTTTGTAGCGAAGGGATATCCATGATCACCACCGTTACAGTCAAGGATATCTATGGTATGGATCTCGTCAAAATAGTGTTTTAATGCATAAGCCGAGAACACGCTGGTAACCCCCGGATCAAAGCCGGTTCCCAGAAGAGCAGTAAGTCCCGCATCCTTGAATTTCTGATCGTAAGCCCACTGCCAGGAGTAATCAAAGTAAGCAGAGAAGCCAAGCTCCTTGCAGCGCTTTTCATAGATCTTTCTCCACTCCGGATCCTCGGTGTTTTCCGGCTCATAGTTTGCGGTATCCACATAATGTACACCACAGGCAAGGCACGCATCCATGATTGTGAGATCCTGATAGGGGAGTGCAACATTGAGAACAACATCAGGCTGATAGGACTTAATGAGAGAGATCACTTCGGAAACATTATCCGCATCCACCTGAGCGGTGGTCACCTTTGTCTCTGTCTTTCCTTCAAGCTTTTCCTTAAGGGCATCACATTTTGATTTTGTACGGCTTGCGATACAAAGCTCAGCGAAAACCTCACTGTTCCGGCAGCATTTCTGGATAGCCACCTGTGCAACACCGCCGCAGCCGATTACAAGAACTCTACTCATATCTTATTTTCCTCCTCGCTTAAAAGATCCTCTACATAACGCGGCAACATAAATGAACCGCGATGCAAATGCGTTGTATAGTACCAGGTTTTGATATTCCGCTCATTCCATCTTTTTCCGTTGAAATCCTTTAACGGATGATATTTTTTGCTGGCAAAACCGAAGAGCCAGTATCCTGCCGGACAGGTGGGGATATGAGCCTGGTAAACTCTGTTGATGGGAAAGCTTCTGAAAGCCTTCCTGTGCATGGCACGACAGGATTCCTCGTCCTCGTCAAAGAAGGGACTTCCATGCTGATATACCATGATTCCGTCTTCATGAAGGGCTCCGAAGCAGTTGCCGTAAAACTCCTTGGTGAACATTCCCGCTGTATGTCCCAGTGGATCCGTACAGTCGTTAATGATAAGGTCGTACTGATCATGACGGGATCTCAGGAATCTTAAACCGTTTTCGTTGTAGATCTTTACCCGTGGATCATCGAGACCGCAGGCATTATCGGGAAACCATTCCTTGCAGACATCGATAAAAAGCTGATCCTCCTCAACCACATCGATTTCCTCGATCTCATCATAATGGGTAAGCTCTCTGGCAACGCCTCCGTCACCTCCTCCGATTACCAGCACCTTTTTGACACCGGGATGAACAGACATGGGTACATGGACTATCATCTCGTCATAGACAAACTCGTCCGCCTCGGAAAAGATCACGCTGCCGTTGGAGCAGAGAAATTTCCCGAACTCCGGCGACCTGAAAACATCAATTCTCTGATACTCGCTTTCCCCGGAAAACAGCTGTGCATCTACACGTATAGACAGCTTCACATTGTCTGTATGTAATTCTTCAAACCAAAATTCCATTTTATCTTAATCTCCATTCCGTCGCTCTTGTCCGGCGGTTCAAACAGTACTGAAAATTTTTTTAGAACGACCCCTTCTTCAGTACATTAAGGTAGGAAATATCATCACTTTCCGGTCCCTGCATGGAACATCCCTTTTCCTTTGCATACTGAATATAATCGATGATATCCTTCGTGATAACTTCCCCGGGCGCAAGGATCGGTATTCCTGGCGGATAGCACATTACCGATTCTCCGCAGATATGTCCGGCGCACTCATTGATAGGCACCCTGGTCTTTTCCGCATAAAATGCCTGCTGCGGCGTTGTAGCCACCACAGGGGAAATGTATTCTGCCGTAAAAAGATCCTTTTTCGGTTTTGCATAAAGCCTTCTGATATCGGAAAGGGCTCCCACAAGCCGCTCTATGTCGAGAAGGGAATCTCCGATGGAAATGTAGGCAAGGATATTGCTGATATCTCCGAATTCCATCTGTATGTCGTACTCGTCTCTCAGAAGATCGTAGACCTCGATTCCTGCAAGACCGATCTTGTTTGTGAGGACCGCAAGCTTTGTTACGTCAAAATCATAAACACTTCCGCCATTAATGAGCTCCTTGCCGTAAGCATAGTACCCGCCGATCTCATTGATCTCATCACGGGCATACTGTGCCATGCGGGCCACCTTCCCGAAGGATTCCTTTCCTCTCAATGCAAGATTCCTTCTCGAAAGATCAAGGCTTGCCATCAAAAGGTAAGAAGCACTGGTGGTCTGGGTCAGGTTAATGATCTGTCCGACATAACCCGGGTTCATATTGGGTCCCAGCAGCAGGAGAGAGCTCTGGGTGAGACTTCCTCCCGACTTATGCATTGAAACAGAAGCCATATCGGCACCTGCTTCCATAGCGGAACAGGGCAGCTCCTCACTGAAGTAGAAGTGGGTTCCGTGAGCCTCGTCCACCAGGGCAAGCATGTTGTGCTCATGAGCCAGCTTTACGATGGTTCTCAAATCCGAACAGATGCCATAGTAGGTCGGGTTGTTTACCAGTACAGCCTTGGCATCGGGATTCTCCTCCATGGCCTTCTTTACATCCTGAACCTCCATACCGAGAGGTATTCCCAGCTCCACATCCACCTTTGGATCGATATAAACAGGCGTTGCGCCGCAGAGCACGAGAGCATTGATGGCACTCTTATGTACATTTCTGGGCAGGATGATCTTGTCACCGGCTTTGCAGGCACTGAGCACCATTGCCTGTACAGCGGAGGTTGTTCCTCCCACCATAAGAAAAGAGTTTGCTGCGCCGAATGCATCTGCCGCAAGTTCTTCCGCTTCCTTGATAATAGAAACAGGATGGCAGAGATTATCCAGGGGCTTCATGGAATTTACGTCTATACCTACACATTGCTGACCTAAGAAACGGACCAGCTCCGGATTTCCCCTTCCCCTTTTATGTCCGGGGAC
>JAGBMJ010000001.1 GCA_017634975.1 Lachnospiraceae bacterium | reverse complement strand
TTACCATGGATTCCGAAGGATTGTCGCCGCCAAGAGACTCCCTTCGGAATCTTCCTTTCTACAGACTGATTGACAGTATATCAATCATTCCAGCGACAATCAAACAGAATAAAAAAGTGTCATGCTATGAGGGTGCTAACACCATTATACTTGCAATTCTCACCCGCGAGACAAGCGCTGACCATTATTTTCATTGCGATCTCCAAGTAATCGTTCGTCGCTTAATTTCTTTAAGCTTCTTTGCTCCATTTCTATATTTTTCTATTTTCGAATCACATAGCATCCGCCATTCTCTGTATACCCTTTTCATATTTTAAATTATTACGTGCTAAAAATATTATAGCACGTGTTCCGCAGTCTTACCGCACTTTTTCCGCAGTTACATCAGAAAAAAAGCGGTAAAAAACCGTTTTCCAGTCGAATATGGGTTCCTTTTCAGTGGGATTTTGGGCATAAGAAAAAACCCGAAAGTGCTGTATTTACAACACTTTCGGGTTTCGCAGGGGATGAAGGAGTCGAACCCTCTTCGACGGTTTTGGAGACCGATGTTAAACCGTTTAACTAATCCCCTAAGTTTCCAACAAGCAATATTCTACCACAGATTGAAATATCTTGTCAATGATTATTTTTTACCCCTCATCCGGTTCGCCTTCCGGCTCGGTCGGCGCTAAACGTGTGCCACTGGCACACAGCGCCCCCAAGGGGGAAGGCAAGTTTATAGATGCTCGACCAACCGAAACGGGAAATCGGCTTACTTAATGCTCGTCCAGATCCGTCTTCATATGCTCCCGCAACTGTTCTACGGAGAGCCATTCCGTATTGGTACCGGAACTGTATTCAAATTCCGGCGCTACCAGCTTGCCTCCGGGGATCAGATCCCGCTCACGCCACCAGTCATAGTGCGGGTAGATAATGAAATGTTTCTCATATTCATACGTATGCATAGAGTCTTCGCGGGTCACCATGATCTCGTGCAGTTTCTCGCCCTCCCGGATCCCAACCTCCTTCTTTTCACAGCCCGGCAGCATCGCCTCTGCCAGATCCGTGATCTTAAAGGACGGGATCTTGGAAATAAAAGTCTCACCGCCGTGCGCCTCTTCCAGTGCCTTGATCACCAGCTCTACGCCCTGCTCCAGACTGATCCAGAAACGGGTCATACGAAAATCCGTGATCGGCAGTTCCCTTACGCCCTGATCGATCAGATTCTGAAAGAACGGGATCACACTGCCGCGGCTGCCCGCCACATTACCGTAGCGCACCACGGCAAAACGGGTCCCTTCCGCTCCGCCGTATGCATTGGCTGCACAGAACAGCTTATCCGATACCAGCTTCGTACCGCCATACAGATTGATCGGATTCACCGCCTTATCGGTACTGAGTGCCACTACCTTCTTCACACCGGTCTGCAGGGAGGCATTGATCACATTGGTCGCACCGCTGATATTCGTCTTAATAGCCTCCAGCGGATTGTACTCGCATGCCGGTACCTGTTTAAGGGCCGCCGCATGGATCACATAGTCCACACCGTTCATCGCCATCTTCAGACGCTCCTCATCACGCACATCACCGATGAAGAACCGCAGGATCTTTTTGTACTCCTTATACTGATTCTGCATCATAAACTGCTTAAATTCATCTCTGGAATAGATGATGATCTTTTTCGGTTCATAATGCTTAAGTACATACTCCACAAAGTGGTGTCCGAAAGAACCGGTTCCTCCTGTCACCAGGATCGTCTTGCCGTTTAACATGTATTCGATCTCCTCTCTTGTATGCCCGGCTTACCGCACGGACGATTATCCTCTGCGTACAAACTTCACACTTTTTCCGTCCACTATAATATCATAAACAGACCACTTTTGTATACTGCCGATACCGCCAGTAAACATATCCTGATATACATCCGGAAATCTCGCATCATAGTCCTCCAGCAACAGGTAATGGTATCCCTTTTCCACAATCTTCTCCGCCCATTCCTCCGGCGATGTCTCAGCTGCTTTTACGCCATAGTCCAGCTCAGAGACCGCAGGAAACGCATAATACTGGCAATGATCCGGTCCGATGCAGAGCAGATAATCATTCTCCGTCAGTTCCAATCCCGCCGCTTCGTACATTCCGTTATATTTTTCCCATCCGGTATCACTTTCCAGCTGCAGCACCTGAAACGGGTTATGCGGGAGCAGGATCATCAGAAAAAGCAATACCGCCATCAGCAGTTTCGTCCGGTCGATCTTGCGGATCTCCAGCAATTCATGCAGGACGATCATACTGCCCAGCAGCAGGGCCGGTCCGAAATACCGGTCAGCATATCCGATATTGTCATCCAGCACATAACCTTCCCCTGCCGTCATATAAATGAAACAGTAAAACAGCATATACACTACATATCCGAAAAAGACCGCAAGAAGCACATTATCGAGATCCGTGACCGTTCCCGTAAGCGCGATCTTTTTTTGCTTTGCAAGTTTCCTTACATATAGCAGGACACCGGCTAACAGCAGCATATACAGAAAGTCCGAGATCTTCCACCCGTTTGCGAACCGGTTTCCGATAAAATACTGTCTCGTAAACCACATTGAGAAGAAACGGTACAGGATGTCCGTGCTGTTCGCCCCCCCTTCCGTGTACATTCTTCCCTGCATCAGCTCCGCGACCACCAAAAGCGCCCGCACCCCACAGAAGAATACCGCCAGCAGAAAGAAACTCAGGCTAATGCTCTTCTTTTCCCGCAGCATTTTCTTCACGATAAGACAAAAGACTCCCAGCGCAAAAAACAGCAGATAACATGCAAACGGCTGGAACGTAAACAGCAGGTCCCGATACAGATATTTTCCACGGTAGAGACTGTAGAACACTGTAGTTCCTACCGCTGCAGCCATGCATATCATAGGCAGAACCTTACGGAAGAAACCGATACCTTTTTCCTTTTGCGTCACCCGCTCCAGGGTATACAGCGTAGCCGTTCCCACGATCCCATAGGTATAAATGCCTCCGGCCCGCTTCATCACACACAGCAGTGCCAGCCACACACACGCCCCGGCAAGATATGCTGCATCATTATAGTTTCTTTCGTTCCGATACATGCGGATGGTCATCAGCGTTCCATATACCATTGCTCCGGCGACCGGTATATCCGGCATGAAATCCGTTGAAAAATCGATCAGATACTGCAGTATCATCAGGATCAGGGATAACAGAACGATCCGCTTCACATCCTTTTTGCGTATCCCGGTAAACATTGGCAGGAATGCCGAAAGGATAAAGATCTGTCTGGCCCAGAGATTGATCCCGTCCGAATAGGATATCCATAGCTTATTGCAAAAATAGCACCATCCCGTATACACCGGAGCCGTATACAAAAGCGTATAGTATCTGCTGCGGTCTCCCACACTGCCGATATCCGAGAAACGGTACATATTGATGACCTGCGGCGCATGCGCCCAAAAGGTATCATTATCCTTTCCCAGATCCGTCCGTCCGATAAAGACCAGGGCCGCAACCCCTATACACAGAAGCGCACCCCAAAGTCCCGGCGTGTCCACCGCCGCGCAGAACCTTTCCCGGTCTTTGACACACACCAGAATACAGTAGAGCGTCGCAAGTACTCCAAGCCCCACACTGACGTACACACCGGGCAGGGTATTTCCGATCATCCCGGATATGAGGATCAGGCTTACGATGATCCCGATCGCCAGAAAAAGGAACTCTTCAATTTTTCGTTTGTCCAGGATCGCTATCGCTGCAGCGACCGGTAATGCTACCAGTATTCCCATAGATTTTTAATAATCCCTGTACAATAAGTAGTTTCGGATCTTCTGCATATAAAAAAGCAGACGTTTCTTATTAAAGACATTCAGGATATAATCCATCTCATCACGGATCTGTTTCGCATTCATCTGCACCATATACTGCAAATGCTTATCCACGGCCTCTTCTTCCACAGTCCGCATACCGATATCCCGTTTTTTCTTGTTTTTTCCCTTAAACGGAGTATAATACACCGACGTCACTTCCGGCACGTACAAAAAATCATTATGCAGTGCAAAGCGCAGCCACATATCCCAGTCTTCAAAGATCTCCAGAGATTCGTCAAAACCGCCGTTCTCTTCATATACTTTTTTTTCAAACAGTACCGACTGGATCGGAAAGTAGTTCATATAACACAGAAGCAGTCGGTTGAACGGCTGTTTATACTTAATGCACTTTCGCCGGATCCGCATCCGGTGCTCATTCTGCGGATCCCGGACAAACTGATGCTCTTCCGCGATCGCATAGGCCACCCGGTGCTCCGAATTCTCCAGTTCTTTTACCAGAAGAGCGACATGCTCCTCCAGCAGGATATCGTCATCATCCAGAAAATTCAGATATTTTCCATTTGCCTTTTCCAGCCCGATATTGCCGGCTCTGCATCTGCCGACATGTTCTCCCGTGCTGAAGTATCGGATATTCCGATCCGGATAATACTTCTTTATAAATCGCTCGGATACATTCATGCCGTCTTCGACCAGCACCGTTTCGATATTCGGATAGGTCTGCCGTTTCACGCTTTCCAGAGCCCTGCGCAGCACCCGCGGTCTTCCGCATGTACGGATGATGATCGAAACCAGCGGGTATTCTTTTTCTGAATTATCTGACATAGCCTTCCCTTCCGTCCTCATTTTGTCGCTGCGATCACATCCCCGATCCAGGATCGTTTCCTTGGATACAAAGGAAGGTATCGGAGCAGTGCCAGCAGTTCCGGCAGACTTCCCCGCTCGATCGCATCTTTTCGTTTCCGGTATACCTGCAGTGCCTGTTCCATTTTTATCCGGTTCTTCTCCGGGATCTGCAATGTCTCTTTATACGCAAGCATCTGCTTTGTCACACGGTACTGGCGTTCCAGCACCTCCATACGGCATTCCCGGTTCTTATCATTTCTCGGTGTAGCATTTCCCTCTGCCCTGCGCCATTTCACCAACACCTTCGGATAGGAATACAGGCTTCCCTGTGCCAGCGCCGCACACCAGAAGAACAGATCATGCGGGCAGTCTTCTTCCCACAATTCGTCGATATATTCCCGCATACCGCCGCGCAGCGCATAAGTACATCCCGGTCGCAGGCTTTCCGCAAAGGATCTGCCGATCGGGATCTGCATCAGATCCTGTTTCCCCAGCTGCGGCAAAAACCATTTCTTTCGTTCTCCGGTCACATCATCAAACGGATAGCAATCACATACCAGCAGACTGACCTCCGGATGCTGTTCGCAGACCTTGCTCATCCTCTCGATCTTGCGCGGATGCCACAGATCATCCTGATCCGCGAGGAAGATCAGATCCCCCGTCGAACGTCGGAGTGTTTCCATAAAATTGCGTTTCCATCCCATATTCTCCGGATTTTCATACAGATGCCAATCGTTTTCCAACCCATAGGTACGGATAAAGCTGCGAATGATCTCTGCTGTTTTATCCGTAGAGCAATCGTCACACAGGATCACTTCCTCCGGCTTTCTGCTCTGCTTCAGGATCGTTCGCAACTGCTCTTCGATATATTTTTCGCCGTTATACGTACACATAACGACTGATATTTTCATAGTCTCTGCTCTCCCAGGCATTTCAGGTACTGTTCCGCGCATCGGCGCTTCTCGTAGTGTGTCAGCAGTTCTGCCGTATCCCGCTCAGCAGGCAGCTGCAGTTCTGTCTCCAGCCACTCTGCCCATTCCGTCGGATCCATAGGATCCTTTACATAGTTGAGCAGTCCGCCGGTCACCTCTTTGATGGAAGCACATTCCGTTGTCAGTACCGGAACCTGCATCACCATTGCTTCGATCGGCGGCATCCCGAATCCCTCAAAGATACTCGGGAACAAAAATGCTCTGCAGTTTTTATAGAGCGCGTTCCTTTCCGCATCGCTGATAAAGCCGGTAAAAATGATCCCGTCCTCCAGCTGCTCCTCTTTGATGATCCGCTGCAGCTCACCGGTAACGCCTTCCCCGACACCCGTGATCAAAAGCGGCCGCATCGCCGCGCTCCGTTTCCTTTTTAATATCCCCATCGCACGCAGAAGTGTCGACAGATTCTTATGCGGCACCTGGGAAGATACCGTATAATAGTATCCCTTCTCTGCAACGTGATAGTGCTCCAGCACTTCCTTCCCGGAACTTTCGGAACTTATCACGATCGGGTTCGGGATCACTTCCACCTCCACTCCGGGATATGGCATCTTTGCAAGGATGTCCTGCTTAGTGTATTCCGAGATCGCAATGACCCTTGCGGACGTTTTTACCGTGTTCCGCCAGCAGCTTTTCATCCACCAGACACGCTTCTTTGAGAAGTATTCCGGGAAATGCCATGCCAGCAGATCATGGATCACCGTAAAGTAACGGATCTCTCCCGGTCCCAGAAACGGTTTGGAATACACCGGTTCCAGCACTTTACGGATGCCCATTTTTTTCAGCATCTTCCCCATCTTCAGGTTTTGCCACAAAAGACGTCCTTTACGGTCTGCACTGCGCACATTGCAGGTGATCCCGCGGATGCCTTCCTTACACTCGTATTTCCGAAAGACCTCCCGGTTATCTTTTGCCGTCAGCAATACGATCTTAGCGATCCCCGGACGTTCTTTTACACATTCCGCAAAGCCTTCCAGCAGATTGCAGACAAACGACTCCGTTCCGCCCACGATCCCATGCCGTACCCAGGTCAGATCGAGCGCAAAGCAGAGCGGTTCTGTTCGATTGTATTCCCTTTGCTCACTCATAACAGGATTGCCTTTGCCGCTTCGATCGCGATACATTCGATCAGATACAGCCGGCTGTAACCGTTCACGCGGTATCCGCGGTACCGATCCCGGATCCGTTCGATACTCTTCTTCAGATTCTTCTGGTTGCTTGTTCCGCCGGTTGCAAAATCGGCCAGAACGATATTGCGGATCACGATCTTCTTTCCCGCCTTCCTTACCCGCAGCAGAAATTCAAAATCGTCATGGATCCCCATGCATCGGAATACTCCCAGTTCCTCATATGTCTTTTTGGTCACAAAGCTCGTCGGATGGTTCCAGTGCCGGCTTGTCACGATCCGGTCATGCTTCGAATGCTTCACGATGACGCTGCCATCCGGCTTTACCAGATTGATATCTGCATAGAACATATCAAAAGGCCGCTTCCGGTAGGTTGCCGCAACGATGCGCAAAGCGATCGGCTCATACCAATCCCCGGAATTGAGGATCCCCACGATCTCGCCGGCAGCCCCGCGGATCCCTTTGTTCATCGCATCATAGATCCCTTTATCCGGTTCCGATGTGATCACATACTGCCAGCCTTTCGCCTCAAACCGCGGCCGGTAACTTTCCGCGATCTCCACCGTACGGTCGGTGGACGCCCCGTCAACGATCCGGTACTCCACGCTCCCTTTATAATCCTGTTTCAGCACAGACTCAATGGTCTTTGCGATCACCGCTTCGCTATTGTAACTGATCGTAATAATCGATATCTTCACTGTTCTGTCCTGCGGATACTTTCTTCCAAGCTCACCAGCTGATAGTCAAAGTCATATTGACTCATACTCTGTTCATACGACAGGTTCCCGAAAGCTTTGTTCACCAGCTCCGACACCCTGCCCGGCACGCATCCGGCCATCCCCGCAAAAGGATTCAGTGCCTTCGTCACCAGGATCTTATGCCCATTTGCTCCGGCGATCATTTTCACCACCGCATCGGTCCTGCTGTATTCTGCATTCTGTGGCCAGAAGATACCGCCCTCGCCCCGCTTCATCACCTGACACAGGAATTCACAGAGATTCTCGATATAGAGCATAGAACGCTCATTCATCACCTTCGGAAATACCGGCAGTTTTTTCGCCATCTTGCTCAGCGTCGGATAATTGCCCTTGCTGCCTTTCCCGTAGATCATCGGCGGACGCAATACCGTGACGGTAAAATTTTCATCCGCCAGTTTCCGGATCCCGCGATCGGCCCTCCACTTGGAATCCCCATAAAAATTTGCCGGATGCGGGCGTGTTGTTTTCGTGATACGTTTCCGCTTTCCGAGCGGTGCGGAATCTCCATAGATGATCGCAGAACTCATAAAAACAAACTGCTTCACGCCCTGTGCTTTTGCTTTCTCCGCCGTCTCGATCGCCAGATCGGTATTAACGGCATAGTATTTCTGCTTTGTTGCTTCGTCTACGTTTCCGATATCGGCATGGGCGATCCCCGCCACATGAAAAACCACATCATACGGCCGGAAATCATACTCCCGCCACGTACCATCCACCATATCGATCGTATCGATCGTCAGCTCTTCCGGATATTTTTCGGCGGCATAACATTCAAAACTCGTGCCGATATAAGAACCGGCTCCTGTGATCAAAACCTTTTTCATCGTTTACAGATATCCTTCCAGCTCCTTGGGTACCTCCGGGATACCTTTCAGTTTCTTCCACTCCCTGCTGTCCGGATGCAGTACCGCATCAATGGTCAGCTCGATCATCTTAAAATACATAAAGATATTACGGTGTTTCACATACCAGCATTCCAGCTCTGCTTTGTACGGCGTGATCACATCCCGGTGAAAGACATCTTTATCGATCCCTTCGCTCTCCGCCCGCTGCAGCATCTCTTCTTCATTCCGGAACACGATGGAACCGATCCCGGACAATCCCGGCCGGGAAGACCACAGCTTCTTTCTTGCTTCCTTCGGATAATGGCTGAAATGTTCCTTTACCGTAGGCCGATAGCCTATGATACTCATATCACCTGCCAGGATATTTAATAGCTGTGGCAGTTCATTGATCTTGGTCTTACGCAGGAACTTCCCCATCGGAAGCATTCGCGGATCATTCTCACTCGTATAAAGTCCGCCGGGCAGATTCGGGGAATCCTTCAGCATCGTTGCAAATTTCAGTAAAGGGAACTGCTTCCCATGCTTTCCCACTCTCGGCTGCATATAAAAAACATAATGCTCACCGGTCAGTTTCAACAGGATCATGATCGGGAGCAAAACCGGCAATAATACCGCGATCGCGATCGCAGATAATACAATGTCACATATTCTGGTCATATTTACTCTTCCCCCATTACATTCTGCCGTCCAGAAACTTACCGGTCTCCTTGTGGTGAAATTCCGGAAGCATTTCATTAAACAATTCCACCAGATCACCACGGGTCCACATACCGGTGCTGCGAAGCTTTGCAATGGTATCGGAAAACATCCGAAGCTTTTCTTCACTGTAATCGGCACCCTTTTTGACGATCCCGACGGAGTCAAACTTCATAAGATCCAGGGTTTCACCATCCATATAGAATTCTTCAAAATCTTTTTCCCCGGTAGTATCACTTTCAAAAAAGTATACCGGATACTGATGTTTCGCTTTCAGTTCGCTTACGCGCTCCCGCGCTTCCTGCTCCGTTGCACACTGCACCGGCTCATACCCCAGGCTGCGCAGATACTTTTCCGCGATATGGCTGAAAGTCACCAGATTGAGTTCCTCATCCAGCTTCGGGAAGTAGATATCACGATTCTCACCGGTCAGACACGAAAGCGTACACAGCTCACCTGCCTCCTTCGGAGTCACAAAGTACCTACGCACATCACACGGTGCCGCCAGCGGCTGGTTCTTTTCCAGCCGGCGGTTGAATCCGTACAGCAGGCTCCCGTCCGAAAAGGCTACATTGGCGAAACGCGCCGTCGATACCGGCATTTCCAGGCTGCGCCGGTTCAGATACATCTCCATGATGCGCTTGGACGCTCCCATCATATTGACGGGATTGGCCGCCTTATCGGTAGATACACAGAAATACTTCTTTGCTCCGCACTCTTTTGCCTGCAGCATCGTACTGTCTGTATTGAAGATATTGGTGTCGATCATACGCATCAGCGTGTATGGATCCTTTTCGGAACGCACATGCTTAAGCGCAGAAGTATTGAAGACATAATCATAACCGCCGATCCGCGCCTTCTGTTCCTTCACAAAGGCCCGGAAGATATCACTGCCGCAATCGATCGCAAAGGTAGCAAACTCTCCGGTCCCGTACCCTCTGGAGGAACGGATATCCCGCACCAGCTCCACCATATTATTTTCGCTGATGTCCACCACATGCAATACCCCGGGATCCCGGTCAAACAGTTCCCTGCAAATGGCGGATCCTATGGTGCCCGCGCCGCCGATCACCAAAAAACGGCTGCTATGCACGATCTCCTTTAATTCTTTTTCTATCTTTGCCAAATCTTCCCTAAACAGCGGCTGCGTGCGTCCGATCAACGGCAGTATGTTATCGATCATCTTTTATGCTCCTCCCGCAGTTGCTGCAACAGTTCCACCTGCCGCATATGCTCCAGCTGCTTTTCACTGAATCCTTCCGTACTCTCTTTTACAAACAGGATCTTCAATGTTTCAAATATGATCTGCAGATCCAAAAGCGGGGAATAGTTTGTGATGTATGTTAAATCCATTTTTAACTTGTCAAGAGCCTTTGTATTATACTTGCCATATACCTGCGCATAACCGGTCAGCCCGCCCCGCACCTTATGCCGGAAGGAAAACTCCGGGATCTCTCTGGTATACTCTTCGACGTTCTCCACACGCTCCGGTCTCGGACCTACCACCGACATCTCGCCTTTTAAGATATTGAGCAGCTGCGGCAGTTCGTCCATACGGCATGGCCGGATAAAATGCCCCACTTTCGTGATACGCGGATCGTGCTCGCCTGCCGGATGCGGATGTCCGTCATCCTCCGCATTTACGACCATACTGCGAAACTTCAGGATCCAGAATTTCCGTCCGTTCAGCGTCACACGCTCCTGTTTATAAAAGACCGGACCGCCATCTTCGATCTTGATGGCTATCATCACACCGAGAAACACCGGGGATAACAGTACCAGCAGAACCGCCGAAAGCAGAATATCGAATGCACGCTTTAAGATACGTTCCCATAAGGGAATGCCCATATTTCTGCACAGGTAAAGGGGCGTATCAAAAATGTTCAGCTCCTCCGCCCCGCGCACAATGATATCCGAAAGCTTCGGTGTGAAATACACACGCTTATCCATTTCGAAGCAAAGCTTCAATACTTTATTCTTCTCCTCACTGGGCAGGTCATTGACAACGACCGCATCGTATTTTGCGATCTCCTCCTCCAGCCCTTCCCCGTTCTCCGGATACTGGATCTTCTCCTCGATATCGTACTTATCCGGCCGGGATTCGATCTTTTCATACAGGGTATTCTGAAAATTTCCGCAGATCTCCACCATTTTTAACGAAGGGAACACTCTCTGATACATGATGATCATCCCCGTAGACATCAGCAGGGTGAGTGCAGACTGGGCAATGAACAGTCCCAGATATCTCCCGGAAAAAGCAAAGAAAAAGCGGAACTGCCCTGTGATGGCCATAGAAATAAAAATCTCTACAAAATCCGCGATCAGAAGTGTGACGATCTGACCGGCGATCGTACGCATCATGCGGTGTACACCGATCTGGTAACCGCCGAGCGAACGCATCAGCAAAAAGATCATCACCAGATAGATCCCTGTGGACATACCCAGGTTACCGTAACCCAAAAGCTGTCCGGTCTGATTATGATCCCGTACAAACGTATACCATACCATAAAAAAACTGGCACAATACAACACTGTTAATAATATGCCGCAGAGCCCGCGGTAAATATATTTAATGTTCAAATCGATTCCCTGCTTACTAATACAAGATCCATTTAAAAAACCGCATATTTATTCGATTTATTATATTATTTCCTATGTATTATGTCAATCGTCCCGAAGCAGGGTTGACACTGCGGCGCAATCTCTTTACAATAGATTATTGTCAATAGATTTCGAGTAATTATACAGGCCAGGAGGTTACCCATGGATAAAGCTGTGATCGACGAACTGTTTTCCGATGTGGAAGAAGTGAAGTACCGTCATTCTGATGAAGAAGTGCAGAAAGCTGCCGAAGAAGGCGCCGCAAAAATGCACACATTGAAAGAACAGATCGCAGCAGCCAGGGAAAATCTGGCTGCCGTACAGGCCGAAGCAATGGCTCTGCGCAACCGTCAGGAAGATCTGTATGAGGATCTGGACTTTACGCAGCAGAGTGTACCCGACAGTGCCGCTGTGGATCTGACACGTCAGGCGGAGGACCTGGAAGCCACCGCAGAAGAACTGTACAGCGCCATCGACGCCCTCTCGAACATATTACTGTTCCGCTTTAAAGAAATATAAAAAAAATATAAAAAGAAGTATGACCGGATCATTCGGCAGAGCCGCTGCGGCTCTGCTTTTTTTGTCTCTTCTTTTCCAGACGTACCGCTTTTTTCTGCTGTTTTTTCTTGGAACGATGCTGATTTACCGCTATGAACAGGGGCTGGAAATACAGATTAATCTGTGCCCCCGTCAACAGGATATACATACAGAAATACAGCCAGATCATACCGATGATGATCGTAGTCAGCGATCCGTAAATAGAAAAATTAACAAAGTACTCCAGATACGTGGAAAAAGCCCATGAAAACAGGGACCATCCGATACTCGCAAACAGTGCTCCGGGAAACTGCTCCCGAAACACCATATGCTTGCTGGGCAATACCGTATACATCATCTGAAAGAAAAACGTGAAAAACGCCCAGACGAAAAGAAATCGGAAATGCAGCACCATCTGCAGGACACTGTTGAAATCCGGGATCATACGGGTAAACCACTGATTGACATAGTTACCGAAGACCATGATGACCAGGGTAAAGATCATAACAGCGATCATGAGACATGTATACACGCTGGCGCGGATCCGCAGTACCACCCAGTTACGCTGTTCACTCACGCGGTTGACCGCGTTCAGGCCATTGATCAGAGCAAACATGCCTTTTCCTGCAACCCACAGCGTGATGATCGTCGCCAGCGAGATTGCCGCCACTGACTGATCTCGGAATTCAAGGATCACACTGTCAAAAAAGATGGCTACGGAAGCCGGGATCAGCCCCTCTATGACTGCTGCCAGCATATCCTGCGAAATATTGGTATACGGAAGAATACTGCAAACTAAGATCACGATCGGAATGATCGACAGAAACACGAAAAAGGCCGCTCCCGCCGCAAAAGACGAGGTATTGTTTTCCTTCATTACTCTCAGGAATTTTAAGAATTGCTGGAAGACCCAGAGAATTGCCTTAATCATGTTTTTATCTCACGCTGTTACCACCTATAAAAAAATACCGGATACCGGTTTCTGAAAGTTGACTCCTAGCATAGCTAGGTGGGCGACCGCAGCACACGCTCTCTGCCTTCCACTGAAACTTGCTGAGGCCTGACATCAGCGTGACGATATAGGAATCCCGTTTAAAGTACTGTAGGCTCAAATAACAGAAACTCAAGTGGTATCCGGAACTAAGTATATTATAGCCGATTTTTCGCACTTTTTCAACTATTTAGCGCATTTTGAACTGACAATTTTTCAGAGAATTTTTCGGCTAAATCCCCAACTTTATTGCGGATTTTCCAACCGTTCGGAAAGTTCTCCCCATTCCTCCAGGTACGCATCCGCCTGTGCGGTCAGTTCATCGATCTCTTTCTGGATCTCGCCCAGTTTCACATAATCACTGGCATACTGCGGATCTGCGAGCGCGGCATTCAGTTCCTCTTTCTTCGCATCACACTCTTCCATCAGCACCTCCAGCCGTGCCAGGCGCCGCTCCATCTTTGCCTTCTCTTTGCCGGGATTATACCCCTTTTTGGCATTTTCTTCAACCGGCTTTTCCTCAGCACGATCCGTGGGCTCTGTACTCTTCTTTCCCGCCGTATCGATCTGCCACACCTCGGCGCTGCTCTGGAGCTTCTCTTTCCCGTAGGTGCGCTCGTATTCCTCATAACCGAAGGGGAAAAACTCGGTTTCCCCCGGCCGGAAGATCAATAGCGCATCTGCCAGCTGCCGTACCAGATAACGGTCGTGTGATACAAAGAGCAGCGTCCCCTTGTAATCCGACAGCATATCCTCCAGTGCTTCCTTGCCGACGATGTCCATATGGTTAGTCGGCTCGTCCAGCAGCAGGAAATTGGGTCTGGTCTGGAACAGTTTGGCCAGTGCCAGTCTTACTTTTTCCCCTCCGGACAGAGATGTGACCTCTTTAAATACATCGTCCCCAGTGAACAAAAAACCACCCAGGATATTACGCACTTCCGTTTCGGTCAGTGTGGGATACTCATCCCAGAACTCATTCAGCACACTTTTGGTACTCACCACCTGTGCCATCTGCTGTTCGAAATAACCGCACTCCACGCCGTGCCCGAAGGTTACTTTTCCGCCCTTCGCGGGGATCTTTTTCATCAGAGTCTTCAGAAATGTCGACTTTCCCAGTCCGTTTCCTCCGATGATGCCGATCTTCTGCCCCTTCTGAATATGGCAGCTCACCTTCGTCAGCAGCTCATCATAACCGATCCCCAGATTCTCTACCAGCAGCACGTCATTGCCACTCTCTCTGGCCGGATCCGTCATGGTATGAAAAGCTTTCAGATCATACTCTTCCGGCTTTTCGATCTTATCCATATGCTCGATCGCTTTGAGTTTCGACCTCGCCATGGACACCTTGGTCGGTTTGTGGATAAAGCGTTCCGCTACCTGCGAGAGTCTTTCGATCTCTTTCTGTTGCGCCAGGTAGTCCTTCATCTGCTTGTCATAGTTTTCTTTTTTCCGCTTGACAAAATCGCTGTAGTTGCCGGGATATCGGGTCAGTTTTCCCCGTTCGATCTCAAAGACCGTATCCGCCACGCGATCCAGAAACAGCCGGTCATGCGATACCACGACCAGTGCCCGCGGATACTCTGCGAGATACCCTTCCAGCCAGGCGATCGTCGAGATATCCAGGTGATTGGTCGGCTCGTCAAGAAGCAGCAGATCCGGTTTGGACAGCAGCAGCTTGATAAATGCGATCTTGGTCCGCTGCCCGCCGGAAAACTCTTTTAAGAGCCTGCCCTCATCCTCTTTGGAAAATCCAAAGCGTGAGAAAACCAGCTCGTAGTCTTTTTCATAGCGGTATCCGCCCAGATAGGTAAACCGTTCCTCCAGGGCCGAATATTCCGCTACCATTTTTTCATCCGCATTCTCTTCGATCAGGGACAGCAGTTCCTCCATCCGTGCCTTCATCTGCAAAATGGGCGCAAAAACACTGCGGATCTCATCGCCGAGTGTTGCGTTTTCATCCGCAAATGTCATCTGGGACAGCCAGCCGATGGTCGGATTCCCTGTCTTTACGATCGTGGGTTGCGTATCAGCATCTCTGGATGGCGGGGTGATCTCCCCTGTGATCAATTTCAGAAGCGTTGTTTTACCGCAGCCGTTCCTGCCGACAACGGCGACCTTCTCCCCTTCACGCACATCAAAACTGATGTCGTGAAGGATTGTGTCACCGCCGTAGGCAGCGTCTGCATGCTGTATACTTAATAACATAACTTAAATCTTTGTATAGATCTCCGTATCCAGAGTCTCTTCTCCGTCTCGATATGCAAAGGTAATAGGAGGTGTCTGAATGCTCAGTCCCATCAGGGAAGCTGTCATACGGATCTTCTCATTTACCGCCAGCATTACATCATTGATATAGTTCTTCTTGATCATCTCGTCCAGATTGTCTACGAACGTGCTGACATTTACTGTCGTCCATGTTTCCATAGACATGTTCACTACCTTTTTCTCCTCATCGCCCACCTCAAAGGCAACGGCTACCAATGCCGTTGTCGGAGCTGCCGGATTCAGACGCACTGCCGCCTTTGTCTTTACGGCAAGCTTCAGTGGCTCCCCCGGCTTCGCCGTGAAGTTATTGTCATAGCTCAGAGACTTGATGTTGGTTGCTCCAATAGTTACTTTTACGTCTTTCATTTTTTTCTCCTTATAAAAAAATATTATTTCTCTTCCAATGCTGTCACGATCCGGCCTGCAAAAGCCGTCAGTTCCTCATTTGACAGCTGATCCGCTTCCCCGTTGTCACAGACTGCCGCCTGCCCGGGGTTGATCGGCAGACGCACGATCTGTCCGATGCCGTACTGTCCGGCAACTTCTTCGATATGACTCGGCCCGAAGATCTCGTGGCGTTTGCCGCAATCCGGACACTCAAAATAGGACAGATTTTCCACCAGTCCCAATACTGGGACATTCATCATCTGTGCCATCCGTACAGCTTTGCCGACGATCATGGATACCAGATCCTGCGGTGAGGTCACTACAACAATCCCATCCACCGGCAGGGACTGAAATACCGTCAGGGGAACATCTCCTGTTCCCGGCGGCATATCGACCAGCATGACATCCACATCCCCCCATGCCACTTCGGTCCAGAACTGCCGTACCGTACCCGAAATCACCGGTCCTCTCCAGATCACCGGTTCGTTCTCATCCTCCAGCAGTACATTGATGCTCATCACCGGCATGCCGCCTTTCGATGTGACCGGCAGCACCGCCTCTCCGTTCGATCCTGCCTTTTCGGTGATCCCATACATCTTCGGAATGGAAGGACCTGTGATATCCGCGTCCAGTATCGCAGATTTCTTTCCCATCTGCTTTACCGCGTTTGCCAGCAGTGCGGTTACCGTAGACTTTCCCACCCCGCCCTTGCCGCTGATCACGGCGATCATATGTTTTACATGGGATCCGGGATTTGCCGCCTCTTTTGCCGGCGCTCCCTTCCGATGACTGCAGCCGCTTTCCCCGCAGCCTTCACAATCCGATTTCGTACATTCTTCACTCATTTTATTATATCTCTCCGTTACTCTTCTTTACCAGGAACAGATCTGCGATTGCTTTCGCCAGCCGGAACGGATACAGCTGTACCATCTGTGTACGGATCAGCTCTCCCATATCCAGATCAAACGTGATCTGCACGAAACGATCTTCCTGCTGGAATGCATCATTAATATAATTCCCGGGATCCGTCAGGATCGTATTCGGGGTAGAGATGTCCACCAGTTTGTTGATCATCATCCCCATCGCCGTTGCAGCCGACCCCATCATCTGGTTCATAGACTCCGATACAGCGCTCAGATGCAGATCCGAAATGTCCTGCTCATAAAACATTCCATGTCCGTCACTGCCCATCATCAGATCCGTCATGATCTTGACATCTTCTTCCTTCAGAAACAGCACACTGTATCCATCCAGGCCTTTTACATAATCCACACGGGTCACCACTGATTTCAGCGGCTGTTCCGCTACGATGGCATCCTTATCCTTGATCTCCACATACGGCGTAGAGATATCAATGTTGCTGTGGATCAGTACACTGAGTGCCGTCACCGCATTTCCAAGCGTTATGTTTGCCACTTCACCTATCGCCGACAGCTCCATATCATTAAATCCGGCCTGTGCCGCTTTCTTCTTTGCGGCTTCCAGTGCAGCATTGTCCATACTCCGGTCTCCTTGCAAAAAAATAATCTAACACCAGATTATTACATTATAACCGCAATTCCCCTTTTTCGCAATCTTTGTTTGCAGATAGTTTGTGAAAAGGGTATAATTTACATAACAAATATTCCTTAAGAAAAATCAAAAAGCTGAAACGGACAGGAGTCACTGACTTATGAAGAAAGCTCTCAAAACCATCCTCGTAATTATTATCATCGTCGCGATCATCGGATTGCTTGTTCTGGTGCGCATTCTGGGCGACCGATCCGTCCTGATCCCCGAGAACGATCCGGCCACGATTGGCAATACTCCGGGAAATCTTTATAACGGCGGTACATTCTGTGAGGCAGACGGCAAGGTTTATTTTTCCAACCCTTATGACGGCGGCACGATCTATGTGATGAATTCCGATCAGACCGATATCCGCAAGCTGGTCTCCGGCTCGGATTCCTTTATCAATGCTGCCGGCGGATATATCTACTATTTCTCCACTTCCGCTTCCGACCAGTCGGGACTCGGCTATGTCCGGAACGGACGCGGCATCTATCGCGTGGATGCGGCCGGCAAGACCAATGTTCTTCTGGCCCGCGTCACCACCGACAGCTGCATGCTCTTCGGCAGCCGAGTCTACTATACCAATTTTGGTGAAAATCCTGCCAACGAGGACGTAGCACTGGTCACCGTGGACAGCGTCTCCATCAACGGAAAAGACAATACCACCCACACAAAAGACCATCCGAAACTGGGCTGTGCCGCAGATGGGATGATCTATTATGCCGGCATGGAGAAGGATCACCATCTCTATGCCATGTCGCCGGAAGGGAGAGATCCTGTCGAAGTCTGTTCCCTCAATATGTATCTTCCTATCGTGTCCGGGGATAATGTGTTTTTCCTGGATATGGATGACCAGCTTCGATTAAAGTGTTATTCCTTAACGAACGACTCGGTACGCACGATCTCGAACGAGACCATTGATTCCTATAATCTGTACGGGGATATCATTTACTACCAGACCGTGGATATGACCGGCGGCAGCGATTATGCCTTAAAACGTATCCGTGTGGACGGTTCCGGCGAAGAAGTGGTCCGCCCGGGTACCGCTGCCGGGATACAGATCACTTCCGATTATGTCTATTTCCATGATTTTGCCAACGACATGCCCATCTATCAGACACCGACCTTCGGTAGTGTCAACGTAACGACATTCTCCGGAGCATCGACTGCAGTAAAAATCGAATGAGCCACGGGGACGGTTCTCTGGCCCGTTTTTCTTCGGAAAATGGGCCAGAGAACCGTCCCCATGGCTCATTTTCTGACATGTTTTTCCATCGGCATTTCCGCCATCTCCCGGATCGTCCTGCCTGTCAGCGGATGCCGCACGAACGGCGCGATCTCCGCAAGCGGAAGCATCACAAAGTCCCGCTTCGCCATTTCCGGATGCGGGATCACCAATTCCTTACTGTCGTAAACCAGATCATCATACAACAGGATATCCAGATCCAGCGGACGCGGTCCCCAATGAACAGCATGTTCACGGTCACGCCCCTGGGCCGCTTCGATCCCCTGCAGAAACTGCAGCAGTTCCATCGGCTCATAGATCGTCTCCATATGGAGTACGCCGTTGTAAAAATCCTTCTGTTCCACCCCTCCGTACGGTGTGCTTCTGACCGGCCGGCTCATACGCCGCACCCGGCAGCACGGATCCCGGTCAATGGCGGCGATCCCTTCCTGGATCTGATTTTCACAGTCTCCTTCATTGGCACCGTATGCCACATATACGGTATGCCGCTTTCTGTGAATGCGTACCGATACTGATCGGAAATCCGCATCGATCGGTGCATCCGGCTTTTCTATTTCCAGTGTCAGTTCCTGCAATATCGGATACTTTGCAAACAGAACGATCGATATATGCTCCGCCACGGCTTCCAGAAGTTTCCACGTATGTTCCTTCATCTCACGCTGCAGGATCTCGCATACTTCTTCGTAGGAGATCGATGCCTCCAGATCATCCGTAAGACCGGCGTGCTGCGTGGATACACCCATAACCGCATGCAGGATGAAATCCTGTCCCTGCTCATTTTCCCGCGCATACACTCCGTGGTACGCAAATATTTTTAAACCGCTGATACGGATCTCGTCCATAATCTCCTCTCCAAAAACACCATTAATGCTTTAGCATCCGGTAGAACTGCTCCTGAAGATTCACATACTTCTCAAAGGCACCGCGCATAGCCACCGTTACGGTGCTGCTGCCGGGCTTCTTCACGCCGCGCATCGTCATACAGGTATGTTCCGCCTCCACCATCACCATCACGCCTTTACAGGAAAGCTCCTCCATCACGGCATCGGCGATCTGTCCGGTCAGGCGCTCCTGCATCTGCAGCCGTCTCGCAAAGACCTCCACGGTACGCGCCAGTTTGGAGAGTCCCGTCACCTTACCGTCCGGCAGATAAGCAATATGTACCTTACCGAAAAACGGCATCAGATGATGCTCACAGGTGGAAAAGAACGTGATATCCCGCTCCAGTACCATATCCCCGGAAGTCGCCGTAAAGGTCCGGCCCAGATGCTGTCCGGCATCCTCATCCATTCCGGCCAGTACCTCGGTATACATCCGCGCTACCCGGCACGGCGTATCGATCAGGCCTTCCCGCTCCGGATCCTCTCCGATCCCCTCCAATAGCAGGCGTATCGCCTGTTGTACTTTTTCTTCATCTACCATGATACTTTTTCACAACCTGTCCCTTCAAATTTATGATTTCTTCCAGCCGTCCCAGCCACGACAAGGACCCTGTTGCCAGGATCGGAAACTGTTTTCCGGAAAGCAGCTCCGCCAATTCCGCGGCCTCTTCCACGCTGTCAGCACATGTGACACTCACGTCGTATTCCTGTACCGCTTCCGCCAGTTCGATCGCGGACAATGCCCGCACGTTCTCCGGCGGAGTCAGCGTGATCACCTGTACCGCCTTATCCAGCAGACATTTTAACACATCCTCATATGCCTTATCCCGCAGCACCCCGAGGATCATTACAAAGGACTTTTCCGGGAAATAAATATCCAGCGATCTGCGTAATACCTCTGCGGCCGCTTTGTTATGTGCCCCGTCCAAAATAAAATACGGCTTTTCCTTAAGGATCTCAAATCGCCCGGGCCATACGGTCTTCCGCAGTCCGCTCCTCAGTTTCTCTTCGGGGATCCGGAAGCCCCGTTTCTGCAGGACATCCAGTACCGTAACGGCAACTGCTGCATTCTCCGGCTGGTACACTCCTGCCATCGTGATCTCAAGTTTTCGGTATCCTTTGGTATCCAGGGTCTGCTTTTTCAGCCCGTACCGCACATGAGAGACTGCCTCAGCATACGTCAGGGACACATTCTTCGCCTTTGCCGCCTGCTCCAATACCCGGCCGGCTTCCGGCATCTGCTGCGGTGCGCTCACCACATCCGCTCCCGGCTTGATGATGCCGGCTTTCACACGGGCGATGGCTTCCACCGTAGCCCCCAGGATCGCCATATGATCCATCGCGATGGGCGCAAACACACACACCTCCGGTGCCGGGATCACATTCGTCGCATCCGTTCGCCCGCCCAGACCGCATTCCAGCACTACGATATCACAGCTCTTCTTTCGAAAATACCAAAAAGCCAGCGCGGTTTCGACTTCAAACTGCGTCGGCAGCCGTTTTCCTTCCGCCGCCATCTGCTGCGTACATTCCGCAATAGCCGCGATTCCTTCCCGGATTGCTGTCTTTGCGATCGGTTTCTGCTGCACCTGGATCTTCTCCCAGGGATCACGCAATGCCGGCGAGAAGTATCTTCCCACACGGTATCCCGCCTCCTGCAGTACCGTTGATACATACGCCAGCACGGAACCCTTGCCGTTGGTTCCCGCGATATGCACATACCGCAGACCCTGCTCCGGATTTCCCATACGTACAAGCAGATCCTGCAGGGCTTCCAGCTGCATCTCCTCCCTGCCGGGATTGACGATCGCACCGGCCGACAGGCTCTCCATATAGGCTTTCACTTCATGATCCTTCATAGCAACCGTCGTCGTTATCCCATATCATCAGGAATGCCGTCGCCATCCAGATCCATATTGTGACCGATGTTCTGCATATTCACCGTACGACGTTTGATCTTTTCTTCATCTGAATGCTTCAGGATAAATTCCTTGATCTCCTTGGAATTACGCACATGCTTTAAGGTCAGTGTCTGATCGGTCACATCACCGGTAAAGCAGATAACGGTACCGGTCCGGAAGATCCGCTCCCAGAAGCTCCTGCGCAGTTCCACGTCATTGATCTTGTACATATAGCAGTCTTCTTCTTTTTTGCTCAAAAAGCCGGACTCTATGGTGAGCATATCCTCACGTACCTTATATACCGTAAAGGTAAAAGGCAGTCCCAAAAATCCCCAGCGCTTTCTTTCTCTGAATTCCATTGTCATCCCCTCCTTTGATCCTGTTGGTTTATTCCGCAAATGTCCGGTCACACCTGCATCATCTCTTCCGGCGAGAAGCCGAAATTCTGATTATCGTTTACGCGGTTGTCTGCCTGCTCTTTGTTGGTCAGACGTTCGATATAATCCAAAACTTCCTGATTCTGCTCACCGCAGCGGCAGCCATAAAGCACATACTGATCCATCTTTTCCCTCCGGATCACCTTTCCGCGGATATGGATCGTCGTTCCGTTCTTTTCGTTGATCGTACACGCCACGTTTTTACCGACCGTGATGGGCAGTCTCTTTTTGGGATCCACCACAAATGCGAAGCCGCTGGGGCTCACATCCTTTAAGGTGGTAAAGATCTGCTCGGTAATACCCTCGATCGTAAAGATTGCCGGCTGCCATACATAGGTACGGCGCTCACCGCGACGGTTCTCGATGCCTTCCGTCATCGGTGTCAGGATACGATGGTAGACCAGACCGTTCTTTTTTACGGTATCGATCTTGCAGTTCTTGAAGGTCCAGTTATTGCCTTCCCCATCCGGCACTTCCATGTTGATGTGGATGTTCTGTCCGTTAAAGTTCACCCGCACCCCCTTGTGCATAAAGGGGATCACCAGCAGGCTCTTATCTCCGGTCTTCATCACACGTGAAATGAACTTGGCCTGCATATCGCTGCCATTTGAAACACAGATCTGTACTTTTACCCCCAGGGGGATATCGTTATAATTCATGTTTCTCCGTCCCTTACAGGATCACCTCATATACCGCCGCACTGTAGGCCGGCACCTGCAGCATCATTTCCCGTTTCTTTGACCGCAGCGTCACACATTTCTCTTCCTGTGTGCCGCCGTATTTCTTCCAATCCGTGGAAAGCAGCAGTTCCCAGCTCTCCTCTTTCTTCCTGGCAGCTTTCTTCTTCGGTTTGTGTTCTTCCCCGTCAGCTGCACCTTCCTCTTCCGGCTCCGGCTTATCGAGTGCCAATGCATAGTCTTCGATCGCCGTATCCCCGAAGTTCATCACGTAGACATAGGCTTTGCCCTTTGCCATACGCTTCATCACGTACAGGATCTTCGGTCCCTGCTCGCAGTACAGCCAGGTAAAATTGTCCACGGCATATTCATCGGCATACAATACCGGTTCCGTCACATACAGCTTCTGCAGGTCCGTGATCAGATCGTACAGTCCCTTATGCAGCGGCTGCTGCAACAGATCAAATTCGACCTCCCGGCTTTCGTTCCATTCCGTACGCTCCCCCAGCTCATTGCCCATAAAAGACAGCTTCTTGCCCGGGTGTGCGTACATATACGTATAATAGGCTCTCGCCTGAGCAAATTTCTCTTCGTCCGTTCCCGGCATCTTCTCCAGGATCGTTCCTCTTCCTCCGACCACTTCATCATGGGAGAGCGAGAGGATAAAACGCTCGGTATAGAAATACCACATGGAAAACGTCATCTTGTGATAGGCCGCCTCGCGCTGCGCCGCAGGCTGTGATAAGAAGTACAGACTGTCATACATCCAGCCCATATCCCACTTGTAATCAAAGCCCAGACCGCCTTCTTCCACCGGTTTAGTCACGCCGCCCTGCCACGAAGACGAATCCTCCGCAAAAAGCATTACCTTCGGATGTTTCTTTTTGATCAGCGTTGTTAAGTTTCTCGCAAAACGCATACCCGAAGCATTCTCACCGCGTCCCTGCTCGCCACCGTTATGGATCAGGCAGCTCACCGCATCCACACGCAGACCGTCAAAGTGAAATTCACTCAGCCAGTAGTCTGCTGCCGAAAGCAGGAAACTCACGGTCTCGTTGCGTTCGTGGTTGAACATGCAGGTGCCCCACTGGCTGCCGTTATTCTGCTCATATAACGATGTAGTGTCATACAGTTTCAGTGCAAAATCATCGATGGCAAAATGCACCGGCACGTAATCCATGATCACGCCCAGTCCCGCCTTGTGGCACTCGTTGATCAGGTATTTCAGATCTGCCGGCGAACCGTAACGGGACGTCGGCGCAAAATAACCGGTCAGCTGATAGCCCCACGAGCCGTCATACGGATGCTCGCATACCGGCATCATCTCAATGTGTGTGTAGCCGGCTTTTATAACGTATTCGATCAGCGGCTGCGCGATCTCGCGATAATTATACCAGCCGTTCTCATCCTCAGGGTTACGCCGGAATGCTCCCAGATGTACTTCATAGATAGACAGCGGACTCTTCTTACAATCATTCCGCTGCTTCATCCACGCATCGTCCGTAAACGGATATTCCGAAAGATCCACGATCTTTGATGCGCTGCCCGGCCGCAGCTCTGCACCGAAGGCATACGGATCCGCATGTTCCGCACGCCAGCCGTTATGTCCGTAGATCACATATTTATACAGCTGTCCGACTTTGGCCTCCTTTACGGTGATGGAATAGATACCATGCTCGTCCCGTTCCATCGGCACTTCCTGCCAGCCGTTGAAATCACCGAAGAGGTTTACCCCCGTTGCTCCCGGCGCATAGGTGCGGAATGTCACTCCGCCCTTACTCACGTGTGCACCGAAATACTCATAAGCATTCAGTGCTTTGCCCTCAAAAAAGTCTTTCAGCAATAATTCTGTCTTCATGTCCTGTATCTCCCTCTCGGCTTCCCTGGAGAGGAAGCCGACGTATGAGGTGTCTCCTTCAATTTATCGTCACATACCCGATCCGTATTCCTTTGATGATATCGGCATCTTCCGTCACCGCATAGGCTGCCTTCAGCGCCTCATACCACGCTCCGCCCACGTCGATATCCTTCTGACCGTTATCATATAAGTATAACATATATTCCCGTGCAAGTGTTTCTTTTTTCACGGACCCGATCAGACTCTCTCGCGTAAACTGCAGGCTTTCCGCCGCCTTCGGTGACAGATCCAGAAAGATCCTGTCTGCCTCCAGTACCGCTTCCTTCTCCTGCTCCTCCGTGAGTGTAAATCCCTTTGCCTGTGCTTCCCGCACATAGATAGCATCCCGCACGGCATAGTCCACGACCGCTTTTCTTCCCAGGTCCGACATATAACCGGACTGTCCGGCCGCATCATTAAAATACAGATTCCAGTAGGCTTTGGGATCCGTGGCATCGTATGCCTGCGCCCGCACATCACCGTCCCTCTCGACCTTCCATACATAATAAGCCAGGTCATTTAAGGTCAGTGCGATCTGTATTCCGTCCGGTCCTGTCATCGTCACCGCCACATCTTCAAGATGCTCCCGGTAGACCATACCGCTCCTGCCGGCCCCCCGGGATACTAAGATCCCCGCCATAGCCACAAACAAAAGGCTTAAGATCACCGGCCGGTATTTCCGCAGCATCCCGCGTCTGCGCACTTTGGCCGCCCCGATCGCATCTTCTTCCGTTCCCCTGCGTCTTGCCCGGGCCGTATTCAGATAATGGTAGGTGATTGCCTCCCCGGTAAACGGATCGATCCGATCCATTGTCTTCGGACTGCTGCCCCCCGTGCCTCTGCGTGTTCCTTTGCCGATCACTTCTTCCGGTTTCTCATCCACAGTTTTTCTCTCCAAACAATGCGCAAACCATTCCGTTTATTATACCGCATACTTCCCGAAACTGCAACGCAGGGCAGGAGTATGAAAGCTGTGACGAAGCCAAACGGAACGAACCTTACAGCCATTTCTTTTTCTTGAAAAAGATCAGGCAGAAGAGCACGATCAAAAGGCTCACGATCATCACCGCAGGGTAGCCGAAAGGCGACTGCAGCTCCGGCATGTAGACGAAGTTCATGCCGTACCATCCTACGATGAGCGTCAGGGGCATAAAGATAGCCGTTACCACCGTCAGTACTGTCATGATACGGTTTTGCCGCATATCGATGCGTGACTTGTACAGGTCATTCAACTGCACCGTGTAGTCCCGCAGAGACCCCGCCACATCATACAGCCGCGCCATACGGTTTAAGAACAGGTGGAAGTATCGCAGATTGTCTTCCGTAAAAAAGTCATTTTCATTCTCTTCCAGTTCCTGCCCCAGATCGATCAGCTGTTCATAATTGATCCGCAGCTGGCGCACATCCCCGCGGATCAGGTTGATCTTCTGCAGGCATTCTTCGTCAGCTCCGGACAGGATCTCTTTTTCCACCGCATCCAGATCACACTCATACCGCTCCATCAGGCGCAGATCATCGTGTACGATCATTTCCAGGAAATCGTATAAGAATCGTTCCAGGCTCGGAAAACGCCAGTACTTGATCTTTGTGATCTTGTCGATCAGATCACAAACCGTATCGGAATCATCGATAAACACGATGCCACGCTCGTCCATCGCAAAAGCAAACACCCGGTCATCCGCATCCAGATCCTTCCGGTCCGGTATCTTGAAGGTGCCGGTCAGGGAGTCATAGTTCACTTCGATCTTGGTACCGAGGATCTCGTCGGTATTGGTATTGATCTCCATATCGATCCCCATCTCAAAGCATTCCCGCTGCTCTGCCCATTCCTCGGAGGTGAGCACCGCTACATACTGCAGCTTCCGGTTGCATTTTTTCAGCTCCTCTGCCTTACATTCCACCAATCGCTCTTTGATAAGATAAAACATCCTCTTCTCTCCCCCTGATCACTAAAATTCGTATTGGCTGCGATACAGCTTCGCATAGAAGCCGTCCTGCGCCAGCAGCGTTTCGTGGTTCCCCTGCTCGATGATGTTTCCGTCTTTCATCACCAGGATCGTATCTGCCTCTTTGATCGTGGACAGACGGTGCGCCACGATAAAGCTGGTACGTCCTTTCATCATCCGCGCGAAGGCATCCTGGATCTTCATCTCCGTACGGGTATCAATGGAACTGGTCGCCTCGTCCAGGATCAGCATCGGCGGCAGACTCAGCATGATGCGCGTGATGCAGATCAGCTGCTTCTGCCCTTGCGATAATACACCGCCGTCTTCCCCGATCACGGTATCATAGCCCTGCGGAAGCTGTTTGATAAAGCTGTGGGAATGTGCCAGCTTCGCCGCCCGGATCACTTCTTCCTCCGTGGCCTCCGGTTTGCCCAGTGTGATATTTTCCCGTATCGTCCCCGGTTTTAACCATGTTTCCTGCAATACCATACCATAAGAAGTGCGCAGGGAATGTCTGGTGTAATCCCGGATATCCGTACCGTCCACGGCAATACTGCCGTTCTTCACATCGTAGAAACGCATCAGCAGATTGATCAGCGTCGTCTTGCCGCAGCCGGTGGGTCCGACGATCGCCACACGCTCGCCCGGTTTCACGGACACGGACAGATCCTCGATCAGATGCTGCTCTTGCGTATAGGCAAAATCCACGTGGGAGATTTCCACGGCTCCTTTGGCATTCTGAAGCATCGCTGCATTTTCCGCTTCCGGCACCTGCGGTTCGGCTTCGATCAGTTCAAACACACGGCCGGCGCAGGTCAGCGCATTCTGCAGTTCCGTTACCACACCGGAGATCTCATTAAACGGCTTGGTAAACTGATTGGCGTAGCTTAAAAATGCCGTCAGCTGTCCCACCGTAAGTGTTCCCTTGACGACTTCCCATGCGCCGAAGAGTGCCACCCCCGCGTAAACCGTGTTATTTACAAAGCGTGTACAGGGATTGGTCAGCGAGGAGAAAAAGATCGCTTTCAACGCAACCTTCCGCAGATCTTCGTTGTTCTTTGCAAACATCTCCTGCGCGTCGTCTTCGTAGGAAAAGGCCTGCACGATCTTTTCATTGCCTACCATCTCTTCGATGATCGTCGTCTGCACACCGCGGGTCTCCGACTGCTTCTTAAACAGACTGGAGGTATTCTTTGCGATAAATGCTGCTACAAACAGGGACAGCGGTGTGAGCAGGATCACCACCAGCGCGACCCATTTGTGGATCGCCACCATCAAAATCAGCGTACCGCCGATCGTGAGCAGCCCGGTAAAGAACTGCGTAAAGCCAAGCAGCAGGCCGTCGGCAAAGGTATCCACATCCGCAATGATCCGGCTGACCGTCTCACCGGTAGGATGTTTGTCCAGATAGGATAACGGCAGCCGCTCGATCTGTTTCATGGCCGCCTGACGGATATCCCGCACCGTACCGTAGGTAATGTGGTTGTTGCAGGCATTCATAATCCACTGCGCCGCAGCCGTTACCGCCACCACGAGTCCCATCTGCAAAAGGATCTCTTTGATCCCGTCAAAATCGACTTTTCCCTTGCCGACAACCAGATCCACCGCGTTACCGGTCAGCACCGGCAGATACAGTGCCAGCAGTGCAGACACTGCCGCAAAAAAGACTGACGCCAGCATAAACGGCCAGTAAGCCTTCAGATAATGTAAAACTTTCCGGATGATCTTTCGATTGCTTTTCATTTGGTATCACCTCCGAACTGGGAGTGATAGATTTCCTGATAGACTTCACAGCTTTTCATCAGTTTCTCATGGGTTCCCTGCCCCACAACCTTTCCGGCATCCAGCACCAGGATCTGATCCGCGTGCATGATCGATGCCGTCCGCTGGGATACGATAAACGTCGTCGGCGGATCCGGCATCTCCCGGATCGCCTTGCGCAGCGCCGCATCCGTTGCATAATCCAGCGCCGAAGTAGAATCGTCCAGGATCAGGATCGCCGGCTTTTTAACCAGGGCTCTTGCGATCGCCAGACGCTGCCGCTGTCCGCCGGAAAAGTTTTTTCCGCCCTGAGCCACCGTATAGTCCAGTCCGCCTTCTTTTTCTGCCACAAAGTCTGCTGCCTGCGCCATCTGCAGCGCTTCCTGTATTTCCACATCCGTGGCATCCGCTTTTCCCCAGCGGATATTGTCACGGATCGAACCGCTGAACAGAACGGATTTTTGCGGAACCACCGCAATGCGCTCCCGCAGGGATGCATAGGTATAATCCCGTACATCTTTTCCATCGACCAGGACCTTTCCCTCCGTCGCATCATAAAAACGCGGGATCATCTGGATCACCGAAGTCTTGCCGGAACCGGTACCGCCGATGATGCCGATGGTGCTGCCCGGTGCAGCGTTCAGCGTGATCCCTCCCACGGCATCCTCTCCACCGTTTGCATATCGCAGAGCCGCATTTTCAAAGGTAACCGAAGCCGCACCGCCCTTCCATTCCGGCGCTTCTGTACCTTCCTGCATGGAAGAAGTGATCTCTAAAACGGAAGAAATCCGTGTTGCGCTTGCCAGTGCTCTGGTGATCTGCACGATCAGATTTGCCAGTTTGATCAGCTCCACCAGAATCTGTGACATATAATTGACCAGGGCAACCACAGCCCCCTGCGACAGACGGCCGGTGTCAACCGCCAGCGCGCCTTCCCAAAGCAGCCACATCAGCCCCAGGTTGACCAGGGCAAAGGTCACAGGATTAAGCAGTGCCGATACTTTTCCCGAAAGCACCTGGATCGCCAGCAGCGATGCATTGGCTTCACCAAACTCCTGCTGTTCCCGTTCCTCCAGGCCAAAGGCTCTGGTCACACGCACCCCCGTCAGTGCCGAACGTGTCTTTGATGTTACCTGATCCAGACTGCCCTGCACTTTCTTGTACATCGGGATGGTGAAGCGCATGATCAGGTAGACCACCAGCGAAAGCGCCAGTACCGTCACACCGAAGGTTTTCATCGCCTGCCGGTCGATGGAGATCGCCATGATCACGGCGCCCGCCACCACAAAAGGGGAACGCAGCAAAAGACGCAGAAACATATTCACGCCGCCCTGCAGTGTATTGATATCACTGGTCAGTCGCGTGATCAGCGTCGAAGTACCCAGAGTATCGATCTCGGTATAGGAGAGTGTCTGGATATGGGAGAATACCGCATTCTTTACTTTTGCCGAAAATCCCACAGCTGCTTTGGCAGAAAAATACTGTGCAGTTAAGGAACAGGTCAGTCCTACCACTGCCAGTGCGATCATCAGCAGCACCATACGCACGATATAATCGCGGTCGCCATTTGCGATGCCCACGTCGATGATCCGCTTTACCACCAGCGGGACCATTAACTCAAACGAGGCCTCCAGTAATTTAAACAGAGGCCCCAGGATGCATTCCACACGGTATTCTTTCAGGTATTGTAATAATCTTTTCATCTCTTTCTTCCGGTATAACGATATTACGGCATCATCACCGTAGCTGCCATCTTATCCGCCGTTGCCTTGTCGGTAAAGATCTCCAGCAGTTTCAATCCAAACTGTGTTGCGGTTCCCATGCCTCTGGAAGTGATGATATGCCCGTCCACCACCACCGGGTCCGTGACCGCTTTTGCTCCGGTCAGCTCCGCTTCCATACCGCCGTAGCATGTTGCCGTCTTCCCCTGCAGCAGCCCCAGCATACCAAAGACCGTCGGTGCCGCACAGATCGCAGCGATATATTTGCCGGCTGCGTCAAATTCCTTTACTTTTTCCAGCAGCGGTGCACACGCTTTCAGATTTTTGGTCCCCAGGCCTCCGCCCGGCAGTACCAACATATCCATCCCCGCAAAATCAAATGATTCCAATACCGTATCTGCCGTCACATCGATATTGTGTGAGCCGTGTACGGTGGTCCGCCCCATAATGGATACGGTGGTCACCTCCACCCCGCCGCGGCGCAGCAGATCAATGGGCGCGATCGCCTCCACTTCTTCAAAACCGTCTGCCAGAAATACAGCTGCCTTTGCCATAAGAAAAACCCTCCTTTATTTTCCCGGATACTATAAGAACACTTTTTTATTATATCATTTTCTGCCGATCCTGAGAACAGAAAAACGAGGGATCTCTCCCTCGTTTCAGATTTTGAAACCATATGCTTACATCTTTTTGATCCGCTCGATAGCTTCCACCGTGTTCTCGCAGCTGCCGAATGCCGTCAGGCGGAAGTAATGCTCGCCGCTCGGCCCGAAGCCGCTGCCCGGCGTACCGACCACGTTGGCTTTCTCCAGCAGATGATCAAAGAATTCCCAGCTGGTCATATCCTTCGGGGTACGCAGCCAGATGTACGGCGCGTTCACACCGCCGGATACGGTATAGCCCGCTGCTGCCAGTCCTTCCCGGATCGTCTGTGCATTCTTCATATAATATGCAACCTGCTCCTTCAGCTGCGCCTGTCCTTCCGGCGTATACACCGCTTCGCCGGCTTTCTGGATGATGTACGGAGCACCGTTGTATTTGGTACCATGCCTTCTTGCCCACAGAGCGTGCAGCGCTACGTTACCGGCCTTCAGATCCTTGGGGATCACGGTATAGCCCAGACGCACACCGGTAAAGCCCGCATTCTTGGAGAAGGAATGGATCTCGATCGCACACTCTCTCGCGCCTTCACACTCATAGATACTGTGTGGCACGTTTTCTTCGGAGATATACGCTTCATAAGCCGCATCGTAGATGATCACGGCACCTTCCTTATTTGCATAATCCACCCACACCTGCAGCTGGTCTTTCGTGATCGTCGCTCCTGTCGGATTGTTCGGGAAACACAGATAGATCAGATCCGGTACCGTCTTCGGAAGCTCCGGTGCAAATCCGTTCTCTGCCGTACATGGCATATAGATCACATCCGACCAGGTGCCGGTCTTTTCATCATAGGTTCCGGTACGGCCTGCCATTACATTGGTATCCACATAGACCGGATACACCGGATCGCATACCGCCACCTTGCAGTCACGTGCAAAGATCTCCTGGATATTGCCGCAGTCCCCCTTGGCTCCGTCGGAGATAAAGATCTCATCCGGCGCGATATCACAGCCTCTTGCCTTGTAGTCCTTTTCCGAGACTACATTCCGCAGAAACTCATAGCCCAGATCCGGCGCATAGCCCTTAAATGTCTCGGCCGATGCCATCTCATCCACCGCTTTGTGCAGTGCTTCGATGATCGCCGGTGCCAGCGGCTGTGTCACATCCCCGATGCTCAGACGGATGATCTTTGCTTCCGGATGTGCTGCCGAAAACTCCCTCTGCTTTCTTGCTACGGTCGAAAACAGATAACTTCCCGGCAGTTTCAGATAATCTTCATTTGGCCAAACCATGGTTTTGTCTCCTCCTAAATGACTTTCTTATATCTATAGAATTACAGATTTCTCTTCCTGAAATCACACGGTCTTTCTCAAGACACTATGCTTTCGGATTGGTCTCCACAGCCGCAGGATCGACTTCTCCTTCAAATACGATCCTTGCGGGTCCGGTCATATAGACACAGTTGTCGTACTCTCTCCACTCGATCTCCAGATCCCCACCCAGCAGATGCACCGTTGTCCTGCGGTCATTTTTTCCGTTCAATACACCTGCCACCACCGATGCGCATGCCCCCGTTCCGCAGGCCAGCGTCTCTCCGGTACCGCGCTCCCACACACGCATACGGATATGCTTCTTGTCCACCACTTCGATAAATTCCGTATTCACATACTTCGGATACGCCGGATGGTGCTCATAGGTCAGCCCCACACGTTCCATATCCACCGCATCCACGCTGTCCACATAGGTCACGGCATGCGGATTGCCCATGGATACGCAGGTCATACGGCTTTCTGCTGTCGTCCCGTCCGGAAAGGTCAGGCGGATCGGCTGATCGACAACCATATCCAGACCGGCATCAAGTGCACCGTCTGCAAACTGCGCTACATCCACCGGTACCTCTGCCGGTTTCAGGACCGGCTCTCCCATATTGACGGTCACGGTATCCACCTTTCCGTCTTTTAAGTGCAGATAAAGTGTTTTTACCTTGCCGCCGCTCTCGATCCGCACCGGATTCTTATCGGTCAGCCCCAGGTCATAGACAAACTTCGCCACACAGCGGATGCCGTTGCCGCACATCTCCGAGCGGGATCCGTCCGCATTATACATCTCCATCTCAAAATCCGCATTCGCGGAAGGATTGATAAAGATCACGCCGTCCCCGCCAATCCCGAAATGCCGGTCGCTCAGCCGCCGTACCACGTCGGGCTTATTTTCTACTTTCTCTTTGGCTCCGTCCACATAAATGTAATCATTGCCGCAGCCATGCATCTTTACAAATTTCATGTTTCGTCCTCTTTTTCTCTCGCATTAATTAAACTTCCCGTTTATCAAAATACTTATCGGGAGCCGGCAAGCGGGAATTATATAGTTATCGACAACCTCTACATCGCAAGGGCTCCCCCCACATTCGTGGGTCCCCCCTCGCGAATATCCTAAGGCATCCTCCCGCTTCGCGGGCCCTTCCTTAGGATCAGTTATCCATCATAGCTAATACCATCTGGGCACTTTCGATGAGTCCCGTCCCGGTGTCCATACTGCATTTCTGGATATAGCGGTGGGCTTCCGCCTCGCTCATATGGTTACGTTCCATCAGTACCGCTTTGGCGCGCTCCAGCAGCGCGATCTCTTCCGGCGAGCGTTTCTTCGGTGCCAGGCGTGCCTTCTTCTTTTCTCGCTCACGCCGCCCGATCATCATACCCAGCGTACCGATCAGTTCCGATGATTTCAGCGGCATTGCCAGCGCCACCACACCGTCTTCCACGCCTTCCTCGATGCGGGCACCGGAAGCTACGAGCAGCAGTTCAAACCCCTTCGGCAGCTCGTCCAGCAGATCCGAGTAGATCATATCCGCATACTTGTAGCCGCAGATGATGATACCGTCATCCAGCTCATCCGCCTGGGCCAGCGCCTGGGCCCCGGTCGTGCAGGCCGCCGTCACCTCATAACCGTTACGGATCAGGAGACTGCGTATACCGTGTGCTTCTTCAGTTTTCCCGAACAGTACGATCAGGCCTGTCACGGACGCCCCTCCTTCTCTGCGAATTGAAAACCAGCTTCCTTTTTCAGAAAATTCTTAATACTTATACAGATATCGGTCTACTTCCCACTGGGATACCTGTGCACTGTACTCCAGGAACTCCTTCTTCTTTGCCGATATGTACAGCGGTGCGATATGCTCGCCCAGCGTATCCGTTACCAGCGTATCCTTCTCCAGCTCACGGACCGCCTCGATCAGCGTCGCCGGCAGCGATTCGATCCCGGCAGCGATCTGCCCTGCCTCGGATACTTCATAAACATTGCCTTCGATCGGTGCCGGCGGCTGGATCTTCTTCTCGATACCATCCAGTCCCGCCCGCAGCGCCACTGCCATCGCCAGATACGGATTGGCTGCTGAATCCGGACTGCGCAGCTCGATACGGGTATCCTCCCCGCGCTGCGAAGGCACACGGAGCATGGTGCCCCGGCCGCGCCCCCAGCCGATCAGCACCGGTGCATCATAGCCCGGCACCAGACGCTTATAGCTGTTTACCAGCGGGTTCATCACTGCAGTCATTCCCTTGATGTGCCGGATCAGTCCGCCGATGAAATATCTGGCCTCATCACTGATCCCACCCTCTCCTTCAGGATCATCAAAGATATTCTTTCCGTCCTTATAGAGAGCCATATTCAGATGCATCCCGGAACCGTTGTTACCATACTGCGGTTTCGGCATAAAGGTCGCATGCTGCCCGTGCCGGCGTGCGATGGTCTTGACTGCCATCTTGAAGGTCATCACATTATCCGCCGTTTTCAGCGCTTCATCGTGATGGAAGTCGATCTCGTGCTGCGCGTTAGCGATCTCGTGATGGGAGGATTCAATATCAAAGCCCATCTCCTCCAGAGTAAGCACCATATCACGGCGTGCGTTTTCGCCGGTATCCACCGGTCCGATATCAAAGTAGCCCGCTCGCTCATTGGTCAGTGTCGTCGGCTCTCCGTCCTCGCCGGTCTGGAACAGGAAGAATTCACATTCCGGTCCCACATGGAAGGTATATCCCTTTTCCTTTGCTTCCGTCACCGTCTTCCGCAGGATCCGTCTGGGATCCCCCGCAAACGGCTTGCGTTCTGCCGTATATACATCGCAGAGCATACGTGCCACCTTGCCATGCTGCGGTCTCCAGGGAAGGATCGCCCAGGTGTCCGTATCCGGATACAGATACATATCCGACTCTTCCACCCTCGCAAAGCCATCGATTGCGGAACCGTCAAACATATAGTCATTGTTCAGCGCCTTTTCCAGCTGTCCTGCCGTGATCGCCAGATTCTTCAGATTGCCGAACACATCCGTAAACTGCAATCGGATAAATTCCACATTTTCCTCTTCCGCGATCTGCAGGATCTCTTCCTTCGTGTATTTTGCCATGATAACCTCCCCTTTCTCCGGTAGGATTTGTCTTTTGTTTTCGGTCATAATATCAGTTTCCTGCCAAAAAAGCAAAAGGAGCGCCCGTATTTCGAGCACTCCTTCGTGTCAACGTATGCTATTATAAAACATGCCCGTTCATCCGTCAATGCCATACCCATATCGTAATAATACACAAAAATTTATAGAAAAAAGATTATTTTACTGTTATAATGTAAAAGCGAGCAATTCTTCTCTGTAATAGGGGGACTGACAATATGAAGAAAAAAATCGCAGTTTTTACAACCGGCTGGTGCGGTGAGATCCTTTCGCAGTTTCTCACCGGATTGCAGAAAGCTCTGTCTGACAAACCGGTCGATCTGTTCCTGTTTACATGCTACCCCACTTTCATTGATACCGCTGCGAATAAACGCGGCGAAATGAATATCTTTAACCTTCCGGATCTCCATGATTTCGATGGTACCGTGATTTTCGGAAGCGGTCTGAATTTTCAGGACCGGATCGATAACATCATCCGGCGGAGCCGGGAAGCCGGAATCCCTGTTGTTATGCAGGGTGCACGCAGTGACGGTATCAGCTATGTCGGTTCCGACAACTACCGTGCCACTCTGGATCTGGCCGAACATCTGCAGAAAGAACATAATGTACACAACATCATCTTCTTTGCCGGCACGCAGGATTCCCTGGATTCGGAACTGCGCCTCAAAGCAGTAAAGGATTATCTGGAGCAGAGTGGATATCCCGGGGATCTGAAAAGCGTTTACTATACCAAATGGGAAAATGCCGCGGTTACCAAAAAGATCGATGAGATGTGCGCAAACGGCGAGACACTGCCGGATGCCTTTATCTGTGCCAATGACGGTCTGGCTATGGAATGTGTTATGTCCTTAAATCGTAACGGTTATGAAGTACCGGACGATGTGCTGGTGACCGGTTTCGACTTCATTGATGACAGCCAGATTTTCTCCCCTTCCATCGCATCCGTGGATCAGTGTTTTACGGAAATGGGTGCTGCCGCTGCCAAGGTATGGCTGGAGCTGTGCCATGACAGCGAAGCCGTCCGGTCCGAACTGGTTCCCTGTAAGTTTATCCCTGGGGAAAGCTGTAACTGTTTTCAATACCGTAACAGTGACAATATCCGGCGCCGCGTAGGCCGTGAAACGTTTTACAAACGCGCCATGACCACCTATTTCAACCGGAAGCTGAACCTGATCGATTCCACGATCCTGTCATGCTTAACCTATCAGGATTTCAAACGCAATCTGCACCGCCTGCTGACCGAGAATCACGATTATGAAGGCGATTCCTTCCATGTCCTTCTGGAGCCGAATTTCGGTCTGTCCATTTATGACCCGAATATCCGTCTGAATACAGACGGTTACAGCCGCAATATGGAAGTACTCTATTCGACGGAAAACGGTGTTGCTTATGAAAAGGATCTGTTCCCCTCCAGAGAACTGATCCCCGGCTACAGGGATGACACCGAAAACCATCTCTACATCTTCCTGCCTCTGCACGAAGCGGATGAGGCCTATGGATATATCATCTTCCGGGATTGTATGGACAAAGTGGAGAACCATTTCCTGCAGACCTATCAGAGCCGTATGGGGCTCGTCTTTGATAAATTCCGGCATGCTTTGAGTCTGGATCAGGTCAACAAGCGCCTGCTGGATCTGATGCGCCGTGATCCGCTTACCAATGTAAACAATCGTATGGCGTATGAAGATAAGGAAAAATTTCTCCAGTCACAGATCAATTCCACGACGGAAACGACTTTTGCGATCGCAATGTTTGACGTGAACAATCTGAAACTGATCAACGACACCTACGGACACGATGCCGGCGACGGGTATCTCATCCGTGCATGCCATCTGATCTGTAAGATCTTCAAACACAGTCCGGTCTACCGCGTGGGTGGTGACGAATTCATTGCTGTGCTGATCGGCAGCGATTATGAAGAACAGGAGCAGCTGTACGCCGAACTGGAACACCACATGAGTCCTTATACCAAAGAGCTTCCCCTGCCATCGGACTACGTCTCCATCGCCTGCGGCATCGCTTCCTATGATCCGAAAACGGATCTCTCCGTCCAGGATGTGGTCAAACGTGCCGATGATAAAATGTACCGGATCAAAACAGCAATGAAAGGGGAAACACCAAGATAACGTAAACAACGGGCTGCCAAACGGCAGCCCTTTACACATATCATATATCACTCAATCCCACCAATAACTGCATCCGGTGTATTCCAGACGATATCTTCCGACAGGGTCCAGTCATCCCCGAGTTCACTGATGTCATAAACATACGGATAGGCCGCCACAAAGCAGAAACCATCCATTGCTGATCCCGCAACCGCTCCCGGCTCCGGGATCACACTATCTGCAGAAAGCAAAAAATCAGTCCGTCCGTTATAGTTCATGATCGCATCCGCTTTCAGATCATATCCTGTGGAAGTTACATTCCGAATCTCCAGCAGATACGTATAGGACTGCATTTCATACTCATCCATATTGTCCAGGAAACTGTCACACGCGATCCCGCTCCGGGCAGCAAATGCACGCAGGTCTTCCGCATTCGGAAAAATATATTTCCCGTCCATCCCATCCATATATCCGCAATGAACGCTCTCCATCGGCACATCCCCGTCGGTATACAGATAGGTCTGCGGCACACTGGCCTGCTCGATCTTATATCTGAAATAATCCCACAGTTGTCCGGCATAAAAGTCTTCCGGCGTTTCATCCACATCCCCGTAGGCTCCGCACTCGACCATTTCCCCGGTATCGGCATCATAGTAATACAGTGTATACTGCCCCATATCGCAAGCCATGGATTCCTTTTCAAAGCCCGCATTCGGATCGATCTGCTCCCCAAGCTTATAGATGTACTGAACAGCGTCACTTCCGATATTGACCTTCGGTTCCGTATTCTCACGGATCAGCATCAGCTTGTCATACAGTTCCATCCCATTATTCCGGTAAGCACTGTACCCATACTGTGAGAAATAAAATCCATAGGCATCTCCGTTTGTATCAATGAAGTGCCCGTTGTCTGCATATCCCTCTGCCCCGTTTGTATAGCGGAATACCAACAGGATCTCATTCTCCGGAAGATTCACTTCCGAAATATCCGCCCCGGGATCCAAGCCGTCCTGTCCGGTCCCTGTTCCTTCGATCTTTTCCGCATCAGCGATGCTTCCGCGTTTCGTTTCGCTCCCCTCCGTACCGCAGGCAGTCAGAAAGACTGCACAAAAAAACGGCAGAACCTGCCCTATTCCTTTCGCTATCATGCGTTTCCTGTTCATCCGCACCCCCCTCGTATCCAGGCATTTACCGTAACCATTCAGAACATTACGGTTCTGAATGGTTACTTTTTTAACACTTCTGATAAAGATACGGGATCTCTCTTCCGTTTTATGGCTTTTTCATGATCTTATTTTACCGTATTCTCTCCGGTCTTATACTCTCGAAAAAGCATCCCGGAATACCGTGTAGTTAGCGCTGTCTTCCGGTCCGTACACTGCAAAACAGATATTCTTAAAGCACTCCTGATATCCTTCATCGATCAGAATGGAACGGAAGTATTCCGAAACCACCGCCGGATCATGTCCGAAAGCACCGCATCCCCAGGCACCGAGGATCAGATTCTTATACCCCTTCTTCATTGCAATATGCAGCATGATCTTTATCCTGCGCTTCATTGTCTCATCGATCGCTTCCGCCGCCACATTGGCCGCCTCTTTTTTCCGATTGGGCGCAGGTGTTGTCAAAACCGAAACCATGTAAGGCTCTTCCAGCAGGTTTCCATGCGCATCGCGGAAGACACACACCTCCGGAGAAAGCAGCATATAATCAGATGCCAGCGGTTTGAACTTATTGAACCGGTACATCGGAGAAGCCGTTCTGGATGTCAGCGACATATACAATGTACTGTTCCGGCACAGGGACTCTTCCTGTGCCGGTGCCCCGATCAGGAATCCTCCGCCCGGATGCACCGCGTTTGCAAAATTCATAACAAACGGATTTGAATAACGATGCGCCGCCTGATAGGAATCCTCGTTTGTCACTTCGATCTTACATGACATTTCTTTCTGATATTCCGCGATACCCTTCTGGATAAAGTAGGCTCCATCCTCCGGCGCAAACAGCTCCCCTGCCGAGAAGTCATGCTCCGGCAGCTTCAGGGGTTTCCCGATATACTGATAGGCTCCTTCCCGGCAAATCTTCTGCGTTTCTTTTGCGATCTCTGCATTCTTTGCGGTCAGCTTTGTGTCCTTGTACCAGGGAATGGTATCCTTTCTCGCTTCCGGCTTCACGGTATTTACAGGTGTTTCACTCCCGGCAGCAACGCTCTGTGTCTCAGTAACTGCGGATGCCGCACCGCTTACCTCCGCAGGCTTTTCTTCCTTCACGGATGACATACTATTTGTCTCGTCAGCTGCCGGTGCCGTATCAGCCACATCTGTAACAGTGGCAGATGCATTTCTCGACATCTCCCGAAACACTTCCGCCTGAGCCTCTTCAGCGGTTTTCAGATCTGCACCGTTTGAACGCTTACCGCTGCGGTTTTCTTCGTTAGCCGCCTCCCCTTTCTTCCGTACAATGACCCTGCCTTCCAAAAGTCCCCGGCACAGCTCTGTCTTCGCCCACTCTTCGCATTCCAGTGCGCGCACTGCCGTGAGCGGATGGCTGGCATTCGCCATATACATAAATTCCAGTGTCTTATCCCATCCGTTGTTCTTGACGATCTCGCGATACTCCTGCGCCTGTTTCATGAATTCTTCTTTATTCGGTTCTACCGGAAAACGGCTGTCGTATCCTGCAAAATACATACATGCAGTAGACATCTTGTCTGCCGTTCCGTCACACAATACTGCGGCGCGGTCTGCGGAAAACTCGCTGCAGCGCATCCAGTAATAAAATGCCACCTGCATCGGAACCGTCAGCAGCCCCCCCATCGGAAGAAACGTGCTTGCTGCTGTGGAGGCACCGCTTAATACGATCCTGCCCATGGTGGAATACAGCTGGTGATGGCAGGCGATATGTCCGCATTCATGTGCCAGTACCGTTGGCAACAGTTCTTCCGGCATTTTGTTGATCAGACCGGAGGTCATCACGATAAACGGATTTTCATCACCGGCCGTATAGGCATTGGGATTATCGTTAAGGCAGAGATACAGATCCGGCACATCGATCCCCAGTTTCTCACAGATCGGAGGAAGCATCTCGTAATACTTCGGAAACTGCTTTTCCGAGATCCGTATATTACTTGACAGATTCACAATGCGATACTGCCGCTCGCTGAAGATCTTCATAAATCCTTTTACCAGCTGCTGAAATCCCGGTATCGCTTTCAGCGCATTTAACGCTGCCTTATCTGCCTCATGTACATATGCTCTTGAATCAAACGCCATTTCTTTTTTCTCCTTTCTCATGCCTGCTTTCCCTTTTATTTCCACTCCAGCTCCCCCGTGAATCGCTTCACGTATTTGCTGATGCGGTAGCGCTCTTTTCCTTCCGTCCGCTCTCCGTATTCAATGGCATCCACCGGACAGTTCCCGATACACGCCATACAATGCGCACAGCTTTTTTTCCACGCCGGCTTGTTATACAGCATCACAATATTGTTCAGCGGACATACCTTCTCGCATTTTCCGCAGCTGATGCATTTGTTCGTCGCGCGGAACGGCGATGCCGGCTGTTTATACTTCGTCCACAGCGGATGAAACGGCAGCGTGATCAGCAGTTCAAACAAAAACACATGCCTCGCCCGCAGTTTCTTTCGCTGCAGGATCCGCTCCACCACTTCCGGGATCCTGGCGTAGGAATTGCGGATCCGCTCCTTGTTCTCCTCCGGAGAAAGCATGGGGTAATGCTCACTGATCAGATAGTTTCTCGGCATCTTAAACTCTGCCCGCCCCATATACACTTTATTCTTATGCCGCATGATCTGTCGGGCCAGCGGACCGGCGATCCCGGTATAGCCACCGCTGGTAAAGATAAAATAGACTTTCCGGTTTCCGGACAGCTTGACCTTTTTCAGATAATCCGTCAGGAACTGCGGCATCTCGCAGACATAGATCGGTGAGCATATCACAAACGGTTTTCTCGACCGGATCGGTGTGACATCCTCTGTCCGGATGCGTTCCAGCAGATTCAGACACTGATCCTCCAGACGGTCAGCGATCTGCTTTGCGATAAATTCTGTGTTCCCCGTAGCGGAATAATATAATACCATATCCTCTACCTCCCGGATACTTTTCCCTTGACCAGTGCCTTGTTCTCATACATCTTCGCATCCGCACGCTTATAGATCTCCCGGAACACACGGGTGATCTCCTCGTCTCCCTGCATCCCATGCAGTTCCTCTTCGCGGATGCAGGCAAATCCGGCGGCATAACTGATCTGCACATTTTTCCGTTCCCTGTTCCGCCTCTCACAATCTTTCCGAAGACGTTCCAGCAGCGCCTCGTGATCCACGTTTTCCAAATGCGGATAGACTACGATAAATTCATCACCGCCCATACGCGCAACGATACCGGCTTCCGAGAATACCTCCTGCAAAAGCGATGCAAAATCCGTGATCAGCCGGTCTCCTTCCGCGTGTCCGTACCGGTCATTGGCTTTTTTCAGATCGTTCAGATCAAAATTGACGATGCCGAACGGCCTGGGATGTTTTACGATCTCCTGTTCCAGTTCATTTACTTTCTGCCGGTTATATACGCCTGTCATGATGTCTTCATAAGCCAGTTTTTCCAGCACTTCATTTTTGGCTTCCGTCAGCAAAGTCCGTTGCTGGGAATTGAAGAAATCAATGATGACGGAAAGCGCAAAGAAATACAGACCGACCAGTACAATGCTCTCAAAATCACTGCTCTGCACATTGACATATTTGTAATACAGATATCTGGCAAACTCGATCATGGATACGATCACAAGCAATATCGTACCCACCAGCATTTCCTTGTGGATCACCTGTCTGCGTTTCACCCGTACGATGCTCATCGCCAGCACATAGATCAGGGTCAGCACGATCAGTACATGCCCTGCAAGCAGGATCTTGGGCAAATGCAGGATATCGAGGAAGTGCAGGAAAAGCGCAAGGATCGGAAACGCTACCTCCAAAGAGATCAATACGGGAAACAGATAACGGTTCTTCCCTTTGTAGCTGTAATAGAAGTCATCCGCAAAATACATCAGGAAAAATACCGGCGCGATATACAGGGAAAAGTATTCGATATATCCTTTCAGCGCCAGCTGGTTTGGAGCAAACAACTCGATCAGATTGCTGATCCCGAACGACCACAACGCGATAAAAATAAACGAAATGGACATCCAGATCAGATTGCGTACCTTGGGATTCCGGTGAATAAACATAAATCCCACTACGATCACCGTAGCCGAGAGTACGATCACGGCACAGCTGACGATCAGCTGGATCCGCTTATCCCCGATGATCCCGTCGTTAAAACGGTCGGCATTACAGACCGAGGGCATACGGATCTTGCGGATCTCGCCGTTTTCCCGGACTGTCTGCGCCACCGTAAGCGTTCTGCCTTCGTAATCCGACGGCAGCGGAACCGTAATATAACCATATCCGTACATATGCTGGGTCTGTTCCCCATATTCATACAGCAATACATCATCCAGAAAAACACGTACCGAAGAATGCGCCACGAACAGACGGATCATGGGCGTCTCTATGTGTCCCTTCAATGTGGTGGAATATATGAGCAATTCCCCGGCGTGCATATCCGGGAAAGTAAACGTTCCGAGGTCCACATCATAATGCATCTCACCATTTACATTTACATCGTATCGCTGATCCTGCTGCTGCTTGATATCTCCGACATCACTTTTCTTCATGGCAGCATAGATCACGACCAGCAAAAGCAGCGTAAGGACACCTACCAGAATGCTCAGGGAGGATCTTTTGTTTTCTTCGCTCTTCGCTCCTTTTTTCACAGTTTCCACACTCTCTGTCATCCGGTTTCCTCTGCTCTCACCTCCGAAAACTGCTCCGCTTTCACCAATACCAGCGCGTCCGTATCCTTGCGCATTACCACCAGACGCTCTCCCGCCGTTATGTCGAATGCGCTCCGCGCTCCCTCCGGCAGGGTGATCCTGCCCTGCTCGTCAACTTTTACGATTCCGTATACCTGTTCATCCATACCCTCTGTTACCTTTGTGTCTGCGACCGATGTCTGTATCGGTTACCAGATCGTACGACCGCCGTCCAGCACAACGGTTGCCCCGGTCATATAGGTCGCTGCATCCGAGATCATATACAGGATCGTGCAGACATACTCATCGGGACGGCTCATACGACCGAGCGGGATCAACTTGCTGATCTTTTCCTGAAACTCCGGATCCTGTCCGTTTTCCAGACTGGCCGGACACAGCGTATTCACGCGGATACCTTTTTCCGCCCAGTATACGGCAAGATACTTGGTCAGTCCGATCAGTCCATGCTTTACAACGGAATAGGAGACCGGCTTCACCGTCTGCTCCTCCTCCGGCAATCCCTCCTTGCGATAAATACGCTGGTCCGGTGAGATCAGACCGTAATCGGAAGAAATGTTCAGAATGATTCCTTTGCCCTGTTTTTCCATTACTTCTCCGAAGACCTGTGCACAGAGCATCGCGCCGGTCAGGCCTACCGCAATATCCTGATCCCACATATCTACCGGGAAATTATGAAAACGGATGGCGCCCAGATTCTTCGAACCGCCTTCCACTTTCGGATTGTTTGCCGCATTATTGATCAGCACATCGATATGTCCGTATTTTTCCATCAGGCGATCGCGTACGTTTTCCAATGCACTGCGATCCGTAATATCCGTCACAAAGGTTTCCACGGTGATATCGTCACCGTACTCCTCTTTTAATCCGTTCTGCACGCGGTCCATCCCTGCCTGCACGATATCCAGAAGCACCGGGATACCGCCGCCTTCCACGATCGCTTCCGCATGCTTCATCCCGATCAGGCCGCCGCCGCCGGTCACGATACATACTCTCCCGGTGATCTCAAAACGATTGGTATAAATCTTCTTTGCCATAGCACTATATCCTCCGCTGTTCTTTCTCAACCCTTAAGCGATCTCGTTTAAAGAAACTTCTCTTTTCTCCGCATCGGCTTTTTTGATCGCCATTGCCATACGCAGGGTATCGATACCGTTCTGCAATCCGATCTTTACCTCACGGTCTCCACGCACCGCTGCCAGAAAATCTTCCAGTTCCCGGAGAAACATACTGTTTCTGGCAAAATCCGGATACTCCCCGGACCGGATCCGTTCATCCCCGAGCCATATTGCATATTCGGTACTGTTCAGATCGACTTCCAGCCGTCCGCCTTCCCCCACGACCTTGAACCGGTGTACCGGCGGATACTGCAGAAAGTCAGTATGTGTGCAGATCGGAAAACTGTTTTCGCCTTCTCCGCAGCGGAATACCGCCGAAGCGCTTTCCTCCACATCGATCTCCAGACCGCTCTGCCTCTGCAGGACGGCCGTCACACTCTTCGGCACGCCGAAGATCCACTGCAGGATATCCAGGTCGTGCATCTGCAGATTGAGTACCGGTCCTCCCCCCATCACGCTCTGCGCCATATAGGTACCGCGGTAATCCTCATAGCGGTGCATCGTGGTCAGCCGCTCGGAAAACTCTGCATCCACATAGCGTATCTTTCCGAGCATTCCGCTTTCTACCGTTTCCTTTATCACTTCCACACAGGGATGATAACGGTTCTGAAAGCCCATAAACACCGTCAGCTTCTTTTCCTCTGCCAGTGCCTTCAATTCTTCCACACCTTCCATATCCGCTGCCAGCGGCTTCTCGATCAGCAGATGGCATCCCGCTTTTGCTGCCTGCAGGGCACACTCCATATGCTTCGATGTGATATTGGTGATAAAGGCGATCTCCGGCTTCTGTGCCAGTGCCTCATTCAGATCCGTATACGAAGTGATCCCGTATTCCTGCTCCAGATCTACACCCTCCCGGATCTGCAGTTTATCGGTAAATGTCGTCTTTGCACCGCGCACGCGGTAGGCCAGCAGTTCCGCCCCGTCTCCCAGAACCTGACGGATATTCCGCACATGCCGCTGTCCGATGCTGCCCAGACCGATCATCAAAATCTTCATAAGCATTCTTCTCCTATCTCCCATCCCCGGCTTATCTTTCGGATCCGCCGTCTCTATACGATCCCCGCTTCATCCAGCGGTTTATAATTTTCCCGCAGGTATTTCAGCAGTTCCGTTTCACGGTTTTCCATATAAAATTCCAGATACTCCAGGTCCTTCTTGGCATCCACATCCACCGTCTCTTCGATGGTATAGGCGATCACCCGGTTTCCGTGCATCAGATGGTTTTCCATAATAAATTCGGTACGCAGCAGATCCACATAGCCGTCCGGTACATAGACCTGCGAAAAATCCTGTCTCGGATTGTTTGCTTCGTCAATGGTCATCCCGTCCACAAAGCTGCGATAATAGCCGTCCTCCCGTACACAGAACATCTTGTAAGGCGGAAACACCTGCTTATGTGCGGAGCGCAGACTCGTTGCCTCCGGATCGGCCAGCATCTTCTCCGCTGCCGCATTGACGATCGTCATCTCACGGATCGGTGTTGTGGGACGCAGATGCATAAAAAACTCCGGCAGTTTACCCTCCTTTTCTGCCAGCCATCCGATAGCATGCTCCATAAACTGGATGTCCGGTGACGTATCCGTGGCATACTCCGCCGGACGCAGAAACGGTGTCTCGGCTCCGTAATAGTTCGCGATCTTTGCATACTCCGCCGAATCCGTCGATACCAACACTCTGGACACCTGCGGACACAACGCCCCCGCAGCAGCCGCATATGCGAGCAAAGGGTAGCCCTTCACACAGCGGATATTCTTATTCTTCACACCCTTGCTTCCCGCTCTCGCCGGAATAATGGCGTAGATCTCCCCCTTCTGGATCAGTTCCTTTGACAGCATCTTTCCTGCCTCCCGTTTTCTATCTATAATCCATACTATTTTACTGTTTTTTTGCGTATTTTTCAACCTATGCGCACATTCCACAGAGGACTTTTTGCTTTATAGAAATTACAAAGAAATTCATAAAGCCAAAAAGCGTTCCGCTCAGGGAACGCTTTTTTCGGTTGCCATCTGCAATTTGACCGATCCGCGGAATTCTCCCCCCTGTTTCAGTCAGTCCGACGCCTTGAAATTGTAGATGGGCTTCATCACATCGATAACATCAACGGAATCTTTGATCAAATCAATAATGTCTTCCAGAGACTTGTATGCCATCGGCGCCTCATCCAGGGTCTGCTCGTTGACCGAAGTCGTATACACCCCTTTCATCTCCTCCCGGTACTCCTCCATGGAGAGCGTATTTTTGGCTTTGGACCGGGACATCACCCGCCCTGCGCCATGCGGTGCCGAGTAGTTCCACTCCGGGTTGCCCTTACCGATCGCCAGCACGCTGCCGTCCCGCATATTGATCGGGATCAGTACTTTCTCGCCCGCATGGGCTGCGATCGCACCTTTCCGCAGGATCCTCTCGTCGGTATCGATATAGTTATGGATCGTATGGAATGCTTCGCCTCCGCAGATCCCCGTACGCTCCAGCAGGATCTCCGCCATCTTCTCACGGTTTCTCCGTGCAAACGCCTGGCAGATCTCCACGTCATGCAGATAGTCCTCCAGATATTTACCGGACAGGCAGCACAGATCCTCCGGGACAGGCGTCTCACTCTCGTAAACCTGCCAGTGCAGCTCCTTCAGCGCTTTCTGGATCTCGCTTTTGCGCCCCTGCTCTTTGTAGGTACGGATGATCTCGTCCCGCTGCTCCAGATAGTCTCCGTACCCTCTGCTCAGGTTGATCGCCAGCTGCTGGTACAGCTCCGCCACCTGTTTGCCCAGGTTCCGGCTGCCGGAGTGGATCACCAGATAGTTGGTTCCGTCTGCCGCGCGGTCGATCTCGATAAAATGATTGCCGCCGCCCAGAGTGCCCAGAGAACGCTCCAGCCATTTCATCTCCTTCAGTTCCCGGTAGCAGCGCAGTCCGGTCAGGTCAAAACGCTCCTGACGCCCCTCCCAGACATTCCGTCCGGACGGGATGCAGTGCGCTGCCGCATCCAGTTTCTCCAGGTCGATCCCTGCTTTGCCCAGATTGACGGTATACATACCACAGCCGATATCCACGCCCACCACATTCGGCACCGCCTTATCCACTACGGTCATAGTGGTCCCGATCGTACAGCCTTTTCCGGCATGTACATCCGGCATGATACGGATCTTTGCGCCTTCCGTAAACGGATAATCACACATACGGCGTACCTGCTCGATCGCCTCTTCCTCAACTACCGTTGCATAGCATATTGCTGTATTGACTTTACCTTTGATCTCAAACGTAAGCGTCAAATAATCGAGTCTGTACGGTTATGAATCTCCCCATTAGTATTGATCTTGTAAGAAGTAGATTATTCTAATGGGGAGGTTTAGTGCATGGACAGTAATTCATATGCGATCCGAAGGGCTTCCTGGGCAAAGA
>JAGBMJ010000009.1 GCA_017634975.1 Lachnospiraceae bacterium | reverse complement strand
TAACTAGCCATATCCTTGTTCGATAGCCCGTATGCTGCTTCATCGTCAGTCGCCGTAGCCCGCTACGACTCCTTCCTCTTCATTGCCTACAGACTATCGCACGGCGGATTTGGCCAGTTATTAATTGTTCGATGTACTAGTGTGAATACATTCATATATATACGGAGAAAGAATGAAAATAGAACATATCGCTATGTATGTAACTGATCTGGAAGAGGCAAAGGATTTTTTTGTACGTTATTTTGGCGGAAAATCAAATAGTGAATATCATAATTCGAAGACAGATTTCCGGTCCTATTTTATCAGTTTCGACGATGGCTCCAGGTTGGAACTGATGAAAAAGCCAAATCTGAAAGAGGTTGTAAAGCATCCGGATCAAACCGGATATATTCATATTGCCTTCTCTGTGGGAAGCAAAGAAAAAGTGGATGAGATAACGGAAACACTTTCGCAAGACGGATACGAAGTAATCAGTGGACCGAGAACTACCGGGGATGGATATTACGAGAGTTGCATCAGAGCAATCGAAGGAAACATTATTGAGATAACGATATAACTGAGGACAAGGGGACGGTTCTTTTGTCCTCATAAATTCATGTTTATCGGTGAGCCATGGGGACGGTTCTTGTGGCAACAAGATCGAAGATCTTTAGCCACAAGAACCGTCCCCGTGGCTCGCCGGCTCGACAAACATGAATTTGTCTAATCAAATGTTTCACAGAAGAAAGAAATTACTGTTTCACATAATGAAATACCAAATAATGTTTCACGTGAAACATAGTGTCTAAATATAGGGATAACATAAAACTGTTTCACAAATAGAAAGTGTGAAACATAACTCATTAGAAAGTATCATTGATGAAGTATCGTTAAAACAATTATAGGAAAAATATAAAGTGATCTATTGGAACAAACCACTTCCAAAATTAAATATCGATCATAATGAATACAAACCATTTATCAGGAATGAATGGTTTCGAAAGAATTATATGTATTTCGCATACGGATTGATGATCCTGCTTTTTGTTTTGGCAACGATCACCAGAGGATTCCGGGCGGGTAATCTTTGGATTAAGATTTTGCTCTTTCCGTTTGTTTATGTGATCCACGAGTCCTTGCATGTTTTAACGGTTTTCCGGAAAGGAGATATTTATCTGAATTACTGGGGTGGCATTTATCTGTGGATGACTCCGGATTTTGAATTGTCAAAACCAAGATACTGGTTGTTTATGACCCTGCCGTTATTGGTGCTGACAGGATGCACCGGAATCGCCGGACTGTTCAGCACCGGAACTGTAAAAGAGTATCTATGTTATATTGCCTGGCTGAATGCGTTTATTGCCGGATCGGACATAATCAATTCACCCCTTATTCTGATCAAACCGGCGGGGAGTCATTTTTATCGAGGATATTACCGATGTAAAAATACGGAGAGAAAGGAATAGCGATTATGCATAGCAGAATATTTCAGATCAGCAGAAAGCCGATCGATCCGAAAGATTACTGTAAAGAAAATTATGAATTGGGTTATGACAGTGAATATGGAATATTGGTTGATCCGATAGATTATGTAGTTTGCACGCCAGATGAAGAAAGAATCGAAAGCATTGAGTTGTTTAAGAAGATTTATAAAGATGTTTTTCAAATCGATGGTGATAGAGTAACAGTTATCAATAAAATGGCATATTTTCAGAAACGTTATTCGGATTTTATGAAAGATATAGAGAAACTTAAAGATGCTACACTGGAACAGTTTTGTACAAGTGATTTAAATAATATGTTTCGAAATCTGAAAAAAGATTACGAAGATGAATATGGATTTTGGGTCCTGAGCATGGAAACAGGTATGGATACCATGGATGAATTCATGAGATATATAGAGGATGGATCTGTATTTTATGTTGGTGCCGTTATGGATTATCATTATTAAAACGATACCAGACAACCGTAATGTTTCACAGAACAGGTTAAGACGTTTCACATTAAAAAATACAAAATATTGTTCCACGTGAAACATCCAACCTAAATATAGGGATAACATAAAACTGTTTCACATAAAAAGTACGTGAAACAGTTCAAATATCCGGTAAGTGAAAATAACTATTTGGGATAATTTATATATTTACGATAAAAATTCCCAAATATAAAACATATACTTGTTTATAAATGGGGAAAATGATATGATTAAATCAATAAACTTCACCAACTTTTAACAGAAGAGGATTATTATGAAGATCATTAGCAGAAAAGAAGAAAAAAAAGAGCTTGAAAATAGCGAAAGATCAAAGAAATCCGAACTTATCTGTGTCTACGGAAGGCGAAGAGTAGGAAAGACGTTTTTGGTAGAGCAGACATTCAGGGAGTTTGCTTTCAGAGCTGTGGGGTTGGAAAAGGGGACAGCGAGGCAACAGCTTAAATCCTTTGGACAAAGGTTGATTGAGTACGGTGATGATATAAGAAGTACACCCAAAGACTGGTTTGAAGCATTTTCAAGAATGGATAAAATATTATCTTTGGATTCGGTACGTCGTTCACCAAATGGAAAAAAAATCGTATTTCTTGATGAGTTTCCGTGGTTTGCAACGAAAAGGTCGGATTTCCTGGTTGCATTTGAGGATTTTTGGAATCGTAGAGGAACTCTTAATGGAGATCTGCTTTTTATCATTTGCGGTTCTGCAACTTCGTGGATCATAAAGAATGTAATAAAAAATACTGGTAATATGTATCAAAGAGTTACAAAAAAGATCTGTATAGAACCGTTTACTCTTACGGAAACAGAATCATTCTTTAAGGACAGGGAATTTGATTGGCCAAGAGAACAGATTGCTGAATGTCAGATGATATTTGGCGGTCTTCCGTTCTTCTTTGATCTGATGAATACATCTCATAGCCTTGCTCAGAACATAAACAGGCTGCTGTTTGATAAAGATGCACTTTACAGGGATGAAACGAAAAGGCTACTGGAGGCCACGCTAAGTGAATCACCTGTATATGGACAAATCTTATCAATGCTGGCATCAGCAAAGTACGGGATTAAGAAAGCCGTATTACAGGAGAAAATAGGTGCTTCAAATGGTACATACGGGAGAGCAATACAGGATCTTGTGGATTGTGGATATATAATTGAATACAAGAAAAAGTATGAAGAGTATAATCCTTTATATGTTCAGCTTATGGATCCTTTTTTGTTGTTCCATTATCATTGTTTGTCAAAAGAAAAAAAGATTGACAGTTATGAAGATTTGGTAAGTGATACAGGAAGATATGAAAACTGGAGGGGACAGGCGTTTGAGATATTATGCTTCAAAAACACGTACAGTATTAAATCAGCTTTAGGAATCAGAGGTGTTAAAACGGAGTGTTATCCCTGGTATAATTCGGAGGATGATAAAAATGAGCGTGCCCAGATAGATATGGTGATCGAAAGAGCTGACAAAATCACAAACCTGTGTGAGATCAAATATACGAACAAACCATTTGAGGTAGATGCCTCTTATGAACAGCAGTTAATTAGAAAAAGGGATATTTTCAAGAAGAAAACCAGAACAGCTCAGGCATTGAAAATTATAATGATTTCAGCAAAGGGATTGTCAGGAACAACTTACCTATCATATATATCTGATGTAATAACTCTTGATGATCTGTTTGAGGGATAGTTGTTCCTGCAGAAAACAGATAAGGATTTGTAAAAGTAAGATGGATAATCTGATTTTTAGTTTAAATGCAACCGTACCGATCTTTACGTTGATGGTATTGGGTTATCTTTTCCGGAAGATCGGACTGATCGATGAAAAGGCAGCCGCCTGGATGAATAAGTTTGTGTTTAAGGCAGCACTTCCGGTATTGGTCTTTAAGGATCTGGCGGATCAGGATTTTGCAAAAACCTGGAATGGAAAATTCGTGCTGTTCTGTTTTGCTGCCACCTCGATCAGCATTGCTGTCATAGCGCTGTTATCAAAATGGATCGTAAAAGACAGAGCGAAACGGGGCGAGTTTATTCAGAGTTCTTACCGCAGCAGTGCAGCACTTCTCGGGATCGCTTTTATCCATAATATCTATGGTGAGAGTGCATCCGGTATGGGACCGCTGATGATACTCGGCAGTGTTCCGCTGTATAATATTTTTGCCGTGATCGTTCTGATGCTGACCGCAGAGAATGAAGAGAATAAAGAGAACGGAAAGAAAAGGATCCGGTCTACGATCCACGGGATCTTTACCAACCCGATCATTCTTGGGATTGCCATCGGAATGTTGTGGTCTGTGCTTCGCATTCCGCAGCCGAAGGTGGTTCAGACGATCGTTTCCAATATCGCGGCACTGGCCACTCCCCTGGGCCTGATGTCCATGGGTGCTGCTTTTGAGTTTCAAAAGGCGTTAAAAGAACTTAAACCGGCATTGATCGCATCGTTCATAAAGCTCTTTGTGCTGGCTGCTGTTTTTCTTCCTTTGGCAGTTACGCTGGGATTTGCCGGAGAACAGATCGTTGCGATACTTGTGATGCTTGGTTCGGCGACAACGGTAAGCTGTTATATTATGGCAAAGAGTATGGGGCACGAAGGAACCCTGAGCAGCAGCGTGATCATGCTGACTACGTTCGGATGTTCCTTCTCATTAACCTTCTGGCTCTATATTCTCAGGTCGTTACAGTTAATATAATAGAATTTAGGATCTGATCGAAGGGTATGAAAAGGCTTCAGGACTCAGAAAGAATAATCGGAGGATAGCACTATATGATCAAGGAAATACGTATCACAACCCTGGATGAATTGTTACCGCTGCTCACGGAGCAGGATTATCGTGCGGATCTTCACAGAAACCGCAGTTCCTATATCTATCGCGGTATGCCTAATTCATCATACAAAATGCACACTTCGTTGGCGCGTAATTGTAAGGATCTGCAGGCACAGCTGGAACCGGCGATCCTGGAGAATTTTGCAAAGTATGCCGTGATCGGTGATCCGACGATCGAGCAGTCGGTATGGAGACAGATGATCGAAGGACAGCATAACGGTCTGCCGACCAGGTTGTTGGATTGGACGCATTCGGCTCTAGTTGGTCTTCATTTTGCGATGACGGAAGATGATCTGGAACAGATGGATCAGCATGACTGTATGGTATGGCGTATCGATATGGCGGAACTGGTATCTCTGCTTCCGGTGCCGTACCAGCAGATCATCGGCTGCCGGCAGGCGACGATCTTTTCCGTGGATATGCTGGCAGAGATTACTCGGAACAGTCTGGCGCAGTACGATTATGATATGGGGGACAGATCGATGGTAGTTATTGAGCCACCTTCCATTAATCAGCGCATCGTTAATCAGTATTCATTCTTTTCGGTTGTTCCGATGCAGATCACGGACATTGAAGGATTCCTGGCCAGCAAGACGGAGCATACCGTAAAATATATTATTGAGAAAAATCTTCGCTGGCGGGTGCGTGATATGCTCGATCAGCTCAATATGAGTGAGCGTATCGTATATCCCGGTCTGGCCGGACTGTCCAAATGGATCGCGCGACATTACTATGTGAAATGATTGTCCCATTGCCTTCCCCAGCTTGCGGGGGGAAGGTGCCCGAAGGGCGGATGAGGGGGAGTTGAAGAGTATATGTTTCTTCAACAATATGTTTACGAAATGTGGATAAGTAGTGTTGATAACCTGACTGTTCCACGGATATTATCAACAAAATAATGATATTTACAAATTATAACCACAATATACAGTGTTTACATAATCATGTTTCACGAATGACAGGAGAAGTACGATAATGAAATTTTCAGATATGAAATATGAAAGACCGGACAAAGAGGAACTTTTAAAGCAGCTTTGGGGCACTTAAGTATTATGATAATGATGTTTATTTTCCGCAGGGTAATCCTTCACCGGTCGGCACTCCGGAAGAGATACTGAAGAAGGGGCAGGAGATGTACCGGGAGATCTCTCCGGAAACGGTGGAATTCTTTGATTTTATGCAGGAAAATGAGCTCTTTGATGTACTGGGACGTAAGAATAAACGGGCTGGCGGGTTTATGACATTTTTTCAGGATTACAGGGCACCGTTCATTTTTGCAAACTTCAACGGCACCAGCTCGGACGTAGATGTTATCACGCATGAATGCGGACACGCTTTTCAGGGATATATTACCAGAAATGAGGAGCTCTTGGAGCATAATGATCTGACTATGGAAACGGCAGAGATTCATTCCATGAGTATGGAATACTTTACTTACCGTTGGATGGATAAGTTTTTCGGAAATCGTAAAGAGGATTATCTGACTATGCATCTGGAGGATTCGGCACAGTTTCTGCCATACGGCTGTATGGTAGATGAGTTCCAGCATATCGTCTATTCAGAGCCGGATCTTACGCCGAAAGAACGCAAGGATGTGTGGAAGAAGCTCGAGATGCAGTACCGCCCGCTGCTGGATTATGACAACGATCCGTTTTTCTCGGCCGGTGGCTGGTGGCAGAAACAGGGGCATATCTTTTACGCGCCATTCTATTATATAGATTACGTTCTTGCCAGTGTATGTGCAATGCAGTTTAAGATTGCCATGGACAGGGACTATAAGGATGCCTGGGAACGTTATCTCAAGTTCTGCAAACTATCCGTCAGTGATTTTTATATTCCGGAGCTTAAGGCAGCAGGACTTGATTCACCTTTTGAAGACGGCTGTATAAAGCATATCGTGGAAGAGATGGAGAAGAAAGTATAAAGCTGTAAAAAGTTCTGCCATAAGTATGAACCACGGGTTGGGATCAGGTTATCAGAGAAGAACATAGCCCATAATTTATGTATAAGATCAAAAAGGAAAAAGAAGAAAACACCATACTGATACCGGCGATGATGGATGCCCATTATCCCTTGCTGAAATACATGTTTTGGAGCAAGGGATATTGTGTTGTGCTTTTGAATGAGACTGATGAGTTTGAGATCAAATCGGAAGGTATGAAGTATGCAAATCACGATATCTGCTTTCCTTTCATTCTGATGACAGGTCAGGTGGTCAGGGCACTTAAGACGAAAAAGTATGATCCCGGAAAAACTTTTGTCCTGATTCCTACGGCAGGTGATGCATGCAGGGGAGCGTGTTACATAGGATTAATGAGACGATCCCTTATGAGAGCGGGATTTGATGATGTAAGGGTTCTGACCATTAATGTCCGGCATGTCGAGGATGAGATCTCCCTCAAGATCAATTTTGATACCGTGATCCGGGGCCTGTTCGGTCTTTTTTACGGCGATATCCTTATGATGCTTTCGAATCAGGTCCGTCCTTATGAAGTGAACAAGGGCGAGACGGATGCGTTATATCAAAAATGGGTGAAGGAACTTTCACTGGATCTGCGGTTCGGTAAGAATCTCACGCTTGGCAAGATGAAAAAGAATTTTGAACGGATCGCCGAGTCCTATGAGAAGATCGAAAGAGACGGCAAGGAACGCAAGGTCGTAGGGATTGTGGCTGAATTCTATGTCAAGTATTGCGCACTCGGAAATTGGAATGTCATACGGTATCTGGAAGAGCATGGATGTGAAGCCTTTGTGAACGGTGCTTCCTGGTATGCACTTTATTACGTTGATTCTCATAAGCCGGATAGATTTAATATTGAAAGAGCCGGCTTTGAGATCGTCAAAAAGATTTTGGTTCATACGCAGGAGGCTATGAGAAGCGCAATGGTTCGTCATGGATTCAAGACGCTCAGTGCATATGAAGTCATGGACAAAAATTCCCGGAAACAGATTTCCCACAATTTTCTGATCGGAGACGGTTGGCTTCTTGGCGCAGAGGTGGTCGATTATATTCATAACGGCGTGAATAAGATCCTTTGTATCGCTCCCTTCGGATGCATGCCAAACGTCTGTGAGGGCAGAGGACTGTATCCGTATTTGAAGCGCCAATATCCGGAGACTTCCATAGCCGTGGTTGAGACGGACATGAGCGGAGCAAAACTAAACTATTATAACAGGATACAACTGTTGATCAACAAGTAATAATTTGCGAAATACATAAAATGTTGTTGTTCTTTTTTGATTTAATAAACAACAGTATTTTCTTTTCTTTTTCTTAAAATCACAGTAACCCCTGTAAAATAAGGCTTTTTGCTGTAAAGTTATGAAATAATATGGCAGAAGTATGATAAAAAGACGGGGTAAGAATGCTATTTTTCCGGCAGAAGTCCTTATAAAAGACGGAAGATTTTTCGTAGTAAAGTTCTGTTGTATTTCGGAAACAGAACGGAAAAGACCGGCGGAAGTACTGCTAAAATAGGGTAAGGCGATTTGGAAGTTCTGATAAAATACGGCAGGAAATCTTGAAGTTCTGTAATTTAGCGGAGAATACATAAAAGCCCTGTAAAAAACAGAATAGTCAAAACGGAAGCCAAAATGGAAGTTCTGTAAAATTCCGGAAGAAAGAGACAGATGCAATAGAAAGAAGTTCTGATAAATTTCGGAAAAATAATTGAAAAGTTCTGTAAAATATCAGATAAAATTGGTAGAGGTTCTGATAAAAAACGGTAGATTTATGTGAGGTTATGTAAAATAACGGCAAATGTATAGTTCTGTAAAAAAGAGGAAAAAACCACAAAATATGGTAGTTTTCAGCAGATTCTAATACAATGTTTTGCATAAATTATGCTTGCTATTTTAGGAAAAGCATGATACTCTTAACGAGCAAGTTTGGCGGAAAACGGCAGAAGAATGGCGAAAAACGGCACCATTATATATTATTTTTTTAAAACTTTCACCGCAAACGGCAGAGCAGATGGGAAGTTCGGCGGTAAACGGCAGAGCAGACGGGAAGTTTGGCGGTAAACGGGAATAAAAAGAGGGACGGATTATGAAACAAAGAACAGCAGAGACACTACCGGCATCCACTTATATCGGGAGTAATATTTATAAAAAATCTAATGAACTGATCCTAAGTCTGTCTACTCCGACTTTGATGACGAATAAACTGCTTTTGATCTCCACTATGCGTGCCGGCTGGGAAGAAGACGGAAAGCTGTCTGCAAGGATTACTGGAGATGAATTGCATAAGATCTTTGACCGGGACAAAAATTCCGGATCTTTTTATGAATCCATTAAGAAGGCCTGTTATGGAAAACAGAATGACAAGAAAACACATAATGGAACACTGATGGGCTTTATGGTGGTCATGGAAAATAAAAAGGATAAGAGTTTTTCTGCACATAACCTGATCATGGATGCGGATTTCAGGAAAGGCGTTTTAAGTGTAACCTTTAATCCGTCCATGAAGGATTATATCATCGATATGAAAAACAACTATACCTGTCTGGATGCCAATGAAATGATGTCCATGAGCTCCATATATTCCTATCGTCTTTTGGAGATCTTTCGGCAGAATGTGTCCATTCAGGAATGGCTGATGCGGCAGAATGAAGTCGATAATGCCGGCAAACCATATTATATCCAGTATGACTTTACACATCTGAAACTAATGCTTGGGATTATTGACGGATCTTCCAACAAGGTGCTGGAAGTGTTGCAGAAGAGGAATAAAACATACAGGGATGTAGAGGATTTTGATCAGAGTTCCATGAAGGAGTTTTCCAATTTCCGCAGAAACGTACTGGATGTGGCAAAAAAAGAGTTGGATGAGAAAGCATCTATTCGTTTTGAATACCATCTGGTGCGATCCGGAAGAGGCGGAAAGACGACAGCGGTGGATTTTTACATCTATACCAACGAAAAGAACTGTAAAAAAGTTAAAACGGAAGAAAGAGAAATAAAGATTTCAGAACAGAATATGGATGATATGATCGATGAACTGCGAGATATGATTGATGAAAAACTGCCCACAAAAGATCTGCGTCAGATCGTTCTTGCAACAGACGGGGATCTGGAAAAAGCCAAAGATGCGTACCGTATTGCCAAAGAAGCAGGAGAGATCCACAACCTGACCGGATTTTTGCTTACTGCTATTCGTGACAAATATCAGAACACGAAAAAGAAAAATGGTACTTATGATAAAATGATGCAGCATACAGATGAGGAATATTCGGAATTCTTTGCGAAGTACTGAAAAGAGCGAATGAGTATGTGATTTAAATCTCTATTGTTTAGTATAGATTTGCTGTCTACTGCTCACCCGGAGATGAAAGTAATTACGAGGCATTTGTAAATGCGTTCGGAGATAAGTAGGAAAAGCATCAAAATAAAATAGATATTCCCCGGGGGTATTGGAGAAATACATAAACGATTTTTTGGAAGAAGCAAAAACAGTATAACAGGAAGGATAAAACAATGAAAAGAAAAACTAATTTGTTAGTGGTTATTTTTGTGGCTTTTTTGATGCTGACCGGATGCGGGGAGCAGGGGATTGAAGGAAAATGGGTATTGACGAAGGAAGTGCTTTCCGACGGAACGAAAATGAATGCTAAGGATCTGGCGGATGAGGGCATAGCAGAATCCTATGAGATCAGCGGAGATAAGGCGGTATATACCTGTGATGTTGCCTTGATAGGGAAACCGATCACGATAGAATTTGATGTGAAAGAACTCGGAAATAATACTTACGATCTTCAGATGCCCGGCGGATATGTATTTGCTACGGTTACGGTGGATCACAACACGATGACCTATGAAGTCGGAGAAGGCGACAGTTATTCAAAAATGTATTTTTCAAGACAAAAACAACAGTAAGGATCGGAAATAAAAGTAATGGAAGAGAGAACAAAGATCAAATTATGCGGGATGATGAATCCGCCGGATGTGATCACGGCAATGGAACTGGGCGTGGATTATGTCGGATTTATTTTATCGGAAGGTTTCCGGCGTACCATTCCTTTGGGTACATTTTGCGAGTTGGAGAGTTATCTGGCAGGAAGTGCCGTAAAGAAAGTCGGTGTATTCGTAAATGAGCCGATCGAAGGCATCATGGAGTATTACGAAGAAAGCCTGGATGTCATCCAGTTGCATGGGCAGGAGGATGCGCTGTATATCAAGACGCTGCGGCAGCATACGAAAAAGCCCATCATCAAAGCATTCAAGATCACTTCTGCCGAAGATGTTCAGATGGCGAATAAAAGCACAGCCGATTACGTGCTGCTGGATTCCGGCACCGGCACGGGAAAAACCTTTGACCACTCCCTGATCGAAGGCATCAACAGACCATATTTTCTGGCCGGAGGATTGACGACACAAAATGTAAAAGAGGCGATCCGAAAACTGCATCCTTATGCCGTAGACGCAAGTTCCTGTCTGGAAACAGACGGACGAAAAGATAAAAATAAAATGACAGAATTCGTAAATGTAATCCGCTCATAAAAACCACGGGGACGGACCTCGTGGTTTTTGCGAGGGTTCCGCAAGTGGAAATCTATTATGCAACAAAAGATAACAAAATCTGTCCGAAAATGTGCGGATCCGTTGGTGGACTGCGTCCTGCCAGGCAATTATAATAATGTTAAAAATAATTGCAAAGGTGGGATGATTATGAGAAAATATTACTTGGACAACATTCGCTGGATGACCATCGTGATCGTTGTGATCTACCATGTGCTGTATATGTATAACGGCGAAGGGATCCTGGGCGGCCTTGGGAAGATCTCGGATCTGGAGGTACAGTATTACGATGCATTCCAGTATCTGGTGTATCCCTGGTTTATGCCGGTGCTGTTTCTGGTTGCGGGGATCAGTTCATCGCTGTATCTGGAAAGACACAGCGGAAAGGACTATCTCAAAAGCAGGACCTTGAAACTGTTGGTGCCGTCCACACTGGGGTTGTTCGCTTTTCAGTTTCTGCAGGGATATATCAGCATATCTCTTGGCAACGGATTTGCGGGACTAAAGGAAGCAGGAGTACCGCAGATTGCGATCTTTTTTATCATGGTGGCATCGGGAAGCGGTGTGCTGTGGTTTTGCCATCTGTTATGGTTCTACAGCGTTTTGCTTCTGCTGATCCGCAGGATCGAAAAAGGAAGGCTGCAAAAGCTTGGCGCCAAAACGCCGCTGTGGCTGATTGCTTTGTTTTTCTTTCCGGTGTGGGGCGCGGGACAGCTTTTCAATATGCCGATCGTCTCCGTCTATCGCTGCGGCTTGTATCTGGTATTCTTCTTTTTGGGATACTATGTATTTTCCCGCGAAGAGGTGATGGAGCGGCTGAAAAAATATGCGGCAGCACTGATCTTTATAGCGCTGGTATTATGCATCGTATTTACCGTACGATATTTTGGCGGAAACTACGCAGATCGGCCGATCAACCGGGGCGCCCTGTATGCGGCCTGTGCCTATTTCGGTTCCCTGGCAGTGCTTGCAGGGATGGCGCGATTCGGTGATTTCAGCAATGCTTTTACCGGATGGATGAGCAGGAACAGTTTCGGATTGTACGTGTTTCATTATCTGGGAATCTCGTCGGTGGCATTGTTTATCGCAAAGCCGAAACTTGTACCGGTTCCGCTCTGCTATCTGTTCAGCCTGCTGGCCGGATTTGCGTTCGGGTTTGGCCTGTATGCGGTCATCTCGCGGATCCCGGTCTATCGCTGGCTGGTATTGGGGATTGGGAAGAGAGGGAAAAAAGATGTTTAAGGATAATCTGATACATATGCGGAAACTGCGAAAGATGACGCAGGAAGATCTGGCGGAACAGGTTGGTGTGACCAGGCAGGCCATTGCGAAATGGGAAAGCGGCGAGACGATCCCTGACCTGGAAAAATGCCGCCTGCTGGCCGAAACGTTCGGAGTATCCCTGGATGACCTGGCCAATTTTGAACCGGAGCAAAATCTGGGGCTGGATCTGCCGCCCAAGGGAAAGCATTTATTTGGCATGGTGACGGTCGGTGATAAAGGACAGATCGTCATACCGGCAAAAGCCAGAAAACTGTTTAACATATCTCCCGGGGATGAGCTGGTGGTACTCGGTGATGAAACCCAGGGTATGGCGATCATCAAGGCACAGTATTTCCTGACAATGGCCGATGCGATCCGCAGGGAAAAACATACATAAAAGGTGATTTTGGAAAAGGACATGACGACGTGAGTAAAACATTATTTTTTGATCTGGATGGCGTATTGCTGGATACGGAACCGTTGTACCGGCGTTTCTGGATGGAAGCGATCGAAAAGTGCGGTTATGAGATGCGGGAGAAAGAGGCACTAGCATTGCGCAGCCTGGACGCATCGTTATCGAGAGCCTGGTTTGCAAAGCGCTACGGAAGTGATATCTACGACACCGTGCGTGAGACCAGAAAGCAACTGATGGAAGCGTATCGTGAGGATCATAAGATACAGGCAAAAGCAGGGGCGGTGGAACTGCTGCGGGAAATGGCAGAGAAGAACATTCGTTATTTTATCGTGACCGCTTCTCCACTGTCCCGTGTGGAACGGTACCGGAAAGATGCAGGGCTGGACCTTGACCCGGCACGTGTGATCTCGACCAAAACGATCGCCCGTGGAAAGCCGTATCCGGATGTCTATCTGGAAGCGCAGCGGATCGCGGATTGTGCTCCTGAAGAGGCAGTCGCGATCGAGGATTCTCCCAACGGGATTCGAAGCGCTAAGGCAGCAGGCTGTTTTACAATCATGATCCCGGATCTTACACAGCCGACGGAGGAAGATCTGCAGTACTGCGACAGGGTGCTGCAGGACCTGTCTGCGGTCCTTTCATTTGCCGAAAACCACGGGGACGAAAATCACTATGCGTAACGTAGTGAAAAAAATGATAGTAAGTTGCTATTTTTCAGAATTCTGAATATCAAAAATATCATATCACTGAAAAATCTGTGTTAAAATAGAAACGTTTGTGCTGCTGTTGGCAGCCATTGGGGAGGATATACAGCACGAAAGGCTGTGAATCCCGGCTAAGAGAAACCGCGTGGAAAGGAGATTTTCGGGATCATGAAGTGTATCAGTTGTGGCGGCGAGATCGGATTGACGGATAAAGTCTGTCCGTATTGCGGCAGGGTACTTACCGAAACCGCCGGTCATCGGGCGGATATGTCCTATTACAAAGAGGACAGTGCAAAGACAAAGAAAAAAGTTAAGGAAATCATAGCCGAGAATATGTCCGTGGTGATCAGCGCCGCGGTATTGATCCTGCTTTTGTTCGCCAATATCGGGGTGTTCTATGTGAAAGAGAATGCGTTTCTTTTTCGTGAGAATGCAGTGCGCCGGGAATCGGTGAAGCAGGCGGAGGAGTATCGGGCTGCGATACAGGATTATCTGGATGCGGGGGATTATACCGGGTTTGTGGCATTTAAAGCCTACCATAATATTGCGGAATGGGAAGCACCCTATGATGATCTGAGACTGTTTTGGGAGATCGCCTCGAAATATTCCGGCCTGGTTTCTACTGTCGAAGCGAATACCATGTTTGGCCCGGAAGCCAGAAAGTATGACAGTACCTCAGATGATGCGCAGGATTGCCGGCGTGTGATATGGGATTTTTACCATGAATTTGAAAATAATATTTCGAAGATAGATGCAGATCCCTACAGGGATTACTTCTATGATATGAAAGATCAGGCGGATATCATCCTGGAGATATATCTGGGAATGGATGAGGCCGGGCGGGAGGAATACTTTGCCGCGTCAGAGATCCGTCAGAAAGCTTACTTGGAGGAGGTATTGCAGAGATATGAAAAATTTGAAAAGTAAGATCTTCGGCATATCCGTAGTTATCAATATCATCCTGGGGATCTGGCTGGTTACTATGATACCCGAAATGCTGAGCGAGCTGTATGAAGAGTATGTGGATGATAGCCGGCCGGATTATACAGGTTATCTGGATCGGGAAAACTATGGCATCATGGCAGGGGAGGTCGGATGTTCGAACCGTGTCGGGGCGCAGGTTACGGAAGATAATAAGGATTATCGCCGGTTTGGGGAATATGCAGACCTTCTCTTTATGAAAGCGGTGTTTGAAAAGGCCGGAAATACGGATACGGCAGAAGCATTCGAAGCCCGTATATCCGAGATCCGCCGGGAGATACCGGAACAAAGTGATGTCCTTGATAAGATCGATCAAAGCGAAAAAAATGCGCTCAGGGAGTGAGAGAAAATGGAAAAAGCAAAAAAGATGATCGTGTGTGCAACGTGTGCAGGGGAATTTGATGCATCCCTTGTTCGCTGTCCGTACTGCGGTACGGCGTATGCTCCGGCCGAAGAAGAGGAGTACATGGGGCAGCTGGACGATATCCGTAAGGATCTGGGAAGTGTTGATGCGGACGGAACTAAAAGTCTGCAATCAGGATCGGGCAGAATGATCTGCGAAAAATGTAAGCATGAGATCGGACCGGAAGAGCTGAAGTGCCGGCATTGCGGTGCTGACAATCCGTTTGCGGTGCAGCATCAGCAGAACATGAAGCAGTTTGATAAAGAATACGGGATCACCAAGAAAAAGGTTCTGGATTCTGCGCATAAGACAGGAGGACTGGCAAAGAGAGCTGCGATCCTGATCGTGCTGATCATTGGCTGCATCATTACGAGTGCGATCAGCTCTGAGAACTATAGTAAGGTTTACCATGGCACTGTCGATGATCCCGATATCCGGCGCGACGGAGAGAGAAATGCTGCCAAATATGTGGTGGAAGCAGAGGAATACCTGAAAAACGGAGACTATATGGGGTATATCGATTTTCTGAGATCTCATGATCTGAAGAATTTTATGCCGGATGAATTTGAGCATCTCAGGAAAGTTTCCTATGTCGCGGAAAATTACTATGAATGCATCCGGGAGATGGAAGAGATCATCCTTCGTTCGGATGATCCGGATTATTTTGACGGGCTGGATACCGATATCAGTAACTTCTGCAGGTATAATCAGATATTTTATGAAGGGATGGAGAATCGGGACAGCAGCGAAGCATACCATGAATGTGTGGAAGATATGAAGGCGGAGATGGATGCGGCGATAAAAACCTATTTTGGAATGGATGACGAGAAACTGGAGGCGTTTATTTCTGCCTCGGAAGTACAAAAAGCAGTAATGCTTGAGGAGGTGTTGAGACATGAATAAGCCGGTAAAAGTGATACTGAACATCCTGATCGTTATTGCCGGTATTATCTTTCTGGCGTCGCTGGCAGATATGAAGGCATCGTTCCAACACGCAGAAGAGCAAAAAGAAGATCTGGCCGAGAATCGCAGAATGGTATTTGAGTATAAACTGAAGAAGCATGCGTATGGTGAGATTCTGTCTACCTATTATACTTATCACACAGAAACGATGGTCGATCCGGGAGAGGAAGTGGTAATGCAGGAACTCTATCGCGTGGCGGAATATGCGCATGCTGCATTTATGGCCGGAGTCTATGAAGAAAAAGGCGATGAGAGCGCGATCCGCGCCAATGCCGCGAAGAGGGAAGACGCAAGGAACAATCTGGGAGCATATGCCTATACGGCAGATGTCGTGGATGAGATGCTCCGGAAGGCACCGTAAATTTTGTATTTTATCGAAACACGGGAAGGAGATCATCTTGATCATTTTGGATGCACGCCGGGTAAAGGCGTATGAGTGTTTTACGCAGCTGGGACAATATGCCGGGAAAGAGGAAGCGTATCTGGAGAATCTTTGGCTGGAGCTGGTTAGTGATGACGAATTGATGGGAGCCTTTATGTACTATCTGGATCATCACAGTTTGTCGGACGCAGTCGCCTGCAGGGGGTACGACCTGACGGATCTCTACTTTTATAATATGCGGCAGTATGAGATGGGGCAGGATATCGGCAAGAATTATGCGGATTGTAATAAGGAAGGTTTGGTGTTGGATACCTTTTTGCTGATGGCGAAGTTTCGCCGTGAACCGGAGAAGTATCTGCCGAAACTGGAAGGCGGCCCCGGCATGGACCGGATGGGATAAGATAAAAGCGCATTTTTTGCGTTTTGTTAAACCACGGGGACGGACCTCGTGGTTTTCCGGGATGAAATAAGATAAGAATATCAGGAGGAAAAGCGCATGTATGTACGCCATGCAGAGGAAAAAGATATTCCACGGATCCTGGAGCTTTTGGTCCAGGTAGATATGGTGCATCATAACGGACGGCCCGATCTGTTTAAGGGACCGGCCACAAAGTACAATGAAGAACAGTTAAAGCAGATAATCCGGGACGAAAAGAAACCGGTCTTTGTATGCGTAGGGGAAGAGGAGCTGGTGATGGGACATGCTTTTTGCGTGCATCAGCAGGCAGTCGGTGATTCGGTACTCACGGATATCCGTACGCTGTATATCGATGATATCTGTGTGGACGAGGATGCCCGTGGAAAACAAGTCGGGACTAAGCTTTATGATGCTGTGATCGCGTATGCAAAAGAGCAGGGCTTCTATAATGTGACCCTGAATGTCTGGACCTGCAATCCGGGCGCGATGAAATTTTATGAAGCAATGGGCGCAGTACCGCAGAAGATCTGCATGGAAAAGATATTGTGAGAACAGGAATACTGCCGGTATAGGAACAATGCGGGGATAAAGAAGATGGATTTTAAGGCGTTGATGAACACCGAACAATATGATTTTCTGAGGACGAATGAACGCTTGGGAGACAGGATCATGCTTTTGGGACTTGGCGGAAGCTATGCCTACGGAACGAACAATGCGGGAAGTGATATCGACTTCCGCGGAGTTACGCTGCAGCTGCCGTCGGATCTGATCGGCCTTACGGAGTTTGAGCAGTATGAGGATGATAAGACGGATACGGTTATCTACGGATTTAACAAGCTGGTACGGCTTTTGCTGGAATGCAATCCCAATACCTGTGAGATGCTGGGATTGGATGAGGATCAGTATCTGATCAAATCTGCGCTGGGGCAGGAGCTGATCGATCATACGGATCTGTTTCTTTCCAAACGCGCGATCAAATCCTTTGGCGGATATGCGGATGCGCAGCTACGTCGTTTGCAGAATGCCATCGCAAGGGATACTCTGCCGCAGAGTGACAGAGAAAAGCATATACTGAAATCGGTCTTAAATTCTCTGGAGGATTTTAACCGCAGGTATGAAGGTGATGAAAAGAACGGTATGCGGATGTATATCGATAAGGCGGTCAATCCGGAGTTGGAAACGGAGATATTTGTGGATTCGAATTATAAGCATTTTCCGCTTCGTGACTATACGGATCTGTGGGGAGCGATGAAAACGGTTGTCCGGGATTATGACAAGATCGGTAAGAGAAATAAGAAGAAGGATGATAATCATCTGAATAAGCATGCCATGCATCTGATCCGCCTGTTTATGATGGCAATCGATATTCTGGAAAAACACCGAATCTGCACACACAGAAGAGAGGATCTTCCGCTGCTGCTTTCGATACGAAGAGGCGAATATATGCAGAGTGACGGAACGTTTTCGCCGGCGTTTTACGAAATCCTCGAAGAATATGAGAACAGACTGGATGAGGCGGCAGCGAAAACGACACTGCCGGACAATCCGGATATGAAGAAGGTTTCAGAATTTGTAGAAAGAGTAAATCGCTATGCGGTAACCGGAGAATTACGATGAGAGATATATTGGCAGAGATCAATGAAAAACTGGATGAAATAGAAAAGAAGGAAGGCGTGCGTATCCTCCACGCAGTTGAATCGGGTAGCAGGGCGTGGGGCTTTGCCTCTCCCGACAGCGATTATGATGTGCGGTTTATATATGTGAGACCGAAGGCGGACTATCTGCGCCTGGATGAGCCGAAGGACTTTATCGAATGGCAGCTGGATGAGGTGCTGGACATTAACGGATGGGATCTGAAGAAAGCATTAAAACAGTTTGCCAAAGGAAACGCCACGCTTTATGAGTGGAGCGGATCACCCATCGTATACCGGACAACGGATGACTGGGCAAGAGTGAAAGAAACAGCAAAACAGTATTTTCTGGGAGAAATTCGATAGAAACAGATTGTAAAAAGCTGCAGCATCTGGTATAATAAAAATATAGGAGATACCATAGACCGACAGAAAAGGAGGAGCCATATGAAGCTTAGAAAAGTGCCGAAGAACAGTTGTAGAGGAACGGTAATTCAGTGGAATAATTTCTGCTTGAAGCTTTTGGGCTTCGTTGGTTCTTTGATCGGGTTGAAGATTATTTTCACTATCCTTCTGGCTTTATAAAAACAAAATACGCTAATGAACAGGACAGACAGTCATCTGAAAAGATGGCCGTTTTTTTATGTTTTTTTGTTGTATGGTTAAAGTGGTGATACAGATACATACACGGCGATCCGGGCCGATGCCTACTTTTCTTTCTCTGTGCTGCGCTTATTCAGAGAGAGATAAGCGCAGCGAAAGGAAAGAGATGGCACAGGGCTTTGCAAAAACATTCTACAACACCCACCGCTGGAAGAAGTGCAGGAATGCGTATATTCAAAAACGTTTGATGATTGACGGAGGGTTGTGCGAAGAATGCCACGATCAACAGGGATACATCGTTCATCACAAGATCACGATAACGGAAAGCAATGTGAATGATTGTGATGTTGTGTTGAACGAAAAGAATTTGATGTATGTATGCAAAGTTTGTCATGATGCATATGAAGGGCACGGGGTCGGTGGTCACGGAAAAGCGAAAGCGTTATGCACCTTTGATGCTTTTGGAAATCCGATCAGTGGCAGAGAAATCGACAAAGGGTGCGGTGAGCCGATTGGAACCGGTATCCCCCCCTATTCGCGGCATGAAAAAATTTCACCGAAAAAACCACGGGGACGGACCTCGTGGTTTTTTTGTGCGATCTCTTCCGCAATGCGGTCGGTCTTCTTTTCCATGAAAGGAACCATCAGCTTTGCCGGCGGCATGTGTTTTTTCTTAAAAGCTATTGACCTGGCCGTAAAGGCCGGGTTTATGATCGGTTTATCAGGAAGAAACGGAGGACAGATAATGAGAGATTTAAGCACACTGACATGGAAAGAAGTGAAAGAGATTGACAAAAGAAAAAGCATCGTATTTGTAGTATTTGCGCCGATCGAGGAGCACGGAACGCATCTTCCGCTTGCGACGGATCTGATGGAGGGAGAGTACTGGAGCGTGGGGGCGATGAAGAAATTGGAACAGAGATTGCAGGCAGAGTGCTTTTCCCTGCCGTCTTTTCCCATCGCCTCAGCTTCGGTAAATGAGTTTTACGGATCGATCCATTTTCCGATGAAGGTTACGTATGAGGCAGCGTATGCAGTACTGGAAAGCCTGCGGTATATGGGCTTTCAGAATATCGTTGTGATCGCATCGCATGCAGATCCGCAGCACCAGATCGCTATAGAGAAGGCAGTGCGAAAGATCAATAAAAAGAACGGACTGTGCGTGATAGCACCTATGGGACAGATATTTATGGGAGTATCGGTGCAGAAAGCGGCAGTGCTGCAAAAACTTGAAAAGGAGCATGGAAATGATTATCATGCAGGATGGGTAGAAACTTCCTGTATGCTTCATATAGATCCTGAAAACGTGCGGGAAGGATATCAGAATCTGCCGGATACACAGATCACAGATAAGGATATGATCTCCTGTAAGCGGCAGTTGAAAGCTATGGGAGACTATGGTTATATCGGAGCGCCAAGATACACATCTATGGAAGCAGGGAAAGCGCTGAATGACAATTGTATTGCTTCGATCTGTGATGCGGTAGAGAAGTTTTACCGGAGAGAAGATTATCAAAAATACGGGAATTATCGGCTATATAAGATATTGCCTTTGCATATCGGGTTTTTAAAGATCGCAGGAAAGGTACGCAGAAGGAAGGTGAGCGAATAATGTATACAAGAGGGCAGTTTGCGGTAATGGGAAATATCGGAAGAAAAGCGCTTCGCTTATATCATGAAGAGGGGCTGTTGGTGCCGGTATTCACGAATAAAGATAACGGATATCATTACTATGATGAGAAACAATTGGAGACATTGGAGAAGATCAAACAGTTTCGAAGGATCGGCCTGTCACTTTTTGAGATCAAACAGATACTGGATGACAAAGCGGAAGAAACGGAAATCATAGAAAGCAAGATCAGTGAAACGGATCAGCTGCTGAAAGAGCTGAAAGAGTACAGATCCGACAAAGAACCGGAGCAGGTGGAGGTTTGTACGGGAGAGATTGACATCAAGCCGTTAGAGCGTTGTACATGTATTTTTGTAAATGAAAATGTGGAACGGGAAAATCTTGGTATGTCCGTCGGGAAGCTGTATGAAAAAGCAGCGCACGAAGATTTGCAGGTGGCCGGTCCGCATTTTGTGATGTTTTCGGATACGGATGATGAAGAAAAGTTTTCCATGCGAACTTATCTGCCGGTTCTGAACTATAACGATGCAGTAGAAATCTATGAAGAAAAATGCGTACATTTGCATTTTACCGGTGGCTTCTCAAAAATACGACAGGCACATCAAAAGATCCGCAAATATGCGGAAGAAACCGGGATCCGTCTGGTGGAACGTGTATATGAGGTTTATAACAAGGACATGTCAGCGGATGTATATTATGCAATAGAGTAAGATTTTCTGCCGGAAAACCACGGGGACGGACTTTGTGGTTTTTTTGTTGAAAAAATATAAGATTTTACTTGAAATATATTTTTAATTCGTTTAGCCTTATTTATGGACGTCCGAAATGTAACAGTTAAAAAGCGGCAACCATAGGGACGAAACCATGGGGACGGACCTTGTGGTCTCGAATGGAGGAAAAATGAACAGAGAAGAGTTTTACAGGCACATTTCGGAAAGTAAAGGAAATGAGAGCAATATATGTCAGATCTGCGTTATCAGGGATGGGAAGACTGTTTATGAAGAGAGCTGGCGAGGCTTTCGACCGGAAGATCCGGTAAATGTCAACTCGGTAACAAAAGGCGTAATGGCGATACTTGCGGGAATTGCATTCGATAAGGGATTTCTTAAGAGCGTCGATGAAAAGGTGATGGATTTCTTCCCGGATTATACGGTGAAGAAAGGTGAGAAAACGATATATGACGTTACGATAAAGCATATGCTTACCATGACGGCGCCGTATAAAGGAAAGTCCGAACCGTGGAAGAAGGTATGTACTTCCGGGGATTGGACCAAAGCAGCACTGGATTTTTTGGGCGGGCGCAGCGGTATCACCGGGGAGTTCCGCTATGCGACACTTGGGATCCAGATCCTTGCAGGCATTATTGAACGCGCATCCGGTCAAAAGCTGATCGATCTTGCAAATAAAGAGCTGTTTCTTCCGCTGGGGATCCCGGAGCATTCGATCCACGGCGACAGCAGTAAGGAAGATCAGTTTGATTTCTTTATGAACAAAGGTCCGCGGAAGAATGAATGGTATTCGGATCCGCAGGGCAGCGTGACCGCAGGCTGGGGGCTCTGCGCTGCGGGAAGAGATCTGGCAAAGATCGGTGAGATGGTTTTGCATGACGGAAACTACGATGGTAAGCAGATCGTTTCCAAAGAGTGGATCCGGCAGATGCTCACACCGCAGCTTCATTTGGGCGAGAGATTCGGCAATATGGACTACGGATACCTGTGGTATAAACCATATGATAAAAGAGAGGTTTATGCGGCGATCGGTGACAGCGGGAACATCATCTATGTGAACAGGGGAAAGGATGTTGCCGCAGGGATTACCGGCACCTTCAAGCCCAGGATCTTTGACAGGGTGGAGTTTATTGAGAAGCAGGTACTTCCGTTAGTCGTATCGCTTTGAGAGCGGAAAACCATGGGAAACCATGGGGACGGACCTTGTGGTTTTTGAGATAAAATAAGATAAGAATATCAGGAGATCAGTAAAATGGTAAAACAAATAGTAAGAGATCCGCTGTTTCTTGCGCAGAAGTCTGAGCCGGCAACAGAAGCCGACAGGCAGGTGATCGAGGATCTGACGGATACTTTAAAAGCGAACAATGACAGATGCGTCGGTATGGCGGCAAATATGATCGGCGTGAAAAAACAGATCATCGTGGTAGCGATCGGTCCGTTTATCCTTCCGATGGTGAATCCCGTGATCACCAAGAAGACCGGGAAGTATGAAACGGAAGAAGGCTGCCTGTCTCTGGATGGTGTGAGACCTTGTACAAGATATAAAGAGATCGAAGTGGATTATCTGGATCAGAATTTTAAAAAGCAGCACGGGAAGTACAGTGATTTTACAGCCCAGATCATACAGCACGAGATTCAGCATTTCAGTGGGGAGCTGATATGAAAAACATATATCTTTCGGAATATAGCGATGTATTTTATCTGGAGGATAAGAATGTTGTTCTTGTTCATTGGAAGAAATACTGTGAGCTGGAGCAATATAGAAAGCCTCTTGAAGCGGCGCTGCAGACGATAAGGGAACACAGCGGATGTAATTATGTCGCTGATACCAGGGATGGCTTCGAAGATAATCCTCTTGATACTAAATGGGTAGCGGATTATTTTATGCCTAAGGCAAAAGAATATGGATGCCGCGTTATCTATTTTATTATCGACAGGGATAATTCTCTGAAAGAAGAACTTGAGGGACAGGAAAAAGATTCGGCATCTTTACTTGAATTCAGATATATATACGGAATAGAGGAAGTATAGAAAACCATGAGGTCCGTCCCCGTGGTTTTTCGTCCCCGTGGTTTTTGAAAACCATTGGGTTCGTCCCCGCAGTTTTTGCGGTTTTTAAACATTCCGGAATTGCGTCGGGGTGATATCTTCGTAACGTTTGAAGAGTTTGCAAAAATAACTGCTGGAGCAGAAGCCCGTTTTATCAGCGATATCCTCGATCGTCATTTTGGTACCGGATAGTAATTCTTTTGCTGCCTGGATACGGCGCTTGGCTATGTATTCCATTGGACGTGTATTTAGAGAACCTTGGAACAGCCTGCAAATGTGTTGCTTGGACATGCCTGTTACTGCGCAGAGATCCTCCATGGTGATCCGAGCGGAATAAGAACTGTCGATCAGTTTCAGGCATTTTTTTAATGCCGGGTTTGGAACTGCAGAGCTGTTTAGATGGTTTATTGCCCTGTCCAGTTCTATCATAAATTCATACAATATTCCGGAGGCTTTCATATTGCCGTAAAGATGGTCACGTTGCAGGGCAGCATGCATATTCATAAAAAGCTTATCCAGCTGAGCAGTGCTGTCGAGCGTAAAAGATAAAGGAGCGGCAAAGCCGGTATCGGAGAGCAGACGATCGCAGGCGTATCCTCCGGGTATCAACCAGTGATTATCCCATATATTACCGACCGGGTGATATTCATGAGGGTAAGAAGCAGGCATAAAAAAACCCATACCTGCTTTTATCTCTGTCTTTATTCCATCGTAACTCAGCATCCCTCTGCCTTTGGTACAGTAGAATATCTGCGGGAATCCGTATTCCGTGCTGCGTCTTACCGGTGGCTGGCAATCGTGCATACCAAGACTAATAAGGTACAGCGGAAGCCTGCTTTCATGCGTGATAATCGGGTAATGAGAAAAAAACATGGTATGATCCTCATATAAAATGTATGTTCATATTGTTATATCATGATAATATCATACATTGATTTCCTGATAGTGTAAACTATAATCAGGATAGTATTGTGATATAAAGGAAAATATGTTTATGGATGATAAAAAACTGACAGAGATAGTTCACTTATCCTGACAGTTCGGATTCCAGGTTGAATCCGGTGCTTTCATTTATAGGGATATACCGGTACAAACAGATAGGAGGGTGAAATGAATATATCAGACATTGCTGCAGAAAGATCACAGAAGAGCTTTATGACACTGCACGAGGATCCGCAGAAACTGCATATCGGAACCCTGCCGGATCACAATTATTTCATACCTTTTGCAAAGGGACAGGATGCATTTGCGATCCGTGAGGAGTCGGAGCGCTTTGCGTTATTGAACGGCGAGTGGGACTTTGGCTATTACGAAAGCATCATCGATATGCCGGATGATTTTATTGAATGCGGAAAAGAGAAAATGCAGGTACCTTCCAATTGGCAGCTGCATGGATTTGACAAGCCGCAGTATACCAATGTAAATTATCCGATCCCGTTTGATCCGCCGTATGTTCCGGATGATATTCCGGTGGGGGTATATCGCAGAAGCTTTGTTTATCAACCGGATGGATTAGAAAGGATCCTTTGTTTTGAGGGCGTAGACAGCTGTTTTTATCTGTATATAAACGGCCGATTTGCGGGCTATTCGCAGGTATCTCATCATACATCGGAATTTGATATCACGGCGATGCTCCATGAAGGAGAAAATCAAATCGCCGTAGCTGTATTAAAGTGGTGCGACGGAACCTACCTGGAAGATCAGGATAAGTTCCGTTTGTCCGGTATTTTCCGGGATGTGTATCTGCTGTCGAGACCGGAGAAAAGAATAGAGGAATACCGCATTACTGCCGAGCCGGACAGTGGATTCTCAAACGGTATTTTTAAAATCACCATACAGGGAGCAGGAGCGAGGATCCGGCTTTTTGATGGTGACAGCCTGCTGTGTGAGAGCGATGTGGCAGACGGAGCGACCTTTGAACATATCATAGAGGATGTAAAACTCTGGTCGGCCGAGGATCCTTATCTTTACCGGCTGGAAATAGAAACGGACAGTGAGATCATCGGAGAGAAGGTCGGATTCCGTAAGGTATCCATTGAAGATGGTATCCTGAAGCTCAATGGAAAACACATCAAGATCTTTGGCGTCAACCGGCACGACAGCTATCCGGATACCGGGTATTATGCGGACCGATCCCGGATGCGCCGTGACCTGGAGCTTATGAAGCTGCACAATGTCAATTCCGTACGGACATCGCATTATCCGAATGCACCGGAGTTCTATGCGATGTGTGATGAACTGGGGCTTTATGTGATCAATGAAGCCGATATCGAAACGCATGGATGCGAAAATGCATATAACGGTCTGAACTGGAAATGGGAAGACGGATGTGGCGGCATGGCCCTGATCGCAAGGGATCCGCAGTTTAAAGAAGCAATACTGGATCGTGAAAAACTGCTGGTTACGCGTGATGTGAACCGACCCAGCGTTATCTTTTGGTCGCTGGGAAATGAGAGCGGGTATGGTGAGAATTTCCGTGAAGCGGCCAAGCTGATCAAAAAGCTGGACGGTACACGCCCGGTACACTATGAGAGCATCCACAAACTGGATGATACGCCGGACGATGTTCTGGACGTGGTCTCCCGTATGTATTCTTCTGTTGAAGATATAAAGAAATACCTTACGCAGGAGGATGAAAAACGCCCGTTCATACTCTGTGAATACTGCCACGCCATGGGGAACGGCCCGGGGGATCTGGAAGATTATCATGAAGTATTTATGAGCAGTGACAGACTGTGCGGCGGCCTTGTGTGGGAGTGGGCCGACCACGCCGTGATCCTTGGCAGGACAGCAGACGGTAAGGTTAAATACGGCTATGGCGGCGACAGCGGTGAACGCCATCATGACAATAATTTCTGCATGGATGCACTTTGCTATCCGGACCGGAGACCGCATACGGGACTTAAGGAATTAAAACAGGTTTATCGTCCTGTGAGAGTGAGCAAGGGAGAGGAAGACGGGAAATTTGTGATCCACAGCCTCCTGCGTTTTGTCGATGCCGGCAGTAAGATGGATTGTCACTGGGAGATCAGCTATGATGGCGGAGTGGCAGATACCGGCGCTTTTGCGTTTTCGGTCCCGCCCATGGGAAGCACAGAGATCACTATCCCGGAGGCTGCAGGCGTATTTGAAAAAGATGCCTATATCCGTTTCTGCTTTACTGCGAAAGACGACAGCGGCGTTTATGAGAAAGGTGCGGAAGTATGCTTTGACCAGCTGAAGATCTATACGGCGCAAAGGAAAGAGAGGACGGTATCATCTGCAGCGCCTGCATATAGTGAAAGCGTATTTGAATACTGTATCAAAGCCGGCGGCACAGAGTATGTTTTTAACCGCCGCAGGGCGTGTTTTGATCGTATCATCGTGAATGGAGCAGACATGATCGCAAAGCCGATGGAATACAATTTCTTCCGTGCTCCGGTAGATAATGATACGATGAGAGGCGAATGGTATGCGGCACATCAGAATGACTACATCGTGAAGGTGTACGAAACAGGGATAGCGGAAGAAGGAAACTGTGTTGTGATACGGGTGAAGCAATCCTTTGGATGGAGCATCACACGGCCTTTTGCAAAGATGAATGCAGAATACCGTATAGACGGTGACGGAGGATTGGATATCTCCTGTAATGCGGAAACCTCGAATAAAGTAGGATTGTTGCCGAGATTCGGGCTGCGATTATTTGTCGCAAAGGAATATGATACCGTTGAATACTATGGTTATGGACCGTATGAGAGTTATATCGACAAACATCAGGCAAGCTATATAGGTAATTTCAGATCGGCTATTGCAGATCTGCATGAGGATTATATCAAACCTCAGGAGAACGGATCACATTATGGATGTACGAGAATGGCTGTGCTGGGCGCTAAAGGATCATTGGTATTCAGCAATCCGGATGGTTTTTCCTTCAATGCCTCGGAGTATACACAGGAAGAGCTGGCACGAAAGAGTCATAATTTTGAACTTGAAAAATCGGAGTACAACGTGATCTGTGCAGACTTTGCCATGGCCGGCGTAGGCTCCGGGGCCTGCGGTCCCCAGCTGGCAGAAAAGTACAGGATAAAGCTGCCGGAGATTTCCGGTACGATACGGATCGAACCGTGTTTGTAAAGATCAGGGGGATTAAGAGAAAACCAAAGGGAAAACCATGGGGACGGACCTGGTGGTACTTCAGTACCACCAGGTCCGTCCCCGTGGTTTTCCCCTGGTTTTTTCCCCGGTTTTTCAGATTTCGGGAAGGATACCATTGTCGGCGAGAAATTTTTGAATATTACGGTAGCGATCCGTTACGGCATCGTGGGCACGGCCGGGGATCCAGCTTCCGTTATGATGATGCAGAGTGTAGGTCAACGGTGTTTTATAGAGGATGCCGGTGTCGAAGCTTTTCGCGGTCAGTACCTCGAAAGGATAAATGGTGATATCCTCTACAAACTGGAAACCTCCGTTTTTCTTAAGGCCATATTTTTCTATGACCTGTGTATAGCGCACCGGACAGGTGGAATTGTCCCAGCTTCCGTCGGCTTTCAGATACGGTCGGTTCTCGTAGCTTTCGCAGATCTTCTGCAGGATAGGATGTTCCGGCCCGGCGCCCATGCCCGATCCGCATTCGATACGGTCTAACGATTCAAAGCTCATATAGGCATCGTTGTATAAAAGATCATCGATGGGGCGCAGCATCTCCACATCCAGATCCATATAAACACCGCCGTATCGGCGCAGCAGATCTGCTCTGGCATAATCGGAAGCAAAGGCCCAGTTTCCGCATTCGATTGCCTGCTTGAAGAAAAGGCAGTGGTCTGCTTTATAATTCTTCAGATTCCAGATCTTTATCTCCATATCCGGAGCATATTTTTTCCAGGAATCCAGGCATTTCTGATACAGGGGTGGTAACGGATCGGTTGAAAACCAGATCGCATGAAGGATTCCCGGGATGATCTGCCGGTCATGCTTTCTATAGTCTTTCGGCGGCTTGTCTGCCGATAAGAGTAATTTATCCTCGTAAAGAAATTCCGGGTAGATCGAGGGAACGGCTTCAAAATCGGACAGCACGGCATCCGCGCGCAGCTGGGACAGTACCTCCTCATACCCGCTGACCGTGATCAGGATCACGGTTTTGCTGCGGTCTCTTAAAGCAAATTCCTTCTTTCCGATTCGTGGGTAAGTGCGGCCGCCGATCTCCACAGGCGCCGGTTTTGCAAAATCTACAAAGCCCTTGAGATTATTGATCAATCCGCTTTTCATCAAAAAAGGACAGGTGCTGTTACGAAAATGTTTCCCGCTGCCCCAGCAGAAGATATCCTTTGTTTTTAATTGTTCAAAATAGTCCGTGATCGTCATATGCACAGTCTCGATCTTCTGCCACTCCGTTACGGAATCGCACATCTGAGATGTCGCCGCTTAGAGCATCATAATAAATATATATAAGTATATCCTTTCTGTTATCCCGGTACAACAGGTAACTTCTATATATCTCATGCTATATATTTTGGGCTGTGAGCGCTGTAAGCGCGCGGTCCGGCTGTGAATGGGAAGCTATACGTTCTGTTTATTATGAGCATACGGATCAGGAGTTGAGAAAATCCGGTAATAAGAGTATAATCCGGTGTGACGGATATTATAGTAAGCGCAATAGATCCGTAATATCGCAAAAGATCTTATAAGATCGGGGAATACATGAAAGTCGAGATCAGAAAGGTAAAAACAGAAGAGGACGAAGGTGCAGTGATAAGCGCTGTTGAAGTGACCGACACCATACGCAGAGCAGTCGATCTTCTCCGGGACAGTGGAAACAGTATCCCGGTGCTTTCGGGCAGCGATACGCTTATGGTCCGTTACGATCAGATCTATTATATCGAATCGGTCGATAAAAGGACTTATGTGTATTCCAAAGACAGCTGTTATGAGACGAAGTACAGGCTATACGAACTGGAAGAGATCATGGGGTTTCCTTTTCTGCGGTGTTCGAAGGCTATGATCGTTAATATCCGAAAGATCCGGTCCGTGCGGGCAGAGTTGAATGCGAGGATGAGCGTGGAGCTTTTAAACGGAGAGCGGATCATCATTTCCCGTGGTTATGTAAAAGATCTGAAGAAGAAACTCGGAGTGTGAAACTATGAGTAAAGCTAAGTTGATATATAACCAGACATTGATGATATCTACCGGGATCCTGCTTGGGATGGGGATCCGGACGGTGGTTTTGTATTTTACGAATGGCCAGGAGATGATCCAATGGGAGTGGTTTATCCCCATATCGATCATCATCACGGGTTTTTTGTGTTCACTGCCATCCCTGATACTCTATTGGGCAGATGAGAATACAAAAGTCAGTATACATCTGGCGGAAGTGCTTCACTGTATTTCGGTCCTTCTGGTCGTAAGCTTATGCGGATATCTGTTTAAATGGTATACGGATCTTAGGGAATATCTTTTTATCCTGCTGCTGTATGTGCTGATCTATGGCGCCGTATGGGTATATACGATATGGATGTTCAGAGCCGATGAAAAGAAGATCAATCAGGCTATCGGCGAGATAAGGGACGAGGAATAAAGATAAAACGTTCCGCTATTGATCGAAAATTATGCAACTTGGTCACGTGTTTATGCATGTTGGTCGGGTTGCTCTTTTTTTGTGCAGATGCCTGTGGTATACATTTTTCAAGGGAGGAAAAATCAAATGGAAAATGCGATAATAGTAAAAGATCTGGTAAAGAAATATGACAGTTTCACGGCAGTGGATGGTATTTCATTTGAAGTAAAGGAAGGCGAACTCTTTGCTTTTCTTGGGGAGAATGGAGCAGGCAAATCAACGACCATCAATATACTGTGTACCATCTTGGGAAAAACATCCGGAGACGTAAGGATATTCGGACGTAAGCTGGGCGAAGAAGATGATGAGATCCGAAAGCGGATAGGGATCGTATTCCAGAATTCGGTGCTGGATAAGAAACTTACCGTGGCGGAGAATCTGATGACCAGAGGCGCTTATTACGGTCTTAACAAAAAAGAGATCAAAGCCCGCCTGGAACCGTATATGGACAGCTTTGAGATCGCGGATATCTGGAACCGGAGATACGAGAGGCTATCAGGCGGTCAGAGAAGAAGAGTGGATATCGTAAGGGCACTGATCAATGAACCGGGGATATTGTTTCTTGACGAGCCGACCACCGGCTTGGATCCGAGATCACGCAAGATGGTATGGGATCATATCCGGACACTGAAAAAAGAAAAACAGCTTACGATTTTTTTAACCACCCACTATATGGAAGAGACCGTGGATGCAGATAATGTAAAGATATTGGAGAGAGGACATATCATAGCATCGGGTTCGCCTTCGGAGCTCAAGAGCCGGTACGCATCGTCAAAGCTGGTCTGGTATACGGAAAAGAAAGCTGAGAACGAAGAGGTGCTGAAGGGGCAGGAATGGACCTACGAAGCAGATCATTACAATATAAGATTTACAGGATCTGTTACAGATACACTGTACAAGAACCGGGCAAAGATCGTGGATTATGAAGTGATCAAAGGAACTATGGATGATGTGTTTTTAAATCTTACGGGAAGGGAGATGGAAGCATGAGAATGTACGCAGGACTGACCAGAAGGAATATACTGGTATACTTTAAGGATAAACAATCGGTTATCTTTTCACTTTTGACATCGATGATCGTATTTGCTCTGTATCTTTTGTTTTTGAAAGGTACGTTTGTGAATGCTATCAACGATGTGATCGGCGCTATTCCTTTGCTGAAGGACAGGATAGAACCCAAGGATCTGGATATGATGACAAGCATGATCCTGCTGACGGGCATCCTGGGTTCGGCTATGATAACGGTTCCGTTTAACTGTTTATCAACTGTTGTCGGAGATAAGGAAAACAACGTAGATCAGGATATCCTCGCGACTCCTATCCGCAGATGGCAGATCGTACTGGCCTATTTCAGTGCCGCAGCCATAAGCGCAATCCTTATGACCGGGATCATACTGACGGCAGGCCTTGTTATACTTTCCCTTACAGGGAATGTACATATGTCGGGAGCAGCGATCGCAAAGGCATATCTGGTCACGGCGTTTGGATGCATTTCGTCTACTGCATTGTTTATGATCATCGTGCAGTTTTTCAGATCGGCATCGGCATGCGGAGCATTCTTCGGGATCCTGTCAGCAGTATCGGGTTTTGTGATCGGGGCGTATATACCGGTTTCATCATTCTCCGACAATGTACAGACGGTCTGCAATCTCTTCCCGGGAAGTCATGTGACGATACTGCTCAGAAACGCGCTGATGGGAGGGATCCTTGATCATATCGATGAGAATATTGGCGGGCTGGATAACGGCGCTTTTGTGAACGCGATCAGAGATACCTTTACATTTAAGGCAAGGATGTTCGGAAGCGCGATGGATAGCGGCCGTATGGTAATCTATACGGCAGCGCTGATCGCAGTCAGCATTGGGGTTATGATCGTTATGTATTCTAAGAGGTATAAGAAATAATACGGTAATGATCCATAACACCTTGTAGATCAGGGATAGAATAACGAAGTCAGGAAAGGAAAAAAAATCATGAAATTACTAATCCACGATATGGATGATGAAGAGTATAAAAAGATCGCCGGCCGTTATGAAGGCTGGAAGGTCATATCAGACGACGGCCGGATAAAGCCCTGCGCAGGCTGCTTTGGATGCTGGGTGAAAAATCCCGGAGAGTGCGTAATCCGGGACGGGTATCATCGAATGGGTGCAATGATTCACCGGTCTGACGAAGTGGTGATCATGAGCCGTTATACCTACGGCGGTGTGAGCAGTTTCGTTAAGAATGTACTGGACAGAAGCATAAGTTTTGTTCTTCCGTTTTTTGAAATTGTGGATGGAGAAATGCATCACAAGTCAAGATATCCGGAGGAAAAAACGATAACGTTTATCTTTAGGGGAAGCGGGCTGACTGACACAGAGAAAAGGAAAGCAGAAACGTATGCTGAAGCAGTCTGCAGAAATCTGCACTGTAGGATCAAGGCTGTGGAGTTTGAAGAATGTGAAGAGAAAAAGACAGAAGCGCCGGAAGAAAATGTACCGTCAACAGGAGGAAAGAAAACGGTATTGCTTAACTGCAGTTTAAGAGGTGATAATGCCAATACAAAGAGATTTCTGAACCTTCTGTCGGGAATGCTGCATATTCCTTTTGAGCAGATCAATATTGGGCCTTTTATAGGCAGTCCGGAAGTGCTCGGGAAGAAAATGAATGATGCGGAGATGATCGTGCTTGGCATGCCGCTTTATGTGGACGGGATACCTTCGGCACCGTTAAGGTTTATGGAATGGATGGAAAAATCGGGCCGCAGAGGGAATAAGAAGGTCTATGTTATCGCCAATATGGGATTTTATGAGAGTTCCCAGATAGGGAATCTTATGGGGATGGTACGTATGTGGTGTGAAAAATGCGACTATTCATATTGCGGCGGGCTTGCGATAGGAGCCGGAGAGATGATGGGAAAGCTAATGACAGGGAAAAACATTGAAAAAGGACCGGCGGCGAATGTGGGGAAAGGACTCAGAAAACTGGCAGGAGTGATCGATAGGGCATCTTTGATGGAAGATATTTATGCAGATCCCAATAAATTTCCCAGGGCATTTTATATGCTCGCCGGTAATCTGAGCTGGTCACAGGGCGTAAAAGCCAACGGATTAAAAAAGAAGGATCTGTACAGACGGGTCAGATAACAAAGAGGATTCTTTATAGTAAGCGCAATAAATAATTGCGCTTACTATAACGCTCCGCGAGGATGCGCACGGATTTTGTAAGGAAATACGCCGCTTTCAGCGGCCAAAATCCGGCGCAGTAAACGACAAAACGAAAAGAGTTTTGTCGTTTAC
>JAGBMJ010000034.1 GCA_017634975.1 Lachnospiraceae bacterium | reverse complement strand
GTGATCCAGTTCTTGATCATCATCGCCATGTTCCTTCCTTGCGGTTCAGCTCGTCACTTAACTGATCGTTGACCGCCCTTGCGAGCTCTTCCACATCCTGCCCGTCTGCCCCGTAGACATTCATAACTACATTACTGCTATTGTTGTATGTGTTCGTGCTGGATGCGCTTGTCGTGTCAATCTGCGGCGTTAAGCTGTCCAGAGTATCTTCAATCTTCGGGAGATAACTCTTGAATCCTTCATCAAATCCCTCGGCAGTCATCTCGCCATAATACTCGAACACCTTTGAAGGGCTGCTGATCTGCATCTTATTCTTAAACGCCCCGGATATACTTTCTGCCATCTCTCTCGCTGCCTTCACCGCGGCATTCTCTCTGGCTTCCATGCCTTCAATAAATCCGTCGATTGCGTCCCGTCCGAAATCGTAAAACGCTCCCGCGTCCAGTCCGTCTTCGAATTTGTCCAGGATATTTCCCGCAGCATCTTCTGCCGCATCCTCTGCCAGATGTTCATTATCTTCAATACCTTCAACCAGTCCCTCAACCAGATAGCCACCTATTTCCGCCATCATCTTAGACGGGGAAGCGATTCCTGCAGCACGTTCCCATCCTGAATAATACGCCTCGAAGTTCTCTGCTCCTTTATCGTCAAGCTCGTCCTGTCGTTCATCCAGCTCATCGATAGCACCATCTACGGAATTATCCGCCAGACTCTTGCTCGCCGCTTCAAGTTCTCCGTCTGCGTCTTCTGCCGCCTTCTGAAAACTTGTCAGCCACGATTGATACGCTTGCAATCCGACATCTTCATATGTCTGGAGTATTTCCGCAGTAACTTCATCCGGGAACGACAGCGACTTTGCGAACAGTTCATTCGCTTTTCCGAGCTCTTCATCAGACATTTTCAAAAATGCCTGAATGTACCCCTGCCCTTGTGGTCCCATTTCAGCCAGCGTTTGCAACAGTCCCTGGTCGATCCCACGCTCCGCCAGTTCGGTGATATCATCCGCCCAGGATTCCATCCCGTCGATCTGCTCCTGCATATTTTTCAGGATCTGATCTTTGCTTTCTTCCTGCGCCTTCTCGTATTCATCAAATACGCTGATCTGTCCTTTTACGGAGTCGCGTATAGATTCAAACAGTTCTTCATACGCTTCTTCGGACAATCCCAAAGCGCTTATGGTGCGGTCGCTGTATTCTTCCGCCGCTGCTGCCGCTTCGTCCATTACTTCCTGCGTGTCAGAGATGCGCCCGTCTATGATCTCATACTCACTATCAAGTTCTGCAAGCCTGTTTTCCAATTCCCCATAAGGCCCACAAATATCCGAACACAGTTCCGCCTCTTCCTTTCGAGCCTCGTTCAGCGCAAGCACCTTCATCTGCTGATCCGCATATTCCACAGAAGCAGTATTTTCGATCCGATTCAACTCATCCAGCGCATCGTGATATGCCATCTGTGCTTCTGTCTGGCGCTCCTTTGCAGCGGTGACCTCGTCTTCCATCTTGGCCATCTCGGTCTCGACTTCGATCCGTTCTTTCATGATCTCAATCATATGATCCTGATATGCTGCCGCTTCAGCCTGCGCCCATAGCGCCTGCGTGTTTTTTTCAATCTCTTCAGTTGACTGGCTCAGATAATGCGTCTCTTCGTTGTAGTACAGGCACAGATCCGGGACAAGTGTGTTTAACTCCTCCACGATCATCTTCGCTCTGTCCTGTTCTTTCACAACCAGGCTTTGCGCATTCGTATATCTTTTTAACTCTTCTATCAGCGCCGCCGTCTGCTTTTTCTGTAAATCTATTGTGCCAACATCCTCTTTTCTGGCGTCCATAGATTTTCGAACCGCATCTGATACTTTTTCCGCACTATCCGTAAGTTTTTTCTGCTCTTCGGTCAGCCTTTGCGTATCTTTTACTGCATCGCCCGCAAGTGCACTGTATGTGATCACGGCCGTGGTCAGCGCTGCAACGCCCGCCACCAAAAGACCCACCGGATTCGCATTCATAGCAATATTCAGTGCTTGCTGAGAAATCTCCGCTCCTTCTGCCGCAGTCTTATACATCATCCAGGCAGCCTGCGCTCCTTGAATAATCGGTCCGACCGTTTTCATCGCAACGCTTGCCGTCACGATCCCTGAAACTGTTGCAGCGATTGTCGGGAAATTTTCCAGGCACCATGTTGCCCCATCGATTACTTTCGGAAGGATTTCCTCCGCAATATCCGCCCCCCTTTCAATAAAATCCCCCAAAGCATCAGACATTTTATTCAGAGATGCATTCAGATCACCTTCTTTGACAGATTTATTGAGACGTGATACTGCTTCTGTAGCCTGCTCCACTCCAGCTTTCAGTTCATCATCAAATACTTCATACGCAGATATTCCCAGGGCTTCAAGTGTGGATTGCAAAATGGTCAGCTTCCCCTTCAGGTTGTCGTTCATGGTCTCTGCCATGTCCGCTGCCGCACCCGCACAATTGCTAATCTCATTCTTCAGGGCATCAAACTCTCCATTTGTGCCTTTCAGCAACGCATTTACTGCCGCAATGTCTGTTTTGTTGAATATATTACTTATGTATCTGGTCTTGTCAGTGGTTCCCATGTCTGCCAATGCCGCATTCAAGTCGATCAGAATATCATCCAATTGTCTCAGATTGCCGCTGGAATCTGCCGTTTCCACACCAAGCGCTTTCAATGCAATCTCGGCGTTTGTTGTAGGTGCAGCCAGCGATAACAGCACGTTTCGCAAATGCGTGCCGCCTTCCGCACCTTTGATACCGTTATTTGCCAACACGCCAAGGGCAGCGTTCATTGTTTCAAGATCCACACCCGCAGAATTCACTGCACCGGCACAGACAAGTGTTGCTTCGCCAAGCTGTTGAACGCTTGTATTTGACTTCTGAGAGGCTTTCGCCATCTCGTCGATATAATTTTGCAGTGCATCTGTTTCCATTCCCAGCGCAGCCATGGAGTCCGTCACCAGATCTGATGCTGTCGCTAATGACATCCCACCGGCTGCTGCAAGATCAAGCACTTTCGGCAGCGTTGCCGCAGCTTTCTCTGCATCATATCCGGCAAGCGCTAGATAATTAAGCGCCTCGCCTGCCTCTGTCGCGCTGTACTTTGTAGCTTCGCCGCAAGCCTTCGCTGCATCAGACAGTAATTGATAAGACTTCGAACCGCTTGCAATCTCCGCAGCTGTGATCCCCATAGTAGCGGCTACCTGTGACATGGAAGCCTCGAATGAACTCCCCACTTCTATAGCTGCCGAAGCTATCTCTTTAATTCCGTTTGCAAGTGCTTTTGCAGATTCCATTATTGCTTCTGATGAGAGATTTGCTTTGATCATATCCCCCATATCTGTTACTTTTCCCGAAGCCTCGCCCGCGGCATCACCTATTTTTCCTAATGCCCCCGCCCCGTTGGCAGTAACCGAAGCACTTTCCTCAAGCTCCTTATTTACACCATCTATACTTTTTTCAAGCGCGATCATACCGCTCTCGGCATGATTCATCTTTGTCTGGTACTCTTTTACCTTTAGCCCCAGGTCATCGTAGCTTTTTTCATTTCTGGCAAGTTCCGCCCTTAATTCCTCAACCGTCTTCTTTTGATTCTTGATGGCTTTGTCAGAGGCCGTTGTGGACTCTTCTAAATTCTTTAGTTTCTGTTCTTCTTTGCCCAGCTGTGAAAACAGTTCATTTACTTTTTCCGCATACTCCTGCTGTGCCTTCGCGGAATTAGTGGCCATTTTCCGGTTTTCTTCATACCTTTTTGTAGCAAGATCGAGTTGCTTTGCCAACTGCTCTTTCTTCTTTAGCAGAGCTTCCTCGCTTTTTTCGGAATCCTTATATTGAGCCTGCGTCTTCTTCATTTCCGACTGGAGCAGTTTTTCCTGCGCAGCAATATCCTTCAGCGATTTATTATATTCGCTGACACCTTCCAGCACTATCTTTGTTCCGATCGTTCCTTTTTTTGCCATCTATCTATCCTCACAGATCATCAATATCTGCTATCTTCTCTTCTTCTGCGATCACAAACTGATATTTGTTCACTCGCATATTGTGGTACTTTTTCCACTCTTCCAGCATATCCCGGTATTCGCCATAGTACATGAATCCCAATTCCTTGTACGACAGCCCCATCTGCAGCGCCGCTATTCTTATCCAGGCGAAGTTCAGCGGCTCCTGCTCTTCTTGTTTCCCTTGCCTGGCATATCTTTTTTTACGGATTCACACCTGCGCAATTCATCCAGTATCACCTGATACAGATAGCCGCGATCCATCTCACACGCCGCTATGATATAATCCGCTTCTACCGGTTCGTACTCTTTCCCCGTGTCGTAGGCCTCTGCCTTCAGGCCTTCATTGATCATGCGCGGCAATATAAAAATAAGCGCCTTGAGTGAAGGCTTTACATATTCTACTGCGATACCACCATCTTCAGTCCGCTCAAACCTTCCATCCTCTCCACGCTTGAATCTCCATCCCATCAGTTCCTGTTCAAACTTTTCTTTTGTTCCGTACTTATCCTCGATCTGATCCAGTACATTCAGATCGATCCGGATCGGCATTTTCTCTTTTCCTATCGGTATTTTTGTCAGTTCCATCCTAAACCTCTTTTATAAAACGCCGCCCCCGGAGTAATGGGGGCCGGGAGCGGCAAAATGAGAAAGGGGGTACTTCAAGCATCAGCTCGCGCTGTACTCGTTTGCCTTGTAGAAAGTTGCAGTTCCTACGGTCGTTGCTGTAGTCAGCGTATAGACATAGCTGCCTTCCGTCCCGCTTCTTTCATACCAGCCTTCGTTTTTCGGGTTGGCTCCGGTTGCCGGGTTCGTCACCTCGGTATAGGTCACAGCGATCCCCAGTTTGTTGCGGATCCACACGTCTGCATTGATCTGGTTCGCAAAATCAGGCGACTTTGTACGCCATGTGCCATCCGAAAGAGCCGTTGCATTACCGGACAGGTTCGGCGTCTGGAAAGTGATCTGATCACCCTTCGTCTGATAAGACTCTTCGCCCTCGGTAAACTTCACTTTGTGCAGGACTGCAGCGTTATAAGTCTTTACGCCATCTTCCATCTTTGCTACCCAGAAGCCATATCCAACGTATGCGTTTGCATCTTCAGCATTGGAGACCTCTTCGCCTGTGGTCTCGTCCTTCTTGTGACCAAACAGCACGATCGCTGCCGCAGGAAGGCGGTCTGTCCCCACTGTCACGGATGCGTTTACAAACTCATCCACACGTTCCGCTTCGCTGTTATCCGCATACAGCGACTGGCTGGAGTAGTTCGGTGTCACTGCAGTGCTGATCGCCTTACCGCAACGGAAGCCGTCGCTGTAGGTTTCTGCTTCTGCATCCAGCTTTGCCATGTACGGATTGGATAATCCATAAAATGCCATTTTTCATTCCTCCTTTTTTTCTGATCCCGTGTAGTACACGGAAAATATGGTCTGCCTTACCCGATCGGTTCCGGCCAGCGTGTCCGTAAGCCACGACTGGATCCGTTCGATCGAAAAATCATATTCTTCTAACAAAGCCTTTAACCGGTCTTTGTATTCAAAGTAATTAAACTTAGCCGGTGTAATGAGCTGCACCTGCAAGGCTACAGTTGTCGCATCCCATCCGTTGTCTGCATCCAGTCCGCTCCGTTCATCCTCGTAGGTAAAAGTGATATATTTATCCGCTTTCCCTTCGTAGATGTCCTGTGCGGCCGGTAAGCCCATCAGAGTGCCGATCTCTATGAGTTTCGGGTTAAGGTTCATGCCTGCGTCCTCTTGTCGTATACTTCCTGCATCTTATCCAGCACCTTCTGCTCCGCGTCCTTCGTTGTTGCCTCCAGCCACGGCTTCGGTGCCTGCTGTCCCGGTATGCCATATTCCAGCCAGATTGCTTTCAGAGCGTTGTTTACCGGGTGTTTGCGCCCCTTCTTGCCTCTCTTATACACTTTTGTCTTAGATTGACCCTTTGGGTTCACATTCAGGATGCATGCGCCGTTCTTTGCCATCTTGGCTTTCCCAGCTTTTACAGAGTTCACCAGCTCCGACTCTCCGCTATGTGCTATGCTCTTTTTCAGATTCTTCTTCATCGATTCCTCAATGATCGGTGCAGCCTCGTTCAGCATTTCTTCCGCGATCTCTTCCGCACCTGCCAGCATTTCGGAAATCCCCGAGAATTCGATATCCATCCGCGCCATTATTCCACCTCTTCACAGGATAGCTCCAGATCACCCGTATCCGTCCGGTATGTCCGTATGATCTTGTACCTGACCGTCTCATACTCTACCGCCCACGCTCTGACTGTCTTGCCGTCCACCTTATGATCTCCCAGTTTGAAATCATCCGGATCCACGCAGAATATGTATGCCAGCTTCAAGTTGCTCCGCAGTGCTTCGTAGTATTCGCTCGCCCTCACTGATTTCACCTTCGCAAATACCGTCTGGTGCTGCTCAGTGTCCTCCACCGGAAAGCCGCTTTCATCATAGGCTGTTCCTGTATTGGTGATCAGTGTGATCTGCTCATCTCGCATCTGCCTTATACCCCGCATACATGCTCATACTGTCGCACAGTGCCTCGTAGTCCCGTTTGTAGGTGTCGCCTTTGCCGTTGTAGTCCTCTTTGCCCTGGCAGTACAGCACCAGAAGCTGGAGCACCAGCTTATCATCACGAATCCCGCTGTCAGCCTCCGCGAACACGGAGACGCCGCGCTCAAATGCATCCAGCGCCCCCGCATCCACATCAGCCGCAATGGTATCGTCAAGACTCGTATGGCTTATCCTCATAGCTTTTTTCACGTATCCAACTACTTCGGAAGTCGTCATCCTTTAACCCTCTAATCTCAGCCTCCGCCGCCCGGCTGTGCTGCTGCCGTCTGTGCTGCAAGGAAGCTCGTAATCAATTCCGCCTTGGTGTTACCGCTGATATCGTAATTCAGGCCGGCGGCCAGTTCCTGAATCTGCCGTTTTGTGAGTGCCTCCAGCTCTTCCTGAGAGTACGACTCATCGTTATCGCTATCAGCTAATGTCAGTCCGATACCAGATCCAGGAATACCAGACCGTTGGTGTCGATCATCTTACCGTCTGCGATCATGATCGCCTTGGTAACAGTATCGTCGCTGGTCTCATCCACGTAGCGGGATACCGTAACGCTCATATTGGTATTGATCATGTAATCCTTCAGGTCACAGATGAATGCGAAGGTTCCTGTCGGCGCATCGCTTGTCGGGATCGGCATATGGTCGGTGAAATTCACCGCACGGCCAAGGATCGTGTAGGACGGTCTGCCGCTGATGCCTGCATCCACGCGTGCGATCGGCTGGTTGTTGCTGTCAACGATCGCAAGGATGTGGTTGAAGAAAAATTTCTTGTTCATAACCCACTCTGCACCCTGCTCGTAAGCGGTCGGGATCGCTGCTTCTGCTGCCAGAAGAGTCTTATAGGTCACACCTTCGCCGGTGCTTGCGGTCACATCTGCCTCAATGGTCTCTGTCGGTGTCTCTTCCAGGATGCCTTTCGGCTCGCCATTTCCGGAACCGGAGATGATGGATGCTTCCAGTGCTCTGGTTATCGCCTCAGCGATATTTGCGGACAGTGTACGCTCGAATACTTCCAGTGTTACGTTTTCCACGATCAGGGAAACTGCCACGGATACCTTCAGCTTGTAGTAAGAGAATTCTACAGCGCCATCCACTTCCTTTTTCTGAGTTTGGCCACCTGCGCGCTCACCAAGCCATACAGCTACCGGCTTCGCGGAGCTGGTCGGAACCTTTACGCCGCCTCTGAAGTTGGTGCGTGTTACTTTTGCCAGGATATTGCCGTTTGCTTCCATCAGCTCAACGATACGATTCACGATCGTTGTCGGGATCACCGGTCCCACATCGGAAGTGGTGGTCTGCTCCGCATCGTTCCGCATGATCGGCGTGCCCTTCAGGACATAGTTCATGAAGCTCTTCCGATACTCCATCTCGCTATCAACCCCCATCTGCACTGCATTGCAGCTCTGCAGCATAGCCATCGGAGCTTTCACAGCGCCCTTCAGTGCGTTGAGATCCGCCTGATGCTGTGCGAACACTTCCCAAGCCGCATCGAGATCGTTGATCTCTTTGGTCTTTGCCTCGAAGCCGTCGTTATCACCGGATTCGATCGCGTTCTGCGCTTCTTTCAGCAGATCGTTTCTGAGTTTCTGGTACTCTTCGTAATTCTTAAACATTTTTCACTCCTCCTTTGAGTTTTAGCAGGGCAAGCCTTGCCTTTTGTTTGTTCATCAGGTTTTCGTCCGCTTTGCTTCCTGCGATCTGCGCCCTGACTTTTGCCTTGGTTTCTTCGCTGAGTACGGTAGCGAAGACCCCGTTATATATCGAGACCGGCGCGACAAGGCTGCCGTCATCTCCTATGATCTCATCCACAAACCCGTATTCCAGAGCCTGCTTTGCATCCATCCAGGTGCCTATGTTCCCGGCTCCCTTGCTCATCAGCGAAAGCAGTTTCTTTTCATCCATCCCAGTCTTGAGTCTGTAGATATTTGCAATGGACACGTTTGCCGTCTTCAGTACATCCGACATACTATCCATCACCCGGTTATCACCCTCTGCCCATGCAGATACGTTGTGGATCATATACTGCGCGCCCGGATTGGCTCTTACCTTATCCGCTCCGCAACAGATGATCGTTGCAGCAGATGCGGCAAACGCAGTGATATCCGCCGTGACATTGCTTTTATATCTCTTCAGCGCGGAATAGATCTCGTTTCCTGCGAACAGATCGCCACCGCCGGAATTCACCAGCAGCGTCACATCATCCCCGTCCGCTTCCACCAGCGCCTTCACTACTGCTGCCGGACTGGTGTGCTCTATGCCGAACCATTCATAGATCTCGCTGTCATCATTTGACACGATCGTCCCTTTTACTTCAATTTCCTTCATCCTCTACTCCTTCCGGATTTTCTCCGAATATGCCGGTATCCTTTCTGAGCAGTGCCTTGTCACCACCCTCGATCGGCACAAGGTTCAAGTAGCTCCGCACCTCATTCGGCGTCATAATGCCCCGGTCCACAAACTGCACAAGCTCCAACTTACTCTTCATACTGGCGAATGTCAGCGCCGATGACTCGAATACGATCGCATTCCCCCGGCTCCGTTCCAGTCTCGAAAACAGCTTTCTGGTGTATTCCCTTGCCATCTGCGCCGCGATCGGCTCCACAGCCTGCTCATAGTACGATATCCATTCATCTTCCGTGTAGGTGGAATGTACGATCTTCTCATTGGTGTTGAAGTATGCGTATATCCTGTTGACCTGCCCGGATGTCTGCGCGGCATTCGGAACATAATCATGCGGCTCTACCTGTTTCGCCTCAGCCTTTGCGTCTGTTGCTGCCACGCCGATGCCGCCATCGCTTTCGATGCTCAGATAATCATCTGCAAACTGCTTCGCCTGCTGTTTCATATCTTCCGGGCGCAGTGCAGATGTGAACTTGAGCAGCCAGCGTACTACCGCGCTGTTTTTGATCGCATTGCGCATGCCCTGATCGGAAGCATTCACGGTATCCATTACGGACGCCAGCGCTTCCTGCGGTCCTTCTCCAAACAAGTCATTGCCAAAGTAATCATCCCGGACGTGAATGATATCCGTATAGCGGATCACGTCATTCTTGCCGTTGTCGTAGTAGAATCTCAGCCATAGATCACCGAATTCATCGTATCTCGCTTCTACTGCTGCCGCCGGGATCGGATACAATCCTGCCGGGATACCGTTTGCATCCCGGAGAATGAACACAAAAGCGTTGCCGTTCAGCGATAATTGATTCGCCACCTTCTCCTGGAGCATCTGCCCTGTCATATAGGCATTCGGTTCTTCCAGCAGAAAACGGATGTTGATCACGGGATTGACCTCTATACTCTTCTCCGGCCCGTTCTCTCCGAGCACCATCGAAGTCCGGATATGCTTCGCCACACACTTGCCGATCGCTTTCGTTCTCGGCTTGATGCAGGCTCTTACGATATCCGACTGATATAGTTTCCCATTCCAGGAATAGAAGCCATTCCCGCGGTCAACGATCATCCTGTATACTGTTTTCTCAGCCTTTTTGCTGCTTGCTTTGTTAAAAAGTCCCATCTATCCTAACCCACCCGCTATCGATGCAAGTGCCGGAATCGATCTTATCGCCTTTCTGACCATCGAATTCTCTTCCAGATATGCGATGCCTTCCGGTGTAATCCGTGTTTCCTCCGTCAGTTCCACTTCCAGCGGTTCTCCATCATTATCTGCCAGGCAATACACACGCTCGATCAACCCTGCCTTGTGCATATGCCATATCACATATTCCTTGTATTCCGGTGTGATCGGGAATTCCCGGTTGTTGGATATATATTCCAGTACGCTGCGGTTTTCTTTCCCCTTCAGCTTCCGATACAGGAATGTGAGCAGCTTTGCAACAATCACGTAATAATCATCTTTTGCCATAACGCCCCTACATTATCGTCTTGTACTCTTCCAGGTACTTATCCCGGATCACGTATGCATCCAGCAGTGAAGCCACGCCGTCGATCCTTCTGGTGCTCTTGCCTTCCGTCACCTTCATCGGCTGGATATTGTCGTTCTTATCCACATCAACGCTGGTATTCGTCAGGCACCACTTCAGGATCGGATTGTTGTTATACACCACCAACTTCTTGCTGATATCCGCCCCGAGGTTTTTCATCGGTGCGCTCAGCGTCTTCTTACCCTGGATCACCGGCTCCATCACCTGTTTGCCGAAGGTGTTTTCCATATCGTCCACAAAGTACTTTGCACTCCATGAGTCATATCCGCACCGCCACAGGTAGATATCTTTTTCTTCCTGTTGCCGGATGAACCAGTCAACGATCAGGTGATAATCGATCTTGTTTCCCGGAGATATGCTGCACCATCCCTGATCGATCCAGATGTCATACGGGATCTTGTCTTCGTGGATCCGCTTCTCCAGATTATCCTCCGGGATCCAGTACATCTGCTCTACATAGATCCGCTCATCTCCCCGCACCTGGAACAGCATCGTTGCGCATGTCAGATCGACACAGGATGATAAGTCAACGCCACCTACTCCGTATCGTGGTTTCAACTCATCGATACTGAACTTCTCACGGTTATCCAGCTGCTCAAAAGTCAGCCACGCTTCGCTGGAAGTCTCCCGGATATTGAACTGCTTACAGACCAGATTTTTCACAAGGAGCGGTTCCTGTTTCGCCTTCTCCACTTCGTGCCGAAGCGTTGTCAGGTTCTTGATCGTTCCAAGTCCCGGATTGGCTTTTTTCCAGCAGTTTTCATCCGTCCATTCCTTCCGCGCGTCCAGCTCATAGACAAACGCGATCGTCCGGTCGTCCTTATAGCCGTTCGGATCGTCATATCCGTTGATGATCCGCTCGCATTCGTCGTAAATGTCGTCATAGATGTCATCGCGGACAGTGCCGGCCGTGGATGTAATGAATACCAGCGGCTGTTCTCTTGCGGATACGCCATCCGCTATGATGTTGTAAAGTGCTCTGCCATTCTTCCACTGGTGGATCTCGTCCATCAGTGCACAGTGTATGTTCAATCCGTCCAGCGTATTACTGTCGGATGCCAGCGGTTTGAAGGTTCCTGCATTATATGCTTCGCTGGAGAGTTCGCCCACCAGCGGCTTGATGCGCTTCCGCAATGCCGGCGACTTATTGACCATCCGCTTTGCTTCTTTCCAGATGATCCCCGCCTGATCTCTCTTTGTTGCTACGGCATAGACTTCCGGCCCCGCTTCTCCGTCTCCGATCAGCATATAGGTGCCGACACCTGAGGCAATCAAGCTCTTGCCGTTCTTCTTTCCGACGATCAGCACCGCCCGCTGATACTTCCGCAGCCCCTGATCATCCACAAAGCCAAATACTGCTGCCAGCAGTGCCTTTTCCCACAGTTCCAGCACTACCAGCTGACCACCTGCTTTACCCTTGGAGTGATGGCAATAGTTTTCAAAGAACTCGATAATATGCTTTGCGCGTTTTGCAGAGTAATGATACTTTCCCGGATGTTCCAGATCGTCCGCCAGCTTCTTATACACCCTGCGCACCTTGTCGCTGACTGTCTCCGTGCCGTTCTGAATCCTCTCCCAGTATGTCCTGATCGGGTTGTAATTATCCGGATACTTTATGATCAATCATTACCACGCTCCACTATGAAATCATCAAACTTGTCATCCACTTCTTTTACTTCCGTCTTCGGCAGGCAGTCCAGCAGTATCTTTGTCGCTGCCGTGAGCTTTGCACTCATTCCCAGATAGGTCTGCACCGCCGGGCTCTGTTTCGTCCCGTACTGATTCTCGCCGTTCTTGTACTCGATCTCCGTGCCTTCTCTTGCGATCTTTTCTCGCAGATCCTTCATCGTGACCGCCAGGAATGCCGCATCCTCGATCGTTGCCTTTGCAGCCCGCCTCTTTTCCTGCGGTATGTCCCGCAGTGTGACTGTCAGACGCTTGATCTCGTTTTTAATCGCCTTATCCCGCTTTTCTTCCTCCGTCATCGCCTCGGATTTCCTCGGCTTTTTGGCGGTTGTTGCAGTCTTTTTGGCGGAAGTATTCCTCTTTTTGGTGGTTTGGCTTCTCTTTTGTGCCGTTTTTAGTGGTATTTTTTCCGCATCAGCCGTATTTTTCGCCGGTTTCGTTTTTGGCGACTTAATTGAAGTCTTCGCCCTGGTGGTACTCATATACCACACCCCCTTCATGTGCGCCCTGCGCGTTATGCGAACCTGGGCGGTCGGTCTGCGGTGGCGGCGGCCGGTGCCCCTTCAGGGGGGGGCGTTCGCCGCTCAGCCCTCGCTCAGGTCTTTCGATCAATCTCGCGCAAGCTGATCGGATTTCCATCTGCATCGAAGGTGCACAACGGTTTTGCCTTGCCATGCCCACCAGCCCCGTGCCCTTCGTATGCGTCGTGACAATCCTTGCAAACATATTTCAAGTTTCGTTCGTTCAACACAACATCACAATCGCCTGAATTGTCTTCACTGATCATAATCTTGTGATGAACGATGTATCCCTGCTGCCGGCCGCACTCTTCACACAGTCCTCCGTCAACCATCAACCTCTTCTTGATGTATGCATCCCGGCATCTATGCCATGAGCGGGAGTTATATATTTTCTTCGCAAAGGGCTTGGCCATATCTATGCCTCCACTCTTACAATACAACAAAAATACATGAAAAAACGGCCATCTTTTCAGATGACCGCTCATGAACTACCGGCTTTATCATTTACAACAATGCAAACAAAACGCTAAACATCAATTTCAAGAAAATCAATCCTCCAATAACTTCTACAATCTTCCAGCAGAAATTATGGAATTGGATTTCTGTTCCCCTCCAGCTGTTCTTAGGTACTTCTCTAAATTTCATATTCACACCTCCTCGTATGTCGGTGTTCGCTTTCTTGTTGATATTATTATAACACTTTTTCCGCTTATCGCAATATATACTACTCAATCTCACCAAGATTTTTTCCCGTGGCATATACCATCCGCTTTACAATCCTTCGCATCTGTCTTGCAGAGTATCCCCGCTCATATATACGCTCATACGAAATGTTCCTTCGCCGATCAGTAAAGAACCTGGCGCGGATCACCTGCTGCTCTTCCGGGGACAGCATCGACAGGGCCAGTTCTACCGCCTTGATCTCCCGCTCGATGCGTTCCCTGTATGCTCCATCCGCCTTCTGCTCCTTCAGGTTATCCGGATATCTTCTCAGAACTCTTTGTATGATGTTCCAACTGTCCTGGTCTATTCTCACCTTTCGCCTCCCAATGTTTGCATACCATCGTCAGTTCTTCCATCGTGATCTGACATTTCCCGTCTACACGCTTCGCACAGTTCTCACATCCACGGTACAATCCGCGCCCGCCTGCTGCCTTTGCCTTTTCTTCTCCGTTTCCCATCTTCTCCTCCCTGTCGGTATCTCAAAGTAACACAAATAAGACAATCCGGTATACGGATTGATCCCATGCACCCACGAATCCTTGTCTACGGAATAGCCTTCCGTCCGGTAGCGGTTCGGCTGAGTATTCAGTCCCTCTGCTCCCAGCTCGATCAATCTTCGTAGCGTCCAGTGATTGTATGTCTTTACCTCCGGCACTGGGCGGTCAAGGTTGCGACTGCTCCCACACCTGCAGGTCGCTTTGATCTCATCCCTTGACAGCTTCGTCCCATCCTCCAGAGTGTCCGGCTGTTCCTTCACCAGGTACTCCGCCAGTTCCTTGCCATTGCCCACTGCCCGCACGTGATCCAGATGCGCAAGACCATCCGCAGGGCACAGACCATCCAACAGCATATCCTCGATCGGAGTCATCCCCCTTGCTCTTGTCCATGCATCCGAGATGATCAGATCGGCCCTCTGGTCATCCAGCCGGTTCATCACGATATGCACATGGATACCCCCGCGCTTTCCGATCTCGATCCGGTACATGTACTTGAACGCGATCCCCTGCTTCTTGTACAGTTTCCTCATCCTGTCTGTGAATCTCCGGAAGTCTTCTATCACCTCATCCATCGGTTTGCGTGTCCCTTTTGGGTATTTGAGTGTCAGCCACAGATCCCCCGGGCGGAAGTTGAGCTGAATGGTTCTCCTCACCCTGTTCTCCTTGTTCCTCTGGTTCTGTCTTTTGATCTGCTCCCTGGTAGCCTTCTCATGGTCAGCCCTCTTTTCATGCTTCCCTCCCCATGTGCCCTTGTATTGATACACATGTTCAATTCCCCATGAAGATCTATAGATCCACTCTCTGTACGCCATCCACTCTGCCCCTAACTTTAATATACTTATATAGCACTTTGAAAGGCCTGCGCCCCCGTCTATTCAATTCGACTGCATTATATAGAAGAAATCCGCTTTCTCTTCATCCTATCCCGTGCCTGTTCCAGGCACTTCGGACAGCTCTTGCGCCCCGGTGCCGGTACGCCCCGACAGCACTGACAGCAGAGGCCGTTTGCCACAGCCTCTGCTCTGCGTTTCCTCTGGCTTTTTCTTACGATCGCCTTCCGATGCTCCCTCCGCTCCTCCAGTTCGCTCCAGTCGATCCCGACCGGCTCCGCTCCTGCACAGTACATATCACTTCACCGCCTTCTTGTGGTTATACAGCCAATTCTTCACCTGCACCGGCATCAAATCCAGCGCCGACGCGATCTCCTTGATCGGCAACCCTGCCTTTTTCAAATCTATGATTGCTTCCGCTTCCGACTGCGTGATCCGTCTCACACTCCTCTTTCCGGAACTGCTTTCCGGCTTTTCCGAACACTTTTTGACCTTTTTCTGCAAATTATCCGTATTTTTGTATGCTTTCTGCCCTTTTTGCTCCGCTTCCGGCTCGTTTGCGCCCGGTCCCCAGTTCACTGGAAAGTTGATAAATGCCCGGATTTCATCCATACAGCGCTCGCAATAGTGATTCCCTTCCAGATCGTTCACACCCAAGTCGCCATCCACGCCTTCCTTGAAGCACCAGCTGATGTATCCAACCAATCCTCCGTGATCCATATTGCCACCGCATCTGTCACATTGTACTTTGATCATTGTCGCCCCTCCTTACTCGCCATCCAACACCTTCTTCTCGAACTGACAACCCGTATTTCTTGCAAATATCGGCTACATCTTTCGATATAGTATCTTGTGCATAACCGCGATTCACTGCGCAGCATATGTCCCACAGCTCATAAAACATAACCGATGTAAGATTTTTGTTTTTGAATTTTCCATATTTATCGTTGTATTGTATTTCCGTTTCGAGATACTCAATCAGAGTTTTCATCCAGCACTGCCTCAACTGCATTAAACACCTTACAAAAGCCTTCCCAATAGTCCCTCGTTACTTCTTTGTCATCCACCTCTTTTTCGAGATCATCTAAAGTCTGCCGGATTCTTTCTAATTTCTGCTTTTCACTCATCCTTCCTCCTCCTGCTTATATGACTTTGGTAACGGCTGCCAAGCTATAATTTCGATATCAACGTCAATAACATCACTATAATTGTGACTATATTCTGCTAAAATGTCGGTACAGAGAGAAGACCACCAATACCACTGTCCGTTGAAATATACGCCTGTTGCTGTGAATGGCTTGTCTTTTATTTCTGCATAATATGATTCCGGATTATGATTTACCCATGTGATATTTACAGGCTCTAAATCATCCGGCAACCTCTCACTGCACGGAATCCACTTGTCCGGCTCTTCTGAACTACTCTCGTCCGCACATAATGCCAGGAAATCAGCTTGAGACTTTTCTTTTATTGCATCTGCAAGCCATCCCATTTCATGCGTCATAATCGGGATGCCCATAATTTCCTCAACATACTTGTGGAATATCTGAAACTTATCACCTGTCAGCATACATATCCCCGTGTGTGCCATCACTATTGCCTTTTCTCTATCTGTCATTTTTCCCTCCTGTTCGCCCGTATGTGCGATCCTCTTCCGTCCTTATTCATCACTACCCAGTAGTGTTCCCCGCACTGGCAGTCGATCCGCACCTCTCCCTTCCTCTGCAGCTCCTTCCGGTCCGGGCGCGTCCAGAAGTGTCTTGTATTGCATACCGGGCATCTTGTCCTTTTCAGCTCACGATCCGCTTCCATCCAGCTCGCATACGAGTTGCCCGTAGCTGATTCCCCGTTCCCTTGCCATACGGGATAACTCGTCCAAAGTATAGCCTGGTTTTTTGGCCGCCTTTTTCCCTGCTTCTTTTCTTGCATCCGCTTCTGCCTTCTTTCTCTTTCTCAGCACTTTCTTGTGTTCCCTGCAGCAATCACACTCTTTATACCTGTATCCTTCCGGCAGATATCCTCCGCATTTTGTACATCTGCCTTCCGCCAGATACCTCTGATAATAATTCGTTGCCATTTTTTTCTCCTATAGATAATTTTTCCCGAAGACCGCCCGAAACTCTTCATGCGCTTTTTCCGTCCCTGCCAGGGCCTTTGCAAAGCGCTTCTCCCAAGCCTGCTGCGCGATCGCCTTCAATCGCCGGTCGTTTGTCTTGTCCGGATTATTATGAATCGCATCATGTGCCCCATGGATATCGCCCTGGTGGTGATACCGGCAGAGCATCACTTTGAGTCCGTACCGTTCCGACAAGCGACGATTGGGACCGTAGAGGATATGGTGCTCCTCCAGATCCCTTTTCATACTGTCGTCGCCCCGCCAGTGTTCGCAGATATAACAGCACCCGCTTTTCTTATCCTGCAGGATGGACTTCATTCTGTTCTTCCTTCCGCCGCTGCCATGATCACCACCTCATCATTGATCGCCGTACCCGGAACCGACCACTTCACCCCAAACTTTTCGATGATCATCTTGAAATCGTTCAGGTCATGCGGCTCGATCCATTTGTTATCATCATCCACGCCCACGTGGAGCAGTTCATGCCAGATCACCACCACGATCTGCTCCATCGACAGGCCTTCCAGATTCGGCTCAAAAAGCGTGATCGTAAAGTCGCAGGGGATCGCCCACTTATTCTTATCTGCCACCTTCTCACACTGCCCCAGCACCTTCTTGCGGTTTGCTTTCTTGGCGTGGGCGCTGGACAGATAGATGATGTTTTCGCCTTCCAGATGGCTCAGTTCTTCGACATTCTCGATCAGATACTTTCCGATCTTCGCGTATTTCTCCGATATCGTTCTGCTATCCATCAGTCATCCTCCTCTTCGTCCTTCTCATACAGGTCACTGGTACCGCCCACGATCGCCCATTCCCTTTTGCTTACCTTGTAGCCGCACTCTTCCAGGAAGTTGTACATGGTCTGCCAGCTCTCCGCCTTAAAATCATCCACGAAATGCCCGCTGAAGTCGCAGGGCAGATTACTCATATGCCATCTGCTTTCCAATGCCGCATAGATCAGCTTGATCACATTGACCGGATCAAATTCTGCATCCCTGGCTGCATCCAAAGCATTGAAATCGTATACTTCCAGCTCCTCTTCCGTCTTCCCGATCAGTTCCGCATACAGTTCATCGTCGATGTCCTCACTTCCCACCCAGCAGTATGTTACCCAGTAGAGCAGCCGGTTATACGGCAGACTTTTCTGCTCTGTCTTGCTCATCATGTAGTTCTTGCGCATCGCAAGCAGCGTCCGCTCTTCTTCACTTCTGGCCTCGGCTCTCTTCTGCTTCTGCTTTCTCTCCTCCAGCACTTTTACATATGCGCTGTCGTCCTCTTCCTCAAGCTCGGCATCTGCCTCAGCGGTATCATCCGCTTTATTGATCGAGTAGAGGATCATCATTGTTGCGTTGTTGAAGTAATACACATATCTGTGATCATCATCGAACTCGGGGAATTTCTTCTCACGATCCGATTCGTAATAGTAATCGCTCTCTTCATATTCGCCGTATGCCAGGCTCTGGAATACCTCCTCCGCCTTACCCTTCAGGAGCCCTTTCATACAGTTCTTCCAAAGCTCGCACCGCTCTTTGTTGACCTGTTTTGTGATGTTGTAAGCAAAATCATCACTGCCCACGGTCTTCAGGATCTCCTGCCTTGCCTCCTCGTCCCGTACCCCGGCCAGCTTCTCCATATCTGCGATCGTGATCTGCTTCATCGTCTCTTCCGGCACTTCGGAATAGTCCAGATCAAGATCCGCGATCTTCTTGCGTTCTTTCAGTGATTTCTTTGACAGACCTGTCTTTTTCGACAGTTCATCGATATCGAAGCCCAGATCGAGTGTCATCTGCACGCCCTTGGATTCTTCGATCAGATTCAGATTTTTACGCTGCATATTCTCCAGCAGCATCGTGGCGATCTGTTCGCCCTCTCCCATGTTCTCTTCCACCCGGCACGGTACCTTATCCAGTCCCGCCTCTCTGGCTGCCAGCAAGCGCCGGTTTCCGATCACCACAAGGTAATATCCATCTGTTGCCGGATCCGGCACTACAGTCAGATTCTGCAGTATGCCGTTCTCCCTCACAGATGCTGCCAGCTCCTCTATGCCGTCATAGGACTTTCGCACATTCTTCGGATGCTGACGTAATTTCTTGATATCAATGTATTTTTGTAATCCTGCCGCCATTGTTTTCCCCTTTCCTTTCTGTCCTTTGCTGATTACCGATGCAAAGGTATCTTTCTTGTAGTCATTCCAGCTCAGTTTCGAAATGTCCGTAATGCTCACAGCGCCACCTCTTTTCCGTATGGCATATGCATCAGGGCTCCGTGTAGTTCCGTTTCCAGTCCTACGGAGTATTCGTGCGCCCCGTCCGTGATGTCTTTCAATTCATGCTTTGACAGCTCCGCATCCAGATCTCTATACTCCTGCCGTACCGGTTCCCCTTTGGAGTCTGTCCAGCCACGCTCCTTCCAGAGCGGGATCCAGTTTTCCAGAAACCCGACCAGCTGCCTTGTCTCGCAGAAGATCTCCACACGGCACTTTCCCTTCAGCTCCCGGAGTGCATTTGTCAGCAGGATCACTTCCATACATGGCCTGCTTACGTACAGGCACTTGCGCCTTTTATTCTGGAGCATCAGCCATTCTTCCGTTTCCGGTGGCTCTCTCCATTCCCCGTCCTTGAAGTAGGTCATATAATACGTTCCCAGCCCCTGCTCTTCTCCGTATTTTTCCGTTTTAAGATAGATCCGCACCTCGTTCATCTGAAATCCGCTCCTGTCAGTTCCTGCAGTATTTCCACCAGCTTCTGTGTCTCCTCCCAGGACAGTGCCACGCCCTTGAGCATCTTGCCGTCCTTTTTGTTCCACCTGCGTATATCCAGCTTTGGACGCTTATCGTTATAGGAGATCATATTGACTTCCGTGGTATACTTTCCGTCTTCGCTCTGCGACAGTATCCCCAGCGCCTGATCTATGTTGTAGCTGAATGCTCCCATTGCTTATACCCTCGGTATCTCATCGAATATCTTCTTTACTGTCATACGGTCAGATCGTGATTCGATCACCACCAGCGCCCTGTCCAATATGTTGGACACCCGTCTTATGACTTCCTGCTCCACATCATCATAATCGACGTTCTTTCTGCATTTAGCTTCCATATCCTCTGGGAAGATTCCCGGCGTGTACTCTTCCTTACCGCCCTTCAAGTGCCGGTCACCATAGAATGTGATGCGGTCGCCCTCATCCAGGAGCCCGCGCCGGATCCCCCATGTGAACAGAGTGTCAGCCTGATCCTTAAAGAGGATCGCCGGGCGGTACTTCTTATCCGTGGCATTCTTCGTGGCCTTTTCTAACAGTTCCGTGATATCCCGCTTCAGGGCCTCTCTGACCGTCAGACGCTGTGTCGGGTTCCTTGCCGTCTGTTCCATGCGTTACCTCACCATATCTCATATATGTGCGTGCTCAGTATCTCTGTCGGTTCCAGTACGTCCCTGTTTACTTCACGCACCAGCTCGTTCATCTCTTCCCATCCCCCTCTCCGGTTCAGAGCGTTCATCTCGTCCAGGCTGGAGGGTATCAGCGTGTAACCGGTGCCGAAATGCTCCACCAGCCTCTCTCTTGCAAAGATCGCTGCTATGGCTCCGTATCTTTTTGCCCCGTTCGTTACGATCAGCATCTGCGGATAATCCTCCGGAAGCTCTCCCAGATATTTCTCTCCGATCTCCGCCGCCAGTTCGCCCAGCTGCTCTGCCATATCTTTGATCACTACATCATTCCTGATGTTATCCAACGCAATGTCAATTACTTCCTTTGCCGGTACGTTCCAGACGTTCAGCATCTCCGGCTTTATCTCTGCCGCCCCCAATCCTCCCGGTATGTCCACTTCTACGAATGGCTCGATCATCAGATCATCCAGTCCGTACTCTCTTGCCGATCTGCATACTTCCGGCTCTGTATCCCTGTGCTTCAATCTCGCTTTCAGGTGATGCTTCACCTCTTCCCATTTCAGCATCCACTTCACATCCGGCAGGTCTTCTTTTTTTGCGCTGTCTGCCCTGATATATCCCGCCATCCATTCCGGCGACTTCTGCGCCGTCATAAACACGCCTACCGGATACAGCTTCTGAATTCCCTCTTTCAGGATCGTAACCTGCGTTATCATCACGCCATTCTTCCTGCTGGTTACTACTGTGCCTCCCACAAGTTCCGCCACTTTCTGTGCATACTCCCTTTCGTTCATCCCTTATCCCCCTTTCACATTGTCGATATCACGAAAAACCCGATCAGAAACCCTGCCGCTATGGCGACCATCAGCCAGTTGCCGGTTGCCAGTCCGACGATGAACACCGCGATCAGGATCACCGCGATCAGGATCTCCACAAGCCCCATGCCTTTATTTCCCATCGTCGTCCTCCTGACTGTTCTGGTGGCGGCGGTAATCGTTCTTGGGCGTCGCATCCAGCTGCGGAACCAGCACCGACTCCTCGATCTCACCCAGCTGCGCCTTCTCATCCTCATCCAGTACCGTGCGGATAGCATTCCGCAGGGCGATCATATGCGCATTCAGGTCACCTATGATGCCGTTCCGGATCCTTTCTGCTGTTCCTTCCGGCAGAAGTGACGACAGCCTTGTAAGTACTCCCGTTCCATTTGTGATCGCAAGGAAGGATCCTTCTTCCAGTTCCGTGATCGCCTCTCGGAGTATCTGATACATTTCTACACAGTCCATCATCTGTCTGTCCGTCATCCCTTTACACCTCCTGTTAAATATGCCAGCCCCGCCGGTATGATCAGCAGGAGCGTTTCACCCTCTCCACACTGACCGGCCAGCCAGGTGCACAGCACCATTCCTGCTACTACTGCGATCTTCTTCAGATCGATCTCTACTGCTATCTTCCCATCTCTCATTTCCGTTCATCCCCTTCCTCTTCCCAGTCCTTCAGGATCTCTTCGAGCTTCTCCACCACCATTTCATAGACCGTGACTCTTGCCCTTGTCGCTGCATAGCTCTCCGCCTGCCATCCGGTCTTGTTCTCATATGCAGGTAACAATCTGCGATTGTCTTTTGCCAGGTCTTTATAGACCAATACCTGTAATTCAATCCGTTCTTTCGGTGTCATCGTCGTCTTCATGCTCATCCCTCCGCCGGTATCCATATGATCTGCACATAGTCGCCGTAGGTATGCACCCAATCCCAGGCGCGGTCCATACTGTCGCGATACACATCGATTGCTGTGCCGTTCCGGAGTTTCCGATGACCGCCCACATCCCGGCACTCCATCGTCGCGATATACTCCCCATCCAGTGTCAGCAGGATGGCCATATCACCCAGATGATCCCGATTGCTGGCAATGATACCTTCATACGGTACTGTTCCGTCTGCGGTGCGGTGTCCGGTTGGCAGATAACATGTGCACCGGACTGTCTGCGGTTCCTGCAGGTGTGGTGCTATGATCTGCAAGCAAGTGCACGCTGCGGCTATCATTTCTGCTATCATGCGGTCTTCTTTCCTTTCTTTTTCCGGCAGGACTCGGCAATTTCCCCAATCTCCAATCCCAGCACATCTGCAAAGGCTTCCATTTCATATGCCAGACATCCCTGCGGAGATCTGAATCTGCGGTTTATCGTTGCGTATGACACTCCGGTTCTCTCTGCCAGTCGTGCTACACTGCTGATGCCGGTCCGCATCATCCCGATCCGTATGATCTGCTCAAATGTGGTCATATCCTGCCCTCCTTTCCTATCCTGCTGCCGTGTTATGTAATCTTGATTTGCCATTCTGTCTGTGGTACAATCCGCAAAAATGGAGGTTCCACTATGCTCGAACGCTTATCCTTTTTCCTGGGTCTTTTTGCGTCCGTCTGGGCTGTCTTTGATATCTGGCAGAAAGTCCGCGAAAACCATACTAAAATATCCGTGACCATAACTGCCTGGCATTGTGCTGATGATTGCCTGTTTATCTTCGCCACATTCAAGAACCACTCGCATCTCCCGATATCCATTTCTTTAGTCTCTGCAGAATTGGACGGCGTACCTGTTCAGTGTTCGTTGTTGCCGAAGACGGTCTATTATGAACAGTTACCGGGCGAACCGGGTCGGCTATTGCCGCCTGAACCTGTTCGTTCGTTGCCTTTTCCTCTAAATCTAGATCCTTTAGGCGGCGTTGCAGGCTATCTCTACTTTCGTACCGATCAAGCAATTCAAGAAAAGCCTTCCACTCTTTTGACTCTCGAATTATGCACCAATCGCCGGGGTCCAATGAAATGCCAATGCACGCTTCAGTGGGACGACCTTCTGCACACCAGATACTTTCCCGTATCATCTCAATCCTCCTAACCTCCTATCCTGCTGCCGTGTTATGTAATCTTGTTTTCCCGATTGCCTCCGTGGTATACTTTTCCCTAAAAAACGGAGGTGTTACATATGTTTTCTATTACTGTTCCTACTGAAGCTCTTTTAATGTTTGCCGGAACTGCCGCCATGGCTGACATGGAAGCTATTGTTATCGACCAATCTGATGACGGCTCCTTTGTGGATCTTTCGGCCGTATCCGATCTCGAAGGCTTTTCTCTCGGCTCCCTTCCTGATATAAGTTCCGGCACCTCATGCTCTGTTAAATACAATTTTGACGGATACTGTACTTTCCCTTTTAGTTTTCAGGACTTTGCTGTGATTTATGGTGCATTGGAAAACTCACTTCAATCCCTTCAGGAGGAAATTGGTTCGAAGTCCGGTAATCCAGAAAATGATGCTGTTCTTCTTTCGCTTCAGGCCCAATATCGTGACTTGCGTGATCGTTTACAAGCTTACTCGAAAGATCGTGGACTACCCCTGCCAGAAGAATCATGACATTTTTAATTTCAGTAATCTCTTTCAGTATTTCTTTTTGTGTCGTCTCCTTTGCTGGAGACGGCATTATTTGTTCAAGATTTTCCATCCCTTCCTCCTATCCTGCTGCCGTGATCTCTTCTACCCGGCATTCCATAGCCTTTGCGATTGCCTTTACCGTATCCTCCCGGCAACTCTTGCCGTTGAAAGCAAAACTCATTGTCGCCCGGGATATCCCGGCTTTCCTGCTTACTTCTTCCTGCGTCAGCCCCTTTTCTTTCAGCTTTGCAAAGGTCTTGATCTGATCCAACTTCATTCCACTCACCTCCTACCTCACATACTTTCTATGTGCTTCTTCCAGATCTTTGTCTGAAATATCCAGATAGACCTGTGTCACTCCGATATCTGCATGCCCCAGCAGTTTCGATACTGTGATCAGCGGCATCCCCCGTGCCAGAGCATATGTTGCTCCGGTTCTCCGGAACCTGTGCGGATGCACATTCTCTACACCTGCCCGCCTGCCGATCTTCCGCACCACGCTCTCGATGGTTGATTTCTCCATATTCTTGTCACCGTCCACCAGTTCCGGATCTAAATACCATTTACACTGGTCTTTCCGTTTTCTGTTCTTTGACATCGTTGCAACATTTCCTGCATACCGTGCTCTCGCAAACAGATATGGATTGTCGTCTTTTCTCTCGCTCAGATACTTTTCAAGCGCCAGTTTCGCTTTTGCATTCAGATATACGATCCTGTCCTTCTCGCCTTTCCCGTGTACAAGGATTTCATCATCATTGATTTCTGACAGTTTAATTTGTGCAACTTCACTAACTCTGCACCAGGTGGATGACAGTACCTCGATGATCGCCCGCTCTCTGTTTGTCCTGCACGCATCCCGAATCTTCTCCATCTCGATCTCTTCGAATGCCTTCTTCTTTGCTTTCTGAAGTTTGATCCCTTCCACCTTCGACATCGGGTTCCGGAGCAGTATCTCTTCTTTCTGCAGCCACTGGTAAAAGGCAGATACATTCCTTCGCTCGTTGTTGGCCGTCACCTTGCTCACTCCATCCTTCTTGATCCTGAGTGCAATGTATAACCTGATGTCGTCCGAAGTGATCTGATCGAAATTCTTTTCCACCTTTCGAAAGAATGCTCGCATTGTGTTTCTGTAATATTCCAACGTTCTTTCTGTTCTTCCGGATGCCAGTTTTGCCGCCAGGAACCTTCTGAGCATCGCCTCATTCACATCCTCATCGGCGATCATCAACTCCGTGCATCTGGAAGTGATCTCAAAGTCTGCCAGCGCAATATCCAGATCAAGCCGTAGGTCCTGCGCCGGTATGTCATACTTGGAAAGAATATTGATGATCCTTGTGATCAGTTCCTCTCTCATAGCAGTGCCCCCATATTCTTCGGTGTTCTCAATATCCGCTCTCTCGGATATCCTTTCCGATACGGATCGCACAGCGTATCCCCCTGCACACACAATGCATCAATCCCAAGGAAGGACAGTTGCACATAGCACATATGCACGCATCTCCAGTCCAGATCCTGCGCCACCACTTTCATCGTGGACTGATAGTTGATTCCCTTTTCTTTCAACGCCAGTGCCGCCGCTATGATGCTGCCCCCGGATCCGCAAGACGGTTCCGATAGTGTGACCGTCTCATCCTCTGCGTTCACTGCAAGTTTCGCCATCATCCGCGATATGTTGAACGGAGTGAAGAACTGCCCGCCGGCATCTGATCCCATTCCGCTCCGCATGAACACTTCGCCGAGCACATCCCTTGGATCACCTTCCAGTTCTTCGATCAGCCAGGCTGTCAGTTCCGGGAACTTCGCACGCTCTTCCTGCGTGTACTCTTCCATGATTGCCTGGTACTGTTTCTCCCGTTTCTCCCAGACCTTGTCGTGGATCTGCTGCAGTGTGTTGGATACCGCCAGTGAAGTGCATTCGATCCAGTCTGTGAAGATCTTGTATGCGGTATACTTCCCGGCCATCGATAAGATCATCCGCTGCAGTTCCGTCTGCCTCATATCCTGCTTTGATACATGCATAGCCATCTTTCCCCTTTCGCTTCGCAATTTGTTCCAGTGAGGATCAATGTTCTTTAAAGAATGTCAATACAT
>JAGBMJ010000147.1 GCA_017634975.1 Lachnospiraceae bacterium | reverse complement strand
AAATTCATGTTTAGCGGTGAGCCATGGGGACGGTTCTTGTGGCAACAAGATCGAAGATCTTTAGCCACAAGAACCGTCCCCGTGGCTCGCCGGCTCGACAAACATGAATCTGTAAGTGCAAAACAAACAAGATTTCGGTTAAAAATACGACAAATCCACGTCATTGACAAAGGTGCGGAAACACTGCTATAATACAGATTGAAAGCGCTTACAATCAAAGCGCGGTAAGGAGACGAATATGGCACGTATCATTTATGCCGGGGACAGTACGGTTACGTTTAATAAGATTGCTACATACCCGCAGATGGGACTGTCGCAGGGACTGCTGCTCTATCTGAAGGATGAAGTGGTGTTGCGCAGTTTTGCGATCAACGGGCGGAGTACCAGGTCCTTTATCGATGAGGGAAGACTGGAGCAGATCGACGCGTATTTGCAGAAGGAGGATTTCCTGTTTATCCAGTTCGGACACAATGACGAGAAGGCGTCCGATCCCAAACGTTATGCGGAGGCTTTTACGGACTATAAGGATAACCTGAAGAAGTTCATTGAAGCGGCCAGAAAGCACGAGGCGAGACCTGTCCTGTTCACCCCCATCGCCAGACGACTGTTTGATACGGACGGAACATTTCTGCCGGGAAGCCATACGGACTATCCGGAGGCGGTGCGTCAGACGGCAAAGGAAGAAGAGGTGCCCTGCATTGATATGACGGCACTTACCGAGAAATATGTTGCGTCGATCGGAGATTTCGCATCCCGGGCGCTGTATGTATATCCGAAGGATAATACGCATCTGGTGATGCAGGGAGCCATGGTATTCGCCGGGTTTATCGCAGACGGTCTGCGGGAACTGGGGCATCCTTATGTGGATCTGCTGGTGGGACGGGATGCGAAAACTGTGGATGATGACGCAAAACCGGCTGTGGATCCGTATATGCCGCTGGGACAGATCGGTAAACCGGTAGAGATCCGTGATAATATCGATGCGGCATTTCGGGATGAGACGGTAGACTGATGTAAAGATGTGTTTATTTTTGTTACTATTCACAGTCGAAACGTGTACTTGCTGCGCGATTACGACCCAAAGCACCACGAGTAGTAATTTATATTTTCAGGGGGCTTTCCGGGAATAAAAAGCGGAAAGCAGCAGGAATTATGCAGGGATTGAAGAAATCGGAACAGAAACCTTCACAGGATCTGGAGCAGAGATTCGTAAAGTATTATAAGAAATATCCGAACGATTCGCTGAAGGTATTGCTCGGTTTTTATAAGGGGCAGTACCATAAGTTTCTGATCAGCTGTTTCTTTTTTCTGATCAAGCATTCACCGGCGCTGTTTTCTTCACTGCTGATCGCCAACGTGATCAACGGCGTATTGGCGGGAGGCGAGATGGCCAGGTACGCGATCATGGCGAACGTGGGTATCTGGATCGGTCTGCTGACCATACATTTGCCGGCCAACTATCTGTATATGAAATACCGGGCACGCGTGACCAGACAGACAGAAGCGGCGCTCCGCGGGGCTCTGGTGCGTAAACTGCAGGAACTGTCGATCCCGTATCATACACAGGCGCAGTCCGGACGTCTGCAGTCCAAGATCATCCGTGATGTGGAAGCAATTGAAACCCTGTCTTCGCAGTTATTCATCAATATGATGAACATTACGATGAATATGGTGATCATGGTCGGGATCACGGCGGCGAAGAACCGTACGATCCTGCTGTTCTTTGTACTGGTAGCGCCGATCGCATCCCTGACGATCGTAGCATTTCGGAAAAAGATCAGTCGCGAGAACCGGGCATTTCGTGTGGAGATGGAAAACACTTCCGCAAAAGTCATGGAAATGGTGGAGATGGTTCCCGTGACCAGAGCGCATGCGCTGGAGGAAGTGGAACGCGAGCGTATGGCAAAACAGCTGGAAGAGACCGCGGAAAGAGGCTATCGTCTGGATATGGTACAGGCCAACTTCGGTGCGGTCGGCTGGGTGGTCTTTCAGGTTTTCCAGGCATTGTGCCTCGGCTTTACCGGTTATCTGGCGCTGAAAGGCAGGATACAGGTAGGCGACATCACGTTTTACCAGACCGGTTTTACCACGGTGGTAAATCAGTTTACGGCACTGATCAATCTGCTGCCGGTGCTGACCAAAGGTCTGGAATCCGTCAAGTCGGTCGGAGAAGTGCTCTCCTGCGATGATGTGGAACACAACGAAGGCAAGGAAGAACTGACCTCCCTGACCGGGGAATATGAATTCCGTAACGTGAGTTTTTCCTATCCGGATACGGACGAAGATGTGCTGAAGGAGCTGAGTATGCGGGTAAAACCGGGCGAGACGGTAGCGATCGTCGGCGGATCCGGTTCCGGAAAGACCACGATGCTCAATCTTCTGATCGGTTTTATGCTGCCGAAGGAAGGGCAGCTTCTGGTGGATGGAAAGGATATCAGCGAGATCAACTTAAAGACTTACCGGCGGTTTCTTTCGGTCGTGCCGCAGATGCCGCTGTTGTTTACCGGTACGCTTCGTGATAATATAGTATACGGTATGGAAGACGTGACGGAGGAGCATCTGCAGAAAGCTGTGAAGGCGGCTAATCTGGCGGATATGGTGAGTAAACTGCCGCAGGGGCTGGATACTATGCTGGAGGAGCATGGTGCCAATCTTTCCGGCGGACAGCGGCAGCGTATCGCGATCGCAAGAGCCATCATCCGTGATCCGCAGGTGATCCTTTTGGATGAAGCAACCTCTGCACTGGATGTGATCTCGGAAAAAGAGATCCAGGAAGCGCTGCAGAGTCTGCAGAAAGACCGCACCACCTTTATCGTAGCGCATCGTCTGTCTACGGTAAAAAATGCGGATCGTATCGCGGTGCTTTCCGCAGGTAAGATCGTGGAGGAAGGCAGCTATACCGAATTAATGGAAAAGAAAGGGATCTTCTATCATATGGAGAGCTTACAGGTGAGTCTGGCATGAGTGGAGAGGGAAGAGGATTTGCTTTTTTGCAGATGGACAGTCCGTTTATGCGCTTCTTAAGCGTCTTGGCGGATCTGATGATACTGAATTTCCTGACGATTGTATGTTGTATCCCGGTCATTACCGCGGGAGCATCGTTTACGGCAATGCACTATGTACTGACCAAGATGGTGCGTAATGAAGAAGGGTATATCGCGAGATCCTTTTTTCATGCATTTAAGCAGAACCTCGGACAGAGCATCTTTATCTGGATCGGTATGATCGGTGTGACGGCAGCTCTGGTCATGGACTGGTTGATCCTGAAGAGTACACCCGGACAGTTTTCCGAGGTGCTGGTGGTATTGCTCTATGCTGCAGCGATCGTGGTTTATCTGATCATGCTGTATGTGTTTCCGGTATTGTCCCGTTATCACAATACGATCCGCGGAACGTTAAAGACTGCTTTTTCCATGGCTGTTTTCGGAATCTTTACACTGCGTACGATCGCAAACGGTCTGCTTTTTCTTGTACCTTTTGCGGTGCTTTGGATCGGCGGCTGGAATTCGATTCCGATCCTGGCGGTGTTCTGTTTCACACTGCCGGGCTATCTGCGGGCGGCGCTGTACAGCGGATTGTTCAAAAAGTATGAGACTCCGGCGGAAGAGCTGCAGCAGCAGGCAGAAGATGCAAAGAAAAAGCGGGAAGAGCGGAAGAAAAATAAGAATCGCTTTCATTGAGTGAGGGAACGGAAAGATGCGTATAGGGATACGGTTACATGACACAAAAAAATGTCCGTTGGAAGAACGACTGCAGATCGTGCGGCGGCAGGGGTTTTCCTGTGTGCACATTGCGCTGGGGAAGACGGACGGGCTTCCGAAGGAGACAGACGCGCTGACACCGGGCTATGCCCTGTGGCTGAAAAAAGTCTTTGCGGATGCACAGCTGGATATGGCAGTGCTGGGAAATTATCAGAACCTGGCGCACCCGGATCCGGTGAAGTTGAAGGAGATACAGCATCGTTATACGGCGCATCTGCGCTTTGCGGCTTTGGCCGGCTGCGGCATGGTGGGGACCGAGACCGGTGCACCGAACGAAGATTATCACTATGACAAAGAGGCAAATCATAGTGCGGAGGCACTGGAGATCTTTATCCACAACCTGCGTCCGGTGATCGCGGATGCGGAACGATTTGGTGTGATCCTGGCGATCGAACCGGTGTATAAACATATCGTGTGGAACCCGAAACGGGCCAGGGAAGTACTGGATCGCATCGCGTCGCCAAATCTGCAGATCATCTTTGATCCCGTGAATCTTCTGGATCCGGACAATCTGGATCACCGGGAAGAAGTCATCGAAGAGGCGATGGACCTGCTCGCACCGGAGATCGCAATGATCCATCTGAAAGATTATGTATTGGAAGACGGCAAAATGAATGCCGTGGGCTGCGGTTTCGGCGAGATGGATTATCGAAAGATCGTGGAATTTGCCGAAACGAAAAAGCCGTATATCCATGCAACACTGGAAAATACATCACCGGAAACCGCGGAACAGTCGCGGCAGGTGATCGAAGAACTGACCAACAAATACAGAAAGAAACCGGGAGGTGTCCAATGACAGACGAAACCAGACAGCAGATCCAGGATTACATCGCATACCTGCTCAGGAATTCCAGTGCAGAGCGTCCGATGTGGAACAAGGAGATGATCCGTGAGAACAAACCGAATAAATGGAATTACATTGACGGATGTATGATCACGGCGATCCTGCAGCTGTACGAGATCACGGGAGAACAGAAGTACTTTGATTTTGCAAAGGAATTCATTGATTTCTTTGTACAGGAAGACGGTACGATCAAGACCTATAACGTGAAGGAGTACAATCTAGACAACATCAATACGGCCAGCAATCTCTTCCTTCTGTATGACAAGACAGGCGATGAAAAGTACAAAAAAGCGCTGGATCTGGTGCGTACGCAGCTGGATACCATGCCCCGTACGAAGGAGAACAGTTTCTGGCATAAGGATATCTATCCGAACCAGGTGTGGCTGGACGGGCTATACATGGCAGAGCCGTTCTATATGCGCTATGAGACCCGTTTCAACAAGATGGGAAAATGCAATGACGTGATCCACCAGTTTGAGAACGTGGAGAAATATATGAAGGATCCGAAGACCGGTCTCTATTATCATGGTTATGATGAGAGCCGGGAGATGTACTGGGCCGATCCGGTGACCGGCTGCAGTCCGAATTTCTGGCTGCGCGCGCTGGGCTGGTTTTCGCTGGCACTGGTTGAGACTGCTCAGGCGACGGACGAATCCCTGTACTACGAGAAACGTTATCTGCAGACCCTGCTGGAGAATCTGGCAGATGCGCTGAAGCCGTATCAGGATGTGAGCGGCATGTTTTATCAGGTGGTGAACCGGGCGGATGCCAAAGGCAATTATCTGGAAACCTCCGGAACCGCGCTGATCGCATATGCTATACTCAAGGCCGTGCGGCTGGGATTTCTGGCGCCGCGCTATGCGGAGATCGGTGAGAAGGCGTTTGACGGTATCGTGGAAAAATACCTGTCCCGCGATGACGACGGACAGCTGAAACTTTCCGGGATCTGCCTTGTTGCCGGGCTGGGCGGCAAGAATCACAGGGACGGTTCTCTGGATTATTACTTCAGTGAGCCGGTCGTTGAGAACGAAGCCAAAGGTGTAGCTCCGTTCCTGCTGGCATACACAGAGATGTTGAGGAGAAACTAATGGAATTTTCAATCATAGCGATCTGTAATCGCAGTGTAACGATCGAGCGGAACAACAAAAGCATATACGAGACGGAAGTACCGTGCCGGCTGCTGCTGAACGGAAACGTGGTGAAAGAGACGACAAAGAATGTGATCACGCTGTACGGACTCACGCCGGATACCGAGTATGAACTCGGGATGGATACCGTAAGCGATAATGCACCGGTAGGGCGGCGCTTCAAGAAGCGTTTCCGCACCAAACCGGAAAGTATACTGCTGGATGTGCGCAGCTTTGGCGCAGTGGGCGATGGTGAGCATAACGATACGGCGGCTCTGCAGGCGGCGATCTTGGCGTGTCCGGAGAACGGAACAGTATGGCTTCCGAAGGGAACGTATTATTCGGGACCGCTGTTTTTTAAGAGCAATATGACCTTCTGGGTGGATGAGGGGGCAACCCTGCTCGGGGATACCGACCGCAGCCATTATCCTGTCCTGCCCGGTATGGTGCGCAATCTGTATCATAATGATGAGGAATACAATATCGCGTCCTGGGAAGGCAATCCGCTGGACTGCTTTGCCTCCCTGATCACGGCGCTCAATGTGCAGAATCTGGATATCATTGGGGAGGGCACGATCGATGGGAATGCGCAGAACGGCGACTGGTGGGTGAATCCCAAGGTGAAGCGTACGGCGTGGCGTCCGAATACCGTCTTTATCGCACACAGCAAATATGTGCGGATGCAGGGACTGGCGGTGCAGAACTCGCCGACATGGACGATCCATCCGTATTATTCCGATCATGTAGCGTTTATGAACCTGACGATCACCAATCCTTCGGATTCGCCCAATACGGACGGTTTCGATCCGGAAAGCTGTGTGGACGTGCTGCTGCTCGGTACAAAGATCTCGGTAGGGGATGACTGTATTGCCATAAAGAGCGGCAAGCTGTATATGGCACGCTTCCATCACCGGGAGACCAGAAATGTGACGATCCGCAATTGCTGTCTGGAGCGCGGACATGGCTCCGTAACCGTGGGTTCCGAAGTGGCCGGCGGTGTGAGCGGCTTATTTGTAAAACAATGCATTTTCTCGCAGACCGACCGTGGTGTACGGATCAAGACCAGACGTGGCAGAGGCGATCGCAGTGTTCTTACCGATCTGACCTTTGAAGATATCCGTATGGACCACGTGCATATGCCGGTGACCGTGAATATGTTTTACTATTGTGATCCGGACGGGCACAGCGGGTATGTGCAGGATCAGAATGAGCAGCCGGTGGATTACCGTACACCTTATATTGGACATTTGAAGATAAAAGATGTAGAATGTAGCGGTGTGGATTCTTCCTTTGTCTGTGCCTATGGTCTTCCGGAGGCACCGATCGGCAGGCTGACATTGAAAAGGGTCAGGGTAAGTTTTCTGCCGGAAGAGGAGAGAATCTCCAAGTGCCCGATCATGATGGATGATTTTCCGGAAATGAACGGCAAGGGTATGTTCTTAAAGAACGTGACGGCGCTGGAGATCGAAGATGTAGAGATCAGAGGCAGCGCTGATAAAAAGGCGGATCTGGAGAATGTTCCGGAACAGGACATCTCAAATTTACTTTTTGAAGACTTATAATGAAAGGGGTAAAATAAAATGAACATCTTGGTAATCAACTGTGGCAGCTCTTCCTTGAAGTATCAGCTGATCGACTCCGAAACGGAGAATGTATTGGCGAAGGGTATCGTTGAACGTATCGGTATGGAGGGCAGCTGCATTACACACACTCCGGCAGGCAAAGATAAAGTGGTTAAGACACAGCCGATGGAGGATCATAACGAGGCAGTACGTCTGGTGATCGAGGCACTGATCGATCCGGAGCATGGGGTGATCAAGTCCCTTTCCGAGATCGGTGCGGTAGGACATCGTGTGGTACATGGCGGTGAGAAGTTTAAGACCGCAGTAAAGATCGATGCTTCCGTGATCAAGGATATCGAAGATCTGAGCTCTCTGGCTCCGCTGCACAATCCGGCGAACCTGATCGGCATCCGGGCCTGTGAAAAGAATATGCCGGGGGTACCGCAGGCAGCGGTATTTGATACCGCGTTCCATCAGACCATGCCGCAGAAGGCTTATATGTACGGTCTTCCGTATGAGTACTATGAGAAATACAAGATCCGTCGTTACGGTTTCCATGGCACCAGCCACGATTTCGTATCCAACCGTGCAGCGGAGATCCTGGGCAAAGACCGCAAGGATCTGAAGATCATCGTTTGCCATCTGGGAAATGGCGCGAGCATTTCTGCCGTAAAGAACGGCGAGTGTGTAGATACTTCCATGGGTCTGACCCCGCTGGAAGGTCTGATCATGGGTACCCGCAGCGGTGACCTGGATCCGGCGATCCTGGACTTCATCTGCGAGAAGGAAGGCTTATCCAGCGCAGAGATGAATACGATACTGAACAAGAAATCCGGTGTATACGGTCTGTCCGGCGGTATCTCCAGTGATTTCCGTGATCTGACTGCCGCATCCAAGGAAGGCAACGCGCTGGCCAAGATGGCACTGGAGACCTATTGCTATCGTGTAGCAAAATACATCGGTTCCTATACCGTGGCTATGCAGGGCGTGGATGTGATCGCCTTTACCGCAGGCATCGGTGAGAACGATACGGGCGTTCGTAAGGGTGTCTGCGAATACCTGAAGTTTATGGGTGTGAACATTGATGAAGAAAAGATCATGCTCCGCGGTGAGGAAGTGATCGTATCCACTCCGGACAGCAAGGTGACCGTGATGGTGGTACCGACCAATGAGGAGCTGGCGATCGCAAGACAGACACTGGCGATTTTGTAATCTGTTAAGGTAATACTTTATTGGCGATCAAAGATATTCATTACAACGCATTTATCTCCTATCGGCATGCAGAGCAGGACAGCGAAGCAGCGATCGCTCTGCATCGCCGGCTGGAGGCGTTTCGCCTTCCGGGGAATCTGCGTAAGAAATACCCGAAGGAACGCTGGAAGATCGAGCGGGTATTCCGCGATCAGGATGAGCTGCCGCTGTCGGATAGTCTGTCCGATCAGATCGAGCAGGCACTGGCAAATGCGGATTATCTGATCGTGATCTGCTCGCCACGCCTGCCGGAGTCGAAATGGTGTGCCAGAGAGATCGAATTATTCAAGAAAATGCACGGCCTGGATCATATCCTTGCCGTATTGATCGAAGGAGAGCCGGAAGAGTCTTTTCCGGAAGGTATCCGTTATCGGGAAATTCCCACAGTAAATGAAAAAGGCGAGACGGTCATCGTTCGTCAGGAGGTCGAACCGCTGGCAGCGGAACTGCGTGCGGAGGATAAAAAGACGCGGAAGAAGCTGTTGGAGGATGCTGTCCTGCGAATGGCGGCGCCCATGTACGGGCTGGCTTATGATGAACTGAAGCAGCGGCACCGTGAGCAGAAGATACGGCGGATCGCTGCGATCAGCGGCATCGCGGCAGCCGTTGTTTTGGGTTATGCGGCTATGAGTACTCTGTTTGCCCTGCGCATCAGTGAGCAGAAGAAAACGATCGAAGAACAGCATGAACAGCTGCAGGAACAGTATATGCAGCAGCAGGTGAAATATGCGGAATCCATGGCTGTCGTTTCGGATACTCTGCTGAAAGAGGGGCGGCGGCTGGATGCGTTGTATGCGGCCCGAAATTCTATGCCGGCATCGAAGGAAGAGGATGACATCCCTTATACAGCCGCAGCGGAATATGCTCTATCTGCAGCATTGATGCCTTATGATTATGACATTTTTATTCCGCAGGAGCCGCTGCCGCTGCCGGAAGATGAGGATTTCTGGGGGGATATAGATGATTATCGGGATCTTCAGGAATACCTCGGCGGGCATTATATCATGGGGGTTAGTGAGCGCGAGGACGGATCCGTATGGATCATTTTGGAGAATGCTTCGATTTCCATCTATTATCCGGAAGAAAGAATTCTTTTACAACCCGGGGAATCCTTTTATACCGATGCTCCGGATGTAAAACTGAATTGTGCGGTTGTTTATGACGATAAGCTGTATATGCAGTTTACGGATGGTGATTATATGGCCTGCTATCAGTGGGAAGAACACGATAAAGGTGATGAATGCGGGGTTCTGACCAGGGATGAATTTACCGATCACCATATGCATATGATCGAAACAGGGCAGGAAGCCCTTTCGGATGACGGGCAATACATCGTGCGCGTGGAATCGAATCATACAATAGGGATCTATGAGGCCGGCACAAAGGAGCCGGTACAGAAGATCTATGATATTCATGCGGAGATTTATGGCTTAGAGAGGTTAAAGGGGATGCCCTATTATGTGCTGATCACCAGCAGCCGGTATTCCTATCTGTTGAATGAGGATTTTGAGTGTATTTCCCGTATCCCGTCCTATTACGGATACGATGAAAAAGACGGACAGCTGATCCTGTATGAGCTTGCTTCGGATCATGTGAACTATATATTATACAAGGTACCTCTGAAAAGTTACGACGAACTGATCGAAGAAGCGGATGAACTGCTGAAGGATTACAGGCCTTCGGACGAAATCCTGACGCGGTATCGTATGCTGGAATAAAAATCTGTGCTTTGGTTACTGTTCACAGCACGAAGGGCTGTGAACAGTAACGTTCTGAACAGTAACATTCTTTGGGAGGCCTTCCGGTACCATCACCGGATGCGCTTTATCTTGTTAAATTTTCACTATATGATATAATATATGTTATTATGAGTATACAAATTTTTATTATTATTATTTTGGCGTACATAGTGATCATCGGAACCGTTAATGAAAAAGTGTTCCACATGCAGAGCGACATTGCATTGATCTTTTTTTCGTCCGTATTATCCTTCTTTTTGTTGTTGCTGCGCTATATTTTCCCGGCGGAGCCGCTGCACGAACTGATCGGCAGTCTGGGACATTTTGACTTCCGGGAGTATCTGATGGATGGCATGCTGTGCTTTATGCTTTTTGCGGGCGCCAGCAAAGTCAATATGGGAAAATTCAAGACCAACCTGCGCCCGATCTGTCTGCTGGCGTTTTTGACGACGCTGATCGCTTCGTTTTTGTATGGCGGTCTTTTGTATCTGGCGGCGATGGCTTTTGCGCTTCCGCTGGATTTCTGGACTTGTGTGCTGCTTGGCTGCGTGGTGTCTCCCACCGATCCGATCGCCGCGACCGGCATCCTGAACAAGATCGGCCTGTCCAAAAATGTGTGTTCGGTCATTGAGAACGAATCCCTGTTTAACGACGGCATCGGTGTTACGCTGTTTATTTTTGTACGCTCCCTGATCACGCACAGCGGCGACAGCAATGTCGTGGTCCTTCTGGTAAAAGAGATCTTTGGTGCGGCGGCAGTGGCTCTGATCGTATCCTTTCTGATGTTTCAGCTGATCAGGATTTCCAGGGATCCGATCCGTAATATCCTGGTTGCGTTCCTGAATGTTTTTCTGGTATATCTGATCTGTGAGCATCTGGGATTTTCGGGAGTGCTGGCCTCCGTGATCTGCGGTTTCTTCTTCTCCTATCAGATGGACAAGATCCGCCGTGTATTGCCGGTGGTCGATCCGCATCATTTTTACGCCAATTTCTGGGAGATCCTGGAAGGAATCCTGAATGCCGCGTTATTTGTAATGATCGGCTTTGTAGTACTTGGCACCACCTTAAGCCCTTATGTGGTAATCCTTGTGCCGGTGACGCTGGCGGCGCTTATCCTGTCCAGAGCCGGTGGCGTGACGATCAGTACGATCCTCACGGGGCACAACATTCCCGGAAATTATGATCTGCCGGAGTTTGTGGCATTGATGACATGGTCGGCACTGAAGGGCGGTCTTTCTCTGGCGCTGGCACTGGAGACACAGGAATATCTGCCCCAGCCGGTTTACGAGATCTTTCTGAATGTGGCGTTTGTGACCATATTCTTTACGGTTCTGGTGCAGGGCTTGTCGGTCCGACGCGTATATTTCGCTTTGGAAAAACATAAGGCAAAGCGTATGAGTTATAAATCGGGAGACGGAAAATGAAGATTATTGTTGTAGGATTAGGACGGACCGGGCATTTACTGATCCAGTCCCTCGCTTCGGAAGATTATGATATCGTAGTGATCGACAAGGATAAAAAGCTGGTCGATGAGGTGACGGACCGATTCAGCGTAAACGGGATCGCGGGCAGTGGTGCTTCACGTGAAACTCTGCTCGCTGCAGGCGCGGCTACTGCGGATGCGATCGTAGCACTCACACCGGTAGACGAGATCAATCTCTTAAGCTGCATGCAGGCAAAAAACCTCGGAACGCGCTATGCGTCCGCAAGGATCACGATGCCGGATTTTGTAAAGGAAAGAGAAGCCCTCAAGAGAGAGTACCGGATCGATATGATCTTTACGCCCAGAGAAGATGTGGCGGAAGAGATCTATCAGAATATCGGTATGCCCGGCAATACCAAACTGGTGGGTTCCTGGAGAAACGGTATCCATCTGATGGATCTGAATCTGCTGGAGGATTCTCCCCTGTGCGGGCGCAGCCTGAACGACATCAAAAAGACCAACCACCTGAATATGCTGGTGGTCGCGGTACTGCGTGGTGGCAGGCTGACGATCCCGGATGGAAATTTTGTGGTGGAAGCCAATGACAATCTGACGCTGATCATTTCGGAAAAGGAGTTGTCACATACGCTGGAGTCTTTGGGGATCCATAGAAAAAAAGTCAAAAAGGTCATGATCATAGGCGGCAATACCATCAGTGAATACCTGCTGGGCCTGATGGAAAAGGACAGCTATCAGGTAACGGTGCTGGAAGAAGATGCCGACCGCTGCCGTGAACTGATGGATCGTTTTCCCAAGTGCAAAGTGCTGTGTACCGGGGAAGGGGAGCTGCTGGAGATCCTGAAGGAAGAGCGTATCACCGATATGGATATGGTGGTTTCCCTGACGAACAGTGATGAAACCAATCTGGTCATCAGTATGTATTCCTGGTCCTGCCGTATTCCGAGCGTACTTACCTATGTGGAAGTGACCGAGCATCTGCGCCTGCTGCATAAGGTGAATATCGATATTACCGTATCTCCGGTGGAATCCACGTCTCTGCGGGCGATGCGGTTTATCCGGTATCATGACGGAGATGAAGCAGAGCAGGCGATCGGCAAGTTTTACATGGTCGCGGAAGGGCATGCCGAGATCAAAGAGCTGAAGGCCGGATCCGATTTTAAACTGCTCGATATCGCATTTAAGGAACCGTCTTTCAAACTGAAAAAGAATGTGCTGATCGCAGCGATCTTCCGCGATGGGGAACTGATCGTACCTTCCGGGAATACCACGATCCGGCAGGGCGATCAGGTGATCATTGCGACACCGAGGAAACAGAAGATACGACATCTCAATGATATTGTATAAGTATCGTATATCCGGGGAGGCTGTATGGAGCATTTTAAAAAATTTTTGATCCTGACCGATAAAGAACTCAATATCAAGGAATGCAATCCCGATTTTATGCAATATATCGGTCGCAGCGGGATACGCGGTCTGGATGAAGTGGTGCCTCCGCAGGATATGATGCAGCTTCGGAATGCTGTGTTTGCCATTGATCCCGGACGGCAGTGCCTGACCTGTTTCCGGATCCGTACGGAGGCCGGGAGCCTCAACTGGATCGCAGCCAATGTGGCAAAGACCGATACACCGGACGAAGAGATACAGATCGAGCTGAGTGATATCCAGTCTATGAAGATACAGGGGACGATGGCTTTTTATGACAAGATGACCGGGCTTCTGAATAAGCAGGGGATCACGAATTATGCGCAGGAACTGATGGGACGGTATCCTCGCAAAACCTTCTATTTTTTCCTGCTGGACATCGATCATTTTAAAATGGTGAATGATACCTTCGGGCATATGCGCGGTGATGAGGTGATCATTGATGTGGCCCATATCATACGTGATGTCATCGGTAAACGGGGAACGGTCGGCCGGATCGGCGGAGATGAGTTTATGCTGGTTCTGGAAAATGTACAGACCGAAGCGGATCTGCGTCTGGTGCTTGGAGAGGTGCGGGATGCCGTGCGTGAAAAGTACGAAAATTTCGGTGATAAACTGAACCTGACGGTTTCCATGGGAGGAGCGCGCTTTCCGGATTATACGGAGAGTTATGAGGAAATGTTTAATCTGGCGGACCGGATGCTGTATCTGGCAAAGATGAAAGGCCGGGATCGTTATATCTTTTATACACCGGCGATTCACGGACCGGTACATGAAGATGAAAAGATGTCTTCCGCTTCTCACAGAGCGGCCGGAGAGAGCGAAAAGACACGCCTGCTTATGGATTGCATCACACAGGCCTGCCGGGGGAATTTATCTGCAGAAAAGGATTCCATTAAGCAGATGATGGGGCTGTTTGATCTGGATGCGGTATACTTATTTCAAGGCGAAGATACCGACAGCACATTTGGTCTGGAGCGATGCAGCGGCGCAGCGGGAGACAACCTGCGCGAAGCAAAGGTTTCCATGCCCAATCTGCACAGCAAAGAAATCCTTTCGCAGATCGGAAGCAACCAGATCGCGGTCATCAATATCTATGACCTGAGTAAAGAGTTGTATTCGGATCTGATCACCTATATGGATGCGCAGGGATGCCGCGTGATGGTGATCTATCACCTGCGGGATTCCAAAAAGGGCGGCTATATCGTATATATCAATCGCACGGACAGTGCCTGCCGTCTTTCCGAGGCAGACCTTTCCGATCTGACTTATTATTCCCATTTATTTGAATTGTTCTGGTAGGGATTACTATTCCGCCACGAGCCACGCACCAGCTGCGTGGCTGCGTGTCAAAGAAGCCGAACTGCGGGATTGTCGCCATTTGCGCAGCAAATAATGCAGGGCGGCAATCCGTTACAATCAGCGGCTGGTTGGCCGCGGAATTGTAACCTTGACGCCCGTAAGAAACAGAGCTGGTAAAAAATACTTCTTTACCGTCATAGCTGATTGTGTTATATTATTCTTGAAGGCAAGGAAAGATTACATTTTCTGAACATCTGAATCATTCTGAAAATCATTTGATCTCCCGTGCTTATTACAGTTTTAAATGAAAAGGGCAGGGAGACAGGAAAAGTCCATAAGGTCTCCGGCTGCTGAAATGCGAAAGGAGGAAATATGGACAAAAAAATGAATACAGAGGAACGGTTGCAGTATCATCCGGCATACTGTGATGCTACGGAGGCGATTTTTTACAGAAACCGGAATGAGTTGACGTTTCAAAGAGAAGTCAGCCTGAACACGTTGCCGAGACGTATCGACTTGCTGGTGATCCGTAAAGAAGGTACGGTATCGATAGAAAACGAATTGGGCAGGATATTCCGACATTATAATCTTTGGGAGATGAAAGGCCCGGATGCAGCACTGAATGTCAGTACCTATTTTGACTTGATGAGTTATACGTATCAATATCTGGCAGAATACGCTCCGGAGGCGGATATACTGGATACAAGCCTTACATTTCTGCGAGAGAAGATGCCGGTTGAGTTGATGGCCTATTTCGTAAAGCACGGTTTTGAGGAAGAACAGCGTGGAGATGGCTTGTATCGATACCGAAAAGCAGGACATCCAGACATGCAGATCATAGTCATATCGCATCACGGCGTATCACCTTGGTATCGCATTATGGCGGAGAATGCGGAAGAAGCAGATTTGGATGCAAGTGAAAAACTGTTTATGGAGCTTCCGGAGGAGCTGAGGCGAAGAACAATAACCGTGTGGGAAATGATGCAGGCAGTAAATGGAGATAAGAATTGGGAAAGGGAGGAAGAGAGTATGCCGACCAAAATGATATTTGAGGAGTTGAGAAATAAGGATGCACTGATCGCAGCACAAAATGCTGAGATTATGCGTGACAAGGTACAGCTCGAGGAAAAAGATGCGCAGATCAAACGGGATAAAGACCAGCTTGAACAGAAAGATGCGCGTATCCGGGAATTGGAGGCTATGCTTGAGATGGCGCGTAGCTGAGCGGTAATGAAAATAACAGCCTGTCGGAAAGCTCCGGCAGGCTGTTTGGTTATCAAAGTAGTAGATCTGAGGTTTCTTTTGCAGGTGTGTCGGCTTCTTTAGGAAACTTTTTTGGGGGCTTTTTTCATTGCCTTATACACCAGATCCGACAATACCTTGACCAGCACCGCTACCGCGGAAGTGATCAGGATCTGTGCCAGAAACAGCAGGAGCAGGTTTTTGTTGGAAGACAGATCTCCGTGTTTGTTGGCATAGATACAAGCCTGTCCGATCACGATATGGTGGAACAAAAAGTAGGTGTAACTGTATGCAGACAGCACATTGACCACTTTCATAAAATGGGGCATTTTCTTAAACAGTCCTTCCAGAGCCAGAAAGATGAAGAAAGTACCCACGGACAGGATCACGATGGACGGTGTCATATCGATGGGGAGTTTTGCCGGATAAAGCAGATAGAATCCCAGCAGTGCCACACCGATCGCAGCGGTCCATTTGGGGATGCGGTCCATCACCTCTACCAGAAACATGCCCAGGATGAAGTCGTAGATCTTGATCGTGAAATTGTTGTAGGAAGGAACCTCTGCCCAGGGCATATACTTGTAGGTGGCCAGAGCGATGATGTAGTATATGGTCGCGATGATCAGTGTGAGGTTACGGTTTTTCATAATGCACTTGCGCAGCAGTGGGAATACGATGTACATCGGGATGAGACACCCGAGGAACCACTCCCCCAGCATCAGGGTGAAGGTCGGAATATTAAAGATGGAAAGGTAGCCGTCCATACCGAGCAGTGTAAAGATAAAGCAAAGCGGTGACGGTTTCACACCGGTCAGACTCTCAAAATAGACCGGAAACTCAAAGCCGATCAGGAACAGGTAAATGGAATACAAAATGTAGGAGATATAGAACGGGATCAGGATCCGCATAAATCTCCCCTTGTAAAAGTTCTTCACGGAAAAGTCGGCTTTCTTCTTGCTTGACATCATCAGACCGCCGCCGGAGAGCATCAGGAACAGTCCCACACCGATGGCAGGAAAGTTCATATTCACATTGGCATACATCGCTTCGATGGTATCCTTCTGCCGGATCCCCTGCAGGTACAGTGTCACCAGCGTATGGTAATACACTACGCCCATCAGTGAGAGCAGCCGCAGGACGCTCATAAATTCGTAGCGCCCCGGTCCGGAAGCCGTGGGCTGGGTTTTGGCAGTATTCTGTTCTTTTGGTTCCTGTGTCATATGTGGTTCCCTTTTTTGCATATTTACTTTCAAAATAATACACTACTCTAGTGTGTATTGCAAGTTTTCACAGATCTGTGATACCGCTCCAAGGAAGAAAACACGTTACTATTCAGCGTCGAGCCACGCACAAGCTGCGTGGCTGCGAGCCGATAACGTTGAATAGCGGTTTGGTGCCCTTTTGTGGCATTTTTGATCCGTTCATCTGCGGATTCTTGATAATATGAAAGGCTTTCGTTATAATGTTGGAATGAGGTGTGAGTCGAATGAAAGCAAAGACAAAGATAACAATCCTGTTTGTGATCCGGATCTGTCTGTGGATCATAGCTCTGGTCACTACGGGATACTGGATGTATTACTCTTTTAAACTGACACACGATGGGATTTTTGATCCATATGAATATGCGGAGCTTTTGAGACCGGTTCTCTATCCCTGTCTGGTCATCGCGATCACGGCGGTCTGCATTTCTTTTGCATTGTACGCAAAAAGCCAAAAGCTGAAAAAGGAAATGAAGGAATTGAGGCCGCAGGGAGAAGAGGAAGATCGATAAAGCAGACAGTTTAAGGAGGAATGTCACCATGCGCATTGCGATATGCGATGATGAAAAGATACTTGCAGAAAGACTGAAAGCAATGATCGAAGATGCAGTGAAAAGTCTGGATGTGCTGATGGATGTGTATACGGACGGCAACGAACTGCTGCGGCGTTTCGAACAGAAAAAATACGATCTTGTTTTTCTGGATATCGAGATGCCGGCGATCGACGGACTGAGTGTGGCAGGAAAGCTGCGGGATGCGAGCGCAGAAGTGTTCATTGTTTTTCTGACATCCCATGTCGAGTATGCCATCAAAGGATATGAGGTCAACGCTCTGCGCTATCTGACCAAGCCGCCGGAAAAAGAAAAAGTCTATGAGATCATCGAGCATGTGCAGAAAAAACAGGCCGATGAAAAAACGCTGTGGATCAAAGACAGTGAGGGGGAACGAAAGATCCGGCTATCGGAGATCATATACATTGAAGCACTCAATCAGAAAATGATCCTTCATACCGCTTCGGGAAATTATGAGGTGTGGGGAAAACTGAATGAGTACGAAGAGAAACTGTGCGGGGATGGGTTTTTCCGTATCCATCGCAGTTTTCTGGTTTCCCTTTCCAAAGTGATCGGCATCATGGGACGAAACATCCGGATGCTGGGGGGCGATGAACTGCCGATAGGCAGAACAAAAGTAAACGAATTTCGGGAAGCACTGATCGTATATGCGGATAAGGAGGCCTTCTGATGGAAGTCGGATCCGTGATCAAGGACGGGGTGGAATATACGGCATTGGCTTTCGCATGCGGGATCTTTCTGCATGGTTTTTTTGATGACCGGATCCGGGTGACATGGAAACGTCTCGGTATTATCTTTACTGTTGTCGTGGTACTTTCTTTTCTGGATATCCTGATGCAGAAACAGCTGGGATGGAATCTGATCCTGATCCCTGTTTTTTTTATTTGTACTGCGATCGTGCTGCAGTGGGACATCAAAGCAGATCTGGGCGGATTCACCAAACGGCTTTTTTTTATCATCGGTACGGATGTTGCGATCTCTGTATATTCTCTGGAAATCGTTATGCTCGGCGCTTCCCTGGCCGGAGTCAGCGATGCGGCGGCAAAGGCCGGAATGCGCGAGAGAGGGGAAAGCATCGGATTTTATCTGATCTATGTGGGTGTTGTGATACTGATCGGAGCAGTGCTCTATTATCTTACGGAACGGCGCGGTGCGGCGATGCTCTTTCGCGGCAGTGATATCATTCTGACGGTCGCGATGGGAACGATCATTCTGCTTTCTCTCGGATTATATATGTATATCGAAAATAATGAGATGGTGAAGCTGTATCGCACCGGTTTGGAAGCGATGCTGCTTCTCTTGCTGCTCGTGATGCCGGTAATGATCTACAAAAATCGGCAGAGTGCTTATTTTATCGAGATGAGCGCCCACAATGAGAGCTATCTGGAGGCGGAACTGGCGGCATCCCGACAGTATCGTGAGTCGCAGGAAGAAACCAGGGCATTCCGGCATGATATGCGCAACAACCTGACGCTTCTGGCCGGGCTGATGCAGGAGAAGAAATATGAAGAAGCGGAGCAATATATCCGCGATCTGAACGGGGAACTGGCTGCGTTGTCTCCGCGGATCGTCACCGGAGACGATATGCTCGATTCCCTGATCTCTTCCAAGCTCGGAGAACTGGAACGGCTGGGGATCGTACTTACGGTAAACGGCGTGATCGACGGCGGGCTGAACTGGAAACCCATCGATATCTGTGCGGTGTTTGCAAATGCATTGGATAATGCGATGCGCGCCTGTCAGTCGGTACCGGAGGATTCACAGAGATATATCCGGATTTCATTTCGAAAAACGGAGTTGCAGAGAGTGATCACGATCGCAAACAGTACGACAGAAAAAACAGACGCCGCAAGACTTCTGTCCGGAGAAGGAAGATATACCACCAAAAGCGACAAAAGCAGACATGGTTTTGGGCTGCATAATATCCGGCGTACCGTGGAAAAACACGGCGGAATGCTAAAGGTATCCTGCGATGATAAGGAGTTCCGATTGACTATTGTGCTGACATAGAGGGGAGAAGGAGGAAAACAGAGTATGAAGAAACAACGCGTGATCCCGCTGCTTCTGGCAGGCTGTCTGTTACTGGCAGCCTGCGGGGAAGAAACGGCGGAACCATCCGTACAAACGGCCGAGGTATCGGAGGAGGGCTATATCGACAGCCTGACGCCGAAGAATGACTTCTACGGTTACATCAATGCGGCGGAACTGATGGAAACTGATCTGGACGGAAAGAACGTGGTCGGAACGCTTTATGATCTGGACGAGGATGTGAAGGACCGGCTGAATGACATCATTGATGAGATTGCGGCATCGGACAAAGCATATGCCCCGGGCAGCAATGAGCAGCTGATCCATGACCTGTATCATAAGATATACGATTTTTACGAAAATGATGATGCGATGGAAGAAAAGGATACGCAGACGATCGATGCTCTTATGGCGCGGATCGATGCGGTATCATCCATGGAAGAACTGTATGATCTCTGGGCAGATCTGGCCAACCATTATGGGATCTTCCCGGTTTTTTTATGCGGTATAACCGAGAATATTTATGATGTGCATGAAACAGTATTCAATATAGGATGCTTTTTTCCCGTGGATCTGGATGATATGAAAAAAAGCGATGTCCGGGCGACGGTCTACCGGGACGGTTTTGTTGCGCGCTTCAAACGGTTCGGGATGAGCGAGGACGAAGCAAAGCAGCGGGCCAATGATATTATGTATGCGTTTTTCGAGATCGCGGGACATACGGATCTGGCCTTATACACGGGGGATAAAGAAGATGTGGAATGCTTCCGGCTCTATACGGAAGAGGAAGTACGGGCGATCACCGGAGATGTTTGGTTTGATAAGATCATCTGTGGTCTTGGGGTTCCGACGGGCTCGCAGAGGCATTACGCGATCTACGACAGTGACCAGCTGAAGACAACGGTTTCCCTGATGGATCAGGAGCATCTGCAGATCTGGAAGGATTGCACTACCATGAGTATCATGGACCAGAGCGATGCTTTCCTGCCCGAAAAATACAATATGGCGGAGCAGCCGGAGGCTTCTACAGAGCGTCTTGCAAGATACTATGTCCGGTCCATGCTGGAAAAAGAGCTGGCGGAGATTTACGCGGAAAAATATTTTGATGAAGAAAAACGGGCTTGTATTCAGGAAATGTGCGAAGAGATCCGCGGTGAATATTATGATCTGATCGGTAACGCGGACTGGATGACGCAGGAGGGCAGGGACATTCTCTGCCGGAAACTGGATACTATGCAGTTTTATATCGGCTGCGGTGAAGCTCATGTCGTGGATCCGAAGGATGCAGATCTGATCGGTGATACGATGCTTGAGACGTTTTACAACTTTAATCAGCGCGATATCGAATGGGCGCGGGATATATTCATAAACGGAGCGGAAGAAGATCCGTTTGATACTATGAGCGCAAGTACCGTGAACGCCTGCTATGTGCCGCTGGGAAATTACGTCATCATAACGGCAGCGATCCTGACGGAGCCGGTCTTTGATGTGAATGCGGACCGGGCAGTAAATCTGGGAGCGATCGGATCCTGCATCGGGCATGAGATATCCCATGCGTTTGACGATAATGGTGTGAACTATGATGAAAAGGGTAACTATAACCCGGGCAGGATGCCGGAAGCAGACATTCAGGCCTTTAAGGAGCGTCAGGAGAAAGCGATCGAGTACTATAACGGCTTTACCGTGCTCAGCTCCCACGTGAGCGGCAAAAAGACCCTTGGCGAAAACCTGGTGGATATCAGCGGTGTGCAGTGTGTATTGGCGATCGCAGACGGACCGGAAGAACAGAAAGAAGTTCTGGAAAGCTATGCGAGGTACTGGAAGACGCTGATGCTGGATACTACGGCCAAGGACCAGCTGAGCCACGATGTGCATGCACCGTCCAGGGTTCGGGTAAATGCAGTGGTCTCCTGTTTTGACGAATACTATGAGATCTACGATGTTGCGCCGGGGGATCCTATGTATGTGGCGCCCGAAGACAGAGTAAGGAGGTGGTGA
>JAGBMJ010000146.1 GCA_017634975.1 Lachnospiraceae bacterium | reverse complement strand
AATTTGTGATCGCCATTGACACATCGGCATCCTGCAGCGGCGCGATCGTGAAAGGCTTTCTGCGCAGGACTTTTGAAATGCTCAAAGAAGGGGAGAGTTTTTTTGAGAAGATCAACATTCATATCGTGCAGTGCGACAGCGAGATCCAGAGTGATAGAAAGATCACAAACCGGGAAGAACTGGAGCACTACCTTACGGACATTTCCCTGCGGGGCTTCGGCGGCACGGATTTCCGGCCCGTCTTTGCTTATGTGGAGGAATTACTGGAACAGGGAGAGTTTGAGAATCTGAAGGGGCTGATCTATTTTACGGACGGTTTCGGGATCTATCCGTCGCTGCAGCCACCCTATGATGTGATCTTTGCTTTTCTGAACGAGGACCGTACCCGCGGACCGGTTCCGCCCTGGAGCATGAAAGTCGTACTGGAGGAAGAGGATCTCGAAGAGAAAACGGAAAAAACGGATACAACATTCGCGATTTCCGATGAAAGTTAAAACAGAATAAGAAATAAAACAGAATAAGAAATAAAACAGAATAAGAAATAAAACAGACAGGAAATAATAATATGAACATTTCGCAAGCCAAAGAATTTATACGTAACACCGTACAACTGTATCTGAAGAAAGACGACTACGGCACCTACCGTATCCCGATCGTGCGGCAGCGTCCGATCTTTTTGCTGGGGGCACCCGGGATCGGAAAGACGGCGATCATGGAACAGATCGCGCAGGAGATGGGGATCGCACTGGTGAGTTATTCCATGACCCATCATACCAGACAGTCGGCACTGGGGCTGCCCTTCATCACACGGAAGACATATGGAGAGGAAGAATATTCCGTTTCGGAATATACGATGAGTGAGATCATCGCGTCCGTCTATGATACGATGGAACGGAGCGGTTTAAAGGAAGGCATTCTCTTTCTGGACGAGATCAACTGCGTTTCGGAAACCCTGTTCCCCTCGATGCTGCAGTTTTTGCAGTACAAGGTGTTCGGACGGCATGCCGTACCGGAAGGCTGGGTGATCGTGACAGCCGGTAACCCGCCGGAATACAACCGTATGGTGCGGGAGTTTGACGTGGTGACCATGGATCGTATGAAACTGCTGGAAGTGGAACCGGATCTGAAGGCATGGCAGCGCTATGCCGGGGAACGCAGGCTGCACGCGGCAGTCACTTCGTATCTCGAGATACGGCAGGATCATTTCTATGTGATGGAATTGAACGCGAAAGGACGCAGCTATGTGACGGCCAGGGGGTGGGAAGATCTGTCTGAGATCCTGCTGTTATATGAAGAGGAAAAGCTCAAGATTGACGAAGCACTGATCGGGCAGTATCTGCATAATGAAAAAGTGGTCAAGGAATTTGCGGCGTACTATGAGCTGTTTGAGAAATACAAGAGGGATTATCATATCGCGGAGATCTTAAAGGGGAACGCCGATGCCAATGCGATCCGGCGTGCGCAGAATGCCAGGTTTGATGAGCGGATCTCCCTGCTCGGTATGCTGGCAGACCGCGTAGAAACGGATATGCAGGAGGTACTTGACCGCGCGGATGTGCTCACGGCACTGCAGCCGGTATTGAAAGGGATGAAGGCACAGGCAGAAGGCGGTGCCGATACGGAGTCGTTGACCGGGATCGCACACAAAGCGCTGGAACACCGCAGACAGCAAAGGAAGAAGCTTTCCGCCGGTGGGGCATTGTCTGAGCAGCAGCGCAGACAGGAGATCCGCACGGAGGCATTTCTGGAAGAGATCCTTCACGCGATGAACGGTTCTATGGCATCGGAGGCGAAGGAAAGTTTTGCGGCAGCAGCTGCTCTGTATACGCAGGCGTTGACGGTTTTGCAGGAGAGTACCGGGCAGGTGCAGGCCGAGCTGAAAGCTTTGTTCGGATTTGCGGAAGAAGCCTTTGCGGAGGGCAATGAGATGATGATCCTGCTGACGCGACTGACGGTCAGCAAGACGGCTTCCCGTTTCATCGGGCTGTTTGGCAGTGAAGAATATCTGCGGCTTTCCAGTGGCATGATGGTCACGGAGCGCAGCGGAGCCCTGCGGGAAGAGATCCTGAAGCTGGATCTGTAAAATAGAGGTGTTATGAACGAGATCAAAATATCCATTTCCGGCGCAGAGTTGCTTTTCAACCTGCAGGAGACCAACAATCAAAAAACGACGACTATGACCCGCCTGGACGGTAATATCCCGGAATTGTCCGTTCCTGCCTATGTGACGATCGACGATGCATCTGTTCCGGTGACCGCGATCGGGCGCAAGGCGCTTATGGGCAATCGCCGCCTGCAGATACTCACTCTGCCGAATACGCTTGCGCAGATCGATGACTGGGCATTCGCCGGCTGCCGCAGACTGCGGGAAGTGACGATGCCCCGGGGGAAGCTCGGAAAAGGTGTGTTTCAAGATTGCGAAGCGCTGCGGAAAATCCGTTTTTCGGATGGCGGCACTGAGGATGCGGCGGCGCTGCTTTCGGAAGTGGCCAGACACGATATCGTATATCTGACGGATCTGGCGGCAGTGGGAAGTGCAGAGTGGTTCCGACAGTGGGATGCATGGCTTTTGCGCTTTTTGGAACAGTCCGATCAGGAGGGGTATTCCGGACAGGTACCCTGCGGGGAGGAAGATTACGGCACTTCGGATGTGGGTTCCTATGAGAGCGGACGCCGACGCGAAAAAGCAGAACGCTGCTTGTTGCGTCTGATGTATCCGGAAGGGATCGCGGAGGGGCTGAAGGAGAGGCTGCAGAAGTATATTTCCGATCATACTAAAGGAAGTGCGGAAGGAGAGGAAGCCTGGCAGATGCTCCTTCAGAAGCACCCGGAAGAGAAGGAATGGTACCGGGCCTTTGCAGAGGCCGGAGGTTTGCATGAACAGAACCGGGATCAGCTGCTGGGATCGATCCCGGAAGAGTATGCCGAGATGAAAGCGTTCTTTATCAATTACGGGCAGGAGAAGGAAAAGAAGGCAGTTTTTTTTGCCAATCTGGCGTTATGATTTTTGGGGATCGTTTTTTGCGATACCAGCATAGAATATACAAAAAGTGGTTGCACATCCGATGCAGATACGATAAAATAAATTGCGTTGACATCCGTTACGGATCGTCATTGGGATCATAGCTCAGCTGGGATGAGCGTCCGCTTGACGTGCGGGAGGTCACAGGTTCGAACCCTGTTGGTCCCACTCTCAAAAAAGCCCCGGAAACCTTGCAAAATAAGGCTTCCGGGGCTTTTTTGTATCCTATCGGTGGATTTCTGATGGAAAAGATGAATATGGCATAAGAAAAGAGGCGGAGTGATCCGCCCCTTTTCTTATGGACTTTTCAGAGATGTTAGTATAGTTACTTCTTTTTGGAATATTCGGTGATCTCAGAAACCGATCTGGTGATATCGTGGAGGGAGTCGGTTACCTTTTTGGTCTCGGTCGCCTGCACGGAAGCAGTATTGTTTACTTCATCCACAGCTTTTTTTACGTTATCTACAGCGGTGATGATGTCATTGAGGGAATCGTTGATCGCCTTGGCGGAGGAACCGCTCATCTGTGCCAGTTTGCCCATTTCGGATGCGACAACGGCAAAACCCCTGCCGGCCGTCCCGCTGCGGGCAGCTTCGATGGAAGCATTCAGCGCAAGGATATTGGAACGGGATGCATTCCCTTCGATCGTATGGATCATATCAAAAGCCTTTTTTACTTCGGCTCTTACCTGATCGGTGGCCTGACGGATCGCCTCGATCTTTTCAGCCAGTTCTTCGGCTTCTTTGGAGATCTGATCCAGACTTTCTTTGGAGGCGTTCAGACTTGTATCCAGTGCCTCAACGGATTCCTGTATCTTTACATCTTTTTCGAGAGAGTAGGCACAGGCAACAAGACCTACCACTTTTCCGTTTTCGCGTACCGGAGTCAGGATACCTTTGACGGGAACTCCCAGCACCTGTTTGGGGAGTATGCTTTCGTTTCGCCTGCCGCTTTCCATGACTTCGATCATATTCCGGTGTCCGGGAATGGAACGGTCAAGTTCTCTTCCCAGTTCAACAGAAGGCAGTGAAAAACTATCTGCGGGCCAGGTCGCAAGGGCTGTGGTACGGTCACAGAGTGACAGCTGAAAATCCTGACCGATGATATCTTTGAGCATCGGCAATACCTGTTGGAGTGCATCCAGAATGCTACTTTCCATATCGCTACCTTCCTTTCTTTAATACACATACTATTTATGAAAATTCTACAATACAGAAAAGGATTTTTCAAGTTTTTTTGATAAAAATACATAAAAAACAAAAAAACTGCAAACAACGGCTTGAGATTGACATAACTTTACCATAGTGTTATAGTCGCATAAGGTATGCGTCCGGAAAATACCGGATGGTACGAATATCATAGGAGAAAAATACTTATGGAAATCGTTTTTACCGGGATCCTGATGGCAGTGATCTCGTTTGTCGCATCTTTTATCGTATTGAAACTCAATCTTCCGTTTTTGCCGAAGGATGGTGGCAAGACGGCGGTGACACCGGATGGAAAGATCGTGGAGGTCAACTCTGCCTCCAGAGGTAAGACTACCGGTGTGGGGCTGCTGTTTACACTGGTATGGTATGTGGTCACGATCGCGGTTTACGGGGCGCTTTGGGGGCTCAATGAACAGCTCCTGATCAATGTGGGGCTGTTGTTTGCCATGACGATGGCCGGGTATCTGGATGACCGTGCCAAGGTGCACTGGAGAGATCTGCTCAAGGGGGAGATCGACCTGGTGATCGCGATCGCCGTCACGGCGGTATACCTATTTTTTAATGATACGGAAGTCTATTTCTTTTCGTGGCATATGACACTGCATCCGGTTGCTTATGTGGCGCTGGCGATCGTTATGCTCTGGTGCTCCGTGAATGTGACAAACTGCAGCGATGGTGTGGATGGTTTGTGCGGAGGAGTAACGATCGTAGAGTGCATCGCCTTTTTCCTGATCTTTCCGGATATGCCGAAGGAATACGGCGGTATGGCTTTGGCACTGGCAGGGGCATTGATCGGCTACCTGTTCTTTAACTGGTTTCCCAGTTCCCAGTTGATGGGAGATGGCGGTTCCCGGCCGATCGGATTGTTTTTGGGAATGCTTGCGATGCAGAGCAAGCATCCGTTTGCGCTTCTGCTTATGTCATTTGTCTTTATTTTTGACGGAGGTATCGGGTTACTGAAGGTATTCCTGAAGAGAAGATTGAAAATCGTGATCCTTGAGAAGATCCGATATCCATTTCATGATCATCTGCGGAAGAATCTGAACTGGAATGTCCCCAATACTTCGCTGTTTGCGATCGGGGCCGAAGTGGTATGTACGGTCATCTGCGGAGTACTCATGATGCTGTTTGGGGGCTGATCGGAGTTGAATTATTACCTGCGAAATAGTATAATAAATTGTTTGAAACAGCCCGGCGGGGCATACAGATATGGGATGAGCGGAGACATCGGACGATGAGAAGCGGAAGATGGAAAGGCGTTCTGGCGGCCGTGGGGGCGGCATTCGGATTATGTGCCTGTGAATTTATGGGATTGACAACCGGAGAGGAAGACGTAGCAGAGGTTTCCGTGAGTGCGGATGCGATCCGTCTGGAGGAACAGGCACCGGCTGCGATGGGCTTTGATGTGGTCGGTGATATGGGAGAGATTCACGTGGGCCCGACCGAACCGGAGCCGGAACCGACACCGGAACCGGTATCGGTATCGGAAGATGCTGTGGCAGAAGAGGGCGTTTCCGGAAACAGTGCTTCGGAGAATATGGCGGCTTATGCCGCAGCGGCAGGATCGTATGACCTGACGGCACTGAAAAAAATGAACTTTACGGAAGAACAGATGGCGGAGATTCTGGCGTATTATGACGGGGCAGTTTTTGCCGGAGATTCGGTGCTTTTGGGATTCCGAAATTATGCAGCCAAGAGCTCGGACGGATTTCTGAAGAGCCTGAAGTTTTTGGCAGCAGGTTCTTTTTCACTGCACAATGCGTTCTGGCCGGTGAGTGACAAGAGCGTGCATCCCCTGTATCAGGGAGAACAGCATCCGGTGTGGGAATCCCTGCAGATGATGGAAGCAAAGAAAGCATTTTTGTTTTTCGGTATCAATGATGTGAGCCTGGGTATGGACGAGTCCATTTCACTGTATCCGCAGCTGATCGATAAGATCAAAGAGCTGTCCCCGGATATTGAGATCACGATCATCAGTGCCACGTATACTTTAAAGGATGCCGGTACCAGGGGACTGAACAATACCAATCTGGCAGCGTTTAACGAGGCGATCCGGGCAAAGGCGGAAGAGAATGGCTGGGGCTATATCGATATGGCGACCGTGCTTTCTGACGGGGAGGGCAATCTGGCAGCACAATACTGCAGCGACGGCTTTGTGCATGAGACAGCGGCAGCGTATGAGGTGTGGACGCAGATGCTGATCCGGTATGCCGCTGATCAGCTGGGATTTGAGACGCCGGGAATGGATGAGATCCTGGTGGCTCCGGAACCGACAGAAGAGGCGGTATCCGAAAAAGAAGCCGCGGAAAGTAAGGAAGAACCGGAGAGCGTGAACGAAGAAAATGCAGAGGAGGTTCCGGAAGAGACGGAACCGGCAGAAGATACTGCAGAGGAGACTGCGGTGCAATAAAAACAGAGTTTTGCATTAGGCAAAACGGGAGGAGAAAACGATGAAAAAGAATATGGTATTGGTATGTGGGCTGGCTGCGGCATCGATGATGCTGTGTCTGGCAGGATGTGGAGAGCAGAATCTGCCGGCAGGTGGGAATACGACTCCGGCAGCTGCAGCGGCTACGGAAGCTCCGGCACCGACGGAGGAAGCTGCAGGACCGGCTTTACTGCCGACCGAGATTTACGAAACGATAAAGACGACATACGAACTGCCGGAGATGTATGAGGCAGATGCCGACTGGCTGATGAACAATTACGGTATCGATGAGTCGATGCTTTCGGACTACATTTTTGCAGAAGGAAACGAAGTGCATGCGGACCGGGTGATCATCCTGAAGGTTGCGGATGAAGCCAATGTTCCCGCGATCGAAGAGAAGCTGAACAACGTATTGGGACAGTTATCCTCTCCGGAGATGCTTTCCTATCTGCCGGAGCAGGCGGATATGATCAAGGCAGCTTCCGTAAAGAAACAGGGAGATGTTCTGTATCTGGTGATCTCGCCGGATGCAGCCGGGATCGAGACGATCATTCAGAACGGTCTGGCAGGAAAATGAGAGAGTAGCGGTATATGGTATTCAGCAGTCTGCCGTTTTTGTTTTTCTTTTTACCGGCTTTCCTAATCCTATACTATTTATTTCCCGGCAGGGCGAAAAATTTCGTCCTGCTGGTTTTCAGTTTGCTCTTTTATGCCTGGGGCGAACCGGTCTATATCCTTCTGATGCTGTTATCGTCCTTTGTGGATTATCTGGACGGAATCCTGCAGGAAAAGTACGGAACGACACTTCTGCGTAAGCGCATCTTTCTGGCCGGCGCGTTGATCATCAATTTTTCCTTATTGGCATATTTTAAATATGCGGATTTTGCAGTGGGGTTCTTTAACCGCGTGACACCATGGTCGGTGGCGCTGCCCGGTGTGGCTTTGCCGGTAGGAATCAGTTTTTACACCTTCCAGACGGTAAGCTATTCGATTGATGTTTATAAAGGGCGGGTCAAGGTGGAACGCAATTATCTGTCCTATCTGACCTATGTCTCTATGTTTCCGCAGCTGATCGCGGGACCGATCGTACGGTTTTCTACCGTGCAGGAAGAACTGCACAGGCGGGACGTGAATGAAAGCGGGTTTGTCCGCGGCATGAAACGTTTTCTGCTCGGGCTTCTGCGCAAAGTGCTGATCGCCAACCAGATCGGTGCATTGTGGGATACGATCCGTGTGGCAGACGGGATTTCGGTTGCTACGGCGTGGCTTGGACTTCTTTGCTTTACCCTGCAGCTGTATTATGATTTCAGCGCTTACAGTGATATGGCGATCGGTCTGGGATGGATGCTGGGATTTCATTTTCCGGAAAATTTTATCTATCCGCTGAGTGCTACATCCATTACGGATTTCTGGCACCGCTGGCACATTTCCCTGTCGACATGGTTTCGCGATTATGTTTATATCCCGCTGGGCGGCAATCGTGTGGGGGTGGCAAAACACCTGCGCAATATGTTCGCCGTGTGGTTCCTGACGGGGTTGTGGCACGGGGCATCGTGGAATTTTGTACTGTGGGGACTCTATCACGGCATACTGCTTACTCTGGAAAAATACGTCTGGGGCAAGGGGCTGGCAAAGCTGCCAAAATTCTTTCAGCATCTGTATGCCGTCGTGATCGTGGTATTCGGTTTCGGAATATTCACGTTTGATGATATGGCAGAGATGGGGAGGTATTTCCCCAAGCTGATCGGGCTGCCGGGCAATGCACTGTTCGGACAGGAGCTGCTGTGGTATGCGGGTAATTATCTGCCGTTTTTGGTGGTTGCCATCGTATTGGCATTTCCGACCTATCCGTGGTTTCGGAAGAAAATGGAGAAGGCAGATGTATACCGGAAGAATCTGGCAGCCACGTGCGGCGCGCTTTTGATGCTCGCGCTGTTCATGGTCGCAGTAGCCAGTCTGGTACGCGACACCTACAATCCGTTTTTGTACTTTAGATTTTAAAAGAAACCTTGGCTTCTCCCGGGGGGCGGCGTGCCGGCGTGCGTTCCGCACCGGCCGGGACGGGAGGCGGGAACGCTGTCAGCGAAGCTGATGGATGAGGGGCAATGGAAGATCGAAAACATACTGACAATGAAAAAGAAAAGATTACCATTACCGACCGCGTAGTGGTTTATCTGGTCTGTGCCATGATCCTGTGCTTCGGCATAGCTTTCTTTGTGACGCCGAAAAAGGAGTTTTCGGAGAGCGAGAACCGGACGCTGGCGAAGGCGCCGGAGTTTACTTTTGAAAATGTTAAGAGCGGAAGATTTACGGACGGCATCGGTACCTATGCAGCCGATCATTTTCCGATGCGCGACAGTTTTTTGAGTATCATGACCGAGACGGAGCGCTTGAGCGGGCGGAAAGAAATCAATGGCGTGTACCTGGCACAGGACGGATCCCTGATCGAAGTATACGATGCGCCGGTCAATACGGAAAAACAGATCACGCAGTTTGCCAAACTGGCGCAGAACGTAGAAAATGCACAGTGTTATCTGATGCTGGTACCGACGGCGGTAAGCATCTATGAGGACAGACTGCCGGAGAATTCGCCGGATGCAGCAGCGCAGAAGATTCCGGAAAGTAACCGGCCGACACAGAGGCAGACGATCGACCGGATCTATGCGGCGATGCCGGAGAAGATGCATACGATCCAGGTAGCGGATCTCTTAAAGGCAGATGCACAGTGGACATTACAGGCCGGCGGAGAGGATGCAGCGGCCAGACGTTTATACTATTGTACCGATCATCACTGGACGACTTACGGTGCTTATGTGGGCTATCAGGAATTTTGTCTGGCAGCCGGATTGGAACCGGAGGCTTTAACAGATTATGCAGCGGAAGTGGTATCCGAGGATTTCCGAGGAACCATTTATTCCAAATTAAACGATCCGTATTTCGGAACGGATACGATCATTTCATATTCGAATCCGGATTGGAAACTTACGGTAGAGTATTCCGATACCAAAGGGGTGACAGATACCATATACAATCCGGAATACTTATCGCAGAAAGATCAGTATTCCTATTTCTTAAACAATATCCATCCGATGGTCACCATCACGAATGATGCGGTTTCGGATGGCGCTATTGCGGTGGTCAAGGATAGTTATGCAAACTGCTTTGTACCGTTTCTTCTGAACCATTATCATACCGTCTATGTTTTTGACACCCGCTACTACAAGGGCGGCCCGTCAAAATTCATCAATGAGCATCCCGACATTACGGATGTACTCGTTCTCTACAATATGAACACCATCGACAACGATAACGGTATCGGGGGCATCTACTGATCGCCCACTGTTTTTTATTCATTCACACGATGCGGCGTGTAGTTCACACGAAAAGCCGACATATCGATCCCGGATCAGGGTACATTCATATCATCAAGTGATCTGTATCTGAAATAAAGGAGAAAACGATGATGAATGAAGAACAGACGAATGGAATGGGAGAAGGCTTTCGGCAACCGGTAAACGGATCTTATGCCACGCCGGCAGATGATTCATGGAAACAGATGTTTTCCGCGCAGCCGAATTCGGTTACTTATACTGTACCAAGATATATGGGCAAGACGGATACCGAAGCCAACAAGCGGATGAGCGAGAATTTTTCGTTCTTTGGGCCGGCAACGGCTATGTATGCCATATTCTATGCGATCTGCATGTACAAAAACGATGCGGGGATCGCATTTTTTGCTTTTATTACGGCAACAGCAGTGTTCTTTTATGAAGCGATGCGCCGGCTGGAAATGGAGGTTAAAAAGGGGAGCGGTTTTTATCTAGCAGGAATGCTTCTGCTGGCAGTATCTACGTTCTGTACGGATGATATGCGGATCATCGTAATGAATAAAACAGGGATCTTTCTGCTGATGATCAGCCTGCTGTTACGGCAATTCTATAATACTGCCGAATGGGGGCCGGGAAAATATCTGGAGAGCATTCTGGCGACCATATTCGGTTCGCTGGAGGAACTGAAGCAGCCGTTCCGGGACGGAAAAGCATCTATGAAAAACGGAACGAAGGAAAAGAAGATGCTGGCATGGAATGCTCTTCTGGGAGTGCTGGTCGCAATACCGTTTCTTGTAGCGGTAATACTGCTTTTGTCGAGCGCGGATATATTTTTTGAACAGCTGACGAAGAGCCTTTTTGATAATATGAATGTTTCGGAATCTTCCGGGATGCTATGGAGAACACTGGCGGTATTTTTCGGAAGCTATGCTTTGCTGGTATGTCTGTGCAGACATACGATCTGTGAAGAGGTAACAGATAAGCGGACCGGGGAGCCGGTGACTGCGATCACGGCTACCAGCCTGCTGACGTTCGTCTATATCATTTTTTCCGGAATACAGATCTTCGGATTATTCCTGGGCAAACTGCAGCTGCCGAAAGAGTATACCTATGCGGAATATGCGAAAGAAGGTTTTTATCAGCTGCTGGCAGTCGGCGTTTTGAATCTGGCCATTGTGCTCATCTGTCTGAAATATGTCCGTGAGAGCAGGGGACTGAAGGCGGTCCTGACGATCATGTCGGTATGTACTTATATTATGATCGCTTCCAGTGCAATGCGTCTGATCATGTATGTACAGGCCTATAATCTTACCTTCTCCCGGGTACTGGGCTTGTGGACGGTGCTCCTGCTGGCGGTATTGTTTGCCGGCGTGATGATGCAGATCTTCAAAAAAGATTTTCCGCTGTTCCGTTACAGTATGGCGGCGGCGACGATCCTGTATCTGGGTCTGTCTTTTGCACATCCGGACTATATCATCGCGTCCGTGAATGTGAAGCAGGAGCGGATCGATAATTACTATCTGAGCCGTCTGAGCGCCGATGCCGCGCCGGTGCTGGTTCCGTATATCCGACAGGAGCCGGATTTCGGGGATCGTTATCTGAACAGCATTGCGCAGTGGAAAGATATGATCGATCCGAGAACCTTTAATGTCTCCCGTTACCGGGCAGTGAATCTCTTGCCGTGAGAACGGTCACCTGTCTTAATTTTTCTTATTGTATTGACAGAGATTATCTGGTAATCTGACTCTGTGACAGATATACAAAACGTAAGAGATCATAAGACAGGTGCAGAAGGAGATAAGAGATGAGCGAAAACGGGACCGGAGATTTGCAGCCGAAGAAGGTATCCGATTCCATAACCAAGCAGTTTCATGTTGTGATGCATGAGCATATCAACGGCATCAACCGGCTGTTTGGCGGACAGCTGCTGTCGTGGATCGATGAGATTGCTGCGATCACGGCGAAACGTCATTGCGGCAGGGATGCGACAACGGTGGCCGTGGATAACCTGCAGTTCAAATCGGGGGCATATTTAAACGATTTGGTGGTACTGGTGGGCAAGGTGACCTATGTGGGAAATACATCTCTGGAGGTGCGTGTGGATTCCTATGTGGAGACGAATGACGGCACCAGGCATCCGATCAACCGCGCCTATTTTGTGATGGTCTGCATGGGGGATAATGACCGGCCGGCAAAGGTGCCGCCGCTGCTGATTGAAAACGATGCGGAGCAGTATGAGTGGGAGAACGGACAGAAACGCAAAGAACTGCGTGAACAGCGTAAACGCGAAGGATATTAATCACGCTGACGGATGAGGGGATAAGAAGGGAATTATCAATGGATAACAACAAAGGATTACTGGAATTCTTAGATCGCAGTCCGGTGAATTTTCTTGCGATCGATAATATGCGAAAGGAACTGGAAGAGAAGGGGGCCATCCGGCTTTCGGAGACGGATGCATGGAAACTCGCGAAAGGAAAGACTTACTATGTGACGCGGAACGGGTCTGCCCTGATCGCGTTCCGGATCCCGAAAAAAGAACCGATCGGATTTCAGATCATGGCGAGCCATTGCGATTCGCCGACGTTCCGGATCAAAACGCACCCGGAACTAGAGGTGGAGCAAAAATATGTAAAGCTGAATATCGAGAAGTACGGCGGTATGCTCTGCGAGTCCTGGTTTGACCGGCCGCTGTCTGTGGCAGGCAGGGTACTGGTACGTACCGGAGAAGGTATTGAGAGCCGGCTGGTCTGTGTTGACCGGGATCTGCTGATCATCCCGCGGCTGGCGATCCATATGAACCGTGAGGCAAATGATGGCGTTAAGATCAATGTACAGAAAGATATGCTGCCGCTCTTTGCGGAAGCCGGGGAAGATGCAAAGGGAGGTTTCCTGCGGCTGATCGCGGAAGCGTGCGATGCAGATCCGGAACAGATCCTGGAGACAGAGTTGTATCTGTATAATCGGGAAAAAGGAACGCGATTTGGGCTGAACAACGAGTTTATCGCCAGCGGACGGCTGGATGATCTGCAGTGTGCCTATGCATCCCTGCAGGGCTTTTTGAATGCAGAAACAGGAAAGAGCATCGCCGTGCACTGTGTGTACGATAATGAAGAAGTGGGAAGCACCACCAAACAGGGGGCGGCATCGACCTTCCTTTCCGATGTGCTGCACCGTATCAATACGGCATTAGGCGGAACGGAGGAGGATTACCATCGTCTGGTGCGCAGCGGCTTTATGGTATCGGCGGACAATGCGCATGCGGTGCATCCCAATTATACGGAAAAGGCGGATCCGACCAATCGACCGTATCTGAACGGAGGTATCGTGATCAAATACAGTGCCAACCAGAAATACACCACCGATGCGGTTTCCGGTGCGATCTTCCGGGAACTGTGTCATATGACGGAGGTGCCGGTACAGGAGTTTCATAACCGCTCCGATATGCTCGGAGGTTCTACGCTTGGTAACATTTCCGGAGCGCAGGTGCCGGTCAATACCGTGGATATCGGTCTGCCTCAGCTGGCGATGCATTCTTCTTATGAAACCGCTGGGGCAAAAGATACGGAATACCTGATCCGTGTGGCACAGGAATTGTTCTCCACAGCGGTGCAGACCAAAGGCGACGGTAATTACCGGATCCTTGCCTGACGACCAAGCTTAGGGACGGTTCTCCGGCTGAAACTGAGCCGGAGAACCGTCCCTGTGGCTGAGCTATGCGGAAAAAACTTGCTTTTCCATGGTGGATGTTATAAACTAGTGCATCAGTGGGGCATTCCGCCCATAAGAGGATAAGCGGCACAGGGGAAGGCCGCAGGTAAGCAAACAATATAAAGGAGTGAAAAAAATGAGCAAGAGTTTTGATGATCTGATGTCAAAAGTATCGTCCGTAAGCACCAAGAAGGTTTCCGTAGCCTGTGCGCAGGACAGTGCCGTGCTGGAAGCGGTAGATGTAGCAAAGAAGAAAGGCATCGCAGATGCGATCCTGGTCGGTGACAAGGCAAAGATGGAGTCCATCGCAAAAGAGATGAACATCGATCTGTCCCAGTTTGAGATCATTGACGAGCCGGATATGATCGCAGCCGCACACAAGGCAGTAGAGCTGGTACACAACGGTAAGGCAGATATGTATATGAAGGGTATTATCGATACCAAGAATTTCTTAAAGAGCGTGCTGGATAAGGAAGTGGGGCTGCGTACCGACAAAACACTGTCCCACGTATGCGTATTCGAGATCAAAGGACACGAAGGGCTGCTGTTCCTGACCGATGTGGCATTTATCCCGTATCCGACGCTGGACGATAAGAAGGCGATCATCAACAATACCGTAGAGATCGCACATGCCTGCGGTATCGCTGAACCGAAGGTGGCTCCGGTGGCTGCTGTCGAAGTCGTTAACCCGAAGATGCCGGCGACGGTAGAAGCGGACGAACTGACCAAGATGTGTGCAGAAGGTCAGATCACCGGCTGCGTTGTAGACGGACCGCTGTCTCTGGATCTTGCGATCGATCGTGAGGCTGCAAAGCACAAGGGTGCAGAAGGCCGCAAGATCGTTGGCGATGCGGATGTGATCCTGTTCCCGGATATTCATGCAGGTAACCTGGTTTACAAGACCTTGACGCATCTGTGTGACTGCAAGAATGGTAACATCATGACCGGTACCAAGGCTCCGGTCATCCTGACCAGCCGTTCCGATTCCACCGAAGTAAAGGTGAACTCGCTGGCATTGGCTGCGATCGTTGCAGAGCATTTCCAGAATGCATAAATCTAACCGGTAAGGAACTGACAGCCATTTGCGGCAGCAATGCAGTGAATGGCTGTTTTTATAATAAACGATTGTGTTTATTATAAGCCTCCGGCGGATGCGCACTTCTTCACTGCGTTACGCATAGAGATTTTCTAACGGTAAAACCGTAAGAAAATCATCTATCGCGCGTAATGAAAATGTTGCTGGCGCAAGCATTCTACAAGCAGAACGCAAATAAGACTATCGAAACAGAGAGGGGATGGCATGAATATCGTATTACATCAACCCGAGATCCCGCACAATACCGGCGCTATCGGGCGTACCTGTGTGGCAACCGGCACCAAACTGCATCTGATCGAACCGCTGGGTTTTCGGCTGACCGAGCAGGCAGTCAAACGCGCCGGGATGGATTATTGGGACCAGCTGGACTATGCCCGGTATCTCAATTACGAAGACTTTTTGGAGCGCAATCCCGGGGCAAAGATCTGGTACGCGACCACCAAGGCAAAGTATTGCTATACCGATGTGGCGTACGGCCCGGAGGACTATATTATGTTCGGCAAGGAGAGTGCCGGCATTCCGGAAGAGATCCTGGTGGATCACGAGGAGCAGTGCATCCGTATCCCGATGCTGCCGACCATCCGCTCCCTGAATCTGGCCAATTCTGCCAGTATCGTCCTTTATGAGGCACTGAGGCAGCAGGGCTTTGCCGGGATGGAGCAGGCCGGAGAACTGCATCGTCTGCATTGGAAGGGACAGTGATACATTCAGAAAACCGAAAAGGCAACCTGCAGTAGCATGTATTTCAAGCCGGATTGGTAGAAAACCATCCGGCTTTTGCGGTATGATACAGGCAGAATCGTTGTACAGGCAACTGATGAGAAAGCGGGGGAGGGATTATGTCATCAAATTTCATAGAAATAGCAAAGATTTCATGTATTATTTTGCCGATCCTTTTTGGATTGCATAAGGTATACCGGATTTTGATCGAAAAGAAGTATCCCACGATCATGTTGTATCAGCCGGAGCAGGGGCGGGCCGAAGTAAGACTCTTTCGACTGGGAAAATTCGGCGGTATGAGATATGACGATTATGATTTTTGGGAAGGAGACGGTGTAGGTAAGTTGTATCAGCCGCAAGAGTTATTGGGGGTGCTGATCCTTACGGTTTTTATAGGACATGTAGTGTCCTTTCTTTTGGATTCGGATCTGCATACGATGAAGATTTTGATGTTCGGGTTTGCAGCGGTAATTGATCTGGGGATCTTTGCGTTTGCTGCCACAGGAAGACATCAGGCCTACATAGCGCTGCGAAAATATATTCGCAATAAAGATGCGCAGCAGGAGCCGATGCCGGAAATGGGCGTTGTATATGATACCAAGCCGGCAGAGGATATGTGCATGGCGGGATTGGATCGGGAAGGAATGATGGCGCACTTTCCGCTGCTCCCGAAGGAGGAGATCTGGAGGATTTACAGGGAATCCGTAGTCAAAAAGTTTGACCGGTATCAGAGAAAGAGAACGACTGCTGCGGTAATACTTGTGATGACGATTGGCGTAGTGATAGCAGGTTTTGCGATCACAAAACAACCGCTCGTTGCAGGTGGCGGTGTACTGTTTTTGCTCGTAGAAGGGATCATTATGGGAATTTGCGGAGTGGAGTCCTGCCCGTATTGCGGCAAAGGCAGGCGCTCCGGCGAGGATTATTGCTGGAATTGTAAGGGCGCAATGACCAAACGTGCGATCATTCTTTTTAAGCAGGAGAATTTCGAAACTCCTGCGGATCAGACACTGCAGGACTTGTAAAAAATGCGTTTTTTCTCGGGGCTTGGAAAAACTTCGGAAAAGTGATATAGTAGTGAGCGTATGAACAGAAGACGGCACGAACGGGCCGGAACCAATTGGAAAAAGGAGACTTTAACATGGCAAAGTTATTGATCATCAATCCGGGATCCACATCGACCAAGATCGGTGTGTTCGAGGATGAGGAACTGTTATTTGAAGAGACCTTAAGACATTCAACGGAAGAGATCGCGCAGTATGCGACGATCGTGGATCAGAAGGATTTCCGTAAGAAGATCATTATGGATTTTATCGCATCCAAGGGTGTGAAGGTGGAAGATCTGGCAGCTGTGGTAGGACGCGGCGGTATGCTCAAGCCGATCCCGGGCGGTACCTATCCGGTATCCGACGAGCTGCTGGAGGATCTGAAGATCGGTAAGCAGGGGCAGCACGCATCCAATCTGGGCGGTATCCTGGCCAGAGAGATTGCGGACAGCGTAAACATTCCGTCCTTTATCGTAGACCCCGTGGTTGTTGACGAGCTGCAGCCGCTGGCAAGATACTCCGGTGTACCGGAACTGCCGCGTACCAGTGTGTTCCATGCTCTGAACCAGAAGGCAGTGGCAAAGCGTTATGCAAAAGAGATCGGTAAGGATTACAAGGATCTGAACCTGATCGTGGTACATATGGGCGGCGGTGTTTCCGTCGGCGCACACAAGGGCGGCCGTATCATCGACGTGTTCAACGCATTGGACGGCGATGGCGCTTTTTCACCGGAGCGTGCCGGCGCAGTACCTCCGGGGGCACTGGTAAAACTGTGCTTCTCCGGCAAGTACGATGAGAAGACCATCTATAAGATGCTGGTCGGCAACGGCGGCTTCAATGCTTATCTCGGCACCAATGATGCACGTGTGGTAGAGGAAAAGATCAAAGAAGGCGATAAGAAAGCGGAAGAAGTATATAACGCTTTCATCTATCAGATCAGCAAGAATATCGGGGCACAGGCTGCGGTATTGGAAGGCAAGGTAGATCAGATCATCCTGACCGGCGGTATCGCATATTCCAAGCTGGTGGTTGCAGAGTTTACCCGCAAGGTAAGCTGGATCGCGCCTTTGACCGTATATCCCGGTGAGGATGAATTGCTTGCACTGGCACAGGGGGGCTTACGCGTGCTGAACGGCGAAGAAGAAGCAATGAAGTATTGAGGATTGTAAGGATTCATTAGCAGACCGGCTCTTTACAGGGGCCGGTTTGTTGTATTGTGCGCATCCTGCCGGAGGCTTATACTCAGTAACGGAATGATTTTCGTTATTAAGTGTAAATTCAGGTCTGAGGACAACAGAACCGTCACCCTGTCCTCAGACAATGAAACTGTAGTATACGAGGAGATCAGGTATGGAAGATCGATTGAGCGGAAACCGTATCATAGAAGATGCCATCGCAGCCTTGCATGAGAAAGGCGGTGTGCAGGCGCTGGAAAATGTGGCAGAGGCATTTCGGAAACGCATCGAGGAAGGCGCGGATCTGGTGATCCCGGTCATGCAGCCGGAAGCAGAGGTGAAGAGTATGCGCCCGGGCAGACAAAACAGTAACGGATTGCCGGATCTGCGCCTGCAGCAGATGCAGGGAGAGGACGGCAAGCGTTGGAACGTTGCATTTACTTCCCTGGAAGAGGCGAACAAGGGGCAGAAGAGTACGACGGTCACGATCCCGATGGAGAATGTGCTGAAGGGCGCGAAGGACTTTAAGCAGGAAGAAGGGATCGTGATCAATCCGTTCGGGAAGATGTTTCTGTTTTCGAAGGAAATGATCGCCAGGACGCTGGTGGGAGAGAAGGCAGTGCCGGTGGAAAACAAGATCCTCTTTGATATCGGCGATATCACAAAGATGGATATCGAGTGTATCGTAAACGCTGCCAATTCCAGTCTGCTGGGGGGCGGCGGTGTGGACGGTGCGATCCACCGGGCTGCTGGGAAGGAATTGCTGGAGGAATGCCGTGAACTGCACGGCTGTAAGACAGGCCAGGCCAAGATCACCAAGGGATACCGGCTGAAAGCAAAGCATATCATCCATACGGTAGGGCCGGTCTATCATGGGAAAGAGAGTGATGCGCAGCTGCTGGCAGCGTGCTATCAGAACAGTCTGGAACTGGCAAGGGAGCACGGCATCCACAGTATTGCGTTTCCGGCCATTTCTACCGGGATCTACGGGTATCCGAAAGAAGAGGCAGCGACCATTGCGCTGGCGGTGGCGGCAGGATGGATCGCGCAGCACAAGGATTACGGAATGGTGATCGTCTTTTCATGTTTTGACCGGGAAACCTATGAGATCTACCAGAAGGTGCTCAAAGAGAATCGTTAGGTAAGGCTTTCAGAAATATTTGCTTTTTGAGCAGTTTTCTGCTATTATAGTACCTTGCATGGTCATGGGCGTATTATGCCCGGACCCAGAAAAAAGAAAGGATGTTTGAAATACCATGGCATCATTGATCGATAAGGTATTTGGTACCCACAGCGAGAGAGAGCTGAAGCGTATCAAACCCATCGTAGACAAGATTGAATCCCTGCGCCCGCAGATGCAGGCACTGTCGGATGAAGAACTGAAAGCTAAGACCGAAGAATACAAGAAGCGTTATAAGGACGGAGAGTCCTTGGACAGTCTGCTTCCGGAAGCATTTGCAACCGTACGTGAAGCAGGTAAGCGTGTGCTGAATATGGAGCATTTCCGTGTGCAGCTGATCGGTGGTATCGTGCTGCATCAGGGACGTATCGCCGAGATGCGTACCGGTGAAGGTAAGACACTGGTTTCCACGCTGCCGGCCTATCTGAATGCATTGGCAGGAGAGGGCGTTTGTGTCGTTACGGTCAATGATTACCTGGCAAAGCGTGATGCGGAGTGGATGGGACAGATCCACGAATTCCTGGGCTTGAAAGTCGGCGTGATCTTAAATGATATGAAGCCGGATGAACGCCGTGCCGCCTATAATTGTGATATTACCTATGTTACGAATAACGAGCTTGGTTTTGACTATCTTCGTGACAACATGGTCATCTATAAAGAGCAGCTGGTATTGCGCGGTCTGCATTATGCCATCATCGATGAAGTCGACTCCGTACTGATCGATGAAGCACGTACCCCGCTGATCATTTCCGGTCAGAGCGGGAAGGCAACCAAGCTTTATGAGATCTGCGACGTGCTGGCCAAGCAGATGAAGCGCGGTAAGGACGAAGAGATGGTTTACAAGCTGGATGCCGTGATGGATTCCATGCTCGGTAACGAGACAGAGGAAGAGGAAGAAACCGGTGATTTCGTCCTGAACGAAAAAGACAAGAACGTAACGCTTACGTCGAAAGGCGTGGAACGCGTTGAGAAATTCTTCCATATCGACAACCTGGCGGATACGGAAAATAGCGAGATCCAGCATAATATGATCCTGGCGCTGCGTGCCAACTACCTGATGTTTAAGGATCAGGATTACGTAGTGGATAATGATCAGGTCATCATCGTAGACTCCTTTACAGGACGTCTGATGCCGGGACGCCGTTTTTCTGACGGTCTGCATCAGGCGATTGAAGCAAAGGAGCATGTAAAGATCAAGCGTGAGTCTATGACGCTGGCGACGATCACGTTCCAGAACTTCTTTAACAAGTTTGAAAAGAAAGCCGGTATGACCGGTACTGCACTGACAGAGGAACAGGAATTCCGTGATATCTACGGTATGGATGTTATCACGATCCCGACCAACCGTCCGGTACAGCGTATCGATCAGAACGACTGTGTATACAAGACACGCAAGGAAAAACTGCATGAGATCGTGGAGCGTATCAAAGAGGCGCACGAAAAAGAGCAGCCGGTCCTGGTGGGTACCATCAATATCGATGCATCCGAGGAACTCAGCCGTATGCTGACCAAGGAAGGCATCAAGCATAACGTGCTGAATGCGAAGTATCATGAGCAGGAAGCAGAGATCGTAGCGGATGCCGGTATTCACGGCGCGGTAACCATCGCAACCAATATGGCCGGCCGTGGTACGGATATCAAGCTGGATGAGAAATCGCTGGAGCTGGGCGGTCTGCTTATCATTGGTACGGAGCGTCACGAATCCCGCCGTATCGATAACCAGCTGCGCGGTCGTGCCGGACGTCAGGGTGACCCGGGTGAATCCGTATTCTATATCTCTCTGGAAGATGATCTGATGCGTCTGTTCGGTTCCGAGAGACTGATCAATACCTTTAATGCGCTTGGCATTCCGGAAAACCAGAGGATCGAGCATGCGATGCTTTCCAATGCGATCGAGCGTGCACAGAAGCGTATTGAGAATAATAACTTCTCCAGACGTAAAAACGTGCTGCAGTATGACCAGGTAATGAACGAGCAGCGTGAAGTTATCTACGGCGAGCGTAAGCGCGTGCTGGATGGCGAGAGCATGCGTGACGTGGTCTACAAGATGATCACCGATATCGTAGAGGGTGCGGTAGATACCGTGATCGGTGAGGACAGTAATTCCGATAACTGGGATCTGAATGAACTGAACAATCTGCTGCTTCCGATCGTACCGATCGAGCCGGTCAGCAAAGAGCGTATCGGTAAGAAAAAGAAGAACGAGCTGATGCAGCAGCTGAAAGAAGAGGCTGTGAAGCTTTATGAGATGAAAGAAGCCGAGTTCCCGGAGCCGGAGCAGATCCGTGAGGTGGAGCGTGTGATCCTGCTTCGTGTGATCGACCGGAAGTGGATGAATCACATCGATGATATGGATCAGCTCGAGAAAGCATCCGGTCTGTCCAGTATGGGACAGAAAGATCCGCTTTCCGAGTTCAAGATCAGTGCCTTTGAAATGTTTAATGCGATGGAGCAGGCAATCCGTGAGGATGCCGTGCGCCTGCTGTTCCATGTCAAGGTAGAGCAGAAGGTGGAGCGTGAGCAGGTAGCGAAGGTGACCGGTACCAATAAGGACGACTCCGCACAGAAGAAACCGAAGATGCGTGAAGCGGAAAAGGTATACCCGAACGATCCCTGTCCTTGCGGAAGCGGAAAGAAGTATAAGAACTGCCACATGGGAAGAGACTGACAGAGCTGAAAAAAACGGCGGGTGATTTTGTCGTATCCTTCTACGACGGGATCACCCGTATTTTATACCAAAGAGATATACTTGATGAGGTGGTGGCCGCAGGCCGGATAGGTGTATCCGGAATAGTCGTTTTTGGATAGGATATACAAGAATTATGGAGGAACAGACATGGTTGAATTAGACCAGATGAAACTGGAATTGATGCAGTACAAGGATACCTTAAAAGAAGTAAGGGATTCCTTGGACATCGAAAATAAGAAGAAGCGCATCGAAGAATTGGATATGGAGATGGCATCACCGGATTTCTGGAGCGATCCGGAGCGTGCCAACAAGCGTTCCAAGGATGCCAAGAATATGAAGGATACCGTAGAGACCTGTGACCATCTGGCTCAGGCCTTTGAGGATATCCAGACTCTGATCGAGATCGGCAATGAAGAGAATGATACCTCCATGATCGAAGAGGTGCGCAGTGAACTGGACGATTTCATCAACAAGCTGGATGTGATCCGTCTGCAGACGTTGCTCACCGGTGAGTATGATGCCA
>JAGBMJ010000145.1 GCA_017634975.1 Lachnospiraceae bacterium | reverse complement strand
AACTTAGGTTAGTGATATTCGAAGGCACGGATCATTTATATAAACGCCCGGGGGAGAAGGAACGGATCATTGGGGAACTAAAAGAGTATCTGGATCATTTTTTGCATCCGGAGAAATATGATCTGAAGGAAGTTGAGAGAAAACGAAAGGAGGTATAAAAGACATGATTTAGAGCAATTGGTTATGGATATAGTTGAAGGCGTAAAAGATGAATTGTTTAACGATGTTGAAGAAGACTATCATCAAAGACTGGAAGAGGAATATAAAAAGCATCTATCCGGTACACTTAATAAGATAGAGCTAAATGACTCAAATTATAAATCAATTCTAATGGATGAAATAGAACTGAATAATAAGGTTTTGGGAGACTATGCAGGCCCATTTAAATTGGCGTTATATTTATATGATGAAAGTTTTGAGGAGCTTAATTCGTTATCTTTAACCGGATATCATCTGGCATTAGACAGATTAAAAAATAATGTAACAATTGATGCGGGTGAGGTAAATAAGAATATTGAACGAATGGATAAATTATTTAATGAAGTTGAACCGTTCAATATATTCAGAGCCCAGGAGGCATATAGTGAAGGAATAGAGGATTATGAATATGCCGGTGGGCGAAGTGATGGTATGAGTTTCCGATTGAGCCATAATCTGCCTTGAAAGGGAGTATTTATCTCTTTGGAACATGACATAGAATCTCTGACCAGAATAGACCTTGCCACGCCGGAGGATCAGGAATATAATATAGACAAGGGGGACAAGTATGGTAGAACAAAGACACAAAGGATGTGAACCATATCGTGACAAGATCCGCGGCTGTATGATCGGTGGAGCTGTAGGCGATACGTTGGGCTATCCGATCGAGTTTTTGCGGGAGAATGTTATAAAAGAACGATATGGGGAGAAGGGTATCATTGCCTATCAGGCAGATCCGAGAAAAGGCAAACCGCTGATTTCGGATGACACGCAGATGAGTCTGTTTACGGCAAACGGCCTTCTGGTCGGAGATACGATGCGGTGTTTGAAGGGCGTACAGGAACCGCCGGTGGCGTATGTGTTTGATGCCTATATGGACTGGTATAAAACACAGGAGCTGCCGTACGGCAGTCCGGAGACAAAGGATCGTCTCTGCTGGCTTCTGGATGTGCCGGAACTGTTTGCACGCAGGGTGCCGGGAACCACCTGTATCGCGGCGCTGGAAGAATTGAAATATCAGGGGACACATGGATATCGGGATATTTATCTGAACCGGAATGACCGAAAAGGTGCCGGGGGAATCATGCGAGTGGCTCCGCTGGCACTGGATTACGGAGGGCTGGAACATCTGGGGGAACTGGATAAAGCGGCTGGAGATCTGGCGAGGATCACGCATTGCCATTCGCTGGGATATATGCCGGCGGCAGCACTGGTACACATTATCAATCGTATCGTATATCCGCCGCGGGAGATGAGCCTGGAGGAGATTGTGGCTGAGGCAAGGGATACAGTTGCGCGGATCTATGAAGATGACGACCATCTGCATGTGTTGTTGAAGATCATGAACCTGGCGTTGCGTCTGGCCGGGAATGACAGTGATGACCTGACGAATATCCACCAGCTCGGCGAGGGCTGGGTAGCGGAGGAAACATTGGGGATTGCCATTTACTGCGCTCTGCGTTACCGCAATGATTTTTCGGCCGGCATCATCGCAGCGGTCAATCACAAAGGGGACAGTGATACAACCGGGGCAGTGGCAGGAAATCTGCTCGGAGCGCTCTGCGGCTATGAGGCGATCGATGAGAAATGGAAAACAGATCTGGAACTGAAGGATGTGATCCTGGAGATCGCGGATGATCTGTGCTACGGATGTCCGATGGATGAAAACAGCAACATCACAGACCAGGTATGGGAAGAGAAGTACATCAACAAGAAGAGATATGCGGGAAATGTATAAGGGGAAGGCTAATGTGTTATATCCGGCAACCGTAACAGGCTGCCGGTTTTTGCTATTTGCCCCCAATATATTGCAAAAACTCCTGTTTTCTTGTAAAATATAACCAATTATGGGAAGCAGAAAGAAGCAGCCCAGCTGGGCAAAACTGGATAATACGGCATTGCTTTTTCCGGTCATCTCCGGAGAAGACATGAGCAGTACCTATCGCATCTGCGCGACGCTGAAGGAGCCGGTTCGGAGAGAACTGCTGCAGGAAGCAGAGGAAAAAGTCCTGTCGCAGTTCGAAACCTTTCGTATGCGTCTGCGAATGGGCTTTTTTTGGTATTACTTTGAAGAGAATGATCGCAAAGCTCCGGAGGTACAGGAAGAAAGTGATTATCCTGGAGCGTATATCAATAAGAGCCGGAATAACCAGTATATGTTCCGTGTAACCTATTATCGCAACCGCATCAATCTGGAGGTTTTTCATGCACTGACCGATGGTTTCGGCGGCTTTGTATTTTTGAAGGAGCTGGTGTATCAGTATCTGCGGCTGGCACATCCGGAGGAGCTGGCGGGGGAAAAAGACAAGCTGTCAACGGGGATCTTTCTGGATCCGGAGGACAGCTATCTGAAGAATTTCAAAAAGGGTGCGGATCATTCCAGGGCTTATGGTTCCCGTAAGGCAGTGGTCTTAAAAGGCGAGAGGCTGCCGAAGGGTGAGGTTTCCGTCCTGCATGGATACTTTAAGATCGATGAACTGAAGGCGGCGGCCAAGGCACATGGTGCGACGATCAACCAGTATCTGGTAGGAAACTTTATCTATGCGATGTATAAGGAGTATCTGAAGGGAGCACCGTCCAAACTGCCCATCAGCTGCTGTGTACCGGTGGATCTGCGGAAATTGTATGATTCCCATACGATGAAGAATTTCTTCGTGATCGTATCGGCAAAGTTTCAGCCGACGAAGGAAGACTATAGCCGCGATGAAGTGCTGGATTTTGTGATCGCGACGCTGAAGGAGCAGACGACGAAGGAGAATCTGGAAACGATCCTGTCCTACAATGTGTCCAATGAGCAGAACAAATTTCTGCGGCCGATCCCGATCTTTATCAAAAATATTGCGATCCGTAAGGTATACAATTCCTCGGCGGACACGGCAACGGCGACGATGACCAATGTGGGAAATGTGGAACTGCGGGAACCGTATCAGAAGTATGTGGAGCATTTTTATGCGATGCTCGCGATGTCCAAGGGCCAGAATATGAAAGGTGCGATCTGTTCCTACAATGGGACACTGATCGTTACCTTTACCTCGTGTCTGGCGGAGAGGTCGATCCAGAAGCGTTTCTTCCAGTCCATCACGGCAGACGGTGTGGAAGTGGCGGTAGAAACGAATGAATATACGGAAGAACAAACGGCAGAACAACCGGCGGAGCAGCCGGTGAAAGGCAAACGGAAAAAGAAACATGAACAAGTGTCCACAGTGTAAAGTGATCTTATATAACCGTACCGATACCTGCCCCCTGTGCCACTGTGTGGTCGAGGAACTGGAGCCGGCAGAGGAGAAGCGCGCAAAGGACAAGTTCGGGGAAGGCGCTCCGTATCCCAATGCGCAAAGACGGCATAAATGGCTGCGTTTTGCCCTTCGTTTGGTACTGTTTGTTTTTGTGATCGTCGAGGCGCTGCTGATCCTGATCAATCATCTGACCACACCGGGTTTCTGCTGGGCGGCGATCACCGGGGTGGCGCTGGCCTACGGATATCTCTTCCTGCTGGTCTGGATCCGGAACGATTCCGGGTTTGCGCTTAAGGTGGGGCTGCAGATCCTCTTTACCATGGTGGTATTGTATGAGATCGACAAATTTACCGGAAACTACGGATGGGCATTGCAGTGGGCGATCCCCGGCGCCATACTGCTCGGAGACGGAATCGTATTTATCCTGATGATGCTCAACCGCAGCAGGTGGTTCAGCTACAGCCTGCTGCTGATCCTGATGGGCGTGTGCAGTGTGGGAATCCTGGGACTGTACTTTATCAAGGTGATCAGCAATCTGGTCCTGCCGGTGATCTGTGTGGCGGTGACGGGCATTTATCTGCTGGCAACCATTACCTTTGGTGAGAAGGCGATGAAGCGTGAGCTCGGACGGAGGTTCCATATTTGAAACAGGATATGAAACTGACGGGGGAGCATATGGAAGCAAACCATCCGCAGCCGGAACTGGCCAGAAATGCGTTTATGGAACGCCTGAAGTCGGCCATTGCGGTTCGCGCGGAGAAATGGGAGGCGTTTCGGCAGCAGCAGGCAGAGAAGATCGAGACGGTGAAAGCCGGGCGCGCGGAAAAAAAAGAGGCGGCAAAAGCGGATGCTGCGCAGGTAAGTATTCGGGGAAGAACAGCACGTAAAGTCGTGGAAGTAGCCAATCACCTGCCGGTGCTGGGACATATGTCGCAGAACGGTGAACTGCAGGCCAGGCGCAACGAGCACGAAAAAGAGTGGAAATGCCCGGACGGGTATGTGAATACCGGGATCGAAACGGAGCATTTTCCAATGGAGATCCTTAAGCCAAGCGGACAGAGCACGCCGCCGGAAGAACGTTTTGTGATCCTGCAGTTGCATGGCGGAGGATACTATAACGGATTTCACAATACCTACCGGGATGCGGCGGTCTGGTATTCCGAATGCGGCGGGGGGATGGATGTGCTGAGCATCGATTACCGTACCGCACCGGAAGATCCGTATCCGGCGGCTCTGGAAGATGCGCAGGAAGCCTACAAATGGCTGCTGGAGCAGGATTATCTGCCGGAGCATATCATCCTGGCCGGCGATTCTGCAGGCGGCGGACTGGCGCTGGCGCTGACGTTGTATTTGAAGGATTACGGACTGCCGTTACCGGGCGGGATTGTTACGATGTCGGCCTGGACGGATCTGACTAAGAGCGGCGATTCGTATCAGGAGAATTTTGATACCGACCCGATCTTCGGCGGCTCCAGAGATACACTGGTCTACAAGGAAGGCTACTATGCCGAGCATGACCCAATGGATCCGTACATTTCTCCGATCAACGGAGATTACCATGGATTTCCGCCGATGCTGATGCAGGTGGGCGAGCGGGAGATGCTGCTGGACGATACGCTGGAAGTGGCTGCAAAAGCGAAGGAGGCCGGCGTACCTGTCAAGAAGCATGTGTATCCGGGAATGTTCCACATCTTCCAGATGGGATTTCATCTGTTCCCGGAAGCGGAGGAAGCCTGGAAGGAAGTGGCGAAATTTCTGAAGATCATAAAGAAAGATACGGAGTATCTGTCCGGAAATGCGGGGCGGTTCTGAGCCGGCCCGGAAGAAGGCAGGAGGGCGCTACTCCTCATGTTTGACCGCGATGCGCCGCAGTGAAGTCCTTCCGTATGCATCCGTCTCACGGACGTACTCGTAGGTGATGCCGGAAGTTTCGGCAGCCTCTTTTTCTGCCTGATAGGCGCGCAGCTCTTCTTCAATCTGCGGGAGAGGGGTGGGAAAGTCGAGAAGTTCGCGGATCTCGGCGGCAGAGTAGCCCAGATCGGCCAGATGGCGGATAGCGCCGCGGCTGGCCAGATCAAAAGTAAAGTTGGACAATGCATTTTGGAATATTCGATCGTTCTTGTTCATAGGCAGCATTATAACACATAAACTATATGAGGGTATAATTTATGCGCAAAAGAATCGCAGTGATGCTGGGGCAACCCGAAATCGATCATCAGACCCACTTCATCGAAGGAGTTATACAGCAGGCACAGCAGGCGGATTTTGACGTGTGTTTTTTTTCCATGATCCGGATGTATCAGAGTACCGCAGCCAGAGAACAGAGCGATTCCAATATTTTCCGCCTGATCAATCAGGAAAAATTTGATGGTGCGATCCTGCTGACAGATACGGTACAGACACCCGGGGTGGCGGGAAAGATTGAGGAACGCATAAAGGAAGTGTTCCATGGTCCGACGATCTGTATTGATATCGGGAGTAAGTATTTTCCGACCGTGTGGACCGACGGTGCTGCCGGGATCGGGAAGATGGTAAAACACCTGATCGAAGAGCATCACTACGAGGATATCGCATTTCTTGCCGGCAAAGAATGGCACCCGCATTCGCAGGAACGTTTGCGGGGGTACCGGGATGCGATGGAAGCCCATGGTCTGAGCGTTCGGGAAGACAGGATCTTTTACGGCGATTTCTGGTATACCAGTGGAAAAGCCTGTGCAGAGAAGCTGCTCAAAGACCGGGAACATATGCCGCAGGCGATCGTGTGTGCCAATGACTGTATGGCAGTCGGCTTTTGCGAGGAAATGGAAAAGCATGGTGTACGTGTGCCGGAGGATATCGCGGTGACCGGTTTTGATGCCACACTGGAAGGCAAGACCAGCCCGCAGCCACTGTCTTCGGTAGAGATTCCCTCGGCAGAAATGGGCATACAGGCAGTGAAGTATCTGGAAAAGATGCTGAAGGACGGGGAGGCGGAGGTACCGAAGGTGGTGCCGAAGATATTCATAGGCGGCAGCTGCGGTTGTGCATATCATCAGGACAGATACGCTGGACGAAGAAAGCACTGGCAGAGTGAACTGTCCTCGGACGGTTTTATGTCCGCAACGAATGAAATGACGGAAGATCTGCTGATGCAGAATACGTTTGCGGATTTTTTGCATATTGTGTACTACTACATTTATCAGCTGCAGCCCATCGAGAGTTTTGACCTGTGCCTGAATGACCAGTGGCTGATGCCGGGCGGTATTACCGAAAGCCGTCTGTTCCAGGCGGGATATACGCCGGTCATGCTGCATGCCATTCATTACGGAGGCGAAGGAGCAGACGGTCAGGTCAGTCTGCAGGAGACGTTTTCTGTGAAGGAGATGCTGCCGGAACTGAACAGGGAAGCCGAGTATCCGAGAGCGTGGCTGTTTACACCGTTGTTTTTTGAGGCCGGCTGCTTTGGGTATGCAGCGATCCGTTACAAAAAGGGGCTGTTCGGATACGACCGGACATACCGGTGCTGGATCCGCGCAGTGGCCTGCGGTCTGGAAGTGATCCGGCGTGTGGAGACCGCAAAAATGCAGAGACAGAACGGTGACCGGCAGGAGGCGGTTCCGGAGCGAAGGCGCAAGACGGAAGTGGAGGAGCTGACGGAAGCCGAGCGTGAAGATATGAAAGAAGTGGAGCGCCTGCTGGATGAGAATCTCTTCCACTATTTCTTCCAGCCGATCGTGAATGCAAAGGATGGTGAGATCTATGCATATGAAGCGCTGATGCGGGCAAAGACGGATAAAAAGATCTCGCCCCTGCAGATCATCCGTTATGCGGGACTGATGAACCGCCTGGATGATGTGGAACGCCTGACGTTTCTGAATGTGCTGAATTATCTGAAGGAACATCCGGAGAAGTTTGAAAGCAGACGGCTGTTCATCAACAGCATTCCCGGAACCACGCTGGATGAGGCGGACAAGGAAAAGGTGGACCGGGAACTGAAGCTCCATTCCTCAACGGCGGTCGTGGAACTGACGGAAGAAGCGGAACTGGATGATGCTGCGCTGGAGGCGATGAAGATCCGCTATAAGGAACTGGGGATCCATACGGCGGTAGACGATTACGGAACGGGATATTCCAATATCGCCAATCTGCTGCGTTATATGCCGCAGTATGTAAAGATTGACCGCTCGCTTCTGTCCGGTATTCAGGACAACCCGCAGAAGCAGCATTTTGTACGTGAGATCGTGGAGTTTTCCCACGAGAACGGGATTATGGCGCTCGCTGAAGGCGTAGAGACCACGGAGGAGCTGCAGACGGTGATCCATCTGGGTGTGGATCTGATCCAGGGGTATTATACGGCAAGACCCGATCCGGAGGTGCGGCAGAGCATTGACGGGCGGCCGAAGTCGGAGATCCTGCGCTACCAGAGAGAGCGGCAGGACGGATCGGAACACAGGGTATATACGGCGGGGCGCAGCGGGCGTGTGCTCTTAAGCGGGCTGGTAAAGGACAGTTTTAATACGATCCTGGTGGAAGGCGGAGAAAAGATCTACCGCGATATCACGATTGTCGGCACGCCCGGAAAAAAGACGGACATCCATCTGGAAGTGCGCAGTGGATATCAGGGACGCATCACGCTGGAAAATGTATCTTTTTCAAATATCAAGAATCGCCCATGCATCGACATCGCCGCGGATTGTTCGGTCGTGTTGGCGCTTGCGGGTGAAAATCATCTGCAGGGCGGCGGTATTCTGGTACCGGATGGCGCGGAGATACGTCTGGAAGGGGATGGAGACCTGGAGATCCGTGTCGATGAAAGCGATTATTACGGCATTGGCAACAGCTGGACAGAAAAACATGGCAAGCTGGAATTTTATCACGACGGGATGCTCCGGATCATTATGAATGGCCAGAAGGGTGTGGGGATCGGTTCCGGCGGAGGCGGTGCGATCTTTATATACAGTGGACGGTATCTGATCGATACGAACGGCAGCTACGGTGTGGGGATCGGGGCGGTTTCGGTGCCGGTGGAGCTGTTTATCCAGAACTGTGATATGAAGGGCGACATCAATGTGGCCAAAGCCGTCTTTGCCGGAAGTCTGGAGCAGGAGGCAAAGGTGACGGTGGACCGGGCAACGGTCACCTGTATGATGGGCGGCGATACACAGGTGGCTTTGGGAACAGTATTTGGTTCACGGGCCGATGTGGAGATCCGTCACTCGAATGTGCGCCTGGATCTGCAGGCCGATCACGCGGCCACCGTGGGAGCCTGGAAAGGGAAGACGGATTTTCATATCGATACCGCTATGGTCAGGATGGAAGGTCACGGAAAGAACATATATGCCTTTGGCGGTGATACGGAGGATACCGATGCGGAGTTTGTCAACGCGGATCTTCGCATCCGGCTGCGGAATATCGGCGGCAGGGACACACTGGCATCCGGGGATCGCGTCCGGCTGATCAATGGCAGACAGGAGATCGAAGTCAACGGAACGCAGATCGAGCGGGCGGTAGAGATCCGGGACTATTATACGCAATAACGGAAATCATTTCCGTTATTGCGTATAAGCCTCCGGCAGGATGCGCACTCGCACGTAAGGAATTTAGCCGCTAAAGCGGCATGTGCTCGGCGCAACGCATAAACGAAACGGTAAGCCATTTCGTTTATGCGTATAAAATCCCGTATTTACCGCAGGACGGAAATGTGATAAACTAGACTTTTAATGTTAATATACCGGGAGTGTTTTTTGCTTCCCGGCGCAAGAATGACAAAGGAGAGGCAGGAAGATGAAGGAACTGATGTTGGGAAACAAAGCCTTTGCCCGTGGTCTGTATGAAGCAGGCTGCTGTTTTGTTTCCTCTTATCCCGGAACACCCAGTACCGAAGTGACCGAAGAAGCAGCGAAATACGATGAGATCTACTGCGAATGGGCACCCAATGAAAAAGTAGCGATGGAGGCAGCCTTTGGCGCATCCCTATCCGGCAGACGTTCGTTCTGCGGTATGAAACATGTCGGTTTAAATGTGGCGGCAGATCCGCTCTATACGATGTCCTATACGGGCGTCAACGGCGGCGTGGTGATCTGTGTAGCGGACGATGCGGGGATGCATTCTTCCCAGAATGAGCAGGATTCCCGGCATCATGCCATCGCGGCCAAGGTGCCGATGCTGGAGCCGTCCGATTCCAAAGAAGCGCTGGAGTTTGCAAAGATCGCTTATCAGATCTCCGAGGATTTTGATACGCCGGTCATCATGAAGATGTGTACGCGTGTGGCCCACAGCCAGTCGGTGGTCGAGACGTCCGAACGTGTGGTACCGGAGCGTAAGGCGTATGAAAAGAATATCCCGAAGTACGTTATGATGCCGGGCAATGCGATCCGCCGTCATCCGTTCGTGGAGGAGCGTACCCGCAAGCTGCGCGAGTGGTCCGAGACGTCCGGGATCAACCGTGTTGAGATGGGCGGTACCGGGATCGGTATCATCACACATTCCACATCCTATCAGTATGTTAAGGAAGTCTTTGGTGACAGTGTATCCGTACTGAAGCTCGGTATGGTCAATCCGCTGCCGGAAAAGATGATCCGGGACTTTGCTTCCAAAGTAGAGAAGCTGGTCGTTGTGGAAGAGCTGGATCCGATCATCGAGAATCACTGCAAGGCTCTGGGGCTTACCGTTTCCGGCAAGGATATCCTGCCGATGGAGGGGGAATTCTCCCAGAATATGCTGCGCAAGGCTTTCGGTAAAGAGATCCCTTCCGGCAATGCCGTAGAGGATACCATTCCGATGCGTCCGCCGGTAATGTGTGCAGGCTGCCCGCACAGAGGTTTGTTCTATACACTGAATAAGAATAAATGCACCGTTCTCGGGGATATCGGCTGCTATACGCTTGGGGCTGTGGCTCCGCTGTCTGCCATCGATATGACCCTGTGCATGGGTGCTTCCGTAAGCGCGATCCACGGTTTCAACATTGCCGGTGAAGGCGCAAACGAGGGCAGGACGGTTGCCGTGATCGGTGATTCCACCTTTATGCATTCCGGTATGACCGGTCTGGCAAACATTGCGTACAACCAGTCCAACTCGACGGTGATCATCCTGGACAACTCCATCACCGGTATGACGGGGCATCAGCAGAATCCGACCACCGGCTATAACATCAAGGGGGATCCTGCCGGCAAGATCGATCTGGAAGCATTGTGCCGTGCCATGGGCTTCAACCGTGTACGTGTGGTGGATCCGTATGATCTGAAGGCCTGCGATACCGCGGTAAAAGAGGAACTGGCTGCAAATGAGCCGTCCGTGATCATTTCCAGAAGACCTTGTGCGCTGCTCAAATATGTAAAGCACAATGCGCCTCTGACCGTGAACAAAGACAAGTGCGTAGGCTGCAAGTCCTGTATGCGCATCGGCTGCCCGGCCATCTCCATCAAAGACGGCAAGGCACGCGTGGATGCAACCCTTTGCGTGGGCTGTGGCGTATGCGAGCAGATGTGCGGTGTGAAGGCATTTGAAAGCACGAAAAAAGAGAATTGATAGGAGGCCATCTGAAATGAGTGAAACAAAGAATGTGATGATCGTAGGCGTGGGTGGCCAGGGATCTTTGTTGGCAAGTAAGCTGCTTGGCAAACTGCTTTTGGATGCAGGCTACGATGTAAAGGTTTCCGAAGTGCACGGCATGAGCCAGCGCGGCGGAAGCGTGGTAACGTATGTACGTTATGGTGAAAAAGTGTATTCTCCCGTGATCGACAGGGGCGAAGCGGATTATATCGTATCGTTTGAACTGCTGGAAGCAGCAAGATGGCTGCCGTACTTAAAGAAGGACGGTCAGATCGTGACCAACATCCAGCAGATCGATCCGATGCCCGTGATCACCGGAGCACAGGAATATCCGACCGATCTGGTGGAAAAGATGAAAACCACCGGCGCAAAAGTGGATGCACTGGATTGTCTGGCACTGGCAGAACAGGCCGGATCCTCCAAGGCAGTTAACATCGTTTTGATGGGCAGACTGTCACATTATTTCAATATGCCGGAAGAAGCATGGCAAAAAGCAATGGAAGCCATGGTACCGGCCAAATTCCTGGAGATGAACAAGAAAGCGTTCGAACTCGGGAAAAATGCGTGATACGCAAGGAGGTTTTGGACCAATGGAAAATTATTTCCAGAAAGAGATTGAATGTGCTTCGCGGGAAGAGATCGTAGCCATTCAGAACAAAAAACTGGTAGAGCAGGTACACCATGTATGGGAGAATGTGCCCTACTACCGCAAGAAGATGGAAGAGCAGGGCGTTACGCCGGATGACATCAGGAGTATTGAGGATCTGCATAAACTGCCTTTCCTGTCCAAGGATGATCTGCGCAATGCCTATCCTTACGGATTGATGGGTGTACCCAAGGAGGATGTGGTACGGATCCATTCCACATCCGGAACGACCGGTAAGCGCGTGATCGCCTTTTATACCCAGGGAGATATCGATCTCTGGGAGGATTGCTGCGCAAGAGCATTGATGGCAGCAGGCGCTACGAAAGAAGATGTTGTTCAGGTATCCTATGGATACGGTCTGTTCACCGGTGGTGCGGGCTTACACGGCGGCAGCCACAAGGTGGGCTGTATGACGGTTCCGATGTCTTCGGGCAATACCGAGCGTCAGATCATGTTCCTTCGGGATCTGGAAGCGACCGTGATCTGCTGTACCCCCAGCTATGCGGCATATCTGGGCGAGAGTATGAAGGAGATGGGACTCACGCCGGAGGATATCCCTCTGAAGGCCGGTATCTTCGGGGCGGAAGCCTGGAGCGAAGAGATGCGTAAGGATATCGAAAAGACCCTGGGCATCAAAGCATTTGATATTTACGGACTGACCGAGCTTTCCGGACCGGGTGTGGCATTTGAGTGCAGTGCCCAGAACGGTATGCACATCAATGAAGACCACTTCATCGCCGAGATCATCGATCCGAAGACACACGAAGTGCTGCCGGACGGTGCGCAGGGCGAGCTGGTATTTACGGCGATCGACAAGAAGGGCTTCCCGATGATCCGTTACCGTACCAAGGACATCTGCACACTGCATCGTGAGAAATGTTCCTGCGGACGTACCCATGTGAAGATGGAGAAACCGAAGGGCCGCAGTGATGATATGCTCATCATCCGTGGTGTCAATGTGTTCCCGTCCCAGATCGAAGCAGTTCTTCTTGAGAACGGTTATCAGGCAAACTACCAGATCATCGTGGACCGCGTGAATAACAACGACACGCTGGACGTACACGTAGAGATGACACCGGAGATGTTTACCGATAACGTAAATGAGATCACCAAGCGTCAGAATGACCTTGTAGCCGGTATGAAGAGCATGCTTGGTATCAAGGCGAAGGTAACACTGGTTGCTCCGAAGAGCATTACACGCAGCGAAGGCAAGGCGGTACGAGTGATCGATAACCGTAAAATATGATATAAGGAGGGGTTACTTATGGGCGTAAAACAGGTATCAATCTTTCTGGAAAACAAGCCGGGCAAGATGTGCGAGATGACGGATGTGCTGGCAGCAAACAAGATCAATATGCGTGCACTTTCTCTGGCAGAGACCGACGGTTTCGGTATCGTGCGCATCATCGTGGATGATGTATACGAGACCACCACAGTTCTGAAGGACGCCGGCTATATCAACAAGCTGACCAGCGTAGTGGTCGTGGAGATGCCGGATCAGCCGGGTGGCTTGAACCGGATCCTGAAAGTATTTGCGGAGAATGCCATCAATCTGGAGTATCTCTACGCACTTTCTTCCGAGAGTTCACTGGACAAGGCATACACGGTCTTCCGCGTAAGCGATCACAAGACCGCCGAGGCAGCGCTGACCCGGGCAGGTATCCGTGTCCTCACCCAGGAAGATATCGCAAAGCTGTAATGACTTAAATCATCAAAAGTTTAACAGAACCTGCAATCGTTGTGACCGGTTGCAGGTTTTTTGGTTTCTTGGTATTTCCAAAAATGTATTCAAAAAAATTCGGGTATTCTTGTATATTTTTATGGGGTGTTGGAAAACGCTTTCCATGTTAAAATCAATCTAATTGTTTTTATCTATAAAAATAGCAGGAGGATCTATCATGGAAGCAGGTTTTGTCGGTATCGATCTTGGTACCTCGTCAGTAAAACTCATTCTTATGGATGAGAACGGTCACATTGTTCGCACGGTTTCAAAGGAATATCCCATCAGTTTCCCGAAGCCCGGCTGGTCCGAGCAGAATCCGGAAGACTGGTATGCACAGTCCGTGGCCGGTCTGAAAGAACTCATCGCAGGAAATGAAGATAGGGTAAAGGGCATCAGCTTCGGCGGTCAGATGCATGGTCTGGTCTGCCTGGATGCACAGGATCAGGTGGTACGTCCGGCGATCCTGTGGAATGACGGCCGTACCATGAAAGAGTGCGAGTACTTAAACGGCACGATCGGACGGAATGTCCTGTCTGATGAGACCGGTAACATCGCATTTGCAGGATTCACCGCACCGAAGGTGCTGTGGATGAAGGAAAATGAGCCGGAGAACTTCGCAAAGATCGCAAAGATCATGCTGCCGAAGGATTATCTGGCATATCGTTTGAGCGGCGTACATGCTACGGACGTATCCGATGCTTCCGGTATGCTTTTGTTTGATGTAAAGAACCGTAAATGGTCCGAGAAGATGTGTGAGATCTGCAGCGTAAAGAAGGAGTGGCTGGCACAGATCTTTGAAAGCTATGAGGTGATCGGCACACTGAAGAACGATGTGGCAGCAGAACTGGGGCTGTCTGCAGACGTCAAGGTGATCGCAGGTGCCGGCGACAATGCAGCAGCAGCGATCGGTACCGGTACGGTTGGCGACGGCGACTGCAACATTTCCCTGGGAACCAGCGGAACGATCTTTATCTCTTCGAATAAGTATTCCGTGGATCCGCAGAATGCTCTGCATTCCTTTGCCCATGCAAACGGTAAATATCACCTGATGGGCTGCATGCTTTCCGCAGCATCCTGCAACCAGTGGTGGATGGGCGATATCCAGAGAGATAAGGATTTTGCAGCAGCACAGGCCGAGATCAAGGAACTGGGCAACAATCACGTATATTTCCTGCCGTATCTGATGGGCGAGCGTTCCCCGCACAACGATCCGCAGGCAAGAGGCGCATTTGTCGGTATGAGTATGGATACCAGCCGTGCAGATATGCTGCAGGCGGTTTATGAAGGCGTGGCATTCGGTCTGCGTGATTCCTTTGAAGTGGCAAAGGCATCCGGTATCGTGATCCCGCGTACCAAGATCTGCGGCGGCGGTGCAAAGAGCCCGCTGTGGAGAAAGATCATGGCAAACGTATTCAATATTTCCGTAGACTCGATTGAGAGTGAGGAAGGTCCGGCGCTGGGCGGCGCTATGCTGGCAGCGGTCGGCTGCGGACATTTTGCATCCGTAGAAGAAGCTGCAGCAAAGATCGTAAAGGTGATCGGTACCGTAGAACCCGAGAAGGAACTGGCAGAGCGTTACGAAGAGCGTTACCAGTCCTTCAAGAAGATCTATCCGGCACTCAAGCCGATCTATCCGCAGCTGTAATTTTATTTATGAGCAAATTGACTTCCCCTCAAGGGGAAGCCAATTTTTTTACCTATGGGGATATAGGGGGAAATATGTTAAGGATCGCACAAACAGAGAATGGTAAAGTAAAAGGTCTGCCGGGCAACGACCCTCGGATCACGGTATTTAAAGGAATCCCGTTTGCGGCACCGCCGGTAGGAAAGAACCGATGGCGTGCACCGCAGCCCTGTGAGAGCTGGGAAGGTGTACGGGATTGTTTTGCGTTCGGACCGATCTCGGTACAGGATACACCGGGGCTCGGAACCGATGTCTACTGTAAGGAATGGCATGTGGATCCGGACATCCCGATGGGGGAAGACTGTCTGTATCTGAATGTCTGGACACCGGCAAAGAAGACGGATGAGAAGCTGCCGGTACTGGTATGGTATTTCGGCGGCGGATTCCAGTGGGGCTATACCGCAGAGATGGAGTTTGACGGCGAGCGTCTGGCTTCCCGCGGGATCATCGTGGTAAGTGTGAATTACCGTCTCGGAGCGTTCGGCTTTTTGTCTCATCCGGAGATCACGGCGGAAGCGCCGGAGGCACCGGGAAACTTCGGCTTTTTGGACCAGCAGGCGGGACTGCGCTGGGTAGCGAGAAATATCGCAGCTTTCGGCGGAGACCCGGATCGTATCACGATCGCCGGACAGTCGGCCGGCGGTGCCAGTGTGATGAATCAGCTGACCTGTGAGCAGAACTTTGGTCTGATCAAAGGTGCGCTGATCTACAGCGGCATCATCCGTTTTACCAAAGAAGAGATGGAACACGCGAGCCTTTTGCCGGGGGCTCCGGATATCGACCTTTTTACACCGGCAACTCTGGAAAAAGCAGAGAAAAAGGGCTCAGACTTCTTTGAATTTCTGGGTGTGAAAAATCTGGAGGAAGCACGTGCACTGGATCCGTATGTGATCCGTGATAAATATGCGAAATACCGCGACACCAGGGGGATGTTCGTGGGGATCGAGGACGGGAAGTTCTGCGTGGGCGATCCCGTGAACCGTTTTATCAACGGGGACTGTGCGAAAGTACCGGTGATCAGCGGAAATACGACCGATGAGTTCATCGTGGGAGGCGTAAATACCGTTGAGCGATCCGTAAAGAATACGTTCCGCGAGGCCATGGAAAAGGATCCGGACCGGAAACTGTTCTATTATCGTTTCGGACCGGAAATGCCCGGTGATGACCGCCCGGGATGTTTCCATTCCGTAGATCTGTGGTTTTTCTTTGAGACGCTGATGAAGTGCTGGCGCCCGCTGGAAGGATATCACTATGATCTGGCGAGAAAGATGGCAAATTACGTGGCCAATTTCGTCAAGACCGGAGATCCGAATGGGGCGGATGCGGACGGATCGGCGATGCCGCTTTGGAAAACCTACAATGCAGCGGAACCGAATGAAATGAATTTTGTCAGTGAAGGTGCCGTTCCCGGCGTGGAGATCAACCGGCCAAAGCAGGTGTATAACCCGTATATGCCGGCCTGGGAATATGTTCCGGACGGTGAGCCGCATGTGTTCGGCGACCGGGTGTATGTCTACGGCTCGCACGACCGCTTTAACGGCGAAACCTTCTGTTTGAATGATTATGTATGCTGGTCGGCGCCGGTATATGATCTGAAAGACTGGCGCTATGAAGGCGTGATCTATCGCAAGACACAGGATCCGCTCAATGCGGACGGACATATGTGTCTGTATGCGCCGGATGTGACGCAGGGGGCGGACGGACGCTATTATCTGTACTATGTACTGGATAAAGTCAATGTGGTATCCGTAGCCGTATGCGACACCCCGGCCGGAAAATATGAATATCTTGGTAATGTCGCATATCCCGACGGTACGCTGCTGGGCAATAAGGAAGGCGACGAGCCGCAGTTCGATCCGGGCGTATTGTTCGAGAACGGACAGCTTTATCTCTTTACCGGTTTCTGCGGACAGACGGATAAAAGCCGCCATGGCGCGATGCTGACGGTTTTGGAGAGCGATATGCTCACGGTCAAAAAAGCACCGCAGTTTGTGGCACCGGGCAAGTGCTATTCGGAAGGAACTGCATTCGAAGGGCATGCATTCTTTGAGGCTCCGTCCATTCGTAAGCGTAACGGAAAGTACTACTTCGTCTATTCTTCCGAGGTGATGCACGAACTGTGCTATGCGACTTCGGACAGCCCGGAGGGACCGTATACCTACGGTGGCGTGATCATCAGCAACTGTGATAAAGGCATAGCCGAAGGAAAGCCGGCAGATCTGGCGATGGCGTACGGCGCAAATAATCACGGAAGTATTGAAGAAATCAACGGAAAATGGTATATTTTTTATCATAGGCACACAAATGCCAACTGGTATTCCAGACAGGCATGTGCCGAGGAGATTTGCTTTGCTGCGGACGACAGCATCCCGCAGGCACGCTTAAGCTCCTGTGGTCTGAACGGCGGTCCGCTTTCGGATGCGGGGGAATATCCGGCATCCATCTGTTGTCATCTGTTTACGGACAAGCATGATATGTACGTGGGAGACCAGGCAGCACCGCGGATCATCCAGGATCGTGCAGACGGTTTCGGGGCAGAGAGCTATGTCGCGCATCTGTGTGACGGTGCGACCATGGGCTATCGCAGCTTTGACTGCAAGGACGTGACCGGACTGCGTATTCAGATGATCGGTTATCTGCGTGGCGTATTTGAGATCCGCACGGCCTGGGACGGCCCGGTACTCGGCACGATCCGGACGGACAATGCAAATGTCTGGACGGTCTGTGAAACGAAGCTCTCCATACCGGACGGTGTACAGGATCTGTATCTCACGTTCCGCGGGGATGGTACAGGCGGGATCCGGTGCTTTGAATTTCTGCACGGATCACTTTGAGGTATAAAGAAACGCGACGGCGTTTCTTGGATCTATACTAAAAATGTTAAAATTTTTATCCAAGAAAGGAAGGTAATTTCACAATGGCAATGGAAAACATCGCAAAAGTAAAATTAGGTATCGTTGCAGTCAGCCGTGACTGCTTCCCGGAGAGCCTCTCCGTGAACCGCAGAAAAGCACTGGTAGCTGCTTATGCTAAGAAGTATGATGCAGCAGATATCTATGAGTGCCCGATCTGCATCGTAGAGAGCGAGATCCACATGGTACAGGCTCTGGAGGACATCAAGAAGGCCGGCTGTAACGCTCTGTGCGTATACCTCGGCAACTTTGGTCCGGAAATCTCCGAGACCCTGCTGGCAAAGCATTTTGACGGCCCGAAGATGTTCGTAGCTGCAGCAGAAGAGACACAGGATTCCCTGCTGGATGATCGTGGCGATGCATACTGCGGTCTGCTGAATGCAAGCTACAACCTGAAGCTCCGTAACGTAAGAGCATATATCCCGGAGAATCCGGTTGGTGATGCAGAAGATCTGGCAGATGAGCTGAATGCATTCCTGCCGATCGCACGTACCCTGATCAGTCTGGCGGACCTGAAGATCATCTCCTTTGGTCCCCGTCCGATGAACTTCCTGGCTTGCAACGCTCCGATCAAGCAGCTGTACAACCTGGGTGTTGAGATCGAAGAGAACTCCGAGCTGGATCTGTTCGAAGCATTCAACAAGCACGCAGGCGACCCCCGTATCGCAGACGTTGTTGCAGATATGGAGAAGGAGCTGGGCGCAGGCAACAAGAAGAGCGAGATCCTGCCGAAGCTGGCTCAGTATGAGCTGACCCTGCTTGACTGGGTAGAGGCACACAAGGGCTATCGTAAATATGTAGCGATCGCAGGCAAGTGCTGGCCGGCATTCCAGACACAGTTCGGTTTCGTACCGTGCTATGTAAACAGCCGTCTGACCGGCCGCGGTATCCCGGTAAGCTGTGAAGTAGATATCTACGGCTGCCTGAGCGAGTTCATCGGTACCTGTGTATCCGACGATATCGTTACCCTGCTGGATATCAACAACTCCGTTCCGAAGGATATGTACAACGAGTCCATCAAGGGCAAGTTCGATTATCAGCACAGCGATACCTTCATGGGCTTCCACTGCGGCAATACCTGCTCCAAGAAGATGGCATTCTGCGAGATGAAGAACCAGAAGATTATGGCTCGTGCACTTCCGGTAGAAGTGACCAACGGAACTCTGGAAGGCGATATCGCTCCGGGCGAGATCACATTCTATCGTCTGCAGAGCACAGCTGACGGTCTGATCCGTGCATACGTGGCAGAAGGCGAGATCCTTCCGGTAGCTACCCGTTCCTTCGGTGGTATCGCAGTATTCGCGATCAACGAGATGGGCCGCTTCTATCGTCACGTACTGATCGAGAAGAACTACCCGCACCACGGTGCAGTAGCATTCGGTCACTACGGTAAGGCATTGTACGAAGTATTCAAGTATCTCGGTGTTCCTGCAGAGGATATCAACTACAACCAGCCGAAGAGCCTGCCGTATCCGACGGAGAATCCGTTCAAGTAAGAAGTCGCTTATACGCAGGGATTTAAAGGATTCATTGCGGCTGTCGGAACTGTAAAGGGCCGGCAGCCGTTTTTTAACAAAGAAAGAAGGTAGTTTGTTGGAATGATGGCATATCTTAACCGGTTAAAACTGAGGCAGAAACTGTACCTTCTGTTTTTTGTGGGTGTCCTGTTGCCGATGTTTTTGACGGACGGGATCATCATTTCCAGTATTACCAGAGCCAACAGGGATAATATGCGGTATATGCAGGAAAAGGCCACTTCGGAAGTGGAGCATATCCTGCAGAGCCGTCTTCTGTATCCTACCACCATTGCGGCAAATATCGTCAGCAGTACCGTGGTGGAAAACTTTCTGAATGAAAAATATGCCACGCCGTTAAAGTATTATGAGCGGTTTTATCAGCTGCGCCGGGAGCTTCTCTTTGGACAGAATCTGGGCATTGAAGATGCGAAGCTCTATATTTATGCGGACAATGATACGGTCATCAGCGGCGGTGGTTTTTATCAGTTATCCAGGGCCAGGGAAAGTGACTGGTACCAGAAATTTCAGAATTCGCCGAAAGAACCGATGCTGATGTTTTATTACGGCACCATTTCGGCAGCGGACCGTACACAGAAACGAAAGCTCCTGTGGATGCAGACCATGGACGGAATGTCGATCAAAGGCTGTGAAAAGATGCTGATGATCGAAATGGGGTACAGCGGATTTGCGAATGCACTTGCAAAACTCGATCTGGATTTTGATGTCTATTTATGTGACGGTCACACGGTGCTGCTCTCCAACCGTGAGGACAGCAGGGCGCAGAATCCCTATAATCCGATCACATTCAGCCGGGAAAAAGCCTATGCCCGTGAGATCGAGCTGTACGGAAACCGTTACTGGATCTATGCGGTACCCAGGCAGACGGATTTCTGGCATTATTTCGGAAAATACAGCGGTGTACTGGTGGGACTGATCATACTGAATGTGCTCCTTCCCATTTTGATGATGCAGCTGATCGAAAAGTCCATCACCATCCGTATCGAGAAACTGCAGCACAAGTTTGAAGACGTTGAGTCGGAAGAACTGGATGTGATCGAACGCATCGAGGGTGACGATGAGATCACCAGCCTGATGAAGAGCTATAACAAGATGGCTCTGCGGATCAACGAACTGATCGAATCGGTTTATAAAGGCAGGATGCGTGAGCAGGAGATCAATATCGCCAAACAGAAAGCGGAGCTGCTGGCACTGCACAGTCAGATCAATCCGCATTTTCTCTTTAACGCACTGGAGAGCATACGTATGCACAGTCTGGTGCGTAACGAGACCGAGACGGCAGATATGGTGGGAAAGCTTGCATTGATGGAGCGCACCTACGTCAGCTGGGGCGAGGATATGATCCCTCTGCAGCGGGAGATGGATTTCGTGGACGCATATCTGACTTTGCAGAAATACCGTTTCGGAGACCGTCTGAATTATAAGTTTTCCATTCCGGCAGACTGCAGGCAGTGTACGATACCAAAGCTTACGATCGTGACATTTGTGGAAAATGCCTGTGTGCACGGTGTAGAGAGAAAGGCAAATCCCGGCTGGATCTTTGTAAACGCATACAAGGAGGCGGGATGGCTGCGGCTGGAGATCGAGGATACCGGTACCGGTATCGATGAGAAACAGGCCGAAGAGATCCGGGAGAGGATACGCAATATCAGCGTGGAGAACATGAATGGCAACCGGCACGTGGGAATGATGAATGCTTATCTGCGGCTGCATCTGTTCAGTAAAGGCCACGCGGAATTTGAACTGGAAACGGAAAAAGATGTCGGGACAACCGTGCGGATCGGAATTCCGCTGGGCGTGATTTAAGGGGGCTGTATGAGAGTATTATTTGTGGATGACGAACCGATCATTACGCAGGGGCTGCGTGTGCTGATCGACTGGGAAGCGGAAGGATATGAGATCGCCGGCAGTCTGGCGAACGGAAAGGAAGTGCTGAAATTTCTGGAGGAGGAACAGGTGGATCTGATCCTCACGGATATCCGAATGCCCGAATGCTCCGGTCTGGAACTGTTAGAGACGGTCAAGAAAGAACAGCTTTCGGATGCGATGTTCATCATTATGAGTGGTTTTGATGAATTCGATTATGCAAAGCAGGCATTGAAGCTCGGCTGTATGGATTATATCTTAAAGCCGGTAGACCGGGAGGAACTGCTGTCGGTGGTGCGCAGAGTGCGTACGATCTGGGAGAAGAAGCATGAGGAGGAACTGCGGCGCAATGAGCTGGAGCAATCTTATCTGCAGCGAAATTCCATCTCGCATCTGATCGGCACCTACGATTCCAAAAGCAATCCCAATGCCACCATTATCTGTAAGGACAATCTGGATGCACTGACAGCGGCGATCGAAGAAAACGATACGGCGAAGATCGAGCGTTATGTATATGCTTTCTATAAAGAATGCAAAGAAAAGGATCTGACGGAAGAGATGATGAATTTCAACATCAGTTATCTTCTGTTCCAGCTGATCCACCTGGCCAGTGCGCAGGATAACGAGGTTAATCAGGAAGAGATCATGCGCTTCATCGGTGAGAGTTCCTTTGAAGAAAGCCTGGTCAAAGGCAGCAGTGCCTATATGCAGCGTTTCTGCTGTGAATATGCGGAATACATCTCCCAGCTGCGCAAGAGTGCCGGTCACAGCATCCTGCAGGAAGTGGAAAAAGAGATCCGCCTGCATTACGCCGAAGCCATCAGTCTGCGTGAGATGAGCCAGAAGTTTTATATCAACAACGCTTATCTCGGACAGATCTTCAAAAAGAAATATGGTATGTCGTTCAAAGATTACCTGACGGACTACCGGATCAAGGAAGCGGCAAAGATGCTGATCCGCACCGACGAAAAGATCATCCGCATCGCGGAAGAGGTCGGGTATAAGGACAGCGATTATTTTGTACAGAAATTTATTGAACGTATGGGATGTACGCCTTCCCATTACCGCAGGGATCACTCGGGATGAGATACAGGAATCGGGAAACTA
>JAGBMJ010000144.1 GCA_017634975.1 Lachnospiraceae bacterium | reverse complement strand
CTTGGCGTTCCTGTTGTCTCCGGACTCGGACTCGGTGTTCCTGTTGTCTCCGGGCTCGGACTCGGTGTTCCTGTTGTCTCCGGGCTCGGACTCGGTGTTCCCGTTGTCTCCGGGCTCGGACTCGGCGTTCCTGTTGTCTCCGGGCTTGGACTCGGTGTTTCCGTCGTCTCCGGGCTTGGACTCGGACTAGGCTCTGTCTCCGTTACCGTTACTGCACAGGTTGCCTCATGATCACCGTCTTCCGTACGCGCCGTGATCGTTGCCGTTCCGGCAGACACGGCCGTCACTTCACCGCTTGCGCTTACCGCAGCCACACCCGGAGCACTGCTGCTCCAGCTCACATTCTTATTGCTGGCATCGGTCGGATTTACGGTTGCTGTAAGAGTCGTACTCTCTCCTGCCTGTAATTCCAGTGTACCTTTATCCAAAGTAACACCGGTCACAGCAACTGTCGTAGGCGTCGGTGTTACCGGCTTCACGATAAATACGATCTGCTTATTATTCTTAAATTGATCATATACACTGCACCGGTAGTACATCTCTTCACTGCCCACGGTTACTGTATATGTATCACTTGCTGCCCCTAGTACCGTTGTATAAGCTGACTGCCGCGCTGTCTTTGATCCCCAGCCATACCCCAACGAATTATCTTTACAGGATGCGATCACCTTCAGGGTCAGCTCACTGCCTGTCTCAGCATTTATGGTCTTTGTGGTTTCTGTTTCCGCCTCTCCCTCCGGATATGCGACAAACGCATTGTCTATTGTAATAATAAAATCCACCAACGCATCAAAAGTCGATATTCCGTCTGAAACATAACATGTATAGGTGTCGTTCTTTTCCACCTTATCGATCGTATAATCGGTACAAGCTGTCCCCGATACTAAATTACGTATATCCACATTACGCCAAGTGTAATTCATATTGGATTCATCATGCGCGCTCGCTTCCACACTCAATGTCACCGAAGAACCGTACGGCAAGCATAAATTTTTAGATTGACTATCCGGATCTCCTTTAACATGCGCTTCCAGATCATTGGTCGGTTTGACCGTAAACGTCTTCTCAGCTACAGGCTGGGTCATTCCATCCTGAAACACGCAAAATATATATGCCTGCTGCGTTGCCGAAACACCTTCCGTAACTGTCAGTTCTTCTGTGTGAACATTTAGCTTGTTGCCATTTGACCGAAAATCTTTATACCATTCATACGTATACGCCGCATCATCATCCTTTGTAACCTGTACCTGCAGGGTAAAAGCCTCGTTAAAATGTGGAGTTACAGTTGTCCCCCCCACTGGCGTTATCGTCACTCCGTGAACAAGCTCATGTTCCTCATATTCCGCCTGTTCCACCTCTGTTTCGTTCTGAGCATCTTCCGGAGCAGCCCATACCGCCATTCCGCTCATCTGTGAAACGGCCATAATCACTGCCATTCCGCGTCCGAGTTTTCTCGCCCATCGTCTTGCCATCGTAGTACCTCCTGATCTACTTCCCATATTGCTAAAACACGATCCGTATATACTAGCGAATCCATCTGATTGCCATTTCAGAATCATCTCCGCAGTATATGCAGTTAACGCTAACAAGTATAATATACCTGTTCCCGAAAAACAACAAAAAAGTCGCCCATCGCAGGCGACATTTTTTGTCTTTCTCTGTTCTGTTTTACTCCACCACACCGTTTATTACCTTCCGCGTGATCTCGCCGCCTTCGATGCTGATATCAGTGATCTCTCCGTCTCCCCATACCTGCCCTGCAGTGATGTGATACCACCTGCTCCTGTCCTGCGGATCATAGGTGAAACCGGTATAGTCCGTGCGAAGCCTGCCGCCATGCACCAGAAAGTCCGCACCGTTCCATTTCACGATCGCAGCATAACTGTCATCACAGCTTCCGGTATCGTCGATCCAAAACCACCGGTCGCCATACATCACCAGACCGGCATTCCCGGTTACTACCCGTCCGGCTGCCAGAAACTTCCAGCCGGCATCTCCCGTATAGATCAGGCCGTTCGCATTCTGGTTTACCACGCCACCGGCTACAAAATAGGATTCCCCCTGATAAGTGTACGCTCCCATCTTCCCGGAATCGTAGGAAGTATCCCACCTGCCGTTGGTAAATACCAGGGAATAAAACTCCTCCGTACCGTCTGCATTCTTATTGCCGGTAAAGATATTGGCAATATAGGAATCCACCGATGTATCAACCTCTCCGTCGGCACCAAGGATCACAGCGTCCGAGAAATTCCCCTTCTGATCGAGTGTTAAGCGCAGGGTATGTTCCGCGTCCATTGCAGATACCCCTGCCACAGCATCCTCTTTGTGATATGAATTGCTGCCGGGATCTGCCGGTGTCGGCGTAACGTCCGGTTTCTCTGTCGGCGTGGGTATTACCGTATTTCCGGAATCCACAGTAAGTGCACCGATGGAAAAATCACCGGAACTGTTCTTACGCCAGGAGGTATTTCCCGCCTGATAGAAACTCTTCCCTTCCGGATGTGCCACAAACTGCACGGCGCCCTCTCCCGAAACGATATATTCCATGGGAACAGCCGCATCCGTCCGGTCAAAACGGATCACCACGGCGAAACTGCTCCCACGCTCCAGCGTTACCGGCTCACTGAGTTCTACCGTGTAGTTCCCCGGAAAAAAGACCTTTCCCTTCACCACAGAGGCAAGGACTCCCGTGTCCGGCCGGTCTCCTGCAAGGTCCTTGTATATTTCCACCGTATACTCCGTTGATGTCTCTCCGAGAGTTACGGCAAAATCAACCGCCTTCAAAATTTCCTTTTCGGCTCCTGCTTCTCCATTCACCGTATAGACATTGGCAAAGCTGTCATAGCAATAAGCACTGCTGAAATGATACTCCGAGTCGTAATAATAATGATTGTCATACGGAAAACTCCGGTCTGCTTCAAAGGCCCATGCGCTCCGTGCCAGAGACCGGTCCTCATACGACAGCCAGAAATATGACCTGTAATCAGCCTCAGCCGTGTCTGACCAGCTGTTACGGACCAGCCATGCGCCATTATGTTCCGGGGATGTCCCGTCTGCTGCCACAAAGTTTTCCTTCGGATAATCATCATCCCATCCCACCAGTACCACATTGTGATCCGGCCGGACAGACGTCGAATTCCAGTATGCATTGGTGCTGCTGTTATAGCCGATACGATCGGTATCCGCATGGATCCCGGCCGACACTCCGCCGTTAAATTTGATCGCACCCTTTACCAGTTCCGGATCTTCCGCAATATTCAGCTGATAGGCATTCACCAGATATGCGCTGTCCTGTCTCTCCGTAGCTGCATCCAGACTTCCGCCATTTTCAATCTCATCCGCCATATCGTAAGGCGCTGTACTTTCCTCCGCATATCCTCTCTGACGCATCAGAGTCTGGACTGCAAGTGCTTCGTTTCCCGCCAGATACATCATATCATTTCGTACGTCATCCGACGAAAAGACAATGCGATCCCCACTGCCGCCTGCCGCTTTGGAAGGAGTTCCGTCCATAAAAGACCAGTACACGAGATGCAGCTCACTCAGATCAATGCTGTTATCTGCCAGCCCCTGTTTGATCAGCGAGGCCTCGCCCAGAAAAACTGCCGCATACGCCCAGCAGGTTCCGTATATGCCCTGGCTTCTGGTTGCCGGAAAGGTATCTTTCATATACTGCAGCCATTCCCCGTCATAACTTACCGGGTACGCACTCTCCGCAGCCATACGGTGTGTAGTTGTCATAACAAGCGGAAAATCATCATCTCCTTCCACCAGCTCCGAACGCATTTCCGCATAACTAAGCGCGCTATTCAGTGCGGGTACCTTCGGATCCTCCGGCGATATCTGATATCCCTTCCCAAAAGGCTGCCCATCCTGTTCCATGACGGATCCTGTATCATCGCATTCTGCGACACTCTCTTCTTCAGCCTCCACAAAATCTTCTTCTATGATCTCAACAGGCTCTTCCTCTGTTATTTCCTCCCCGCAGACCGGTTCCGACGTATCTCCTTCCGCCAGCACATGGATTGATGTTCCCATCCGGCCTATGATCATCGCCGATGAAAGCACCGTTGTCAGCATTCTGCTGATTGCTCTTTTTTTCACTTAACAATACCTCCTGCTCACACGCCACCTGTTTTGATTCTGTTCTTTTAATATACCGTTTACTCTTGTACTACACCACCAACAACATTCCGTGTGATCTCGCCGCCTTCAATGCTTATGTCCGTGATCTCGCCATCGCCCCATACCTGGCCGTTGGTGATGTGATACCACGTATCACTGTCCTGCGGATCGTAAGTGAAGCCTGTATAATCCGTACGCAGTCTGCCACCATGTACCAGGAAGTCAGCGCCGTTCCACTTCACGATCGCTGCATACTCCTGATCACAGCTGCCGGCGCCATCGATCCAGAACCATTTATCCGCATACATGACCAGTCCGGCATGATCCGTTACCACCCGGCCCGCTGCAAGGAATTTCCATCCCTCTTTATCACCGGTATAGATCAGCCCGTTGGCATTCTGGTTTACCACACCGCCGGCCACAAAGTAGGATTCCCCTTTGTAAGTATAGGCTCCACGGGTACCGGAATCATACGTGGTGTCCCATATGCCATCGGTAAATACCAGCGTATAAATATACGTCTTTCCGTCCTTTCCTTTGAGCCGTATGTTTCGAAGCAGTGAATCTACATTCTTATCAATCGATGTCCCTCCGTTCGAATATACCCTGACCATTCTGAGATTACCGTTCGCATCGGTTTCGGCTTTTACGATATGCTGCGGATCATCTTCAAATACCACGCCTTCCACGTACTCCTCCAGCGTCGGTACCGGCTTGGGTATCACACCTGCATTCTTCGTCAGCGCAGAGATCACCAGATTCCCCTCGGTTCCCATATCCGTCCAGGATGTTCCGTTCGACGAGCGAAAACTCTGTCCCTTCGCGGATGCCACCGTTACATTGACCGAACCGTAATCGGAGATCGAGCGTTCCTGTTCCAACGCATAAGACTTATCGTCGAACCAGACAACAACAGCAAACTTCTCTCCCTTATTCAGAAGTACCGGTGCGGCCAGGGGAATCGTATACTGCCCCTTAAAGGCGATCGTCCCCGTAGTCGTGGCCTCCTCAACCAGCACACCGCTGTTTGGTGTGTTACCGCTCAGGTCCCGGTAGATCTGCACGGTATACTTCGAAGGTTCTTCTCCGACCGCTGCCACTTCAAAGCTGACTGCCGCCAGTTTTTCTTCCGAGGCCTGTGCCGGGCCGTCTACCGTATAGATATTAGCGCCGCGCATACCACGATAAAAAGCGGCATTGTGTACTGTGCTGTCGTAATAGTAATGATTATCATAAGGAAAATCCGTACCCGCCTCAAAAACCCATGCTCCCAATATAGAGGTATCCTCATAGGAAAGCCAGTGATAGGACTGATACGATGCCTCTGCTTTGGCAGACCAGCTGTTGCGTACCAGCCAGGCACCATTCTTTTCCGGCAGTTTCCCGTTACATGTTTTAAAGGAATCTCTCGGAAAATCATCGTCCCAGCCCACGATCGTGATCGCGTGGTTGATCTGTTTTTCCGTATGCGTACATTCATAATATGCATTGGTTTCGGCGTTGTAATAGGAATAGCTTTCGTAGATCGATGCGCCGACCGCACCATTCGTCCGGATCGCCTCTTTTACCAGATCCACATCATCCCGGATATTGATCAGGTATGCATTTTGCAGATAAGCAACATCCTGCCGCTCCGTCGATGCATCCAGCGCTTCGCCGTTTGCTACATCGTCCGCCTTGGTGTAATAAGGCGCTGTGGCTTCCTTTGCGTAACCTCTCTGACGCATCAGTGTCTGCGCTGCAATCCCCATACTGCCGCCGTTATTCAGGATCGATCTGCCGCCGGTCTGAAAGGTCACATTATCCCCTGTATCTCCCGCTGCTTCCGATGCTGTGCCTTTTGTATAGGCCCAGTAAGAAAGATGCAGTTCACTCAGATCAATATCCGCAGCCGCTTTTTTTTGATTGATCAGGTTAAACTCCGCCAGTGCTACCGAAGTATGTGCCCAGCATGAACCATAGGATCCCTGATTCCTGGTGACAGGGTAATGTTTCGTCATGTACTCCAGCCACGACTGGGTATATTTGCAGGGAAACGCTGCGGGCAGTGAGTCTGTTTCGGGAGCTGTCATCAGCAGCGGTTCTTCCGATCCCTGTCCGTCCACCAGCATACCGCGCAGAGTATCATAATCCAGATCACTCTCCAGCCCCGGTACATCATATTCTTCCGGCATACCGATATATCCGGACAATGCGTCCGTTTCGGATTCCGCTTCTTCCTGAGCATCTTCCTCTTCCGGCTCTGTCTCCTGCGGTTCCACTATAGTTTCCTCTTCCGTGCCTGCCTGCTGCGGTTCCGTTGCAGCTTCTTCTGCCGGCCCTGCCTCCTGCGGTTCCGCTGTAGATTTTTCTTCCGATCCCGTCTCCTGCTGCTCCGAAACCGGCGTCTCTTCCGGTTCCTCTGCTGCTGCAGTCAGCACATTGCCCGCCAGGATCTGTGCCCCGATCATCAAAGCACAGCCGCTATTCCACAGTCTGCTGAAACCTTTATTGGACCATCTTCCCTTCATTCCCCTGATCTCCCATCCGTTTCGTTTCTTTAACTGAAAAGAGAGAGTTGCAAAAAACAACTCTCTCCTCATTCGTTCAGATCAATTGTTCAACAATGATGTCGATAAAATTACTTTACAACACCTGCTGCAACAGTCTCAGTATGCATAGCACCGTCGGAACCGATAGCTGTGATCTCGCCATCACCGAACAGCTGGCCACCCAGTACATAGTACTTCATTGTGGTGCTGGTCTTGATCTCGGTCGGCTCTGCAACGAAACCGGTGTAGTCAAGTCTCAGCTGACCATCTGTTACAACGAACTTAGCATCGTTCCAATCAACAACTGCATTGTAGGTTGTGTCGCAGTTACCGTTGTCATCGATGTAGAACCACTCATTGTTGTACATTACCAGACCCTTGTTGCCGGTAGCTACACGACCAGCTGTCAGGAAACGGAAACCGTCCTTCTCGCCGGTAAAGATCAGACCGTTTGCGTTCTGGTTAACAACACCACCTGCTACGTAGTACTCGTTGTCGCCCATCTTGAATGCACCGTCTTTAGCGGAATCATACTTGGTGTTCCACTCACCATCGATGACTACCAGAGTCTCAGCCTTGCCGCCCTTGAATGCAACGTTCTGCAAACCATCGAAATCTGTATCAACAGTTCCGTCAGCCTTCAAAACCTTAAGGGACTCGATGTTACCCTCTTCATCAGCTGTTGCCTTCAGAACAACTTCGCCAACCTTAACACCCTCTTCAGATGTAAGGTCATCCAGAGCGATTGCCGGGATGGAGCTGCCGCTACCTTCGCCTTCAGCTGCCATAGCCATCAGAGGTGCACCTGCTACAGAAGCTACAGTTGCGATCACGCCCATTGCTTTAACAAAATTTGCCTTCATTTTCTTTCCTCCCTTTCGGAATAATTTTTTTTTGCGGGAGTACTAGGCCCCCATCACATTTTTTCCGGCCCATTAAATAAGCCAATTTGAATTTACAGGGTTGATGATAACACTTATTATTTTTTTTGTAAAGGTCTTTTTATATTTTTTTGCAATTTCACGACATTTTTTTCATATTCCGTGTCGTAATTGTTTCAAATGCACTAATTCCACACCCCGATATCCACGGTGATCCCGCATTTTTCGTCTCCGCAGCTGCCTTCGATCATGATCAGTTCATCGCTTCCGGTGGGCAGTATAAAGCTGTTTCCTTCGATAGCTTCCCAGATCGGCTCTTCCGCATCCGCTGCGTTTTTGGGCAGCCGGGCGATCCGATACTTCATATCCTCCCGGTTGGCCGCGATCGTATACCGTCTGCTCATATACCGCAGGCTTCCGTCTTCGTAGGGAAGATCGCTCAGATCCGTCTCCTGAAAGTACAGGCCATAGATCTGCGGTGTCTCTGCAAGCAGCCGTTCTTTATAGGAATCATAGAACCATTCCCGCGTTTCTTCCTCCGGAGAAGTGACAGCACGCCACAGCACGGGTGTAAAAAGAGCCGCACCTGCCCCGTTCAGATGCCCCGCATCCATGAAATACTCTCCCTTTTTTATAGGAAGAACTTCTTCTCTGACCAGATTGAAATCATACAGCGGCACCCCGTATCCGGCAGCCGTATCCCGCAGCTCCCCCAGAAACCGGTCATAGTCTTCCGTACTCAAAAGCTGCACATCATAGACCGGCGAGATGAATAATGCGATCTCCACACCCCTGGCACGGCACAGTTCGATCGTCTTTTTCAGCCAGGTGCCGTCTTCCTTTCCGATCCCATAGTTTCCCAGATCCCTGGTCTGCAGGATGTTCTTTTCGCGGTCCGTCAATATCCCGTCCGAATAAAAGAACCCTTTCTCCCTGTACTCCTGGCACCAGGGCGTGCCGTCCCATTCCGTCAGGTCCGTGTGATAACGGTACTCCCGGTATGCATCACCGGTTTTTTCTTCTATATTATTGCGTATTGCATTTTCATCAAACAGATTGGCACGGTAGCGCACAAACGGAAATATCGTTTCCGGCAGGTGCTCCCGGTCGGCTGCGTGCAGCTGCATCGCCAGCGTTTCGGCAGACGGGTGCATCTCGTAAGTGATCATCCATGGGTACTGGTAATTGGCCGGATCCCTGCAATAATCCACGCGTGTAAATTCCTGTCCCTGTCCGGTCCAGATCTCGTGCTCCGTCATTAACATATAGTAACATTCCAGATATACATGCCCCACATCATATCGGTCCAGTGCATCCTTCAGCAGATAATAGGTATCGTCCCACCGCTGCCCCGGCGTAGCCAGATTGAAATTCTGCTGCCCGTTGATGCTGTCCAGCAGAGCCGGATCCACATCGCAGAACACGTGAGAGGATCCCACAAACAGATTGTCGATCCGCTCCTGTTCATAATAGGAGTGAAACAGGATCCTGTGCCAGGGGTCATATGTGACAAACAAAAAATCCAGTCCTTTACAGACCAGCACAAAAAACACGATCCCGATGATCCAGGCGGCTGCCGTTTTTCTGATCCTTTTTGCCATATCCTCCACCCGTCAGAACTGAAAATAAATAAACTGCTGCACATCATAGATGCTTCCGTAGCATCCGAAGAGCAGTATCATAACCGTCAATACCGTGACCGTCAGGATCCGGAACCACAGCTGCTGCCGGAAAAAAAGCACGGTCACATCCTGCTCCCTGTATTTCAGCCGGTCTACGCCAAAAAGGATCAGCACGGAGACGGCCAGCACGTAAAAATACTCCGCAGAAATACCAAGCTCTGTCAGAGAGTGATCAAACAAAACATACCAGTTGTTTACGGAAAACAGCCGGCACAGATTGTGCCATGCATCCACCATATTGTTCGACCGGAAAAAAAGCACGGAAAAACAGAAGAGCAGAAAGGTGATCATCGTCTGCAGCACTTTGCCGCTGAACACCTCCTTTTCTTTTGCTTCCTTTAACAGGCCTCTCTTCCGCAGGAGCCTGCGCACGACCTGTCCCGTAACCTGAAAGATCCCGTTGAGCAGCCCCCAGGTAATAAATGCCATGGAAGCGCCGTGCCAGAGCCCGCTCATCGCGAACGTGAACAAAAGATTTATGTATTTCCTTACTTCCCCTTTCCGGTTCCCCCCCAGGGGAATATACAGATAATCCCGAAACCACGACGAAAGAGAGATATGCCATCTTCTCCAGAACTCATTGGTATCCCTCGAAAGAAACGGTGCCTTAAAATTATCCATCAGACGGATCCCCATGAGCAGGGCACTTCCCCTGGCGATCACGGAATACCCGTAGAAATCACAATAGATCTGGATAGCAAAAAGAGCTGTGGCAACCACGATATAGAATCCGGGATACGATGCTGTATCACTGTATACGTGGTCCACAAAGACGGCCAGCCGGTCCGCGATCACCATCTTCAGAAACAGACCGTACAGCACCTGCAATAATCCACGCCGGATATTTTCGTAGGAACACTTCTGCTTTTCGGCCAGCTGCTTCAGCAGATTTTTGGACCTCTCGATCGGCCCCGCCACCAGCTGCGGAAAGAAGGAAATGAACAGCGCATAACGGAAAAAGTTATGCTCGGCATAGATCTCCCTGCGATATACATCGATCAGATATCCGATCGCCTGCAACGTAAAAAAAGAGATCCCCACCGGAAGCACGATCTCATGATCCCACGGTATCTCTCCGCCGCCTGCCCAGGTGACCACACGGTTAAGGTATCCGGTCAGCATACCGGAATATTTGAAATATCCCAGCAATAGCAGATTGACCGAGATCACCGTGACCAGACAGGCCTTTCTCCTGCCGGCAGACTCCGTCTTTTCCAGAAGCAGCCCCCCGGCAAATGTGATGACTGTTACGGCCAGCAGCAGCAGGACGTAGGCCGGATTCCACTGCATATAGAAATAATAACTGGCACCCAGCAGCCACAGATATCTCCATCCGGTCGGGATGCAGTAGTACAGGATGACGATAACCGGGAGAAATATTAAATAATCAGCGGTATTAAACAGCAACCTGTTTCTCCTTATTCCGATACTTTCCGATCCATGCCTTCCGAATAGGACGTTCTTCCTTTACCGGTCTCCTCTGCAACGATATACTTCGGTCTTCCTTTGATCTCTTCGTAGATCTTTGCGATATAATAGCCCATGATCCCAAGACTCATCATGATCGTACTGCTGGTAAAGCACTGCAGGATGATGATCGTGGTAAAGCCCTCTGCCGCGATCCCCATGATCTTATAGACCACCGTCTGTATGCTCAGTGCTACCGTCACTACAAACAGCAGGATGCCCAGCACCGTGATCAGCTGCAGGGGAGCCACGGTAAAGGACGTGATATTGGTGAGCGCGTAACGGATCAGCGAACGGGTAGACCACTTGGACTCGCCGGCTTCCCGTCCCATCACGTCATACTCGATCTGTGTCGTCTTAAATCCGATCCAGGAGGACAGCGCCCGGAAGAATACTTTCTTCTCCCGCATATTCAGAAGTACATTGATCGCATTTCGGTCCAGCAGCTTATAATCGGATGCACGGGACATATCGATTCCCGTGGCATCACTGATCATACTGTAAAAACACTTCGCCGCAAACGCATGCATCACACTCTCTTTGCCTCTGCTGGCTTTGATGCCCTCCACGATCTCGTATCCTTCTTCCCACAAACGGTACATTTCCACGATCTTTTCGGGCGGATGCTGCAGGTCACAGTCGATCACCACCGCGCATTCCCCTTTTGCAGCGGCCAGCCCCGCAAAGATCGCCGATTCCTTCCCGAAATTCCGCGAAAAACTGATGCCGCGCACTCCCGGATATCCCTCGGAAGCTTTCTGCACTTCCTTCCAGGTTCCGTCCTTGGAGCCGTCATCCACAAAGACCAATTCGTATGCGATCGATGCATCTTTCAGGATTCCGCAGATCACATCCGTAGTTTTCGCGATCATTTTTTCTTCATTATATGCCGGAATGACAACTGAGATCATACTGTTTCCCTTCCCTTCAAAGATTTCAATATATCCTGCATCAGCAATACATCACAAAGAATGAAACTGAACAGCTGCGCCGTAAAAGTCCGGAACGATGAAATGTACAATGTCGGAGACATTCCCATCATGATCCTGGATCCGAACCCCAGCACATTGATGGTAAATAGTACCAGTGCCAGGCGCTCATTCACCCTGCCGACGGCATATACTGCCAGGATCAGTGACAGGAACAAAGCCACACTGAAGAGTACACTGCCGGCTCCATCCGTAAGATCCGGCATCCCTGCCCCATATAGCGGATAGGTGATAAACCATCTCTTATCCAGCACGTTCGCCGCCAGGGCAAGTACCGAAAGAAGTATACCACACCACAGCTGTTTCCTGTTGTACAAAAAGATGTGAGCGATCAGCAATAAACAGAAGATCACATAAACCGTCGGCTGCAGAAAGAAAAGATTCGCAAACGTCGTCGCCATTCCTCTGTACAGCTTATAGGAAAGTGTCCAGTCACGGAACTGCGGCAGATAGTTATCCATCTCCCAGTCATTGGTCATCCGGAAAATATGCCCCGGCATATAAAACATCCACAGATAAATGAGCACTGCGATCACAAGAAAACGGAAACTCTGCGATACCAGTCTTTTATCTTCCTCTTTATGCCCCCGCAGCCACCGGACCAGATAATAGCCTCCGAACATCAGGAACAGACCGATCGCGATCGCCGCCGTCTGATCCTGATTCTCCGCATAGACCAGTCCCGCGAATGCAAACAGATAGGAGAAGATACCGGCCTTTCTTCCGCGGCACATCTTAATCAGCGGAGCCGCCCCGAAAAGGATCCCAAGGAACGTATATACGTAATTGGTCGTAGTGGCGATGAATCCTGCGGAACTGAGATAGGTACTGAACGGAAAGAGCAATACCGCTACCCCGCAGACGATCATCATCCGCGCCGATCTGTCCGTAAACAGATCCCAGATCAGATAAAGGAGCACGCCGTACAACATCGTATCCAGCACCTTCCACAGAGTAAAAGGTATCATATACGATACCGTTGCCGCCAGACCGTCTGTCAGACATTTTCCGTTGGACATATACCGGTAATAGATATTTTCAAACAGGCCGCCAACCTCTTTCATGTATTCCACATTGATCGCATCATCTGAAATGATCTGCATCGGCATATGCAGGAACCAGACCAGTCCGATAAAAATGCAGGATACCACGGCCAGCACGATCCTGTCCTGTCCTGCGTAAACACTGCGTTCGGAAATCGGTGTATAGCCGGCCGTCCCGAAGATCAGAAACTTCACCGCTCTCGCGATCTGCTTTTCAACCGGAATAAACACAAGACATGCAAGCACGATACGGATCGCAGCATACACCACACCGTGCAGCGGCAGAACGATACCGGAAACATAGAGTGCCGCAACCAGCACCGCAAATACCTGCTCATTGCAGAGCAGCAAAACATATTCTTTTCCGGCCTTTGCCGGCAGTTTCCATCGATCGGCAAACCGTGCCAGACAAAGGAGCACCCACGACAGGATCGCTGGGATCAGGAGAAAGCATCCCAGTTCCCAGAACAGATCTCCCCCGGAAAAGATCCCGTATACTTCCTTCGGATAGAGGAAAAAGACCGCCGAAACCACACATGCTCCGCAAAAACTGACGATCACAGCCATCTTTTTTTTCGGCCGGTCCATCGCAAACAATGTCGTGATATACGGTACCAGAAAATACCCCGCCGTATAAAACAGCACATAATGGATCGCGCTGTCTGCATTATAGATCCATGTAGGCGCCACCCTGGGTGCCGCAGGGAATAGCAGCAGCGTCATTGCATATAACACAACACTGCTCAACAGAACCGCCCATCGCTTCTTCAGAAGCAGAAGCAGACGGAACAGAAGGTCCATCACAAACAGGCAGGAGATGAGCCAGGAAGCACCACTGATCGGTTCGTTCCGGATATCTCCCTTTGCCATAACGAGAAGCAGCATCGGGATACTTTCTTTCGGTGCCGCCAGCAGGAAATAATGCAGTCCCGTCACCACTGCCGTCAGGACCCACATCGGCAGCAGCAGCGTCCTGATCTGCTTTACGATATAGTGCCATGACAGCTTATCTGTTTCGGAATACTTGCACCGGCAGCCCATCAGAAAGAAAAAGAGCGGCACATTAAATGCAAATACATAGGTGGTAAATGCACCGGATGCTTCTCCGAGACTTCCGATATATACAGATAACACATCCAGGAGTATCGCAATATCCATCCAGCCCGGATACTCTGTCTTTTTTTTCTTATCGCTCCCGGCCACACTACTCACCTGTCTTACCTCGCATCTCCATAGTACCCAGTATCTTTCCCGCAAGCAGAACATCACAGATTATAAAGCAAAACAACTGGGCTGTAAAGGTTCGGAAGGAGGACAGATACAGCGTGGAAGACAGCCCCATCATAAAGCGGGAGCCAAAACCGAGGATGTTCAAAAGGAACAGCCGATCCCCCAGATCCCGGTCGGCCTTGCGGATCTGAAGCACGGAAAGGATCAGTACCGCAAAAAAGCATAAACTGACGATCGCACCCAGCGGACTGTAAGCGATCTCGTGCAGATCCGGCATTCCCACCGCATACTCATAATAGATCACAAACCAGTCCGGTTCGAGGATTGCCGTCCCCAACAGCAGAAATCCCAATGCTGCTGCCGTTTTTTTTGCGCCGTTCTTCAGAAGAAGAAAGATCAGCAGACCGCAGAATACCCGGAAGACCACCGGCTGCACAAAAAACAGATTTGCAAATGTCGTAGCCACCCCGCGCCAGACCTTTTCCCAGATCGGCCATGTTTCATAGCCGGGCAGCCAGTACGGATAGATATCTCCGATCTGTATACGATACAGATGTCCGGGAGTAATATACATCAGGACATAGACGATCAGCGCATAGATCAGAAAACGCAGGCAGAACCGAAAGCTCTGACGGCTCTCCTCCGATGCGTTTTTCTTCCACTCCGCAAAGAAGAGCACACCTGTCAAAAAGAAAGCCCCCATAGCGACCATCGCCGTCTGATCATGATTTTCCGCATAGATCAGAAACAGTGCTGCCAAAACGATCTCTTTTTTGCTGACCGTTTCTTTTCTTACTTTCTTTACGACCGGCGTGATCCCGATCAGCATCGCCGTCATGGTATAGATATAATTGGTCATCGTAGCGATGTATCCGGCGGAAGCCATATACCGGAGTATGGGAAACAGCAATACCAGTACCGCACATACCACCAGCATACGAAACGACCGGTCTGTGAACAGCCTCCGGATCAGCACCAGCAGAATACACCAGACCACCGTATCAAATGCCTTCCAGAGAATATAAGGGACACAGTAGAAAAACCAGGCGAGCCCGTCGGTCAGAAACCTGCCGTTAAACAGAAAGAGAAAATACCATTTCTTCGGAAGGCCGGAAAGCATGACCTGCTCCTCCATATTGACCAGGTCATCGGATACGATCTCCATCGGCAGATGGATCAGAAAGATCAATAAGGCAAACAGGGCAAATACAAAGATCTCTTTTTTTCTGTCAGAACTCATTTCATCTCTCCCGATCCTATGCGTTGAGTTTTAATATACGCGATACAATTTTTTTCACATAACGCAGGAAGAGGTTTTCCAGCAATATGGCAAGCAGCAGGGAAACACAATAGGTGAATACGGTGGATGCGGTAAAATGCAGCCAGCCGATCTCCGTCTTTATGATCTTCGGTGCCAGGGCATGCAGAACATGCCAGTGCAGCAGATATATCAGGAAAGAATACTTCGCATTAAAGGACAGGAAACGCTTCACTCGATCGTTATTGATCCTGATCTCTTTTTCAAGGAACGTGAAAAATGCGATGATATAGAACTGGAATCCCGGGTTCAGATCAGCCCAGCAGGTAAAGTGTTCCGGGATATAGGTCTGTCCGAGGATCGAAATCACAAATCCGATCACGCCGGCCAGATAAAAGAACTTTTTGTTCTTATCGTTGATCAGCCGCGTGGACATATAACCCATCACAAAGATGAAAGCCCATTTTTCCAGGATCCATCCCTGATACATAAAGGCGACACCGAAATTCAGGTTCAGATAAACATATACCGCATTCCATCCCATCGCAAGCCAGAACAGGATCTTAAGCTCGTCATCACTCGATCCATGCAGGAACTTGGAGAAGAAAGGAACCGACAGCAGAAAACCGGTCAGGCAGTACATAAACCAGAGATGTATGCTGATATTGTTCATCATGATATTTTTATAGGTATAAACAAAAAAGGTTGACCAGTCTTTTTCATCTGCCGCATACATATCTGCAAAAGAGAGTGCTATGGAGATCAGGATATACGGAATAAAAATGGAAACGATCTTCTTTTTGTAAAACGTGATAATCTCTTTTCCGGAATGAAATTCTTTTGCCAGATTCAGGCGCCCGCTCATCAGATAAAAGATCCCGTTGGAGACCAGCAGTCCCCCCAACAAAGTATTATATGCCAGCGGTTTCCCTCCAAACGGTTTTACCGTGGTATGGATCATGATCACAAAGAGCGTACAGAGTGTCCGGATCAGGTCGATATTTGCATTTCTTCCGGTATCTTTCTTTTCATTCATGACTTAGAACCCTCCGTTTTTTCGTTCTTCTTTTGTAAAGAAGCACATATCCGTGCCGACAGCTTCCTGCAGGGGCGTTCCACCAGTCTTTCCGTGAGCAGGGACAGCAATACCGTGATCACCAGACTGATGAGAAATACACCAAAATCCGCCACCGGAAGTTTCACGATATTATACAGGATATGGATCGTCATCTGCTGGATCAAAAATCCCCATACGAAAAATGCATAGGAGATATCCATATTTTTCAGGTCCCAGATCGGTTTCGTAAAACCGAGTGTCATGATCACATAAGCAAATACCAGTACTTCCATCGCCCAGGCAAGACCGTTGTAATCGATCACCAGACAATGCGCCGCAAAGAACATGGTCAGTGCTATGGAAAGATTAAATTTCTCTCTTTTGGGTTTGCAGACTGCGATCGCTGCACCCATGAAATAATAGGGAACGATCGTAACGGCATGCGCCACATCCAGATCATAGATCACACAACGCCACTCCGGGAAAAACTGGATCTGAACGATACTGAACAGATACGATGCGATCGCCATAAACAGGAACAGTATCTTTTTGATCTTCAGCTTTTCGCCGACAAAAAACATAACCGGAATGAGGATGTACATGACTACCTCCACCACGAGGCACCAATACGACCCGTTCAACACGTCCGGCATGGGATTTCTGGAAAAAACCGCCGGCAGGAAATATTGTGTACGGAACAGCAGGTTTTTGAAATAGGCAGAAAACTGCGGATGATGATAATACTCCTCTAACGGAAGCTCGGTAAACAAAGGTCCGACCACAAAAGCCGTCAGCAGGATACAGACCGCATACGCGGGAAAGATACGAAAAAACCGTTTTACGAAATACCTCAGAACATTTCCGTCTCGCTCCCAGCTCAGGGTGACCAGATATCCGCCGATGATAAAGAAAATGATCACACCGATCTGGTTCACGGACTGCCACAGAAACATCGGCATGGGATATCCCAGAAGAGATGACATATGTCCGGCAAAAACCATAAATGCTGCGATCAGCCGGAGAAGATCAAAATTATTATCCCTGTTTACCGCTGTCATACTGACTAAATCCTTTCTATAAGTGAATACGGATCGTTCCGTATTGTATACTGTTTATGTTTTTGCTGTCCATTTGCACTGCTTTCGGAATCGGCTGCCCCACTCTTCTACGGTATAGCAGGACAACAAGCCCATCAGATACGCCGCAGCCAGGCAGATCACAAACTTCATCACGCCGGCTTCCAGACAGATCCCCTTTTTCAGCAGAACCGCTTCCAGACACTGCTGTATCAAAAATCCCCACAGATACATACCGTATGTTACATCTTTTGCCCTGCTGAGAACCGCTGCATTCTCACATTCACCGATGGTAACGGTCACGTAAGGAATGATGATATACGAAGCGATCTCATTGATCACCGTATGATCCGTATGAATGCCAAGTCCCGCCAAAAGCATGATTACTGCAAGCGGAACATTACACAGCTTTTTCGCGGACGACGAGCAGAACAAACCTCCCAGGAAGAAAAACGGAACCATATCAAATGCTCCCAGCCAGTCTGTTCCCCAGAGAACCAGTCTCCGGTCATCGAAACGCCACAGGATCAGAAGATGAAGGATACAGACAGCCCCTGCAAAGATCCGATAAGCCGTATCACTCTTTTCCCCTTTTTTCAACTGCGATATCAGAACCCACATGACCAGATAGAGCATCATCTCTACCGGCAGAGACCACAGGGAACCGTTCGCCGCATTCGGATAGGGATTGTCCGCAAATGCTCCCGGGAGGGTATACTGCGGATTCAACAGGAGATTCAGAAAATACCGGAAAAACTGCGGATGCCGGAAGTATTCTCCGGCCGAAACCGCCGTAAAAACCGGTCCGATGATCAAAGCCGTTACCAGAACACAGGCATACAATGCCGGCAGCAGACGGAGCAGGCGCTTGGTCAGATAGGACGCAAACCGCGTCTCCCGACTGCAGCTTTGCCGGATCCAGTATCCGCTGATCACGATCAGGATATTCAGTCCCTGTGTCTGTACCGGCAGGCCGAGATATCTGGGTTCTGCCTGCCCGGAAAGAACGAACATATGCCCCAGTATCACCAGAGATGCAGCGATAAACCGGACCACATTGTAACTGTTATTCCTCATAACGGAGCTTACCCTATTTTTTCAAACAGTCTGCACAGATCAAAGGCACTCAGACTTGCCGCATAACCCTTATGTTTCTCGCGTACGACCTTCAGGGCGTCATCCAGTTCCTTCTGCCGTTTGGCATCTATGGTCTGATCGTAAGGTATGCGGTACTGCGAGGTTGTTTTCTCGATCCACGCATAATCGGTATGCATGGAGTAGCGCACCCACAGATCCCAGTCTTCCAGAGCATCCAGGCTCTCATCCAGTCCGCCGTACTCTTCAAACAGACTCTTCTCAAACATGATGCACTCGATCGGAATATAGTTATGATGGCAGAGCATGATCTTGTCAAATCCCTGATGATGGATGCCCTGGTAATCCTTGAGCTTATAGCGGTACGGCGAGCGGCTTTGGATCACGATCGGCGTAGCAAAAGCAAAGGCGTATGCCGCCCTCTTTCCCGGGTTGCGTTCCAAAGTTTTTACCAGCACCTCGATATGATCGGCATAGAACACATCATCATCATCCAGGAAATTGATGTATTTGCCCTTCGCATTGGTAATGGCAATATTACCGGCCTTGGATCGGCCGACTTTTTCTCCGGTCGCCTGATAGCGGATGTTCATATCCGAAAACTCCCTGCGGATCATATCGCCGGAAGTATCTTCTCCATCCTCCACGACCATTACTTCAAAATTTTTATAAGTCTGTCCGCGCAGAGACTGCAGGGTCTCACGCAGCACGTCCGGGCGCCCGCAGGTACGCACGATGATGGATACCAGCGGCGTTTCCTTCGGGAATTCATTTTCATAAAAAGCCCCCATACGGATCGGTGCATAATCAAAGCCAAGGAAATTACCCCGGAATCCCGGTTTGCCCACTTTTCCCTTCTTATTCAGGAAATAGGGTATCTCCTTAAAGTGCTCCAGATAACGTTTCAGAAGCATAAAGCGTGACTTCGGGAACGGGCTCTGGTGAAGCAGCACATGCCAGAACAACATATGCCCCCTGGCGATCGTTACGATTCCGCCGAAGCGGTAACGCAGCAGCAGGTTGTTGATCAGGCTGTTGATATACTGTACCGGCTTGACTTCTCCTGCGGAGGTATAGGAATAATGATGGATCACCGCACGGGGTACGTATTTGAGTTTATAGCCATAGGAACGGATCCGCCAGCTCAGATCCACATCTTCCGCATACATAAACAGGTGCGGATCAAATCCGCCCAGTTTCTTATATACATCACGGCGCACCGCGAATGCCGCGCCGCTGCACCAGGTCGTCTCGTGTGTGATCGGATCGTACATCTTGGGATGCTCATACGGAAACTGACGCAGCTCCCAGAGCGCAAAACGGTTGCCCTTCTTCGTTACATCGGCACGGATTTCCGCAGCCAGTTCCTGCAGGGTATCCGGCTCCAGCTCCGTATCGATATTCAAAAATGCGGCAATCCTGGAACTGCCCTTTTCAAAGCCCAGATTATTGGCCTTGCCGAAGCCGAGATTGCTGCCCGCCGGGATCAGTTCGCAGCGGATCTTTTCCTTCTCCAGCGCCGCCTTCTCTTCCTTCAGGATCTCCATCGTATCATCGGTAGATGCATTATCTACTACATAGACGTTGATCTTATCCTTTGCGTAGGTCTGTTTGCGTATGGATGCAAAGCAGTCCCGGATCCACTTCGAAGAATTGTAAGTCACGAAGATCAGATCCATATCGAAGTCTTTTTTGATTGCCATTTAGAGTTCCTCCTGATTAGAATAATCGCCGTTTTTTCTGCAGTTCTTCGATCGCAGCTTTCAGCTCACGGATATCTTTTTCCAGATGGCAGATATATCCCTTCGCTTCACTGATCTGCTCTTTCTGCTTCTCCAGCTGCTCTTTCTGCGCATCCGCTTCTTTGCATTTCTCTTCCAGACGCCGGATGTATTCGGAGGCGTCCGCATTTACCTTTCTTAAGTCTTCGGTCTCCAGACTCTTTTCGGAAAGGATACGGCTTAAGTTATCTGCAGTATCTCCATTCAAACGGTACTCCAGCAGACGGAAGGTCAGGTGCAGGCTGCCCTCTTTGGTATCCCGCGGCAGAGCGTAGGTCATCAGCGGTGTCTCGCGGAATAAAAACCACCGTTTGCAGGAAGCCGCCGCACTGCTTAAGGACGGCTGCAATGCTGTCGTACCGTCGTTTGTGCTGATCTCGGCACAGGTCACTTCGATCAGACCGCTCTCCGCCATCGGCGCCAGACGCACTTCCCGTACCTCTTCGGTATCGTTCAGCGTCAGCGTGATATTGACTTCTTCCCCGTCGTGGTAGAAGCCCCGGATGCATTTTTCTTCCGAATAATCTTCCTCCCCGCGCCGGTACAGCTTCCATTCGAAGGGAGCACGGTCTTCTCCGGCGATACCCTCCGGCAGCTTTGTATACGCCGGCAGTTCGCTCTGTGCGCGTCTTATACGGTATACATACTGATACACACTGCCGTGCGCGCGTTTACGCAGCTCCCGTTCCAGTACCGCCGGCACATCGCGCCAGGTATTCTTGATCTCATTATCGCCCACGCGGCTGTAGACCGGCACCATATCCACGATCTTGACACCGTTTGCGCCGCACAGCTTTACAAACGAATCGTAGGAGAAGAAATGTACGTGTGTGCGGTCCAGAAGCCCTGTTTCATCATAATCAAAGCGGTCGTTGATCAGGTCGATCAGGATCGAATTGTGCGTGATGTTCGGTACGGAGACCAGGATCTCACCTTCGGGTTTCAGCAGATCGGATGCCTCTTTCAGCACCCGGTCCGGGCAATGCAGATGCTCCAGCACGTCCGCAAAGATGATGTAGTCAAACGGTTCCGTTTCTGCCGTCCACTTGAACTTTTCGATATCGCCTTCTTCACCGAGATAGGCTTTTTCGGCAAAGGCAGATGCTTCCCTGCCGGTCTCACCATCGATCTCCACGATCGTCATCCGGCAGTCCTTTTCTTCCTTCAGGTATTTCGTCAGCCGTCCGTTGGCCGGGCCGAATTCCAGGATACGGCTGCCCTCTTTGATCCAGCCGTTGATCACCGACATCGTATTGACACTTTCCAGATCCAGTGAAAAATCATAATTTCCCATATTGCTCTCCTTAAACGATCTCCAGCAGCTCCCGGTCGATCTGCTTCACATCCACCTGTGCAGGGATCTCGATATAGGAAGAATTGAATCCCGGATTGATGATCTCGACATCGCCGATGCCATGCAGCCACGTGTGCATCGTGTGCTTTTCCTGCACGCCTTCCGCCACCGCGGCGCCTACGATATAGGTTCCTTTCTGCAGGCGCGGCAGCCGGAAAGAGTAAACCACCTCCGTCACTTCGCCGGCATGCCCGGTGATCCCTTCCTGCTGGTTGATGTAATTGTTGATATCATAGATCGGCAGGCCCTTATTGTTCTCAAATAAAAACCCGACGATAATATTCTTCTTATCCGTTTTGAACGATACGAGCACGTGCATCTCATACGATTCGTCCACCGTCAGATGCGTCGTGACCTTTCCCTTCGTATCTGTCAGATAGCAGGATACGATCTCGATCTCCTCCGAGAGCAGGTCACTGTTGCCCCGATGAATCCCGGGCACACTGCGCTTCTTATCCTCTCTCGTTGCCTCGATCTGCGGCACTTCCGGCTCTTCCCCGTCCTGCAGTCCGTTCATATCCTTGCGTTTCTGGTCCATATAGGCATCGCACACCTCATCCGCAGCACCCAGCTTACGGATGGTCCCATGCTCCAGCCATACCACACGCGAGCACATCTGCCGCACGCTGGAGATATCGTGGGATACAAAGAGGATCGTTACGTTCTTTTCTTTCAGCTCCTCAAACTTTTTGAAACATTTATTCTGAAAAAAGAGATCTCCCACGCTGAGCGCCTCATCCACGATCAGGATATCCGGCTCCACGTTGATCGCCACGGCAAATGCCAGACGCGCAAACATACCGCTGGAATAGATCTTGACCGGCTGGTCGATGAAATCTCCGATGTCCGCAAATTCCAGGATCTGCGGCACACGTTCCTCCATCTCTTTGCGCGTGATGCCCATCATACGCCCATTCAGATAAACATTTTCCCGGCCGGTATAATCCGGACGGAATCCCGCTCCCAGCTCCAGCAGTGCAGACACGCGGCCGTTCACTTCGATCTCGCCTTCCGTCTGCTCGAGTACACCTGTGATCATCTTCAGCAGCGTGGACTTGCCGGCACCGTTGGTACCGATGATCCCCATCGTCTCCCCGCGCTTCACATCAAAGCTCACACCGTTCAGTGCCTGAAAAATCTTACCTCCGCCTTTCCTGCCAAAGCCAAGCGTCCGCCAGAACATCTCCCGGCGGTTCTCATACACATCATATACTTTTTTGACATCCGTTATCCGGATGGCTGTTTCTGTATCCATTCCTGTCTCTACCTAAAACTACAATACATCCGCAAAATGTTTCCTGCACTTTGCAAAAAACCGATATCCGATCAGGCACAGCACCACCGCTACCGCCCAGTAATATACCGTCATCTTCACCCCCGGCATATAAACCGTTCCGAAAATAAAAGCCGAACGATAGCCGTTCAGGATATAGTATACCGGATTGAACGGCAGTACCGCCGACACACTCTCCGGCATCATCTTCTGATCCCAGACAAAGGGTGTGAGCCAAAATACGATCTGCACGATGATCGAAACCACCTGTATCGTATCTTTAAAATATGCATACATGGCAGAAGTCAGATAAACGATCCCCGCAGTAAACAGCAGCATATAGATCATAAACAACGGGATCTGCAGATAATAGATGCTCGGCGTATAACCAAACAGGATAAACAATACCACCGTAAATATCAGAAGCGCGATCTGAACGATCCCGACCGAGATCAGCCTGGCCAGCGGCAGGATCTCCACCGGAAATACCACCTTTTTGACCAGATAACTGTATTCCGCAAGACACGATGTCGCACCCTGTACGGCATCACTGATATAGAACCATGGGATCAGACCGGCGACCAGCCACAGGATAAACGGCATATCCTCCACCGGCGTCGAGCGAAAGCCCAATTGGAAAACAAAGTAATATAAAAGGATCGTGATCATCGGCTGTACTAATGCCCACACGCTTCCCAGAACGGATCCCACATATTTTCCTTTAAAATCATCCCGGGCAAACTGCCACAAAAACCACAGCTTATACCGGATCGTGTTCTTTCTCATGTTATGTAAATCCCCGCCTTTACATTATAAACGATAGGCATTGTTTGTCAAGAAAAAGGGAGGGCCGCCCTTTCGGCGGCCCTTTACTTTATTACGGTTCACGGACTTTCAGGCCGTGATGGTAACCATTATCCATTGATCCATTCTCCGGATACGACACCCCCTCGTACCCTGGCGGTACGTCTTACACCATCAATACTCCGGTCGGTGATTGTTCCATCTCCCCATACCTGACCATTGGTGATATAATACCAGTCATTTCTGCTCTGCGGATCATAACTGTATCCGGTATAATCCGTACGCAGTCTGCCACCGTGCACCAGGAATCTTCCGCCATTCCAGTTTACGATCGCTTCGTAATCCTGATCACAGCTGCCGTTCTTATCGATCCAGAACCACTGATCCTGATACATCACCAGACCGGCCTGATCCTTCACCACACGGCCGGCTGCCAGGAACTTCCATCCTGCGGCATCCCCGGTATATAACAAGCCGTTTGCCAGCTGGTTCACTACACCGCCGGCGATAAAGTACTCATTGCCCTTGTACGAGAAAGCTCCTCTTTCCTTCGAATCATATCCCTGGTTCCATTCTCCATCGGTAAATAACAGGGTATATGCATATTCTTTGCCATCCCTGCCTGTGAGCCGGATATTGCGAAGAAAGGAACCGGATGCGGTATCCACTGTCTTTCCGCTCGCATCATATACTTTTGCAGACTGCAGATTGCCGTTCCTGTCGGTTTCCGCCTTGATCATATGATCTGGATCTTCCGGAAAAACAACACCCTCCACATACTCGTCCAGAGAAGGGATCTTTGCAACCGACGGATTTTTCGGATCTACCGGTGCCAGTGTCGGCGCCGTCGTCGGGGTCGGTTTTGTTGTCGGCGTCGGCACTGTTGTCGGTGCCACGACGTTGGTCGGCTCCGGTGATGTTGTCGGTGCCGTCGTCGGTACTGTCGTCGGGATCACCGGTATGTAGCCTGTGTTTTCGAAATTACCCTTACCTCCTGCGGTAGATACATTGATGGTCCCTCTTTTTTCGCAATGGTCCAGGAATTCCTTCAATCCATTCTCCATTTCCACCGTCGTGATCCTGCCATGCGGGTAGATATGATTGCTCTTGGTCTCCAGGATCTCCCACTGGATCGCATAGGTAACTGCCCCCCAGCAATAATAATCCACTTCGAAGAAATCCGCCTTATCGTCTGTGCGGCCGTAGTCAAATGCGCTCAGCCACTTCTTACCTTCCGCATAGTGGTGAACCATCAGCGCAAAATCCTGTCTTGCGATTGCCATATCTCCGTTGAAGGTATCAGAGCAAAGATTCGGGTAACCGTAGCAGATATGGTTCTGCTCGCCCCAGATCACGGCTTTCTCATAGAAGGTTCCTGCCACATCGGTAAAGCGGGAGGATCCGCTGACAGCCGGCGATCCTGCCAGTTCATACATCGTCTGGATTGCTTCCCCACGGGTCACAAAATCTTCGCTGTCCGAAAGCCCGTCCTTTGTATTCAGATAGATTTCATGAACATCTGCCGCCTCATTCGGATTGTCCGCGATCAGCTGCGTAGAGGGCTTGACGCTGATAAAATACATCAGTTCATCCATATATTCATGATCACCGCCAAAGTCCACTGTATAATCATTCGATTGGGAACCCGGATCATATACCATAGTACCGTTCCCCTTTTCCACCTGATCCAGGATGTAACGGAGACGGCTGTTATTGTTGATGTTTACCGAGCTGATCGGATTACCAAAAATCTGAAAATAATACAGCAGCGGGTTATGAGAAATATCCAGACTCGTAAGCTCATTGCATCCGCAGCGCAGATCACAAAGTCTCGGATTGTGGGACAGATCCAGCTCGGCGATATTATTCCAATCACAGATCAGTGCCATCAATTGCGGATTGTGGCTTACATCCAGATGTGTAAGACCCATATCGGCACAGTTAAAAAACTCTAAACCTGGCAGACCACTGACATCCACTTCCAGTCCATGATTTCCCCAGACATCCAGTCTCTTCATATTCGGATTATTACCGAGATCCAGATGCTTTAAGCCTGTATTCTGCGCATCCAGATGGGAAAGCTTTGTATTGTTACTCAGATCCAGCGATTCCAGCGGACATCCGAATATGATCAGATGCTCCAGATCCGGGCACACACTCAGATCGATCGATGTCAGCTTCGGGTTTTCACTGATCTCAAGATAGCCCATCTTGGGATTGTGGGACAGATCCAGCTCTGTCAGGTCACACTGAAAACAGTAGATCCATTCCAGCTTCGGATTGCCGGAAAGATCGATCTCCGTGATCGGATTTCCCGAACACCAGATACCGGTGATCTCCGGATTTTTCGTAAAATCCAGCTTTCCGGTAATGCTGCAATTCTCACACCACACACCACGAACCTCAGGAAAATACTCAATCCCTTCGATGGAATACACATTCGGATAGTTTTTGCAGTACACATTGTAGACGCCGCGCTCCTGATCATTCAGGGTTCCATTGTGATCGGTATCGTAATTCTGTGCGATCACCGAGCGGAAACCGGGATCCGGAAAATGCACCTCATCGATCGGGATCTCCTCACCGGCTGCCGCAACAGGCATTGCGCCCCATAGCGAAAAAATACTCTGTGCAACAAGCGTTGCCGCCAGAATTTTTGACAATAGTTTCTGTTTCATACTATACTTCCCCTCTCTCATAATACAAAAAACTACTGTCAGCACGTCCGGGCGTGCTAACCTTATGATAACAGCAATTATAGTAATTTATTCATTACGGGAATGTCAACCGATACGGCATGAACACCTATGAAATCGACTTGAAAAGGGAGAGCCCCGCTCTCCCCTAATCTTTCTTATATACCCGCTCCAGTTCGTTCATCATCGTCCGGAGCGACCCGACCACCTTGTCATAATCCATTCGTTTGGGACCTATGATCGCAATGCTGCCGCGCATTCCTTCGCCCAGTTCGTAAGTGGCGGTTACCACGCTGCAGTCCTTCATCGCCTGCACCGGCGCTTCCTCACCGATGTATACCTGTATGCCGGTATTGCCTTCATCCGCAAGTTTCTCCGTTGCCAGCTTTGCCAGTGCCTTCTTTTCCTCAAAAGTGTTGATCAGCTCGCTGGCTTTCTGATTGTCCGAAAGCTCCGGATACTTGAAGATATTGTTGGCACCACTGGTATAGATCTCCAGGTCTTCCTCCCCCTTGATCGCCTGCGCGATGGCATCCATCACTTCTCCGACGATATCGCCATTGATCCCGGCCTGTTCCTTCAATGCCGTGATCATCCCAAGATTGATCTCTTCCAGTGCCAGCCCCGTCAGATGCGTATTCAGAAGAATATTGAGTTTCAGCATGGTTTCATCGCTGAGTGCTTCATCCACGTGGATCATCTCGTTACGGATCACGTTGCCCTCCACCACGATGACCGCCAGGATCTGGTTCTCGTCCACGCGTGAAAGCTGCAGGAACTTCAGGCGGTTGCCGCGGATCTGCGGTGCGGATACCACCGTAGCGTAGTTCGTATTGGTCGCCAGCACCTTCGCCACATTCTTTAAGACCTTGTCCATCTTATCCTCGGTCTGCACCAGCAGGCCCTTGAGCTCCTCGATCTCCTTGTCTTTCTCCTGCATCATATTATCCACATACAGGCGGTAAGCCCGGTCAGTCGGGATGCGCCCCGCTGATGTATGCGGCTGCACAATATAGCCAAGCTCCTCCAGATCCGACATCTCATTACGGATCGTAGCGGAGCTGAGATTCAAGTCCGTGTATTTCGAGATCGTACGGCTGCCTACCGGCTCCCCCGTCTCCAGGTAGTTGCGGATCACAGCGTGCAGGATCTTCTTTTTTCTTTCGTCTAATTCTGCCTGCATCTTTTCTCTCTCCTTTTTAAGCTAGCACTCATCTTCCGTGAGTGCTAATTCTTATAATATAAGATAGCACCTGACACACCTTATGTCAAGGACGTCACGGGACACTATTCCACGCCCCTGAAAACCAGGGGAAAACCCCGTGGTTTTCCCCCAAAAAAAGCACCTCATTGCGAGGTGCCTGGATTTACAGATCGATGCTGCCGTTCTTGCGCTTGTTCAGCACATAGTAGGCTTTGTTTTCTTCCGGCTTTACATAGAGCTCAACCGACCATAGTTCGCGGCGGCTGCGCTTGTATACGCTGGTCCATACCTGCACTGCCTTGGCTACCAGCGTGTCCATATCGTAGGACTTGCCGGCATATTCCATATGGATCTCTTCCGGTACGGACGGTGCCTGTACCGGCGCTTCCTTCTTCTCTGCCTTGGGAGCCGCCTTCTCCTTTACCGGTGCCGCAGCTTTCTTTGCCGGGCTTTCCGTTTTCTTCGGTGCAGCCTTTTCCGGAGCTTTCACAGCGATTTCCTTTGCAGGCTCTTTTACCGCAGTTTTTTTACTCGCCGTACTGTCTATCTTATTCTCGATCTTCGAGACCTTTTTTGCGATCTCTTTTGCGGACGGAGCCGCTGTTTTCGGTGTTTCTGTATCTTTCTTCTTCGTTTCGGGATCCTTACCTGCAGCCGCCTTCTTCGGCGTCTCCTTCTGCGTTCCGATCTCGGTGGAGATCCTGCCGACCAGCTGCTCCTTCAGAAGCGCTCTGGCTTCCTCCGTACTCAGTTCCCCCAGCATCGGATCCGGCTCTTTAGCTGCGGACCTGGACGGCGATTTCTTTACGGCTACCGGTTTCGGTGTCAGCAGCTTGTCATCTTCCTCCGGTTCGGTCGCAAAAAACGCAGCAGCCAACGGTTTCAAAATCCCCTTTGCATTCTCTTTCGTTTTTTCACTCTTGGATGACATAGTTTTCCCCGCTCCGTGTATATACTTTTTTTGATATAATACACCAAAGTCTAATATAACCGATTCATCGTAAATTGTCAATTATTGAGATACGGCTCCGGCATACGGTTTGCCCCCACCTCGATGTTCTTGATGAAGGTGATACGGTTTTTGTAGATAATGGTATGGTGGATATTCTGCCCCAGCAGCTCGTTCACATACAGGCACTGGTCATCCGCGCCGACGAGCATACCGTCCACCTTCGTACCGGTGGATAATTCGATGTATACCTTTTTGCCGATGAAATTGAATTCGTCCATGTTTACCTCCTTATGATAATTGACACTGAGCCACGGAGACGGTTCTTGTGGC
>JAGBMJ010000143.1 GCA_017634975.1 Lachnospiraceae bacterium | reverse complement strand
ACGAAAATCATCTCCGTGCCTTCCATAAACCATTATACTCCGGTGCGTTTGTATTGTCATCCGAACAAAAAACCTGTCTTCACGACAGGCTCATCGTTTACATCAACTGTATTCCTTACTTTTTCAGCGGCAGCAGCATGTTTACCAGAAATCCGGCTTCCGATTCAAAACTGATCGTCCCGCCTGCGGCCCGTATTCTCTGCCGCATACCGGAGATGCCCATACCGTCAATGATCCGGCTGCACCCTATTCCGTTATCCGATACAACACAGCGCACCATCTGATTCATCACCATGATCCGCAGTTCGATCTTCTTTGCTTTGGAATACTTCATCGAATTACTTACGGCCTCATAACAATTATCCAAAATGATTTCCCACAGATCATCCGGTATCACAGACAGATTTCCTTCCGTCTGCAGCTCCGCCTCCATCCCCTTTGCCTTACAATCCGCACACAGCTTTTGCAGATGTATCAGCGCCATTTTATTCTTTTCCGGCCGCTCTTTCCGAAGGATGGCCCGGATCTCATCCATACCGGTACGGAGCTGATCGATCACGGCCTGGATCATCCCACGCGCTTTTTCCGGGTCTTTTTCCAAAAGCAGTTTACCGGCTTCCAGCTGATAGATCGAACCATTGATACTGTGTCCCAGCCGGTCATGCAAAGTCTGCGAAAGTTCGGCGCGTTCCGTAAGGATCCTGTTCTCTGCCATCAATAATGTCTTCTTACGCTCTTCACGTACCGCCATTTCTTTTTTGATATATATTTCCACCATCTGTACCAGCAGGGTAAACAGAAAGATCGTTAAACCGATACGAAGGAAATTGCCGTTAACGCTGATTTCCTTCCCGATGAAGATATACCGGATCACATCGATCAGGCCTCCTCCCAAAAAGAATATCGCACCAAAATAGAAAAAATGCAGCCCTTCATCAATCCCGTTTTTCCGGCAATACCTTCGATTCTGTACCAGCATCCATCCGATCTGAAAGATAGAAAATGCATAGTACGGCATGATCAGCCCCATCATACTATGCATATCCAGCCCATAGACAAATCTTGCGATCAGAGCGATCGTCATGATCACAATCAGCAGTCCGAAAGAGATTTTCGGATGCAACGGATTACTCTTTTTTGTAATGGAATAAATGAAGCGCTCCACCGGATAGATCATAAAAAGCAGAAGGGTATAATCCAGAACACGCAGCGCATTGGTCATCCGTATCAGCAGCTGCGGTACATCGGTTTCGATCATCGTCCATAAACCGATCATGATCACACTGATCCCAAAGGAAAACAGATCATAACTTTCCGTATTCTTCCGCGCAATTGTAAAATGAAATACCAGAATGGACATTCCCAGAAAAATGATCAGTCCGGACAGCAGAAATGCAAAACCTCTCTCCCGAAAGATCAGATAATAAAAATCCTGCGTACTGCAGACGACCACATCCGAAAACCGCCCGCCATTCCTTCTGGCATGCTCCAGTTCCACATCCAGAACAACTTCCTTCCCAGCATCCTGCGATGTCACCGGTACCGTATGATATACATCCCCGGTACCGTAACCGGTGAGATTTTCCACCGGTTCATAGCGGTAAATACATGTTCCATCCACATATACATCAAAAAACAGATTATGACTGCTGATATTCAGCATCTCCCCCGGCAGGATCTCCTCCGGAAGCTTGCGATGAACCCGGATCTTCGGAACTTCTTTGATCTCGGTGGCAATCTTACGCATGTTCACCGGTTCATTTTTTTCACCGGACCATCCATCGATACACGGCTGATAATGCGTCCCGGGATAGTTCCGGATCCCATCCGAAAAATCCGTACATGTCACCAAAAACAACAAAAGCACCATGATCACGGTACCATACAGGATACCCGTGATCGTGATGCGTCTTTCTGTTCCTGCTTTTTCCTCAGTCATATCATCCATCCGCTGCAGAAAAGGAGATCAAATCACCCCGGTCAGCTTCAGCCAGAAGAATCCGCAAGCCAGCATCGCTGCAATGATCAGCACTCCGGTGATCCGAAGCTTTGCATCCGATGCATCGCTCCATGTCCCGTTCTTGTCCATCTCCGGATGATTCTGCAGATAGGTACGATATCCATCCGGATTGACGATGATCCAGCCTGCCCAGCCGATCACAAAAATCATTGCGATTATAAGAATTACCAGTTTCATTGTAAATCGTTTCTCCGATCTTTTATTCCTTAAAGATTATACGTCATCCGGCATCCGTTTACAATGGTTTCCGATATTTATTTTATATAGATCACCTTGGAATCTTCCAGATTCTGATAATGATCGTATCCGAACATAACACCATCCCTGTTTCCGGTACGATCGGAATAATCCAGAAGTACAGCAAACGCTGTGCCGGTATCATTCACAAGTGCATAGGGTTCCAAAACGTATCCGGACATTGGCGTCGACAGCAGTCCCAGCTCTTCCGGCGTGCAATCCCACGGATTAAATCCCATGATCTCCGCTACGGTTTCCGTAAACTTGCAATGTCTGTACTGAACCGGAAGCGGGCTGGTATCGATATCACACAAAGGCAGTGTATATCCCGGATAAGGTCTTGTAAGTTCATGGATCCAATGCGTACTGCCATCCGTTGCCGTCTGTACATCGTAGTCCATCAATGCATAAGTGATCGCGCTGTGCAGTGTATCGCAAAACTCGGTATCGGCAGATACTTTTCCTTTTTCAACATACCTTATCAGCTGCGGTGCCAGTACACCCACCAGTACCGCTATGATCGCAACCACAATGATCAGTTCAACCAATGAGAACCCTTTGTTGTTCCTGTATCTTTTCATTATCATTCCTCCGTTTGTGAAGCAGAATTTTCATTTCCGGCTGCCGCAGCCGTAAGAACTTTTGGTTCTGATCCGTTACAAGCGCATTATATACAAACGAAGAAATAGCTGGTAGTGAAAAAAGACATATTATCAATATGACTTTTGTCACATGAAGCCGTGTCTATTTTTCATCCAATTCGATCCAACACTCTCCGGCCGGAGAATAATGAATATCCACACGATCCGACAGTATCCACCGTCTGGGATCCCGCGCATAAAATTCGGAAACAACCTTTTTTTCACATCTGTTTTTTTCATCATAAAAGGATGCTACGACACGGTATACGTAACTGCGATAATGAAATTGATCGGAAGTGATCTCCTCACGGACTCCAAAATGAAAACGGTATTTTTTGATCTCTACGATCTTTCCTTTCACCGCGGGATACTCCAGCATCCGATGCATATACTCGATATTGTTCCGGTTCTTCAGATTATTTGTCAGATCCATCATAATAAACAGAAACGCCGGTAAAACAGCGCCGATCATGATATACCTTGCATCCGCCATGTCCGCACCGCTTTTCACCAGCGTTGTCGTAAGCCAGACTCCGCCCAGGATAATGAATACTCCAAAACAGGTTCCCAGCGAGCTTTTCCCGTATCCCATAGGTATCATCAAGCGTTATCCTCCCCGAATGCACTGATTTTTTGCCATAGTGGTCATTATAATCCATATGCATCCGCCGGTATAGTGACAAAAGACACATTATCCTTATGACCAAAGTCATATGATAATGTGTCTTTTCATTCCGTTATATCAGGTTGGCAAAAGTAAGTATACGTATTACAGACCGGAGCAGAGCAGATTTACCAGCAGGGCCGCCACCCACGCGATCCCGCACTGCCACAGCACCACACACATCGCCCACTTATTTCCCAGTTCCCGGCGGATGGATGCCACTGCAGCCACACAGGGAGTATAGAGCAGCGAAAAGACCAGCATTGCAGCCGCTGCCGCCGTCGGGATCACGCCTGCTACCCCCTCCGGTGCAAAGAGCACTTCCATAGTGGAGACCATACTTTCCTTCGCCATAAACCCGCTCACCAGTGCCGTGATGATACGCCAGTCTCCCATTCCGACCGGCTGCATCAAAGGAACGAACCATCCGGCGATCATTGCCAGGATGCTGCTGTGCGCATCCTCTACCAGTTCAAATCGCAGATCAAAGCTCTTTAAGAACCATACCACGATCGTCGCGATCAGGATCACGGAAAAGGCTCTCTGCAGAAAGTCCTTGGCTTTTTCCCACAAAAGCTGCAGCACATTCTTCGCCCCCGGCATACGGTAATTGGGCAGTTCCATCACAAACGGTACCGCCTCACCTTTGAACAGTGTCTTCTTAAACAATAAGGATACCAGGATCCCGGTAACGATCCCCAGCAGATACAGTCCCGTGATGATCTGCCAGCTGTACTCCGGAAAGAATGCACTCACAAAGAAACCATAGATGGGCAGCTTGGCCGTACAGGACATAAACGGCGTGAGCAGTATCGTCATCCTGCGGTCCCTTGCCGAGGGCAGGGTACGTGTGGACATGACCGCCGGCACCGTACAGCCAAACCCGATCAGCATCGGCACGATACTGCGCCCGGACAGGCCGATCTTTCGCAGCAGCTTGTCCATCACAAACGCTACACGCGCGATATACCCGCTGTCCTCCAGAAGAGAGAGAAAGAAAAACATGGTCACGATGATCGGCAGGAAACTGACCACGCTTCCCACGCCTTCAAAGATCCCGTCCATCACCAGACTGCGCACGGCATAGTTCACCTGCCCTGCATCCATCATGCCATCCACAACACTTCCCAGTTTTTCAATCCCTGCCGCCAGCAGGTCCTGCAGAAACGGCCCGATCAAACCGAAGGTCAGGAAGAACACGGCTGCCATCACCAGTACAAACACCGGGATCGCGGTATATTTGCCGGTCAGCACACGATCCAGCTGCCGGCTGCGGATATGTTCCTTACTCTCCGCCGGCTTTTCCACACAGCGGTCGCACACCTTATTGATGTAGGCGTAGCGCATTTCCGCCATCGCCGCACTGTGATCCATACCACGCTCTTTTTCCATCTGCAGCACGATATGCTCCAGCATCTCTTTTTCATTCTGCTCCAGCGCCAGCTGTTCCAGAAGCAGCTGATCTCCTTCGATCAGCTTGGCTGCCGCAAACCGTACGGGGATCCCCGCATTCACCGCGTGATCCTCAATCAGATGCATCACTGCATGAATACAGCGGTGTACGGCACCGCCATGATCCGTACTGTCGCAAAAATCCTGCACCGTCGGTGTTTCCTGATATTTCGCCACATGGATCGCATGATGCACCAGTTCATCCACACCCTCATTCTTTGCTGCCGAGATCGGCACAACCGGCACACCCAGCATCTCCTCCATCGCGTTGATGTCCACATAGCCGCCGTTGCCGATCATCTCATCCATCATATTGAGTGCTACCACCATCGGCAGTCCCATCTCGAGCAGCTGCATCGTCAAATACAGATTCCGCCCGATACTGGTCACATCCACGATATTTATGATCGCCTTGGGCTTTTCCTTCAGGACAAAATCCCTGGAAACGATCTCTTCACTGGTATACGGCGACATGGAATAGATGCCCGGCAGGTCCGTGATCAGCGTCCCCTTCTGTCCGCGGATCTCTCCATCCTTGCGATCGACCGTAACCCCCGGAAAGTTTCCGACATGCTGGTTCGATCCGGTCAGCTGGTTAAACAGCGTGGTCTTTCCGCTGTTCTGGTTGCCGACCAGTGCAAAGGTCAGCGGCGTTCCCTCCGGCAGGGGATTCTCCGTTTCTTTTTCATGATAGCGTCCTTCTTCCCCCAGACCCGGATGCTCTGCTTCTGATCGTGATCTGTGATCACGGGAACCCGACGCGTCTTTGCGCGGCTTCAGAGTTTCTCCGTCAGGAGATGTTTCTTTTTTATGGGGAAGTTCTTCCACGGTGATCTGCTCTGCATCTGCCAGACGCAGGGTCAGTTCATAGCCGTATACACGATACTCCACCGGATCACCCATGGGGGCAAACTTCACCAGTTCCACATCCGCTCCCGGGATCAGTCCCATATCCAAAAAGTGCTGCCTGAGAGCTCCCTCTCCGCCAACATCTGTGATCCTTGCTTTTTCGCCCTGTTTTAAGTCGCTTAATTTCATACTGTTCAAAACTCCTCATCCGCCCCTCGGGCATCTTTCCCAAAGCGGGAAGGCTTATTTACGTTCTTTTCCGAAAGAATTTTCCGATCAGGGGCATCGCTTTTAATTCACTGAGCGTCACCGCCTTCAGTACCAGCAGCATACCGCCATAGACGGCCACGGCAGCACATATTGCCACGATCATGGCCACCAGCATACCGAGAGCATCCGCAATCGATGTATAGATGCCGAATGCCACGACGCCCATAACGATCGCAGCCGCTGCCGGTTTGATAAAGGTATTCTTCCATTGGAAACAGTACCCCACCCGTTTTGCCACGCTGCGGCAGTTGAGTGTACATACCAGCAACGGGAACGTGACATTACCGATGATCAGGCCATACACGCCCAGATCGGTAAACCATGCACAGACGGCCACAAGGATCACATGGATCGTAAGCGAGATGGCCGAATGGATCACCGGCAGACGCATACGGTCGCTTCCCTGCAGGATCGAAGTGGTCAGGGTAGATAATGCATAAAATACAACGGCCGACGAACCCGTCCGCAAAAGCATCACCGCCATTGGCATATAATCTCCCAGTCTCGGGAACAGAACCCCCATCACCGGCTCTGCCAATGCAGCCAACCCGGCGGCTGCCGGAATGGCGATCAGCATATTTACCTTCAGTACCGATGAGATCTTCTCCTTTACCCGTTCGGTTTCGCCCCTGGCAAAAGACGCTACAATGCTCGGCAATGCTGCAGATGCCATCGCCGTTGCGATCGCCACCGGCAGATTTACCATCTGATTGTACTGTGTGTTGAATACCCCCTGCATACTGGTGACCGTATTCTCGGCATACCCCTTCTTCACCATCAGGTTACCGAAAAGCAGATCATCCAGAGTATACCCGATCTGATAGATCGTCTGGCTCAGGATCACCGGAAGCATGGTAAGCAGGATCGCTCTGGCGATCAGCCCGTAATCCTCATCTGCCAGATCCTCCCCGGAAAGTTCGATCCGGCGTGCTTTCTGCCTTCCGAGAGAAATGAGAACAAAGATCAGAAGCGCCGTAAATGCACCGGCAAAGGTCCCCATGGTCCCGCCGGCTGCCGCTGCAGCCGAGACCACATTCGGTACGTCTCTGCCGGATGCCCCGACCCGTTCCGATGCGATCCGGACAAAAGCCGAAGCCGCCGCCACACTCACGATAGCATTAACGATCTGCTCGATCACCTGGGAGACCGCTGTCGGTACCATATTACGGTGTCCCTGAAAAAATCCGCGGCAGGTTCCCAATAAAGCAACGACAAATACCGTCGGTGCCAATACCCGCAGCGGGTATTCCAATCCTTCTTTATGATAGATCCCCGCAAAAGCTTCCGCTCCGAAAAAGAGTGCTGCACAGGCGATACTGCCGGTTACGATCGCAAAGGCCAGTGCACAGCGGAACAGACGATAGGCATTCTTATACTGTCCTTTGGCCAGCCGCGCACTCATCAGTTTCGAGACCGCCAGCGGCATGCTGTAGGAAGACAGGGTCAGAGCAATATTGTAGATACCGAAAGCCACCGAATACAGACCATTTCCGGTATTCCCCAGGATATTCGCCATCGGGATACGGTAAATAAAACCGATCACTTTTGTGATCAGTCCCGCGATCGCCAGTATGCTTCCCTGTACCACCAGGGACTTTTTCACCTGTGCCGACATGCTTCCTCCAAAAAACACAGGCATTTTCATGCCCTTTCTACACAAATAATAAGAGGGCAGGTTCTGTAACGCCCCGCCCTTCTCAGCAACACTCCCTTACAACACGCCAAAGGCTCTCCATCCAAAGATCAGCCAAGCGCCTTTGCTTTGTATGCACGACATTCCTCTGCCGTTCCGATCTCACGATATTCCTGTAATTCCTGCAGGATCGCTACCAGAAAATCAATATCCTTCTGCCGCATGGTTGTATTTGCTGTCTGTACCACGCCGGCGCCTTCATCCGCAAAGGATAACGAATGCATCAGGGTTTCCAGTTCCGTTGCCTGTCTGTCCAGTTCTGCCATAATTCTTCCTCCGACTTCACCCATTTTTCCTTAAATTCCGTACATATAGGCGAATTCTACCATACTCTGCATCATTTGTCTAGTTTCCCGGTCCATCCCGGTAGTCCATCAGCTTCAGTCTGGCCAGTTCCCGCTCCAGCTGGATCTCCGCAAGCCGGTATTCCTGATAGCTCTTCTTCTGCAGCATGGCTTCCCGGGCCTCTTCCTCCGCCGCCCGTGCACGTGCCTCATTGATCTCCTCGGGACGCTCCGCAGTTTCCACCAGCACCAGCACATCGTTCTTTTCCACACGGAGCATGCCGTTACCGACCGATGCATACTGCATCTCCCCACCCACGGGACGATAATGCATGATCCCCGGCATCACGGCTACCACGGCATTCTCATGCCCTGCCATCACACCGTATTCCCCGTCCTCCACGGGGATCACCGCGATCTCCGCTTCGCCTTCAAAAAAGGCGCTGTCTGACTCATAGATTTTCAGATGAAACGTATTCAATCCGTTTTATTTCTCCGTCTTTATAAGGTCTTTGCTTTGTTGATGGCATCATCGATCGTACCCACGTTATAGAATGCCGCTTCCGGCAGTGCATCGTGAATACCGGAGATGATCTCCTGAAAACCGCGTACCGTCTCTGCAACCGGTACATACACGCCCGGGGTTCCGGTAAATTTCTCTGCCACAAACATCGGCTGGGACAGGAAACGGATCATCTTTCTGGCGCGGGACACCACCAGCTTGTCCTCTTCAGAAAGCTCGTCCATACCCAGGATGGCTATGATATCCTGCAGATCGTTATACTTCTGCAGATACTCCTGTACCGTACGTGCCGTCTCATAATGCTCCTTCCCCACGATATCCGCTTCCAGGATACGGGATGTGGAGGCCAGCGGATCCACCGCCGGATAGATGCCCTGCTCGGCAATCTTTCTCGAAAGCACCGTTGTTGCGTCCAGATGGGTAAAGGTTGTTGCCGGTGCCGGATCTGTCAGGTCATCGGCCGGCACATAGACCGCCTGCACGGAAGTAACGGATCCGTCCTTTGTCGATGTGATACGTTCCTGCAGCTGTCCCATTTCCTGAGCCAGCGTCGGCTGGTAACCTACCGCGGAAGGCATACGCCCGAGCAGTGTGGATACTTCCGATCCCGCCTGCACAAAACGGAAGATATTATCGATAAACAAAAGCACATCCCTATGCTGTACATCACGGAAATACTCGGCCATAGTCAGACCGGTCAGCGCCACACGCATACGCACACCGGGCGATTCGTTCATCTGCCCGAATACCATCGCGGTCTTATCGATCGTACCGCTTTCCTTCATTTCATTCCACAGGTCGTTCCCCTCCCGGCTTCGCTCTCCTACGCCCGTAAAGATGGAATAACCGCCATGCTCCATTGCCACATTGTGGATCAGCTCCTGGATGAGCACGGTCTTGCCGACTCCCGCACCACCGAACAGGCCGATCTTACCGCCTCTTGCATACGGTTCCAGCAGATCGATGACTTTGATGCCGGTCTCCAGGATCTCTACGGATACACTCTGCTCTGCAAATGCCGGTGCCAGACGGTGGATGCCCCAGTGTTCCGCCTCCGCCGGGATCGCCTCCCCGCCGTCGATCGTTTCTCCGAGCACGTTGAACATCCTGCCGATCGTCGGATCACCGACCGGTACCTGAATGCAGTCTCCGGTCGCCGTGACCTCCATACCACGCCGCAGTCCCTCACTCTTCGACAACATGATACAGCGCACGATATTGTCTTCCATCAGCTGTGCGGCTTCCATCACACGCTGCCCGCCCGTCGTATCCACGGTCAGTGCTTCCCGCAGCTTCGGCATCTGTCCTCTTGCAAATTGTACATCCACCACAGGTCCCGAAACCTGTATGATCTTTCCTGTATACAACTCTTTTTCTCCTCTGCTTCTGACACTCTGCAAAAACATCTTATCCGTCAGCGTCTAAAATTTTTTCTTCTTTTTCTTTTGTGCCCGGGCTCCCGAAGCTACCTCGGTAATCTCCTGTGTGACGGCGGACTGCCGCACGCGGTTGTATTCGATCTGCAGATCTCCCATCAGCTCGTCCGCGTTCTCGGTAGCGGTATGCATCGCATTCATTCTTGCATTCTGTTCCGCCGAAAAACTGTCGACCATCGCGCCGTAGATGAAACCAGCCATATAAGACGGGATCATCTGATCCAGCACTTTGGAGGCAGACGGCTCAAACTTATACATCTGGTCGGAACTGTTCTCCGCCTCTTCCTCCGAAAGAAACATCTTACGTTCAAAGGGCAGTACACGCACGCACTTGACGGTACTGACCATATCATTTTCCATATCACTGTAGATGATACGGATCTCGTCCGCACGCCCCTCGGTATACTCCGTCAGCAATGTGTAACTGATCTCTCTGGCCCTGCGGAACGTGGGATCCTGTGCCGTATAAAAAAAGGTTTCCTCCACCGGTCCGTTATGATGCTTAAAATACCGGCGGCCGTAATCACCGATCACAAAGAGCCGCACCTTTTCCCGTTTGCGGATCTCCGCCTCTGCGCGCCGGATCACATTATAGTTGTATGCACCTGCCAGCCCGCGGTCTGAAGTGATCACCAGAAACGCTACGGTCTCTGCTTTGGTCGGTCCGGAGGACGGGTAGAAATACTGCGACTCCACTTCCGAAGTACTTTGGAAAATCCGCTTGATCTCATGCTCCGTTGCCCGGAAGAACGGTCTTGTTTTGGCTAGTTCTGCCCTGGCTTTACGCAGCTTGGAAGAAGAGATCAGATACATCGCATTCGTGATCTTTCTGGTATTTCGTACACTGCCGATACGGTTTTTTATTTCTCTGCCGTTTGCCACAGCTCAAGATACTCCTTTGCCGTCTCTATGATCTCTGCCTTCTGTTCGTCCGACATCGTGCCTTCGGTATCGATCTTCTGCATCAAGGTCCGTTTCTTCTGTTCAAAATACGCCAGCAGCGCTTTCCTGAATTCCGTGATCCTGAGCGGATCCACATCCTGCATTACATGCGCAGTCGCAGCCACCAGGATCACTACCTGCTCATGCAGGGAAAACGGGCTGCCCTGCGGCTGCCGCAGCAGCTGCATCAGCCCCTGTCCGTAGACCAGCTGTTTTCGGGTGGCTTCATCCAGATCACTGGAAAACTGGGTAAAGATCTCCATCTCGCGATACTGTGCCAGATCCAGACGGATCGAGCCGGCCGCCTTTTTCATTGCCTTAGTCTGTGCCGCGCCACCCACACGGGATACGGAAAGTCCGACATTTACGGCAGGCCGCTGTCCGGAAAAGAACAGGTCGCTCTCCAGAAAGATCTGGCCATCCGTGATGGAGATGATGTTCGTCGGAATATACGCCGATACATCGCCTCCCTGGGTCTCTACGATCGGCAGTGCCGTCATACTGCCGCCGCCCAGCGCATCCGATAAATGCGCGGAGCGTTCCAGCAGTCTGGAATGCAGATAAAAGACATCGCCCGGATACGCCTCACGTCCCGGGGAACGATCCAGCAGCAGGGATAAGGCGCGGTAAGCGATCGCGTGCTTTGAGAGATCATCGTAAACGATCAGCACATCCTTGCCCTGATACATAAAATACTCACCCAGCGAAGTTCCCGCATAAGGCGCGATATACTGAATGGGTGCCGGTTCACTGGCCGTTGCACTGACAACGACCGTATAATCCATAGCGCCCTTTTTCTTCAGATTTCCGACCAGCTGCGCGATGCTGCCGGCTTTCTGTCCGATCGCCACATAGATGCAGATCACGTCCTTCCCCTTCTGGTTCAGGATCGTATCCAGTGCGATCGTTGTCTTGCCGGTCTGCCGGTCGCCGATGATCAGCTCTCTCTGTCCGCGTCCGATCGGGAACATCGAGTCGATCGTAAGCAGTCCCGTGTACATCGGCGTGTCTACCGACTGACGGTCAATGATGCTTGCCGCCGGTGCTTCCACGATACGGTAATCCGAGGCCGCGATCGGCCCCATCCCATCGATCGGCTCACCCAGTGCATTGACCACACGTCCCAGGAACGCATCCCCTACCGGGATACCTGCCGTCTTTTTTGTGCGGCGCACACGGCTGCCCACACGCACTTCACTGTCGTCACCAAACAGGATCACGCCCATGGTATCCTGACGGATATCCTGGAACATTCCCTTCACGCCGGACTCAAATACCACGATCTCGCCATATTCCGCGCCGCCCAGTCCGTCAATAAATACGATACCGTCGCCGACCGAAAGCACCGTACCTTCTTCTTCCGCCACTGTCTCGGCATCCCAGCTGTCGATGGAGGAACGGTACAGTGAGATCACATCTTCCGCATCCTCCCGGAGCGCCAGCTCGCCCAGCAGTTCTTTCAACTGCAAAAAGCGGCCTTCCTTGGTGTTGTCGTACACTTCGTCGCCCACCACCAGTCGAAAGCCATTGCCGGTACTCACATCCTCATGCCAGTCCAGTTCATAAGCCCTGCCGTATTTTTCTTCCAAAAAATGCAAAAGCCTTTCCTGCTGCTGCGCAGTCGGCTCCTTCGCAGCATAGAGAACGGCTTTCTGTATCTTACTTGTGGCCATTTGCACGGCTCCTTTCCGCATTCCGGATAAAATCCTCGTAAGGATCTGCAGACGCTTCTCCCGCCATAACCTTGCGGGTTGCCTCTTCGATCATATGCGTGATATCCTCACGGGCACCGCTGATGATCATCAGCTTCTGCTTCTCACCGTTTTCTCTCGCACTCTCAAGGATCTTTCTGGCTTCCTCTTTGGCCGCCTCGCTCTGCTCCCGCTTCATGGCCGCGATCTCACTGTTGGCAGCCTTGCGCTGCTCCTCGATCTCCTGTTCCACGGCTGCCAGCTTTTCCTCATACTCTGCTTTTTTTGCATTTGCTTCTTCCAATGCGGCTTTGGTATCCTTCTCCAGATCCGCATAGTAGTCGCTGCGCTTCTGCATAAACGCCTTCACCGGCGCATACAGCAGGATGTAGAGACCTACAAACAGTATGATCACATTGAATAAATGCAGCAATATCTGTGTAAAGTCAATTCCCAACGGCATAACACAAAACCTCCGAATCGTTCAATAATAGACCTTTTTTTATAATACGAAGACGATCAGGATCGCTACGATCAATGCATAAATAACAACGGTCTCGATAAATACCAGGCCGAGCATCAGCTGCGTCTGGATCTTGCCGGCTGCTTCCGGCTGTCTTGCTACACCTTCGTTGGACTTTGCGATCGCCATACCCATGGCAATGGTACCGCCGATACCTGCCAGACCGATGGCGATGGAAGCTGCCAGTGCTTTCATGCCCGTGCTGCTGTCCGCGCCTGCCTGTGCCTCTGCTGCCACAGCTGTCTCTGCACTGTCCGCTGCATTCGCCTGCAAAGCGCTTACCGATGCCACCGCACCGATGAGCAGGATCACTGCTGCCAACATTACTGCCATCTTCTTTAACTGTTTCATTTTTTTATCCTCCGTTATCTGTTCTTTTATGCTTCTGCGATTTCCGCATCATTGTTCAGTTTGTTCGGTTTGTTCTTTTTCTTCTTTTTCGGTTTCTGTTCACTGACCTCTGTCACTTCACCGTAATATACACTGGTCAGCATTGTCAGGACATAGGCCTGGATCAATGCATGCAGCACCGTGAACAAAAGTCCTACGATCACCGGCAGGACAAAACTCAGATTGATGTAATAATACACGAGTTCCGTCGTCAGCATACCGGAAAGCAGGGCTCCGAACAATCGGAAGGTCATGGAAACCGGAAGGGAAAACTCTTTCAGTGTCTTCCCCACGCCCTTTACCTTATTCACCAAAATACCGCCGGATAAAATAAACAGATAGGACAGAAAGCCCATACAGATCGCACCGTTGATATTTGCCAGCGGTGCCGGCAGAGAAATACTGTGCCCTTCGGTGGTGATACCCTGAATACCGAAGAGTTCAAACATGGTACCGGCAAAGATATAGGTACCGGCACCGAAGATATAGGCGCCCAGCGCGCCGTTTTTATGCGGGGAGTTTGTCTTTGCCAGGCCGTCAAAGATACCTACCCACTGCTCGATCAGAAACTGGAATCTGCCCGGCACCATCTGAAACTTCGGGATGGCAAAAATCCGGATCAGCAGTGCGATGAACAAAAGCACCGCCGTAACAATGTAGCCGGATACCAGGGACGGATCCACGGCAAAACCAAAGAAAGCGATCTTATTCTCGTCGTGCAGAACAGCGTCACGCATGGCAGCCTTGATCGTCTCATGCTTTTCCGGCTGCGGCATCATTACAATCCCTGCAATGATCGCCGCCAGAAACAGAATCGATACGATGATGATATTTCTTCTCTGCTGTTTGCTCATCCCTTCTATGCCCCCAGGCTTTGCCTTTTTTTACTTTCCTTCGTTTCGCAGCATTTCCTGCGCCACTTCCAGCATCAGGCGCAGACGGTTCAGCTGGTTCACCTTACTTGCGGAAGGGTCGTAATCGATCGCTACGATATTGGCCTCAGGATATTTCTCCTTGACCTTTTTGGTAACGCCCTTACCCACGATGTGGTTCGGCAGACATCCGAACGGCTGCACACAGACGATATTGTTCACGCCCTGATGGATCAGCTCGATCATCTCGCCCGGCAGATACCAGCCTTCTCCGGTCTGGTTACCCTGCTGCAGGATCTCCATCGCAAAACTCTTGATCTGACTTAGCCGTCCCGCCGGGGTAAAGTGTTTGCTTTCCTCCAGCATCTTATCGGTCTTCTTCTTGATGCTGTCGACCAGTCCCAGACCAAAACGTGCCGCCATAGCCGCCTTCTTGCTCTTGCCCAGCTTCTTTCCTCGGTAGATCGCACCGGAGAAGCAGTATTCCAGGAAGGTAACCATTTCGGTCATTACCACTTCCGCGCCTTCTTTCTCCAGCTGATCCGCCAGATGCTCGTTTGCAAGCGGCATGTATTTTACAAGTACTTCGCCTACGATACCGACCTTCGGCTTCACGATATCCGTGCGCAGTTCGATCGAGTCAAAATCATTGACCATCTGACGGCAGAGTTTATAGAAAGTATGCATGCTGCTGTGTTGCCGGATCGACTCAATGCACTTCTTCTGCCATTTATCGTACATGGCTTCCGTAGCACCCTCTTCCACTTCATACGCCTTGGCATGATAGCGCATATTTGCCATCAGGTCACCGTACATAGCGGCCTGCATCACCTTATACAGCAGGGTCACGGACGGCGTGAAACCGGAGTTGGTCTCCATACCGTTTACATTCAGTGAGATCACGGGGATATGTCCGTAGCCGCCTTCCTTCAGCGCCTTGCGGATAAAGCCCACATAATTGGATGCACGACAGCCGCCGCCGGTCTGTACCATCATCACGGCCAGGCGCTTCGTATCATAATCCCCCGAAGATACCGCATCCATGATCTGACCGGTCACGATCATCGCCGGATAACATGCATCATGATTGACATAGCGCTGTCCCATATCGATGACATTGTGGTTTTCATTCTTCATCAATGCCAGACGATAACCGCAGGTTTCAAATGCCGCCTTGGCCAGTTCGAAATGGTGCGGGGACATTTCCGGACACAGGATCGTATATCCCGCGTCGTTCATCTCTTTCGTATATTCCACTCTCGGATATTCCACCGGAGTCACTTTTTTCTGCGGACCGCTGTCTCTGGAACGGATCGCTGCTGCCAGGGAACGCACACGGATACGTGCCGCACCCAGGTTGCTGATCTCATCGATCTTCAGTAATGCATACAGACGGTTTCTCTTTTCCAGCAGTTCACGTACCTGATCTGCCGTTACGGCATCCAGACCACAGCCGAAGGAGTTGAGCTGGATCAGATCCAGCACATCCTGTGTCGCCACATATTCCGCTGCGGCATACAGTCTTGCATGGTAGGTCCACTGATTCGTCACACGCAGACCGCTCTCTACCTCTGCAAGTGCAGCTACGCTGTCTTCCGTCAATACCGCAAAGCCGAGACTCTGGATCATCTCGGGAATACCATGGTTGATCTCCGGATCCAGATGATACGGACGTCCGGCCAGTACGATACCATGTGCTTTGTGTTCTTTCAGCCAGGCAACCGTCTTGCGGCCTTCCTCCGTGATATCGGCCTTGCACTTAAGTAGAGCTTCCCAGCCGATATGCACCGCTTCCCGAACCTCTTTTTTACTGATCTCAAAGTTTTCATGCATTACGCTTTCCAGGCACTTCGTCAGCACCTGCTCATCGGTAAATGCAATGAATGGCGAGATCAGATTGATGTTCTTCTCCGAAATGATCTGCATATTGTTGCGGACGTTTTCCGGATAGGAAATGACCATCGGACAGTTATAATGGTTCTGCGCATTCGCATTTTCTTTTCGCTCATAATAAACGCACGGATAGAAGATCCGGTCCACGCCCTGCTCCACAAGCCAGGTGATATGACCGTGTACCATCTTTGCCGGATAGCACTCGGATTCACTCGGGATCGAATCCATACCCAGACGATACAGATTCTGATCCGAGAACGGCGAGATCACCACACGGAATCCAAGATGTTTGAAGAACTCCGCCCAGAACGGATAATTCTCATACATATTCAGAACGCGCGGAATACCGATCACGCCTCTGGGTGCCTGGGTTGCCTCCAAAGGCTCATAGTCAAACATCCTCTTACGTTTGAATTCGAACAGGTTCGGCGCATCGTTCTTCTTTCCGCCGCCACCCACAACACGTTCACAGCGGTTACCGGTAATATATCTGTGACCGTTGGAGAACTGGCCGATCGTCAGGCGGCAACGGTTCTGGCAGCCCTTGCATCTGGACTGCGATGTGGTAAAGGTCAGATCCGCGATCTCTTCAAAGGAGAGCATGGAAGATACGCCACCGGTCCAGCGTTCTTTTGCGATCAGCGCCGCACCCATGGCCCCCATCAGACCTGCTTCTGCCGGCCGGATCACTTCGCGCCCGGATACCAGTTCAAAGCATCGCAATATCGCATCGCTTAAGAACGTACCGCCCTGTGCGATGATATGCTCGCCCAGCTGCGCCGGATCCGTCATACGGATCACCTTAAACAACGCATTTTTTACAACCGAATATGCCAGTCCGGCTGCAATATCCTCAACTGCCGCACCTTCCTTCTGTGCCTGCTTTACGTTGGAGTTCATAAAAATGGTACAACGGGTTCCCAGATCCAGCGGCATCTTGGACTTCAGCGCCAGTTCCGAGAAGCTCTTCGCCGTGTATCCCATGGAATCCGCAAAGTTTTCTATAAAAGAGCCGCATCCCGAAGAACACGCTTCGTTCAGCAGAATGGAATCCACACTGCCGTTCTTGATACGGATGCACTTCATATCCTGTCCGCCGATATCGATGATACAATCGGCTTCCGGATCCACAAAGCGCGCTGCATAGTAGTGCGCAATGGTCTCCACCTCGCCCTCATCCAGGCCGAATGCTTCTTTTAACAGTTTTTCACCGTATCCGGTAGAGCATGCATGTGCGATCTTTGCGTCTTTCGGCATCACCTCCGCCAGGCCGCGGATCGCTTCTTTCACGCAGCCGACCGGGTCACCTTTGTTATTTCCGTAATAGGAATACAGAAGCTTTCCGTCCTCGGACAGCAGTGCCATCTTGGTTGTTGTAGAACCGCCGTCTATGCCCAGAAAACAGTTGCCATGATACTCTTTGATATCTCCGGCCGGTGCCTTATTGCTCCGCTGTCTCTCACGGAATGCTTCCAGATCCGCTTCCGTTTCAAACAGACACTGCAGATGCTCCAGTTCCATGCCGGTACCGACATGTGCCAGGTTTTCCCTGATCTCTCCGAGCGATACCGCACCTCCGCGCTGGCCGTGGATCGCCGCACCATGTGCTGCAAACAGATGTCCGTTCTCCGGCACGATCTGCTCATCCGGTCCCAGATGCAGGGTATCCGCAAAACGTTCACGGAGTCTCGGCAGGAAATGCAGAGGTCCGCCCAGAAATGCCACTTTTCCCTTGATACGACGGCCGCATGCCAGACCGGAAATGGTCTGATCCACCACCGCCTGAAAGATACTGATCGCCAGATCCTCTCTTGCTACACCATCGTTAATGAGCGGCTGGATATCCGTCTTTGCAAACACGCCGCAGCGAGCCGCGATCGGATACTTTGCATGTGCATCCTTTGCCAGCAGATCCAGTCCGGCTGCATCCGTCTGGATCAGGGATGCCATCTGATCGATAAACGCACCGGTACCGCCGGCGCAGATGCCGTTCATACGCTGTTCCACACCGCCGGTCAGATACACCAGCTTTGCATCTTCTCCGCCCAGCTCAATGATCACATCCGTCTGCGGGTACAGCTGTCGTACCGCACCTACGACCGCTACGACCTCCTGCACAAACGGGATCTGCAGACGCTCTGCCAGCTGCAGGCCGCCGCTTCCGGTAATCTCTATGGTACACTGGGCATTTCCGATGGTATCCATCAATTCTCCCAGTAATTGTTCCAATACCTGACGTACCTCAGCATGATGTCTGCGGTACTCCGAATAGACCACTTTTCCTTCCGGATCAATAGCCACTACTTTTACGGTTGTTGAACCGATATCCAATCCCACATGATAAATCTTCTTATTCTCTTCCACTTCAAAACTCTCTCATCTGCTCAAATTCACGGTTACCAAAAAACACAATATTTATAACACAAAACATCCAAAATTTCAAGTACTTGGGATTCTCGCACATTCCGGTGTCTTCTGACAAAAAGGATCCGGAAGATATACCCCCGGATCCTTTCTACTTTTTTAACAAATACAGTTTTTACGCATTTGCATGCTTGTTCAGGTTATCCTGGATCAGCACATAGTCCACGATCGCCAATCCGAAGATCGCAAGCAGCAGGAACAGGATCCCGTTGTTGCCTTCCCCTCTGCCTTCCCGTACACTCATCTCATCGAAACGCTTGCCGGTATTGTACAGCCAGATGATCAGGTAGATCGAGCAGGTCACGATACTCAGCAGGATCACTACGATCGGTGGCTGCGGATTCGGATTCCCCGTCAGGTAATCTGCTTCCTCCACCATCTTATACAGCCAGTAAATACCGTAAATACCGCAGGTCACGATGGAAAGTACCACACATACTGCAATGTTACGTTCTTTGATCATCATAGTCGTATCCTTTCTTCAGACCTTACTGCGGCCCGATGTACTGAACATTATTGCTGAAGCCCAGGTACAGCCATGCAACGTTCGGAAGGAACAGCATCAGTACAAAGATACCAACTCCCTGGCCATAAGCCTTGCAGATTTTCCAATCCAGAATAAGACCAACTACAATGTTTACGCAGGGAATCAGCATTAACAGGAACAAAAGTCCATTGCCCCAGGCCAGTTGGAACAGGATGTACAGATTATAGAGCGGGATCAGACTCTTCCATCCTTCCACGCCTGCCTTCTCAAACATCTTCCAGTAAGCAATTACCATAAGCACAAGCACTACCAGACTGAACACCAGAGATGTGCCGGAAACCGCTCCGCCTATTGCCTCCGCCATTGCTTCATTATCCATTTTGTTACCCCTCCTTGATTTGTGATATTTTTGTGAACTTTCTTGTAACAAGCACATTATATATAATAAATACCTGTTTGGCAAGAAAGAATTGGTTGCAAAGCCGCAACTTATAGTTGCATCGTTACAACTCATCGGCCGGTGCGCAGCTCGTGGCCGGGTCGTACCGTCGTATCCTCATATTCCTGCCAGTTCCAGCACAAAGACCACCGTGCACGCACATACCGCCACGACCGGAAGACTCTTTTTCCGGTAGGCAAGCAAAAGTGCCGTAAAAAAGCCTGCAGCTCCCGAATAAATGCTCTGTGTCGCATGCAGGATCGCCGGAAAAGTCATTACGGACAACGTCACATACGGCACATAGTACAGAAACGATTTCAGTGTCCGGTTTTGGATCTCCTTACGCAGCAGCGTCAGGGGCAGCATACGGATCAGGTAAGTCACCACCGCCATGATCGCTATATAGATCCATACATTATGCCACAGATCATTCATGTTCTCCTGCCTCCTGTTCATCTTTTACCGGAAATACCAAGGCTGCGATCAGCGAGATGATCACGGTCAGCAAAATGATGCGCGTTCCCGCCGAAATCTCCCGGACCACCGGCAGCTTTGTACACAGCCAGCTGGCCGCCATCGCTACGATCACCGCCGCCAGTACATGCTTGTCCTCTCTCGCTTTCGGGATGATGATCGCAAGGAACATCCCGTATAGGGCCAGACTGAGTGCGCTCACCACGCTATCCGGCAGGACATTCCCCATCACTACCCCCAGTGCCGTTCCGACCGTCCACCCGGGAAGTGCAATACTCATAGCACCATAGTTATAAAACGGGCTAAGTGCCCCGTCGCGGCCGACGGATATGCCGAAGATCTCATCCGTCACGCCAAACGCCATGCCCATACGGTGCGGAACGCTCAATTCCGGCGACACTTTTTGGGACAGTGCAAAACTCATCAGCATATAGCGCAGATTGATGATCAATTGGGAGATCGCCATCTCCAGATATGACGATGCCGAGCTGATGATCGTCAAAGCCGCAAATTCTCCGGCCGAAGTCACATTTACCAGTGACATCACCGTCGCCTCCCAGACACTCATCCCGGCTTCCTTTGCCTGTATCCCTAATGTAAATGCTACCGCAAGATATCCCAACGCTATGGGAACTCCATCGCGAAAACCTTCTCTGAACTGTTGTCCCCGGTCATTCGACCGTTTTTCTTCTGTATTCACATTTAAGCCTCTTTACACATCGTCTCAAAATTTCAGGGCATAAAAATACCCCTGCACACAGGCATTTTGCCTTTCCCGACTGCAAGGGTATTTGATCCTATGTTTCCCTTAGAACAGATTCTTTGTCAAACGTGTGGTAGTCGTAGTCCAACGATCATTGATAAATATAACATCCATTTCTACCTTGCTCAGATGCGTCACACGGATTCGGAGCGTTTTCTCGTCCGCTTTTCTGACATGGGATGTGGTCAGCACCATTTCTGCCTGTGTCTTATCGGAATCCAGCGTGGAATACTTTACGCCGTTGCTGTCCTCATAGCCGCCGGATGCCGCTTTCTTCAGGATACCCTGATCAATGTACTGCTGATAGGTTTCCTGTGCAATACATATATAATAGTCATAGGTGACCTCATCTTCCATCATCTTGGTTTCATTGTTCATGGTATAGCTCATCGCGGTTCCGTCATTGTTAAACACCCAATGCTCGGTTCTCTTCTCATTCATCTCCGCCGTATGATGCCAGTCACCGGCTGTTGTATCCGAATCAATCGAAAGAGGCCGGAACATGTCGTACATATAATAACCAACTGCGATCAGCAATGTCAGAAAGATGAGACCGACTATGCGCCCCGCAATATCCTTCTTTTCCTCATTCTTTTTCTGCTTTACCTTTACTGTCTTCATCTTTGTTCATTCCTCCTAAAATTGTATGATATAAAGAAGTGACATATCTTACAAATACCTATTCCCCGATCTCTTCCAGACGCTGTCTTGCTTTATCTGCCTGAGCGCTTTCCGGAAAACGTGCCAGCAGCTGATTAAACTTCTCCGATGCTGTGCTCACATTACCGCTATCATAATAGCATACACCCAGATAATACAATGCATCATCATTCCCCGGGTCATATGTACATGCTTTTTCCAGGCTGCTGATCGCTACCGTATAGTCCTGCTGCCGGTAGGCTTCCAGACCGGCATCGTAGTAGCTTTCCGCCACAGAATCTCCGATCTCCGCCTTCAGCTGCGTATACAGCTCCCGGAATTCCGGCGATGCTGTTTCCAGATACGATTCCGGTATCATCCCCAGATACTGCTCCACCGTCAGTGCACTTTCCGAACTGTCCAGATAGGCACTGGCTGCCGCCTGCAGATGATCATATACAGAAAGAATACCATTGCTTCCCGTATAGCCGTCCAATTCCATACGCTGATCCGTGATCGTCTGTTCCAGTTCACGGATACGTGCATTCATATCAGCGATCTCGGCATTCTTGGCATCCATCTGTTCGCCCAAAAGTGCCTGCTGTTCGTTACTCTGCGTACGAACCGCCGCTTCACGCCCCGGCACGATCAGAAAATACGTGACCAATACACCGACCAGAATGCCCAGTGCGATCTCCAGCAATGCCGTCAGTCCCATAGACTCTTTGTGCCTTACCGGCTGAATGACCGTATCATTACCGCTGCTGAAGCTGACTGCCGCAACCGGTTCCTTCTTCTCTCTACGCTTTTTTCCGCCGGCGGGATCCCCGCCATACATTCCTAATTCCGCTTCCTGCAGATAGCGGAGCGTATCCACGTCACCGCAATCGATATCCCGACAGGCTTCTAACCCTTTCAGCGCTTTGTCATAATCCCCTTTATTCAGATACAACAACGCCAGCAGTTTACGTGCTTTTACATATTTCGGATTGAGACTCAATACTTTTTTCAGCTGGATCACAGCCAGATCGTAGCTGCGCTCCCCCTGATTGCAAAGATCCAATGCAACATTATACTTCTTTAATGTGGCTCCGATGGTATCCAGCCGGCCTTTATCCGACTGTACCATATTGATATATTCATCTGCAAGGTTCTTTTCCGGGCGAATGTTCTTGCTGATCACCCACTCTACAAAAGCTGCGACCGCCTCACCCATTTCATAATAGACCAGTCCCAAAAGATTTCTTGCATCGATATGATTTTTGTTACAACGCAATGCTCCCCGCAGGGATCTGATCGCTCCGGACAGATCCCGCACACTTGCGCGATCCAAACCGTCATTGTATAAACGGTTTGCCGTAAACATGATCTTTTTATATTTACGCACGTCCGCTCCGCAGCTGGTGCAATAGCCCAACTCCGATAAGGGGAAACCACAATTGTAACACTCCATCCCCTTATCTCCTATTCGTCTTCTACATCCACATCCACGGGCGTCTCGTCATAATCATTTGCGAGATTGATAAAGATGCTCATCATATCCGTCAGATCTTCGCTGTATACCGCATCTTCCGTATCCGCTATCTCCAGACTCCTGCTGAATTTTTTTAATTCTTCTTCAAATATGATCAACTTCGACTGCTCCGTTCACAAATCCACTTTCACACATACAAAATTACTATACAGAAATCAACGGGAAAAATCAATGCCCCCGCATCAATTTTTCCCGTTTTTTTGTGTTTTTTGTGTATTTTTACTTTTTTATTTTTCCAGGTTCGCGATCTGTGCCTTCACCTGCTCCATCATCTTCGTGTACTTTTCCAGTTTTGCCTTCTCTTCGGCAATCTTGGCTTCCGGCGCCTTGGAAACAAACTTCTCATTGGAAAGCATACCGTTGACACGTTTCAATTCGCCCTCCAGACGCTGTTCCTCTTTCTTCAGGCGCTCCAGTTCTTTCTCCAGATCCACCAGATCTCCCAGCGGCATATAGATATTGACATGTGCGATCACTACGGATACCGCATCGTCAGCAATGCCGGTCTTATCCGCCTGTACGATCACTTCGGATGCATACGCCAGGGTCTTAAAGAAGTCATTGTTGCCGGTAAATACCGCACGCTTCTCTTCCGAATCGGAAACCACAAATACCTGTGCTTTCTTTGAAGGCGGCACATTCATCTCCGTACGTACGTTACGGATACCGCGGATGGCTTCTTTGATGGTCTCGATCTCCGCTTCTTCCTTTGCAAAATTTCTCGCCTCGTCATAGACCGGCCAATCGGAAACCATAATGGATTCTTCTTCCTCCTGCAGCGTGCAGAAGATCTCCTCCGTTACGAACGGCATATACGGATGCAGCAGTTTCAGCGCATCAATGAGCACAGTCTTTAAGGTATACAGCGCAGCATTTCGGGACGTTGCATCATCCTTTGCATACAGACGCGGCTTCACCATCTCAATGTACCAGTCGCAGAATTCATCCCAGATAAAGTCGTAGATCTTCTGTACTGCCACACCCAGCTCGTACTTCTCCATATTCTCCGTCACATCTTTGATCAGACGGTTCACACGGGAAGTGATCCAGCGGTCTGCCGGCTTCAGATCTGCCACTTCCGGCTTCGTCGGCTGTGTATCTTCCATATTCATCATAATGAATCGGGAAGCATTCCAGATCTTGTTTGCAAAATTACGGTTTGCCTCTACTTTTTCATAGTAGAAACGCATATCGTTACCCGGTGCATTACCGGTCACCAGCGTCAGACGCAGCGCATCTGCACCATACTGCCTGATGATCTCCAGCGGATCGATACCATTGCCCAGAGATTTGCTCATCTTGCGGCCCTTGTCATCTCTTACCAGCCCGTGGAACAGCACCGTCTTAAACGGCTTCTCGCCCATCTGCTCGTAGCCCGAGAAGATCATACGGATGACCCAGAAGAAGATGATATCATAGCCCGTTACCAGCACATCCGTCGGATAGAAGTACTTCAGTTCCTTCGTCTGCTCCGGCCAGCCCAGGGTTGAAAACGGCCACAGCGCTGAAGAAAACCAGGTATCCAGTGTATCCGGATCCTGCGTAAAATGTGTCTCCCCGCACTTTGGACACTTCTCCGGAGCCGTCTTTGCCACAACCGTCTCGCCGCACTTATCACAATAGTACGCCGGGATCCGGTGGCCCCACCACAGCTGTCTGGAAATACACCAGTCACGGATATTGTCGGTCCAGTTGAAATAGGTTTTCTGCATGCTCTCCGGTACCAGACGGATCTCGCCTTCTCTTACCGCCTTCTGCGCCGGCTTGATCAGTTCGTCCATCTTTACAAACCACTGCGCTTTTACCAGCGGCTCTACCGTCGTCTTGCAGCGGTCATGGGTACCTACGTTATGTACATGGTCCTCGATCTTTACCAGCAGTCCCATGGCATCCAGTTCTTTCACGATGGCTTCTCTGGCTTCGTAACGGTCCATGCCCTCGTACTTTCCGCCGTTCGCATTGATCGTTGCATTATCGTTCATGATATTGATGATCGGCAGATTGTGACGCTTGCCCACCTCAAAGTCGTTCGGGTCATGTCCCGGGGTGATCTTTACGACACCGGTACCGAATTCACGGTCTACATATTCATCTGCCACTACCGGGATCTTGCGGTTCATCAGCGGCAGCATCAGATTCTTACCGATCAGATGCTTGTAGCGCTCATCTTCCGGATGTACCGCCACAGCGGTATCGCCCAGCATCGTCTCCGGACGTGTGGTAGCAAAGATCAGATATTCCCCACTCTCGGTATCATCATCGTTTAAGATCGGATACTTGATATGCCAGAAATGCCCTGCCTGCTCCTGGTACTCTACTTCCGCATCCGAGATCGAAGTGTTGCATACCGGACACCAGTTGATGATACGGGAGCCTTTGTAGATGTAGCCTTTCTCGTACATCTTAACAAATACTTCGTTGACCGCCTTGTTGCAGCCTTCATCCATAGTGAAACGTTCACGGTCCCAGTCACAGGAAGATCCCATCTTCTTTAACTGGGATACGATACGTCCGCCGTACTCTTTTCTCCAGGCCCAGGCACGTTCCAGAAAACCCTCACGTCCCAGATCTTCCTTCCGGATACCTTCCTCTTTCAGCTTCTCAATGATCTTCACTTCCGTCGCGATGGAAGCATGGTCCGTACCCGGCTGCCACAGCGCATTATAGCCCTGCATACGTTTGAAGCGGATCAGGATATCCTGCAGGGTATTGTCCAGTGCGTGCCCCATATGCAGCTGTCCCGTGATATTTGGGGGCGGGATCACGATCGTGAACGGTTTCTTACTCTCATCCACTTCCGCATGGAAGTACTTCTTATCCAGCCATTTCTGATACAGCCGGTCTTCGATCCCACTGGGATCATAGGTTTTTGCCAGTTCTTTTGCCATTTTGTGTTTCCTCTTTCTTCTATATAATATTTATCAATGATTATCTCTCCATCAGCCAGAACGCCGCGCTGTACGGCGGAAGCTCACTGCCGCCTCCGAAATCGTGCAGCTGTCCCGTGATCAGATCCGTGGCCTGTCCGCAGCCCGCATCAAAGTGCGCCCAGTACGGATTGCTGTCCATGTTGATTGCAACCATCACGCGCTCGCCATCCGTTTTTCTCTCAAAGATACATTGTTTATTCTGCAGCAGGACATTGCGCATACCGCCGTAATTGAGCGCCTTGCTGTTTTTCTTTGCTGCGGCCAGCTTTGCGATATAGTCCGTAAGCGCATTCCACTCCGGCGCATCAAAGGAAGGCCGCAGTGCCGGATCCCCCTGGGATTTGTCCGCCTTCGTCCCCCATTCACTGCCGTAGTAGACACAGGGGATGCCCGGCATACCGAATACCATCGCATAGACCAGTGGCAGACAGTTCGGATCCTGGATCAGCGATGCGATACGGGACACATCATGATTATCCGCAAAGGATAACAGATGCGCACCGCGGCAGACGGTCCAGTCTTCCGGTCCGAACAGCCGCATCAGGCTGTGAACGATCTCAAACATATTGCAGGAATTAAATCCGGAATGGATCCCCTTATAGCACTGGTAATTGGTCAGCGAATGCAGGTGCATCTCATTCAGCATCCGGCCGTACTCTCCGTGCAATACCTCTCCTAATAAGTAGAAATCCTCTTTTTTGCTGTCCGTAAACTCCCGCAGTCTGCGCAGGAACTCGTGATCCAGACAATATGCCACATCCAGCCGGATCCCGTCGATGTCAAACTCTTTGATCCAGCCCTCGACCGCATGGAAGATGTGCTGTATCACATCTTCATTATGCAGGTTCAGCTTGACCAGATCATAATTGCCTTCCCAGCCCTCATACCACAGGCCGTCGTTGTAATTGGAGTTGCCGCCAAAATCAATACGGTTGAACCAGCTTACATACGGAGAAGATTCACGGTTGTGAAGCACATCCTGAAATGCCCAGAATCCACGCCCCACATGATTGAACACACCGTCCAGGACAACTTTGATCCCTTCCTTATGCAATTCACTGCAGACTCGCGCAAAATCCTCGTTCGTACCGAGTCTGGTATCCAGCTTTGTGTAATCCCGCGTATTGTACCCGTGCGTATCCGATTCAAAGACCGGCGAAAAGTAGATCGCATTACAGCCCAGCTTCCTGATGTGCGGAATCCAATCCAGCACTTTCAGGATCCTCGACTGTGCTACCCCATCGTTTTCATACGGTGCCCCGCAGAATCCCAGCGGATAGATCTGATAGAATACACTCTCGTAAGCCCACATGGCAAGTCTCCTCCCGTTTTATTCTGTCAAATAGCAAATGCCCTGTTACGGCAAATACATAATTGATTATTTTATCACAGAATGCTGCACTCTGCACGCTTTTTTTGCTTTATAAACTGTTTCACTGTTCTTCGCCAAGCTGCATCTCCCAAAAGGCACTTACTGCATTTCCGATCCCGTTCACGTTCGTTACCGAAAACCCCTGCCATTCTCTCGGAAACATCCTCTGGTAGGAATACTCCAGAAAACGTTCGTCCAGAAGTGCCACGATCCCCTGATCCTTTTCCGTTCGGATCACACGGCCGGCCGCCTGCAATACCTTGTTCATTCCCGGATAGCGGTAGGCATAATCAAATCCTTTTTCGTCAAAGAATTCTTTTATGATCTCCCGTTCACTGCAGATCTGCGGAAAACCGACACCTATGATGATACTTCCGATCAGGGCATCCTCCTTCAGATCGATCCCCTCGGAAAAGATCCCTCCCAATACGCAGAATCCCAGAAGGGTGTCCGGCACCCTTGTCTTCCCCGCTGCTTCCGGCAGAACCAGGCCTGTTTTAACAAATCTCGAAAGGAACTCTTCCCGTTCGCTTTCGTTCATCCTCTCCTTCTGTGAGATACATTCCGTCACACCTTCTTCAAGGAAGTACTGTTCATAGCATTGCTGCACTTCCTTCATAAAGGCAAACGACGGGAAAAAGATCATGTAATTGCCCTCTTTGACCGATACGATCTCGGAAATATGTCTGGCGATGTTGAAATAGGTCTTTTCGTTTCTTCTGGAATATTTGCTCGTCACATCCCTTCCGATAAAAACCCCCAGTTTATCCCGGTTAAAAGAGGATTTTGCATACACTTCATAATCCGTATTTTCACCGCCCAAAAGCTTTTTATAGTATTGGATCGGCAGCAGGGTTGCCGAAAACAGGATACTGCTGCGTCCCTTTGCCATACATTCTGCCAGATTCTTCCCCGGGTCGACGCATAAGAGTTTCAGCATAAACTTCCCGTCTTCCATAAGCTCCGTATAGATGCGATAGTTCTCATCCAGCTTCTCATAGATGGTCAGAAAATGTCCGATCAGAAAATAGAATTCCAGCACTTCATCCTTTACGCCGGTATTCTCTTCCTCTTCCAGAAATTCCGTCAACGAAGTGTTCAGTCCCTGTACCAGCCCGGCAAAAGCATCGATCTCCCCCAAAACATTCACTTTCTCACAGTCCCGTTTCAGACGCAGCATCTCCCGGTTGCACTTATCCAGTCCGCGGATCACCTTGAACAGAAGCGGGATCCCTTTTGTTTTCTTTTTGCTTTTCAGTTCCCCGTTTGCCGCCTTTTCCGTCACCTCATTCAGCACCCGCTTCAGTGAAAGAAAATCTTCTTTAAATAATGCCGCGCTATACATATCCCTCCCGCGATCGACCAGGTTGTGTGCCTCGTCTACCAGGAAGGTATATTCTCCGCTGTTTCCGTCCGCAAAGTACCTCTTCAGAGCCACATGCGGATCAAATGCATAATTATAATCACAGATGATGGTATCGCAGAACAGACTCAGATCCAGACTCAGTTCGAACGGGCATACCTGATACTTTTCCGAGATCTCGCTTACCGTATCCCGGTCCATCCCGTCATAATTCATGACAGCATCGTAGATCGCATCATTGATACGGTCAAAATGCCCTTTTGCATACGGACATGCTTCCGGATTGCACTCCGTCTTTTCCAAAGGACAGATCTTTTCCTTTGCCGTGATCTCAATACTTTTCAGCCGCAGCCCCTGCTTACGCATGATCTGCAGTGTATCACATGCCACTGTTCTGGTGATCGTTTTGGCAGTTAAGTAAAAGATCCGGTCCGTCAGATTCTCCCCCATTGCCTTGATGGCCGGAAACAGGGTGGTTACGGTCTTGCCGACTCCCGTGGGTGCTTCCAGAAAAAGTTTCTTCCGCTCCCTTATCGTCTGATACACATATACCGCCAGCTGCCGCTGTCCTTCCCGGTACGAAAAAGGAAACTCCAGTCCTCCGATCGATATCTGCCTGGTCTCTCTCCACGCAAAGGCAAAGTCCGCCCACTTGCGATACCCCTGCATCAGATCCTCAAACCAGTCCCGGATCTCATTCCAGGCGTACTCCTCAAAGAAGTACTTCAGTTCCTCCGTCTCCGCATTGCAATAGGTCATCCGCACCCGGATCAGAGGCAGCCTGTTCTGCAATGCATAAATATATGCGTACACCTTCGCCTGCGCCAGATGCACCGGTTCCGGCGCCGTCATCCGGTCCAGTTTCCTGTGTACGCACTTGATCTCATCGATCGTGATCTGATCAAATTCCTCGTTTATTAAATATTGATTTAACGAAATTTGATTTGCCTGTATATCCGGTTCCTGTGGTCTGGCAAGGCTCTCGTTTATGATGCCGTCTGCCCGCCCCTCGATGCGCACCACATAGTTTTCCGTCACATACTCATACCGCAGCATCACCTCGGCACTGTACTCCGGCCCCTGACTCCGCTGCAGTTTGCGATGCAGACGGCTCCCCTCCTGCATCGCTTTTTCCGGTGACATTGTCCTCCGGTTATCGATATCCCCCGACCGGAGCATAAACTCCACCAGCTGCCGGACCGAGATCGGAATAACAAACGAAGGCTTCACTACTGTTTCGTTAAGTTCTTTAATTGTCACCTGCTCATTGTCTGCACCCATGCTCTCAATACTAGCATAACAGAACGTACGTTTCAAGACATAATCCCTTTCTGTCAACCCTTTATGTCTATATCTTACGTCAACTGATCTTCCCTGCTCCCTCCAAATATTATGTTTACTTCTGTATTTATGTTACCCGGCATTCTCTTCTCTTTGATTTTATTATCGTTAACTATTGTTTATAAAATTATTATCACTTTCCCTGTCAGACCATTTTGGTCAATTTTCGGATTTTCTTTTGTCTTTATTCCTCCCTCATCTTTATATTTATTCCTGATTTAATTTCTACTTCTTCTCCGATTTATGTTGACTGCAGACAACTTCTCTCACGTATTTACTTATTCCACTTATGTATACCATTCTTCCATTCTTTCTCTTTTTCTCCTGAATTAACGTAATAATTTTATGTTCCCTCAAATCATGTTTGAGGACGCGGGGACGGTCCTTTTGTCCTCATGATTCAGAGAACGCGGGGACGGGTAGCTCGGCAAACATTGAATTTATCAAAAAACAGGCACCCGATGGGCGCCTGCCTGTATATAAGATCTGTTCCGATTATTCGTCTTCGCTCTCGCTAATCACAGAAGCCCTTTTCCGGATGGCCCCCCTGGCGATCACTTCTTTCAGATGTGCCGCTTCCGCCAAAAGCTTACGACCTGCCCAGGCAAAATACAGAATAAACGGAAGCTGCGTGATGAGCATGATCGCATACTGAACCGTATGTGCCGAGATTCCCTGCAGGCGTTCTTCACGCATAAAATATACAATGGCAACCGCCAGAGCAAGACACACCAAAGCCATTGCCGCCATCACCAGCCCCTGCCGCAGACAATGCTTCTGTACGCCCTCCTGATCTGTAAACGCCGGCGGACGGTTGCTGTCTTCGTAGTTCTTACGCCAGATTTCACAGTTAAAGCTTTTTCCCATATAATCCCAGCCACTATCTACAGCCGTTTGCATATACGCTACCTTGGACATTCCGCTGTGATCCACGATGAACCTGGTTTTCTGCGGCTTTTCCTCAATAAACTCAAAATAAAACAAACCGCTCTCCCCTACCGGTCTGAGGATCTGTCCGTTTGCACTCATTTCTTCCAGATACGTTTCCATTTCGGAAGGAACGATATACCTCAGTGCCGCAAAAAACTTTTTCTGAATTCCCATGTTCTTTCCCCTTTCAGAACATTCTTCCGAATATCGGGCCGAAAAAATCTCCCGTTTTCTTCTGCCCATACCGTTTTATTATATCCGATTTATCCCTCTGATACAAGACACAAAAAGCTCACAAATCCCCCTGCTGACAAATAAGATCAAATACTTTATAATATTTTATAACTCTTTGGGCATATACCCCATTTACGGTTAGCGGTCTTTCAGGACTGTGATAGTAACATTCATTTTCTACTATTCAGAAAGGATCTGTGATGGAGAACACTTCAATTCAGGATACGATCTTAATTCAGGCAGAAAATCTCAGCATGATCTACGGGAGTGACCATAAAGCCGTGGATGATATGAGTTTTTCCATCAAAGCAGGGGAAATCGTCGGTTTTGCCGGTCCAAACGGCGCCGGCAAAACCACCGTGATCAAGATGCTGACCGGGATACTGCGACCGGTAACCGGACGCGCCCTGATCGCAGGCCACGATATCGTAAAGGAACCTCTTGCAGCAAAACAGTCTTTCGCTTACGTTGCCGACAATCCCGATGTTTTGCTGCAGCTCACCGGACTGGAATATATCAACTTTGTGGCTGATATCTATAAGATCCCGGAAGAAGAGCGGGCTCCCCGTGTAAAGGATCTTGCTGCCCGCTTCGGTATATTCGACGCCCTGGAGACCCCTATGCGGGAATACTCCCACGGAATGCGGCAGAAACTGATGGTCATCGCGGCGCTGACGCACAATCCGCCTGCGTGGATTTTGGACGAACCGATGACCGGTCTGGATCCGTCTGCTGCTTATGAGCTCAAACAGATGATGCGGGAACACGCCGCAAAAGGTAATTGTGTACTGTTTTCGACCCATGTACTGGAGGTTGCCGAAAAACTATGCGACCACATCATCATCATGAACTATGGCCAATCCCTCTATCAGGGTACCGTAGAGGATCTCTCCGCTGCACATCCCGGTCAGGACCTGGAAGAGATCTTCCTGGAGATGATCCGTTACAAAAAATAAGCTTTCTGCTCTTGGAAGCCTTGAACCGACCGAAGCAGTGATAAAGGAGTTCTTATGAATAATGTCCGCACTCTTTTCAACGTCTATCGAGCCAATTTTGAAATGCCCACACCGAAAAAAGGATTAAAAGGAAGTCTTTATCTCGCTTTCGGTCTCATAGCGTTCAGCTGCATCATGCTTCCCTGCTGTCTGATCGTCGGATATATCACCTATATCATGTCTCTTGCGCTGATGGTGGAAAATAATACGATGAACGCTCTGCTTTCGGAGGTCCACATCATTTCCGCCTTCTCCATGATCTTCAGTATGCTGGTGGTATTCAATGTCCTGTTCTTTTCGTCCGACCGTGAGCATATGGTCACGCTTCCGCTTTCCCACTGGCAGCTTTTGTCCGCCAAATTCTGGCACACCTATATGGCAGAAAGTATCATGGAATTTATGGTACTCTTTTCCATGTTCATCGGCCATTTTGCTGCTGCTGTGCAGAGCTTTGGCATCCGGGGCGTTCTCGGTCCCGTACAGATCGCTGCAGCACTTATAGGCACTCTCGTAACTCCTCTGTTGCCGCTTGCTTACTGCACGATATTAAGTCTTGTTTTAATGTCTGTCTTGAAGAAGGTACGCAACATTAAAGTCTTTTATCATTTATCTACGGTTTTGCTGCTGGTTTTTGTTGCAATTTTCCTGCTTTCCTTCCGTGGGATGGGAGGCGTTAATGTGAATAACTACATGGATTCCCTTGCCGGCGGTTCCAATCTGTTTTTACAGATCTGCAATATTTTATTCTTTACGGTTCCGCTGCT
>JAGBMJ010000142.1 GCA_017634975.1 Lachnospiraceae bacterium | reverse complement strand
GGCGGATATTGACGTGGTTGGCATTTCTTCCGTAGATAAGACTGCGGTTATAGGAGAATGCAAGTTTAAGAATGAGAAGATAGATAAGGAAATATATGAAACGCTTCTGCGGAGATCAAAGCTTCTTTCCGGAAATTATCATGTTATATGTTTCCTGCTTTTCTCGCTAAATGGATTTACTAAATGGTTTGAAAAAGAGAATATTCAAAATACAGTAAGGATCACTGTTGAGGATTTATATTTATAAAAAACTTTCACAAATTCACATGCCATAAAGCGGCATAACAGATTATTAGGAGGAATTATTTCCATAGGGCACGACCCTGATGAGGAGCTACGCTGGCACCCTGGTTATGGATAGACGGGACGAAGGAAGTGAGGACTCCCCTTAATTCTTGTAGTGCGCTCCATGTGCACCGCAGTGAGATTATGCTTTATGATATGAAGCGGATTGTCAACATATATGTGATCCGAGAGAAGATTATCCACATTGTGTATAACTTACCACCACAGTTCTCATATGGACATACCGGAGTACTGAAAATCGGAATTCTGGGAGTGGCATATCGAAACGTCAGGGGTGGCAAAAGAACAAGGTAATGATACTGAGATAACAAAACTGATATATTAATAACAATCCAATCCTTATCCGTACCGTGTCGAAAAGACAATGTACGGATTGGATGTGGATAACTGACAGCTGCTATTTCTTTTTGGCACTGTCTTTTTCTTTTTCGTAAGCACGGATGGCCTGACGGATGAGGTAGATCACTTCTCCATTGACGGAACATCTATTATATTCGGCAAGCTCTTTTATTTTTTTATGTGTATCGCACTGCATATTGCGACCGTTTGCGGTCGCAATGATTATTCCGGTCTCCCGGCGCACCTTGATCGCAGTTCAGCGCACCTTGACCGCACGTGAGAGCATTAGCCTTAATCCGCTTGTGAGAGCATGCTCCAAGTGGCTGAATCTGTCAATGGTAAAGCCTTACGGCGGCGTATTCACGCCCCATTGACAGATTCAGCCACTTGGAGCGAATGACAATTAAGCGGATTAAGGCAATGTGCTGATCTGCGATCAGACAGCCTCATATCAACGGTTTACGTGCGCTGAACGCGCATCAGCGCATGCGCTGATTTTGCGGAATAATCAGTCGCAATATGCAAAAGGACTCATGGAATCTGTAAATATATTCTATGAGTCCTTTTTATGGGACAGGTCATGAGTATAATAGAAGATGGAGCCAGAGGCTGAGAGGGTGAGCGGGAGGCTGCGCAATAGGTTGCGCAATATAATAGTAATGCAAGAATGATAGTGAAGATTTTTGGACAAGGTACAGTGTACATTGCTTAGAAGATGAAGATTTTCTCTTGAATATTGCCAGGCATTGTGCTATACTTCATAGGTATGTTTGGATTGATTTACAAGACCATTTACAAGAGCTGTTGAGAGCTTCGAGGAGCACATACTATGAATGTTAGTTATAAAAAATTATGGAAATTGCTGATTGATAAAGACATGAAGAAAAAAGATTTGCAGGCCTCCTCCGGCGTGAGCTGGGCGTCAATAACCAAGATGTCAAAAAACGAGACTGTAAGTATGGATGTCCTTATGAAGATATGTAAAGCGTTGGATTGTAACATAGGAGACATCGTAGATTTGTTGCCTGCGGACGAAGAAACAGCAAAATAACTCTTTTGGGAGGAATAATATGCCGTTCAAGTATGATTTAGATAATTTGCCGGTGGGAGGTCAGGAAGAATTAAAGAGGCGTATGGCAGAAAGGGTAGCGGTATACGCTTCCCGTATAAATGAGTATAAGCGCGCTTCCTACAATGAGACCGAAGTAAGGGTGGATTTTGTCAATCCTTTCTTTAAGCTACTCGGCTGGGATGTCGATAATGAAGCCGGGCTTCCACAGCATTTACGCGAGGTAACACATGAGGCGACAGTGCGTGTGGAGGAAGATGGCGCAAAGAGAAGCAAGAAACCAGATTATTCGTTCAGAGTCGGAACAGAGACGCTGTTTTATCTTGAAACCAAAAAGCCGTATGTGGATATCACAACGGATAATGCACCTGCTTTCCAGTTGAGACGGTATGGATGGAGCGGCAATCTGAAGATTTCCGTTCTGACAAATTACAATGACCTATACATTTATGATTGCACCGTAAGACCGGTTGAAGATGATGACATCGGTGTTGCCATGATAGCACATTATACATATGAAGAGTATGTAGAAAAGTTTGAAGAGATATACGGACTTCTTTCAAAAGAGGCGGTTCTTTCCGGAGACTTTGCGGATAGATTCCAGAATATTGAGGGGGCATTTAGAAGAGAGCCTTTTGATGAATACTTCCTGAAGCAGATCAAGGATTGGAGATTTATGCTTGGCAGAGATATTGCCGAAAACAATCCGGGACTGGATTCTGAGACATTAAATATCAGTGTGCAGAGAATACTTAACCGTATAATTTTTCTTAGAATCTGCGAGGATCGGAGCTTTGAGGAATATGAGCTGTTAAAGGGAATACAGAATTACAAGGAACTGAAAGAACTGTTTCGAGAAGCGGACAATAAGTATGATTCCGGGCTTTTTGAGATGTTGGAAGAAGATAACTTCAGTCTTTCGGACAGCGTGCTTATTGATATATTTAAGGATTTGTATTATCCGAATAATTCATATGAATTTGATGTTGTAGATCCGTATATCATTGGACAGATATATGAATTGTTCCTTGATGAACAGCTTGTTGTAGGTGAAGACGGCAAAGTTGTCCAGGAGAAGAAACCGGAAGCGGTTGATTCTCAGGGAGCGGTGAATACTCCAAAGAATGTCACAGACATTATTGTTGAGCAGACTCTTTCAGATATATTTGTGGGGAAAAGTGCGGATGAAGCCATGAAGCTTCGTGTAGCGGACATTTGCTGCGGATCCGGTAATTTCCTTCTGTCCGCATATGAATATGCCATCAATTACTGTTTAGACTGGTATTTGAACAATGACAGGATTGATGCCATAAAGCAGGGATACATAAGTGAGGTTCCGGGTAGTGATGTTTGCAGACTTTCATATGATCTCAGGCGACAGATTCTTATAAATAACATCTGGGGTGTTGATATAGACCCGCTGGCCGTGGAAGTTGCAAAATTCAGTTTATTTTTGAAACTGTTGGATGATGCTTCATCAGAAGAAATCGATTTGTACTCAAAGAGAACCGGGGAAAAGGTGCTTCCGAAGCTTGATGATAATATCAAGAATGGCAATAGTCTTGTGGATATGTCTTACGCCAGGTTTAAGCCGGACATTTATGAAGATGTCTCAAAGCTTGAAATGCTGAAGATGTTCGACTGGAATACGGAGTTCGGTGGAGATGGTTTTGATGCTATTATTGGTAATCCGCCTTATATCCGTGTTCAGAATATGGTGCGCTATTCACCGGATGAATATGCATTTTATAAGAGTAAGTATTCGGGCTATCAGACGGCGGAATCTGAGCTGCTTGATAAATACTTTCTTTTTATCGAGCGAGCATGGAATCTTCTCAGTGACGATGGTGTTATAGGATACATCATTCCGCATAAGTTTATGAACATCAGATCCGGTGACATGATCAGGAAATTTGTTACGGAACACAAAGCAGTCAGGAAGATCATCCACTTCGGAACGCATCAGGTGTTTAAGAACAGGAGTACCTATACGTGTATTCTTGAATTATCGAAAAAGGAGCAGCAAGAATACAGTATCTCCTTTATTCAGGATTGGAACAGATTCCTGTTTGACCATAAGGTGGCATTTGAGACATATGATGCATCCAAGATAGGGGCGGAGCCATGGACATTTATTCCTAAACAGGTGACCGAGAGACTGAGGGAAGCAGAAGAAAAATGTGAAACTCTTGATGCTTTTTCCGATATATTTGTAGGCGTTCAAACCAGTGCGGATAAGGTCTATATCGTTTATGCGGACAGCGAAGATGATGACTTTGTATATTTTACGGACAAAAATAAAAAGAAGCGCAAGGTGGAAAAAGGAATACTGCGGAAGAGCATATATGACGCAAGGCTCTTCAAATATGAAAGGATTGAGGCTAACAGCTATATCATATTCCCGTATGAGAATGTGAATGGGAAGCCGAAGCTGATTGATATCAGCGTTATGCGGAACCAGTATCCTGAGACACTTTCATATCTGTCAGATTTTCGGGAAGAACTTGATACGAGAAATATGCCCGGAAGAACAGAGAATACATGGTATGCTTATGGACGAAGCCAGAGCATCAGGAGATTTGTCGGAGGGGAGCACCTTATATGGCCGGTGCTTTCGCTTGATTCAAATTACGTTTATGATGACGAAATGGTTGTGTTTACGGGAGGCGGAAACGGCCCGTTCTACGGAATAGAAATGAAGAACACAGCCAGAGAGTCTATTTTTTACATACAAGCGATCCTTAACCACTGGCTAATGGAAATGCTTGTGAAAAAGAGCGCAAGCACATTCAGGGGTGGATATTATTCACATGGGAAACAGTTCATCGCAAAGCTTCCTGTGTATAAGATTGATTGGGAAGATCCCATTGAAATAAAAAAGCACGATGCGATTGTTGAGAAAGTCCACCTCATAGAACAGCTTACCGATAAAATGAATAATGCTCGCAATTCTACGGTACAGGCTACAATGAAACGGTCAGTAACTGCGGCAAAGAAGGACTTAGAAACGCTGATAGATGAATTGTACTGTGTGAGAGGATTAAGAACGGAGATTCCAGATGAAAGCGATTGAAGGATATGATAAATTGCGCGGAGGATATTATACTCCGACGGATATAGCGGATTTTATCATACAATGGGCGAATCCCACATCTGAAAGCAGGGTTTTGGAGCCAAGCTGTGGTGATGGTAGTTTTCTTGGCGCAATTAAAAAAACAGGTTGCCCTGCGAGTGTTCTGGGTATTGAACTTGACCCGGATGAGGCAAGGAAAGCCCGGAAATGCGGATATAAGGTAGAACAGGGAGATTATTTTTCGTTCTACGAGAAGCACATTGAAGGTAAAACCAGATACGACATTATTGTTGGTAATCCGCCTTTTATCCGATATCAGAATTTTGATGAGAGGTACAGGTCGGTAGCATTTGAATTGATGAAGAAGCATGGATTCCATCCGAACCGCCTGACGAATATATGGCTGCCGTTTCTTTTGTTATCGTGCGAAGCACTGACGGATAGCGGTAAGATAGGAATGGTGATACCGGCTGAACTGTTTCAGGTCGATTATGCATCAGAGGCAAGGGAGTACCTGAGTTCTCATTTTGAAAAGCTGACTTTGGTGACATTTAAGAAGCTTGTCTTTGACGACATACAACAGGAGGTTGTCCTGCTCTTGGGAGAAAAGGAGTCCGAAGAGAAGGGAATCCGGGTTGTGGAGCTTGAAGGTCTTGATGAGCTTATCAATGATGGAATCAGCTGCCTTAATAGAGCTGAAATGAAAAGACTGGATCACAGCACAGATAAGTGGGTAAAATATTACCTTACCAATGAAGAACTGGATGTGCTTAACAAGCTGAACACAGATACCAGGATATCTGAAGCACAGGAGCTTTTTGAAGTAAATGTTGGTCTTGTAAGTGGAGAAAACGACTTTTTCCTTGCCAGCTGGGATAGTGTTGTGGAACGGAAACTGGAAATGGATGTTTCTCCCATCATTAGTAGATCGGAACAGGTAAAAGGCGTGCTTCTATCTGAAGAGGAGTATCTGAATCTGCGGGAAAAAGGGAAAAAGGTATCAATATTTACTCCGGGTGACAAGCCGATTGAGGAGCTTAGTGAAAGCGCACGTACCTATATCGGATGGGGTGAGAGCAAGGGATATAATAAGAATTACAAGTGCAGGATACGTAAAAGGTGGTACTATGTTCCGATGTCATGGAGGGCGGATGCCTTTTTAATCCGACAGGCAAATTTATATCCTAAGATGATATTGAATACAGCTGGAGCTCTGGTAACTGACACATTACATAAGGTCAGATTTAATGAAGGTGTGGACGGAAATGCGGTGGCATCTGCTTTTATAAATACATACACACTTGCTCTTAGTGAAACGCTTGGGAGAAGTTATGGCGGTGGTGTACTTACTTTTGAACCTGGTGAAATGAGAAGGATGCGTATTCCAATGATAGGTGCAGATAAACTTGATATAAAGAAGATAGATCGGTTGCAGAGGGAGGGAAAGTATGAGGAAATATTGTCCTATACAGATAAGATACTTCTTTATGATAACTTACAACTCACTGAAAGGGAAGTAACACTCCTTCACTCGATATGGGATAAAATGCGTAATCGAAGGTTGATGAGGAAACAGAGCAATTAGACGTAGAATAGGGATATATACAGCAATATAGACATGCCCGTCCCGGATACTTGCTGATCCGGGACGGTATGTTGCTAAAGATCAAGAGATGTAGAGCTTTTTACGCTCGGCTTTGATCAGGAGAATACAATAGAGAATACGCAGCAGGCAGAATCGTTGATTCGTGATACGGATATGGCAAGCGAAATGATGAATTATTCTGCGGCAAATGTAATACAAGAAGCAGGACAGGCGATGTTATCACAGGCAAATCATTCTAACCAGGGAGTGTTATCTCTACTACAATAATATACGGGAGCAGTCCTCTTTTCTTAACTGTTATATGGTGGAATCGTTTTGAAATACTCACTTTTTGCTTTAGCGTTCAAGGGTTCGTGTGATGTTGACTAGTGCTGTGATGTCCGGAAATAGGGCATCACAGCACTTTTTTAGGTCTTGTTCTGTCAGGTGATGTCTGAATTATTTCAAATGGTGTAAGGATTTTCTATTTGCGATAATTTACATAAATCAACATACGCAATTCGTCAATTCCTCAATCGTCAATTATAATAATTTCAATATAATATATGAGAAATAATCTCAAATAATGATTTACAAACAAGAAAAAGAGATATATAATTTGAATATAGATGGATAATCGATAAATCAGAGTGGAAATGAACAGAATTAGTGTTGATCAATGGCCGGCAGACAGAACGGGAGGAGAATCGGAGTGTTAAGTCAGTTTTCGGTTAAAAATTTTAAAAGTATTCGCGATGAAATGACATTGGATATGCAGGCGGCAGCTATATCCGAACATACGGACAAGGTGTATAAATGCAGCAACAATGAAGGTTTTCTTCCGGTGGCTGCGATTTATGGACCGAATGGTGGAGGGAAATCCAATGTCTTACAGGCACTTCATGCGCTGGATACAAAGATTCTCAGTCCGTTATATGCTGCTGAAACGGGTGCAAATGGAGGATTAGGAATAAAGGGGGGCGGGATCATTCCGTTTGCCTTTGATGACAACTGTAAGAATAATGCAACGGAATTTGAAGTATTCTTTATGACGGAAAGGGCAGAGTATCGTTATCGGCTCAATGTTATAAAGGACAAAATTGAATATGAGAGCCTGGATATGCGTAAGGTTGAGACCAATCGGACGACAGCAATTTTTGAACGTGAGAATGGAAAAATAACGATAGGTGATGTCCTTAAGAAGATAAAGGTGAGTGAAGACATTTCGGATAGTATACCGCTTCTTTCGTATCTGGGGATCACATATCGCAGGAATGAGATTATCGGAGACTGTATCAGTTGGTTCGAAGATAGGATCCGGTTTCTGAATTACGGAAATCCGACACAGGAACTTAAATTAGCCATAGATAACTCTTCAGATAGGAAAACGCTTATCCTGGATATGATAAAGGAGATGGATCTGGATATCGAGGATTTTAGGGTTGAAGAACAGAGCATGGGGGATATAAGGGTTTTTACCAGACATAGTATAGCGGGGAAGGATTATGAAATAAACCTCTCGGAAGAATCCAGCGGAACAAAGAAAATCTTTGGGCTCCTTCCGTTTATAGCAGAAAGTCTGACAAAGGGGATCACACTTGTGATAGATGAACTGGATGCAAAGATTCATCCGGTGCTCTTGAAATATATAATAATGCTCTATAATGATTTTTCCGTGAATAAGCGGGGGGCGCAGCTGATATTTACTTCCCATGACTTGTCAACGATGAACAGCCGGTTGTTCCGCCGGGATGAGATATGGTTTGTTGCGAAGGGAAATGAACAGAACTCGAAATTGTACTCGTTGGTCGAGTTTAAGAGTCCTGATGGCACGTCTATTCGAAAAGATGCAAAGTTTGATAAGCAGTATCTGGAAGGTAAATATGGAGCGGATCCGTATCTGAAAAAGATTATTGATTGGGGAGAAATAGAAGATGCCTAAAAAAGCCGGGATGGAAGCCTGGAAAAAGAAAAGGCGGCAGGAATATCTGGCGCAAAAGGAATACAGGTATTACATTTTCTGTGAGGGACAACAGACGGAGCCACAGTATTTTAATGGTTTTAAGCGGTTTATTGAGTCTAATCCTGTATACAAAGATATGGTGCTGATAGAGATTGAGCCATGCGGTGCAGAAACGCTTCAGGTAATCGGGCAGGCGGAAGAATATGTAAAGAAGAATAAGATAGAAAAAGGGCAGATATGGTGCGTGTATGATAAGGACAGTTTTCCTATGGAACGATTTAATGGTGTTGTTGAGAGGGCGGCGTCATTGAACCGGATCAGTGAAGATATTCAGTATCATACTGCCTGGAGTAATGAATGTATCGAGTTCTGGTTTCTTTTACACTTTTCCTATTATACATCAAACAATCACAGGACGGAATATATTGATTACCTCAATAAGAAGTTTTCGGAACTGGGAATCGGTAAATACGCGAAAAACATGGACAATATTTTTGATGTGCTGCTAAAGAATGGGAACCCCAAACTTGCAATCCGATACGCAAGAAAAATCATTGATCAGCATAGAGGACTGTCGCCGGCTATGATCGCACCCGGGACGAAAGTTTATGAATTGGTAGAAGAGTTGGTGAAATATTTACCGGATGATATCAGAAAAAGATTCGATGAGACATAGTTTAAGCCTTAATTCATGGGCTTTCACAAAATGTTCACACAAAATTAGCACTCACCTCTTGACAGTGCTAACAATAAGAGGTATAACATAATCAGAACAAAGGAAAAAGAGAAAGATCCCTAGCCGGTAAGGATCAAAACACTCCTTCCCCTTGCTTATGAAACCTATAATTTATAGCTTTTATGTAAAAGGAGGGATGACTTATGTTACTACCGAGTATTTTTGGAGAAAACCTTTTGGACGATTGGATGGACTTCCCGAGGATGGATTTTCCGGACATTGACCGTAAACTGTATGGTAAGCACGCAGCAAATATGATGAAGACGGATGTCCACGAACATGACAATGGTTATGAAGTAGACATTGATCTGCCGGGCTTTAAGAAAGATGAGATCAGCCTTTCCCTGGAGAACGGTTACTTGACCGTCAATGCGGCGAAGGGCCTGGACAAGGACGAGAAAGACAAGAAGGGCAAACTGATCCGTCAGGAGCGTTATGCAGGATCGATGACCAGAAGTTTCTACGTTGGTGATGCGATCACGGAAGAGGAGATCAAGGCAAAATTCGAGAATGGTGTATTGCAGTTGAGCATTCCTAAGAAGGAAGCCGAGAAGATCCCGGAGAAGAAACTGATCGCCATCGAAGGGTGATGAAGAGTAACCATTTTACAGAATGAGTGAACAAGGGCGGCGGGGCGAAAGCTCCGCCGCCATTTTGTCACATTAATAGTTCTTTTCGCGTACTTCGAAATAAGCCTGCGGGTGGTTGCAGACCGGGCATACCTCCGGTGCTTCGGTGCCGACCACGATATGTCCGCAGTTGCGGCATTCCCAGACTTTTACTTCGCTTTTTTTGAACACTTCCTGCATTTCAATATTTTTGAGCAGGGCGCGGTAGCGTTCTTCATGTTCCTTTTCGATCGCTGCAACACCGCGGAACTTTTCGGCCAGGTCATGGAAGCCCTCCTCGTCAGCGGTCTTGGCGAATTCTTCATACATATCTGTCCATTCGTAGTTTTCACCATCCGCTGCAGCGGCCAGGTTTTCTTTGGTGTCGCCGATGCCGTTCAGTTCCTTGAACCACAGTTTTGCGTGTTCCTTTTCATTATCTGCGGTTTTCAGGAACAGTGCAGCAATCTGCTCGAAGCCTTCTTTTTTGGCTTTGGAAGCGAAGTATGTGTATTTATTCCGGGCCTGTGATTCGCCTGCAAAAGCAGCTTCAAGGTTCTTTTCGGTCTGTGTACCTGCGTATTTGTTTGCCATGTGAGTACCCTCCTTGGAAAAAGTATTGGATGTAGTCTATTATAGCCGTGTCCGGAGTGAAATTCAATTATTATGCGTTGAACAGATCGGAAAAATACGATATATTGAAGAGGGATATGCGGATGGGAGGAGGTGATCGTATGCAGCGGGAAAACCCGGATCAGAGTATGATCGAAAAGGTATTGCAGAGATTGGATACGGAAGTGGAAAACGGTGCGATGCGTGTGACAGTGGAATTTGATGATAAACAGCCCGAGGCTGAAAAGGTATCCCATAAGGGGTGCAAGGCCTACGGACAGGATGCAGCGCAAACCGTTGGCAAGCTGGATGCCTATTCCGACCAGTTATTGCGGGAGATGAAGGAAGAGTAACCGTAACGGTTCCGAGCAGCTAGGGATACATTTTATAGGGGTGTGCCTGTAACAGAGCAATATATGCGGCGGCTTGAAGAAAGCCGTCGTTTTTGGTATAATAATATGGCTTGTAAGCACCGGAAACGGTAAAAAAGAAACCATAAGGGGGTTAAGATATGGACAATCAGTTATTTTCCAACAAGAGCATTATTTCCTGGTTACAGTATTTTTCTGAGAATACGGACATCGATCTGGAGCATGTCAAGCTTCTGGATATTACCAAAAAGAATAAAAACCTCATTCCGACGGTGGAAGCACACCGCTGTGTACTGGTATTTACCGAAGCCGGTAATGCGGATATCTTCTATAAAATGTGGGATGTGGGGCTGGGTGACTGCGAAGTGATCTATAATGAAGGATCCGAGCCGGCCGGTCCGATCAAGCGCAATAAGGTGTCGGAGATGATCGACCGTGGTATCAATGCATCGGCCGGTATGATCGTCCTGAATCCGAATGCCAGATCTACGATCAAGTTTGGCATGGACAATAAGAAGTTTGCTTCCGGTTCCGTGAAATATGTAGGTTCCGAGATCCGCTCCGTACTGATCTCCAAGATGCAGATCCATGAAGGAAAGAATCTGTGCGTGATCTCCGGGGAATCCATCGCAGTCGAATCGGCTATGATGAACGGGGAAGGAACCGTGATCGCGGTGGAATATAAGCAGGCAGACCGTGAAACCATGGAAGAAAATGTGAACCAGTTTGGTCTGCGCAATGTCAATATCGTAGATCACGTGGGCGAGGATACCATGGGAAATCTTCCGGTGCCGGATACGACGATGCTGGTGGCATCGGCCAGTCTGGAACATGAACTGGAATATCTGCTGGGTATCAATCCGAACATGGAATTTGTGATCTATACCCTGGACTTTAAGGTGGCGGCAAGTATGCGGGATATTCTGGGAAAATTCGGCATCACAGACATCACGATCATCCAGATCGCTGTCTCCAAGCTGACTTCCAAGAACGTATTCGAGAACCAGCCGGCACCGTGGATCATCTCGGCAAAGGCGGGAGCATAAATCTATATGCGCCTGGATAAATATCTTGCGGATATGCATGTGGGCACCCGCTCGGAGGTAAAGGAACAGATCCGGAAGGGCAGGGTGCAGGTAAACGGCTCTGTGGTAAAGGATCCGGGTCTGGGAGTTTCTGCGGAAGACTGTGTGGAAGCGGACGGAGTGCAGATCGGTTATCAGGAGCATTTTTACTATATGCTCAACAAGCCGGCCGGGATCCTTACAGCGACAGAAGACAGGAAGCAGCCGACGGTACTGGATCTGTTCCCGGAGAACCTGCGGAAGAATCTGGCACCGGTCGGACGGCTGGATAAGGATACGGTGGGGCTTTTGCTGATCACGGATGACGGGGCACTTGCCCACCGGCTGCTGGCGCCGAAATCGCATGTGGATAAAGTGTATCTGGCAGGGACGGATCTGCCGGTCACGGATGAGGATGTGAAAAGATTTGCCGGGGGGATGACTCTGGCGGATGGTACACAGCTGATGCCGGCCGGGCTGGAGATCCTGTCACCGGATCGAAGCAGGGTCACCATCCATGAGGGCAAGTTTCACCAGATCAAGAGGATGTTTGAGGCCTGCGGAAAAAAGGTCGTATATCTGAAGCGTTTATCTATGGGCACTCTTACGTTGGATCCCACGCTGCCGGAAGGTGAGTGGCGGGAGCTGACGAAGGAAGAAGTAAGGATGCTGAGATCCTGATAAGTAAGGGTTTCGGAAAGGAGTACACTATGAACAAAAAGAACCAGAAACTGATGTTGATCATGGCGATCGTCGCAGTAGTGGCCGCAGTCGTTCTGATGGTGGTCGTGGTGGTTGCGATGAAGGGCGGTGCTAAAGAAGGGACAGCCGTGGCGGAACTGCAGCCGGCATCGGATCAGGAAGGAACGGATGTGACAGTAGTCGCGGAGAACACGGACGGAGAGCAGGAGCCGACGGAAGTGGCTTCGGAAACAGTGGAACAGTCCGCAGCCGGAATGTCGGTAGGCGGTGATGCGACCGGTACGGTAACCAGTAATGCCATGCCAAATGCCAATGATGTGGCAAGTGCCGCGACAAACACAAGTGCTTCGAATACAACGAACGCGGTAAATACTGCCACCACTACAACGGATGCCTCTGCTCCGGCGGGAGCGTCTGCAGTGAAAGGTCTTGTACTGACTTACGGAACAAATAACAGCTGGCAGAAGGGTGACGTGAATATGTTCGGTGTGGACTTCCAGATCACCAACAATTCCGGTGCGCAGATCGAGGGCTGGACGCTGAAGATGGAGATCGAAGGATTGGCAGAAGTGGATGGCTGGAACGGGACTTTCACGACCAGCGGGACAACGATGACGATTACCGATGCGGGGTATAACGGTGCGATCGGCAATGGCGGCAGTGTAAACTGCGGATGCAACCTGGGTGTAAAGACCGGAAGCGTTACCGTAAAGAGCGCGACCTTGAACGGAACAAACTGTACGGTGGTAGCCGGTAAGGTGGATCCGAATGCGCAGGCGAATGCACAAAATGCACAGAACAACCAGAACAATAATAATCAGAACAATAACAACAACCAGCAGGCACCGGTGGATGTGAGTGCGATGCTGACGCGCTGTGCCGATGCGGTACAGGGCGATGACTGGCTGCATACGGATGGTCACCGTATCCTGGACAAGAACGGCAAGGAAGTGTGGCTGACCGGTGTGAACTGGTTCGGATACAATACCGGTACCAATACGTTTGACGGTCTCTGGAACAGCCAGATGGCTCCGACGGTCAAGGCGATCGCCGATCATGGTTTCAACCTGATCCGGGTGCCCATCTCCGCACAGCTGTTGAATGACTGGGCAGCAGGTAATTATCCGAAAGCAAATTACAACAATGCATACAATACCGAACTGAATTCGATGAACAGCCTGCAGATCTTTGACTACTTCCTGTCACTGGCAGAAGCGAACGGGCTGAAGGTAATGATCGATATCCACAGCGCTGAGACCGATGCAATGGGACACAACGCAAATATGTGGTGCACCCAGAAAGTAACGGCGGATCAGTACCTGGCAGCACTTGCTTGGTGTGCAGATCGCTACAAGAACAATGATACGATCATTGCATACGATCTGAAGAACGAGCCGCATGGCAAACCGAATGAAGGAAAAAATGCGGCGATCTGGAACGGTTCGAAGGATGCAAACAACTGGAAATATATGGCAGAGCGCGCAGCTCTGACCGTACTCGGCAAGAATCCGAATGTACTGGTCATGGTAGAAGGTACGGAAATCTATCCGATCGATATCAAGACCAACAGCGATTATCATTCTCAGAACAGCGCGGACTATTACTTCAACTGGTGGGGCGGAAACCTGCGCGGCGTGGCAGATTATCCGGTGCAGCTGGGACAGTATCAGAATAAGCTTGTGTACTCTCCACACGATTACGGTCCGACCGTATACGAACAGCCGTGGTTCAAAGGCGGTTACAGTTACGACAGTCTGATGAAGGACTGCTGGCATGACAACTGGTTCTATATTTACGAGACCAATACCGCACCTCTGCTGATCGGTGAATGGGGTGGATTTATGACGGAGCCGAACCTGACCTGGATGACGCATATGCGCAAGCTGATCAAGACGTATCATCTGAACCACACCTTCTGGTGTCTGAATGCAAACTCCGGTGATACCGGCGGACTTTTGAAGGATGACTTTACGACCTGGGACAATGAGAAATACACCTTTGTCAAAGAGGTATTGTGGCAGCAGAACGGCAAGTTTGTAGGCCTTGATCACCAGATCCCGCTGGGCGCAAACGGTATCACCCTGAGTGCAGCAAGCGGTTTGAAGTGAAATGGTTCCATGTAAATTCGTGACAGACCGGTGGTCTTTTCAGGCCACCGGTTTTATGCTATGATGAAGGCTGTTGGTAACTATTCGGAACTGTTATGTCTGGCGTATCATTGCAGATTGGGAGATGGCAATGATGGGTAAGCGGGAAAGGAATCGGACACATGGGAAATAAATGGCAATCGGCATTCAATAAAAAAGATCTGGAGGCAGGAAAAATTCTTTTTCAAAGCGGAAAGGCAAAGAAACTGACCTATGATGAAGATACGGACAGTTATTCGGCAGTCGTGAGAGATGACAGGAATTATCATACGTCTGTTGATTTTATGGGTGGAAAGGTTTATTCCACAGAGTGTGAATGTTCGGACTGGATGGAGAAAAAAGCCTGCAGACATGTGGCGGCCATGATCTATCTTATTGAACAGGAACAGGGCGATATTGACCTTTTGGGAGGAGACTGGACAGAGGAAGAGGTCGAAGGGGATACCCGCGAAAAAGAGGAGCGGAAGGAAGAAAGGTCGAAAAAAGACATTTCCGGAGATGAGTCGGATGACGATTTCTATAAGAAGAATCCCCAATACCATCCGGATCTGACACAGGGGCTGAAGAATTTGAAGCTTCTGAAACAGGAAGCGGAAAAGAAACCGGAAGATGAAACAGGTGAAGAGGATACTTTTGTAGAAGAGGAATATCGGTATTTTTATCCGGATGATATGATGAAAGAGCTGGTTTATACTCCGAAAGAACTGGCCGCCGGAAAGATGCGGATGAGGAAATTAAGATCTGAGCTGAAGACAGAAATCCATATAGATTGGATGGATAGCAGTCTGCATGGGACTTCACGGATCAGTTTCTATCCGAATGAGGAGGAGAGAAACCGGTATTATTATTCGTATAGCTCGAATGTTACGCTTAGTTTTGACGCGCATCATATCCTTGAATGTCGCTGTTCCGATTGGAATTGTAATCGCAAGCCGAATAAATCCCGTATCGGGCATACACTTTGCGAACATGAAATGGCTGCAATGCTGCTTCTCTTTGATTATCTGAAGGAAGAAAATCCCGGGGATAAAACAGACCGGGCATCCTGGAACCTGATGAAGGCGATGGGAGCCTCACAGCATACAATTAGTGATAAAAGCGAAAAACAGGAGATGATCCCGCAGATACATCTGGAGCCGTATCTATCGGCGGATGAAGCAGGACACTTATCTGCGTCTTTTCGGATCGGAACGGATAAGCTGTACAAGATCAACAGTTTGTCGGAAACCATAAAGAGTATTCAGAGCGGAGAAGTGCAGCAGTTTGGTAAGTCTACGGAAATACTGATGCGCAGAGACGGCTTCCAGGGAAAGGATTCCGAATGGCTGGAGTATATTGAGGGAGTGCTGGAAGAAGAGCAGCAGCAGATCAATCATCTTGAGGAAAAATCCAGATGGGAGGTAGATTATCCGAGGATCAAAAGCAAGGTGCCGCTTTTCGGAAAAAATCTGGATGATCTGTTTCAGACGGCATATCCGGGAAATCTGGAGATCAGCAGAAAAGGTGAGAAGGGGAAAACGTTATATCGGTGCGAAGAAGGAGAATTACATCTGACTCTGCAGATCTCTCCGGATATGGAGCAGGGGGTCTTTCACGGGATCCGTGTGCAGGGGGAACGTCCTCTGGTCTTTCGCGGTCAGAACCGTTATTATTTCCTGGATGAAAAGAGATTCTGCCGGATGTCCGATAACGCAACGAAGGATATCAGGATTTTGTACGAATATACGATGGGTTCCCGCTTTGATCTGCGGATCGGCAGAAGGTTTATGGCGGATTTCTTTTACAATACCCTGCCGAAACTGGAGTCTTTTGCGCAAGTCACCATCGATAATGAGGATGAGATCCGAAAGCATATTCCGCCGAAACCGGTATTTCGTTACTATATTGATTATGAGAATCATTTTGTGCTCTGCAGACCGGAGGTACTGTATGGAAAGAAATCGTTTCCGCTGACCTATCTGCTGGATGAACAGAGCCCCGGAAAGAAGCTTCAGCAGTTTCGCGATTTTGACGCGGAGTGCGCTGCCATGGATGTGGCGATGAAATATGTGAGTTCGTATGACCGGCAGGAGAAATTTCTGGTAAAGCGTGTGGAAGATGGGGAATTGTATGACCTGCTGTTCCGGGGCATCCCGGAGATGATGCAGATCGGGGAAGTGCATGCGACAGAGCGTTTCAATCGTCTGCGGCGGGGAAGAGGCGTGAAATTCCAGATGGGTGTCTCCATTGACAGCGGGTTGATGGATCTGACTGTCAGCAGTGAAGATCTGACTCAGGATGAGGTGTCTGATATCCTGTTTGGCTATCGCAGAAAGCGGAGTTATGTGCGTCTGAAAGACGGAAGTTTTCTGAACCTTGAGAATAACAAAACCATCGAGGAACTGGGCAGTATGATGGAAATGCTCAGAATTTCGCCGAAGGAATTTGCAAAAGGAAAGATGCATATCCCGGCATACCGTGCGCTGTATCTGGATAAGATGTTGGAAGAGATCGGAGATGTATCGGCAAACCGCAACCGGAAGTTCCGTGAACTGATCAAGGGATTCAAGGCTGTGGAGGATGCGGATTTTGAAGTGCCGGAGACTTTGGATGGTATATTGAGAAGCTATCAAAAGACGGGATACCGGTGGCTGCGTACTCTGGATCAGTACGGCTTTGGCGGGATACTGGCAGATGAAATGGGACTTGGAAAGACACTGCAGGTGATCGCGGTGCTTTCTGCAGTGTTTGCGGCAGAAGATATGTCGAAACAGGATTCTTTGATCGTATGTCCGGCGTCGCTGGTCTATAACTGGGCAGAGGAGTTTGGGAAATTTGCTCCGCAGATCCCGGTCACAGTGATCGCCGGAACGCAAAAAGAAAGACGGAGCGTGATCGGAGGAGAGGCAACTGGCGGCGTATGGATCACGTCTTATGATCTGCTGAAACGGGATATTGCCGAGTATGAAGAGAAGCAGTTCCGCTTTATGGTGATCGATGAGGCGCAGTATATCAAGAATCATACGACTGCAGCTACCAAATCGGTGAAGCTGATCCGGGCGCAGACGAAGTATGCCCTGACCGGTACGCCGATCGAAAACCGTCTGTCGGAATTGTGGAGTATCTTTGATTTCCTTATGCCGGGCTTTCTGTATGACTATCCTGCCTTCCGGGATGAACTGGAGCAGCCGGTGGTAAAAGATGCCGATGAGGAAGCTTCCCTGCGGTTGAAACGTATGGTGAGTCCGTTTGTGTTACGGAGACTGAAAAAGGATGTGCTGAAGGATCTGCCGGAAAAACTGGAAGAAGTACGTTTTGCAAAAATGGACAGCAAACAGCAGAAGCTGTATGATGCGCAGGTGATCAAGATGAAGAAAAAGATCCATGCGCAGGGGGACGAGGATTTTCGGAAAGGAAAGATCGAGATCCTTGCAGAGCTGACCCGCATCCGGCAGATCTGCTGCGATCCGTCCCTGTTTCTGGAAAACTATGACGGAGAGTCAGCAAAGCGGCAGATGTGTATGGATATGATGGAGAGCATTGCGGATTCCGGACATAAAGCGCTGGTATTTTCGCAGTTTACAACGATGCTGGAGCATCTGGAGGAGGATCTGAAGAAGAGCGGGATCGCGTACTACAAGATTACCGGAAGTACTCCGAAAGAGAAGCGCATTGAACTGGTGAATGCGTTTAATCATGATGAGACGCCGGTATTTCTGATCTCCTTAAAGGCCGGCGGTACGGGACTGAATCTTACCGGAGCGGATGTGGTGATCCATTATGATCCATGGTGGAATGTTGCAGCGGAAAATCAGGCAACCGACCGTGCACACCGCATCGGACAGCAGAATATCGTGACGGTTTATAAACTGATCGTTAAAGGTACCATAGAAGAAAAGATCCTGAAACTGCAGGAAGCAAAGGCCAAACTGGCAGACGATATCCTCTCAGCGGAGGGGGTATCCAGCAGTGTGTTGGATCGCGAAGAACTGCTGCAGCTTTTGGAAGAATAAGTAAATTCATGACAGACCGGTGGTCTTTTCAGGCCGCCGGTTTTATGTTATGATGAAGGCGTAGGAGGTATACCTATGGGAACCTATGTAAATCCGGGGAATAACAGCTTTTTATCGGCGGTACGATCGGAAATATATATTGACAAAACAGGAATGCTGGACATCCTGAATAAAAATATAAACAAAGAAAGCCGTTATTTTGCGGTGAGCCGTGCGCGCCGTTTCGGCAAGTCCATGGCAGCAGGGATGATCGATGCCTACTATAGCCGGGGATGTGATTCGCGGGAGCTTTTTGCACCCTATGAGATCGCAAAGGCGCCGGATTTTGAGGATCACTTAAATAAGTATAATGTAGTGCATTTTGATGTGGCCAGTTTTTTCAATGCGGCAAAGACACCGGAGGATGTGATCCCGTTGATGGATGGGACGATTATGGGATCCCTGAAAGAAGAGTTTCCATATCTTTGCGGCAAGGAATATGCGAATGCAGCAGCGGCGATCTATGATGTATATCATAGGGAGGGCAGGCAGTTCATCATCGTCATTGATGAATGGGAATGCATCATTCGGGACGCGAAGGACGATGAAAAGCTGATACTGGACTATTTAAAGTACCTGCGCGGCTTCTTTAAAACGGAGGAATCCAAGCAGTTCCTGGCGCTGGGTTATATCACGGGGATCCTGCCGATCAAGAAGGTTAAGGGGGAATCCGCGCTGAATAACTTTTGGGAATATACCATGACCGCACCCGGGGCATTGATGCCTTTTTTCGGATTTACAGAGGAGGAGATCGGGGGGCTTTGCGAGTACTATTCCCAGACCATCGAAAACATCAGGCAGTGGTATGATGGATACCTTATGCCGGTTGCCGGGGACTGGGACGACCATGAGCAGATCCATATCTACAATCCCAATTCCGTGGTGGAGGCATTTCAGAGAAGAAAACTGGGCAGTTATTGGAAAAATACCGGTGCTTTTGCCGGGGTGAATGACTATATCGAATTGAACAAGGCAGGCCTGAAGGATGATGTGGTCGCCATGATCGCAGGGGAGCGCCGGGTGGTGAATACAGCGACCTTCCAGAACGACCTGACGCATTATAAGACAAAGGACGATGTGCTGACAGCCCTGATCCACATGGGCTATCTGGGCTATGATACGGAAACAGGAGAAGCGTTTATCCCAAACGAAGAGGTACGGGATGTGTTTGAGAGTGCGGTGCGTGTCGGCGACTGGACGGATATTCAGGATGCGCTGGATCATTCGGATGCGCTTTTGAAGGCAACCTGGGAGGGAGATACGAAACGGATCGCAGAGACCATCGCGAAGTCACAGCAGGACTATGCATCTATCATAAATTTTCATGATGAAAATGCCCTGGCTTGTGCGGTGATGATGAGTTACTTTACCGCCCGGAAATACTACTATGTAAAACGGGAATTACCGGCAGGCAAGGGTTTTGCGGATATTGTCTTTATTCCGAGAAATGAGGGTGAGCACCCGGCGATGGTGGTAGAGCTGAAGTGGAACCGTAATGCGAAGGCGGCTATCAAACAGATCCGGGATAAGGAATACGCAGGCGCATTGACAGACTATAAAGGGGAACTGCTGTTGGTGGGGATCAATTACAATAAAAAGACCGGAAAATATAGCTGCCGGATAGAAAAGAGGGCATGACGGCAGTTGGGATGGATACCAGTACATTGAAAAATAATTAACTGGCCATATGCTTACGAGCTTCTTTTTCGGAAATCTCATCGAGTTTATATGACCAATGATATACCACTGGATCTGCGTTGACCTCCTCGAAGTATTGGTATATGCGTTCTTCAAGTTCCTGTTTTGAATTGACGCGTATACCCCGCAGCATCTGCTTAGTCATTTTGCTAAAGAAGCTTTCGATGAGGTTAAGCCAAGATCCATGTGTAGGTGTAAAAACAAATACGAATCCTCCGTTAGGCTTTGTTGCAAGATAGTTCTGCACTTCCCCAAAATGCATATTGACAACAGCGAACGTATGTTCTATCATATACTTATATCTCATGCGGAAATAAGTATATGGAGGAGTAGTACATGGGCGAGAAAGATGTGTTAGAAAAGACACTGTTTACGTATGAGGATGTATTTGCGGATATTGTCAATAATCTCATCTTTAACGGAAAGGAACAGGTGCGGGAGGAAGACCTGGAGACGACCGCACCGCATAATACATACCAGGGAGAAAATGGTTTCCGCGAACTGGAACGGGATGCAGCAAAATACTGGAAGAATCACGATATCAGGATCGCGCTTTTGGGACTGGAAAATGAATCACAGGCAGAAAATGATATGCCGGTGCGAGTGATCGGATACGATGGAGCTTCCTACAGGGATCAGATCCGGTACGAGACGGATGTGAATGGTAACCGGAAGAAGATAGTAAATGTGTTTCCTGTGGTTACGCTGGTTTTGTATTTTAATTACGAAAAGCATTGGGACAAACCGAAGACTTTGCATCAAATGCTTGGAGACAAACTTTTGCCGGAATTGAAGTCATTTGTTCCGGATTATCCGATCAATCTTTTTGAGATCGCATGGCTGAGTGATGAGCAGGTCAAAGGGTTTAAAAGTGATTTTCAGTATGTGGCGGATTATTTTGTGCAGATGCGCAAGACAGGCAGATATACCGGCTCGCGCGATAGTATGAAACACGTTAGGGAAGTGTTGCGACTGATGAGCAGATTGACCGGTGATGTAAAGTTTGCGAAAGTAGCTGACGATAAGAAATTTACAGGGGCGAGAGGAGGAAATAAAAGTATGGGCAGTGCGCTGGACTATTATTGGAATAAGGGTATAGAGCAGGGAGAGGATCGACATCTTATTGAACAGATCTGTAAAAAACTCCGCCGAGGGATGGAGATAGAGCAGATCGCGGATGAGGTGGAGGAAGATATCAGCCGTGTGCAGGCAATCTGTAATACAGCAGAGGAATATGCGCCGGATTATGATCTGGATAAAGTACTGAAAGCTTTGCATGCCGATGTGATGGCTTAAAAAGAATGATGGTTCTGAATACAAATGAGGTGGTAGATAATCCCTAACCGGTGGTCTTTTCAGACCACCGGTTTTATGTTATGATGAAAAATGCAGGAAGGTAAATCTGAGCAATCATCATAAACAAAGGGGGTATTTATGAAGATCAGTAACGGTTGTTGGATCCAAAAGGAAGGTATTACGGCTTTTTTCCCGCAGGAAGTGTATTTCTGTGATGTGAAAAAAGATATGGTGAAGCTGGTAGCTCCAACACATCATATCACACAGCGCGGTGACACACTTGGCGGGGTGAACATTACACTGGAGATCACGGCACCGGCAGAGGGTGTGATCCGGGTGAAAGCTTACCATTATAAGGGAGCGGTACAGGATGCGCCTGCCTTTGATCTGAACCTGCCGGAGACTTCTGCATTGGAAGCGACGGAAGATGAGAATGCGGTCTGCATCAAAAGCGGCGCACTAGAGCTGGTGATCAACAAGAAAAACTGGCGTATGGAGTATCGCAGAAAAGGCAAAGTGCTCAGTGTGAGCGCGGCGAAGGATATGGCCTATGTCAGCGAAGAATACTTTGGGGATGCCTATGTGCGCAGTACCGATGAAGATGTGTATATGCGACAGCAGCTGTCCATCGCGGTGGATGAACTGTTCTATGGCTTTGGTGAAAAATTTTCTCCTTTTGTAAAGAACGGACAGAGTGTGGAGATCTGGAATGAAGACGGCGGAACGTCTACGGAACTGAGTTATAAAAATATCCCGTTCTATATCTCTTCGCAGGGATACGGTGTATTTGTAAATCATACGGATAAGGTGTCATTTGAAGTGGGTTCAGAGTCTGTAGAAAAGGTAAGTTTCACGGTACCCGGGGAATCCCTGGATTACTTCTTTATCGACGGACCGGATCCGAAGGAAGTGGTGAAGCGCTATACGGATCTGACCGGGAAGCCGGCGCTGCCGCCGGCCTGGACCTTTGGCCTGTGGCTGTCTACTTCCTTTACCACCAGTTATGATGAAAAGACGGTCATGCACTTTATTGATGGGATGCTCAAAAGGGGGATCCCTCTGAAGGTATTCCACTTTGACTGTTTCTGGATGAAGGATTTTCACTGGACGGATCTGCTCTGGGATGAGCGGGTATTCCCGGATCCGGCAGGGATGCTTTCCCGTATCCATGAAAAGGGTGTAAAGTGCTGCGTATGGATCAATCCGTATATTGCACAGGAGTCCGTACTTTTTGATGAAGGTATGGAAAAGGGATATTTCCTGAAGCGGCCGGACGGCGGCGTATGGCAGTGGGATATGTGGCAGCCGGGTATGGCGATCGTAGACTTTTCCAATCCGGAAGCCACGAAATGGTTCCAGGAAAAACTGGAAGCGCTGGTGGATATGGGCGTAGATGCGTTTAAGACCGATTTCGGCGAGCGTATCCCGACCGATTGTGTCTATGCAAACGGATTGCATCCGCGTAAGATGCATAACTACTATACTTATCTGTACAATCAGGCCGTCTTTGAGGTGCTTGAGAAAAAGAAAGGCAAAAACGAAGCGGTGTTGTTTGCGCGTTCTGCGACTGTGGGCGGTCAGAAATTTCCGGTACACTGGGGCGGAGACTGCTGGTCGAACTATTCCGGTATGGAAGAGACGCTTCGTGGCGGGCTGTCCCTGCAGATGTCGGGCTTCGGTTTTTGGAGCCACGATATGGGCGGTTTTGAGCAGACTTCCACAGCCGATGTATATAAGCGCTGGGTGGCGTTCGGCCTGCTTTCGTCCCATAGTCGTCTGCATGGCAGTTCCTCTTATCGTGTACCATGGAACTACGATGAAGAAGCGGTGGATGTGGTACGGGAATTTACCCGCCTGAAGATGCGGCTGATGCCGTATCTGTGGAGTATGGCGCAGAAGACACATACCGAAGGCATCCCGATGATGCGTGCTATGGTAATGGAGTATCCGAAGGACCGTATGTGCCGATATCTGGACAAGCAGTATTTCCTCGGAGACTGTCTGCTGGCAGCACCGATCTGCAATCCGGACAGTATGGGTGTGTACTATCTGCCGGAAGGAACATGGACGGACTTCTTCAGTGGTGAGACCGTGGAAGGCGGCAAGTGGTTTGAGAAGCATTACAGTTATCTGGAGATGCCGCTGTTTGTGAAGGAAAACTCCATCATCGCGATCAGTGATACCGAAGATACACCGGAGTATGATTACGCCGAACATGTAACCTATAACATCTATGCATTAAAGACGAAGGCGGAAGCGGTCGTCTATAACGGCAATGGGGAGAAGGATTCTTCCATTACGGCAGAACGCAGGGGAGATACGATCGAGATCACAACCAACCGGACTAAGCCCTGCTGGATCAAACTGATGGGACTGCAGGTGAAGAGCGTCGAAGGTGCAGAACATACGATACAGAACAACAATACACTTCTGATCCCGAAGGCCGCGAAGATCACGGTGGAGATCTGACGGAGAACGGATCAGGGGCTTCCAGAATTGCGGACAGGTGAAGAGTGGAAGCTAACAGAAGACAATATACATATGTAATCGCAGGAATCCTGTGTTTGCTTGCCGGCTGCGGAGTGCGGGAGCAGATCCCGGAAACGACAGAACCGTATCCGGTGTCCGAGAATATAATTACGGACGAAAAACCGCAGTTGAGCGGATCGGAAAATACGCTCGTCAGCGAAATGACCGTGGAAGAAGTATTCCTGGAGGATTCGATGGAATTTGCCGAAAATTCCGCGATCCATACCGATCCGGCACTGCTGTATCATAATAGCGGGACAGAAAAAGGGGATATCGTTGTCTGTGTGAATGCAGGACATGGGACAAACGGCGGGACACAGGTGAAAACGCTGTGTCATCCCGACGGAACTCTGAAAGTGACTGCGGGATCCACAGCGGAAGGTTCACTGACGGCGACGGCGGTTTCTGGCGGTATGGAATTTCCGGACGGAACTGCAGAAAGAGAAGTAACACTGCAGCAGGCGGTGATCCTGAAGGATCTGCTGCTGGAGGCCGGATACAGTGTATTGATGATCCGTGAATCGGAGGATGTCCAGCTGGATAATGTTGCCAGGACAGTGCTGGCAAATGCTTATGCGGATTGTCATATCTCCCTGCATTGGGACAGTTCGGAAAAGGATAAGGGCGCATTTTACTGTTCGGTACCGGAGGTGGAAAGCTACAGAAATATGTATCCGGTATTCGATACCTGGGAGCAGAGCCATGGGTTGGGAGACAGTATCATTGCAGGACTGAAGGAGCAGGAGATAAAGATCTACGACAACGGTTCCCTGCCGCTGGATCTGACACAGACGTCGTATTCGACCATACCGAGTATAGATCTGGAGCTGGGAGATAAGCTCAGTGACCGGTCGACAGAGCAGTTATACCGGAATGCGGTCGGGATAATGCGGGGCATCGATCTGTTTTTCGGAAAAGAAGCCGGGGATTACGATGCGTATATACGGGATACGTTCGAAGAGATCCCGCCTGAAAAAGAAGAAGTATCTTTTGATGCGGAGTATCCGGCTTTGGTGGACCGGTTTACGGCACTTCGGGAGGAAGGATATGTGATCTATGAGGCCGTTCCGCTGACTTCTCTTTCGATGAAAACAGAACCGGTATCTTTAAGTGAAACGGTGGAAGAGATACCGTTCGGAACCTATCTGGCTTTTGACGGAGTATTGGAAGCGGAAGAGAATGTGACTTTTCTTCACGTTACGGATATCGGAAACGGACTGGAAGGATATGTGCAGTCGGATCTGGTTGTTCCGGTGGATTATGCAGCGGATCTGCAGAACATATCGGATGTGGTGGATGTTACCGATGACCGGTATACCTATGATGCCATGATGGAGGATATCCGAGAGTTGTGTCAGAAGTACAGTGATATCCTGGTCTGGCAGAATGCGGGAAAAAGCCTGTGTGGCAGGGATATTCCGCTGCTGATCCTGGGAAATCCGGAGGCGGAGCATAAATTCCTGATCACGGCAGGCATTCATGGCCGCGAATATATGACATCCCAGCTGGTCATGAAGATGATCGAATACTATGCGGATCATTATGATACGGGAAGTTACGGCGGTATCGGATATGGGCAGTTTTTGGAGGACTGTGCATTTTATATTATGCCGATGACCAATCCGGATGGGGTTTCGATCAGCCAGTATGGGGAAGCGGGTGTTACGGAGGAATATGCGGCTGTATTGAGAGCGGCTTATGCGGCTGAAAAACAAAACTTTATCTACATCCGATACAGCAGTGAGGAAACGGCATGGTATGACAATTACAGAGGTAATATAGCGGAAAGTGCAAAATTGAACGAAGAGGATATATCCTATGAGGAATATCTGAGGCTTTGGAAAGCCAATGCTGCCGGTGTGGATATCAACCGGAATTTTAATATCGGCTGGGAAGCGGATTGGGGAAAAACGGTACCGGCGATGGGGAGTTATCGCGGGACAGCACCGGAATCCGAGCCGGAAACAAGGACGATCCTGTCGATGGCATCGTCGGAGGATTTTGAGTGTTATATCAATTACCATGCGAAGGGGCAGGTCATCTATTTTGATTCTTATGGTATGGAGAAGGAAAACGCCAATGCATGTAAGAAGTGGGCGCAGCTTGTGTCCGGCATCTGCCGGTACGATCTTTCTGCAACGGCGAAACCGACAGAGCGATCGGAGTACGGAAGCTTTGGCGAGCTGGTGCATCTTTCGTATAATAAGCCCGGCTTTACTCTGGAAATAGGGCGGTATACCTGTCCGCTCGACAGCAGCGAGTTTCCCGCGATATTTGAACGGAACCGGGAGACATGGGCTGCGGTCTGTATGGAAGCATTGCGTACAGAGTAGCGGTGGTCTTTTCAGACCGCCGCTTTTTTGGTATAATTGTGCGATCAAAGGTGAGAAAGTTACCGAAATAAGAAGAAAGAACAGATGGAGGAGAACTATGAAAAAGACAACGATCATCCGGTTGCTGGGAGTGACAGCGGGGATCCTGCTGCTGGCGGGATGCGGCGAACAGGAGTCCGGCCGCGGACAGATGCCGGACCGGGCAGAAGAGGAAACACCGCAGACAACGGAGGAAGCGGCACCGACCGAAGCGGAGACCGGAAACGGTGAGGAAGCAGTGCAGCCGACGGAGGCAGCAGAACCGACGGCTGCAGAACCGGTAGAAGCGACACCGACGGAAACCGAGGATGAGGATATCGAGACTTCTCCGGTGATGCTGTGGGAATACGAAGGTTATGTGGATGAATGCAGGGAATATACCTGGTGGAAGGATTTTGCCGATTGTGACTTCGACGGGGACGGAAAGACGGATCGGGTATATCGTACCCATACAGCCGATACAGACCTTGCGACCTATACGATCGAGTTTGGCAACGGACGCAGTCTGACCACACCGGAGGGCTGGAATACCGGTTTTCCGCATGTACAGGCGGGGGATCTGAACGGAGACGGTGAGCCGGAGATACTGTTTACGATGACGTATGATACCAGTACGGATCCGCTTGCTTTTGGAGATTTGTGGCTGTTTGCCTGGAACGGAACGGATTATGAGGAAGAAAAGCTTCCGCTGGCAGCAGGCGAAAACGGCGCGAAGTGCATAACCATCGACTATCAGAAAACTTCGGATACCACGGTAGCGGTACAGGTGGCACAGAATGGTTTTGAATGTGAAGTGAGCGCAGGTGCGGATGAGCTGGCCTACTGGTATTATGGAGATGCGAAAGACCAGAATGCCATGGTGTATTATGCGGTTTTGGAAACGAATGGGAAAGCACATCTGCATTGCTATGCGGAGATGTTCTCCAAATCCGCGCAGTGTCTGGAGTTTGATCTGGTCTCGAAGGGCGATAGTTACGCGATCGAAAATATGAAATATATGGATGAGGCATATTTTTGGTGGGAATGATCCCTCATCGGAATCATGAAGTGGTAAAAAATAACGGCAGCCCGGTTTGGGCTGCCGTCTGTATTTGGTGGAGTGCCTTTTTAGTTTAATCCGTCCAATGCCTGTGCCAGATCGGCGATCAGGTCTGCCTTATCTTCCAGACCGCAGGACATACGCACCAGACCTGCCGGGATGCCGGCTGCAGCCAGCTGCTCGTCGGTCATCTGACGGTGTGTGGAGGTCGCCGGGTTTAAGCAGCAGGTACGCGCATCAGCTACGTGGGTTTCGATCGCGGCCAGTTTCAGCGCCTTCATAAATTTCTGTGCTGCATCCCTTCCGCCCTTCAGTTCAAAGGAAACGACGCCGCATCCGCCGTTGGGCAGATATTTCTGTGCACGCTCATAATACGGATCGCTCTTTAAGCCGGAGTAATTTACTTTTACGACCTGCGGGTGCTTCTCCAGGAATTCCGCAACGGCCTGACCGTTTTCCACATGTTTCGGCATACGTACATGCAGGGATTCCAGGCCGAGGTTTAAGATGAATGCATGCTGCGGGGACTGGATGCAGCCGAAGTCACGCATCAGCTGTGCCGTAGCTTTGGTAATGAACGCACCTTCCTTGCCGAATTTCTCCGCATAGGTGATGCCGTGATAGGATTCATCCGGTGTGCAAAGTCCCGGGAATTTGTCTGCATGTGCCATCCAGTCAAATTTACCGGAATCTACGATACAGCCGCCGACGGCAGCTCCGTGACCATCCATATATTTGGTCGTGGAATGGGTTACGATATCGGCGCCCCATTCGATCGGACGACAGTTCACCGGTGTCGGGAAGGTATTATCCACGATCAGGGGAACGCCGTGTCTGTGAGCGGCTTTTGCAAATCTTTCGATATCCAGTACCGTCAGTGCCGGATTGGCGATGGTCTCACCAAACATTGCGCGGGTGTTCTCTTTGAAGGCTGCGTCCAGTTCTTCATCGGTGCTGTCCGGAGAAACAAAGGTCACTTCAATGCCCATTTTTGCCATCGTGACGCTGATCAGATTGAACGTACCGCCGTAGATGGAAGAGGAAGCCACGATGTGGCTGCCGCATTCACAGATATTGAACAGGGCAAAGAAGTTTGCAGCCTGTCCGGAAGAAGTGAGCATTGCTGCGCTGCCGCCTTCCAGAGCAGCGATCTTTGCTGCAACATAGTCGTTGGTCGGGTTCTGCAGACGGGTGTAGAAATAGCCGGATGCCTCCAGGTCAAAGAGCTTGCCCATGTCTTCGCTGGTATCATATTTAAAGGTGGTAGACTGCACGATGGGGATCTGTCTCGGTTCTCCGTTTTTCGGTGTGTAGCCTGCCTGCACGCATTTGGTGCCGATCTTCTGTTCGCTCATAATTTGCCTCCTCAAGCTAAAATAATATCTTATTTTAAGCCTTTTACGAAAGAATGGCAAGAAAAAGTCTACCGCCTTGGTAGGGATTGTGATACTGTTCAGCTGCTGATCATTACCGGGAAGTTTACGGGTGCTTTTCCTGACCGGGCATTCGTGATATAATCTCTTTTAAGATATTTTAAGTGGAGTATAACAATGGCAAAAGTGATCGTGGGCATGTCCGGCGGAGTGGACAGTGCGGTATGTGCATATCTGTTGAAGGCATCCGGTTATGATGTGATCGGTGTGACCTTGAAGACCTGGGTAGCGGCGGATGGAAAAGAAAGCCGCTGTTGTGAGATCGATGATGCCAGGCTGGTGGCGGATCAGATCGGCATTCCTTATTATGCGGTCAACTGTATTTCGGAATTTCAGAAATGCGTGATCGACCCGTTTGTGCAGGCGTATATCCATGGTCTGACGCCCAATCCATGCATCGGCTGTAACCGCTATATCAAGTGGGACCGGATGCTGGATTTTGCAAAGTCCATGCAGGCAGAGTATATTGCCACCGGGCATTATGCATCGGTCGTACGTCTGGAGAACGGCAGATACACGGTACAGCAGGCGGATCATATCGCAAAAGACCAGACCTATATGCTGTATAAATTATCGCAGGAGCAGCTGGCTCATACATTGATGCCCTTGGGGAAGCTGACCAAGGAACAAGTGCGTGCGATCGCCGTACAGGCGGGGATCTCGGTGGCGCAGAAGCCGGATTCGCAGGAGATCTGTTTTGTGCCGGAGGGGAACTACGCGGATTATATTGAAGAAAACGCGGAATGTGATCTGCCGCCGGAAGGTAACTTTGTGGATGAAGAGGGCAAAGTACTGGGACGGCATAAGGGCATCATCCACTATACCGTGGGGCAGCGAAAGGGGCTTGGCATCGCATTGGGCGAGCCGGCCTATGTAAAAGAGATCCGGACGGAAACGAACGAAGTGGTGCTGGCGCCGGACAGTTCTTTATACAGTGATACCGTAGTGTGCGGAGATGTCAATTTTATGAGCATCGCGCCTTTGGCGGTGGGAGAAAAGATCCGCTGCCTGGCCAAGATCCGCTATCATCACACGCCCCAGAGCGCAGAACTGGAAATGCTCGCCGAAGATACCGTGCAGATCCGTTTCGATGCGCCGGTACGCGCCGTCACTCCGGGACAGTCCGCGGTATTCTATGATGAAGACAACTGTGTTGTTGGAGGCGGAGTGATCAAATGAGCCACAGGGACGGTTCTCCGGCTCATTCTGGGCCGGAGAACCGTCCCCATGGCTCATGTAGATGGGAGATAAATATGGCTACCTATGTAATGGGCGACGTCCATGGGGAATATGACAAGTTCATGGAGCTGCTGGAAAAAATAGATCTGAAGGATGAGGATACGCTGTATCTGATCGGGGATGTGATCGACCGGGGACCGCATCCGATCAAAGTGCTGCAGAAGCTGATGGAAATGCCCAATGCGATACCGATCCTGGGCAATCACGAACTGATGGCGCTGCAGTGTATGAATTTTCTGATGCAGGAGATCACGGAAAAGACCATTATGGAGCTGGATGAAGAGACACTGGACTATTTCTGGACGTGGCAGCAGAACGGAAACGATACGACCCTGTATGAGTATTACCAGCTGGATAAGGAAGAACGTCAGGAGATCCTGGATTTTCTGGGGGAGTTTTTGATCTACGAGGAATTGGAAGTGAACGGAAAGCATTATCTGCTGGTGCACGCCGGCCTCGGGAATTATTCTCCGGATAAGGATATGGATGACTATACGATCGATGAACTGGTGTGGGACCGGGCGGATTTTAATGAAAAATACTATGACGATATCTACGTGGTTTCCGGCCATACACCGACGCAGCTGATCGAGGGCAATCCGAACCCCGGGAAGATCTACCGGGCGAATAACCATATCGCGATCGATTGCGGGTCGTGTTTTAAAAACGGGCGGATCGCGGTGATCTGTCTGGATACGGGAGAGGAGTTTTACTCGTCGGCAAATTGAGCATCCATTGCCAGCCGGATACAGCCCATAATGCCCTGATCGTCGTGGAGGCTGGCGGGAACGATATAGTGCTCCATATTTTGTAGCAGCGGAGTGACGATATAGTCATTCAGCTGTTTTTTTACTTCGGCGCGGATCAGGTCGAAGAGCTGTAACTGGTGCATGACACCGCCTCCTAAAATGATACGCTCGGGGGAAAGCGTCAGGATCAGATTGACGATCGCCTGTCCGATGTAATAAGCTTCCAGCTCCCACACTTCATCCCTGCCGGCCAGGTCCTTTCCTTTGGCTCCCCAGCGTTCTTCGATGGCGGGTCCGGAAGCCAGCCCTTCCAGACAGTGCCGGTGGAACGGGCATTTACCCGGATACGGATCGGACGGATGGGGATGCAGAAGCATATGTCCCAGTTCCGGATGCAGCATCCCATGGAGCAGCTTTCCACCGCTCATCACGCCGCCGCCGATACCGGTGCCGATTGTGATATAGACGACGTTTTCCAGACCTTTGGAAGAACCGTAGGTGACTTCTCCGAGCAAAGATCCGTTCACATCGGTATCAAAACCGATGGGGATCTGTAGCGCCTTCTGAAAAGCCCCGACGATATCGTAGTTCGCCCAGCCCGGTTTCGGTGTGGTGGTGATATAGCCGTAGGTCGCTGATCTTTGGTTCAGATTCAGCGGGCCGAAACACGCGATGCCCAGGGCGGCAATCTCTTTCTTCCTGAAATAGTCAATGATCTCCGGGACGGTTTCTTCCGGATATCTTGTGGGAATGGAGACCTGCTCCAGAATCTGTCCGTTTTGATTGCCAATGGCGCATACCATTTTGGTACCGCCGGCTTCCAGTGCGCCGTAAGTCATGGTAATACCTCCCGAATAGTCTGATTTCCCGATGTACGCGTTTTGACAAAAAAAGCACGCTACTATATAATATTAACAAGTGTGCGCGCCCGTGACAAGGGGCGAATAGGGGAACAGACCGTGGGGGGATAAACGTGATAAAGATTACGCAGAAGATCAAAGAAGATCCGTATCGGCTGGGGTTTCACCTGATGCCGCCGACAGGCTGGATGAACGATCCGAACGGCCTGTGTGAATTCGATGGCAAATACCATGTATTTTTTCAATATAGTCCGGATGATGTGAAGGGCGGATGCAAAGAGTGGGGACATTATATCGGTGATGACCTGCTGCATTTTCGTTTTGCGGGAACTGCGGTTTCTCCCGATCATTCGGCCGATGCGGGAGGGGCTTTTTCCGGTTCGGCTCTGATCGATGACGGCGAGATGCTTTTGTATTATACCGGAAATGTGGAGCTGCCGGGAGATTATGATCATACCTATGCCGGGCGGGAATCCAATACCATCCTGCTGCGGAGCCGGGACGGGGAACATTTTTCGGAAAAGCAGGTTCTGCTGACCAATGCGGATTATCCGGATGAATACACCTGTCATGTCCGTGATCCCAAAGTGTGGAAGCAGGACGGAAAATATTATATGGTGGAGGGAGGGCGTCTGGACGGCAGACGTCTGGAGCTGCGTCGGCTGCAGATGGACGTGGAACAGAAGGACAGTGATCCTTTGAGCAATGATATTACCGCGGGTAACGGATCCCTGCTGGACCAGGGCGCAGTGATCGTGTTTGAAGGAGAAGACGCGCTGAACTTTCAACCGATCTACAGCATTACCACAGCGGAGCCGTTCGGTTATATGTGGGAATGTCCGGATTATTTTGAGCTCGACGGAAAGAAGTATCTGAGCTGCTGTCCGCAGGGATTGGAGCAACAGGAGTATAAGTGGCAGAATACCTACCAGTCCGGATATTTTATCTTACCCGAGGGGTTTGATATCACGGATCCGGCCAGAGGAACCCTGCTGGTCGGCGATAAACTGCCGGAGAATCCGGGAACCTATCGTCTGCTGGAAGATCCGGAAGGTACGTTCCGTGAATGGGACTATGGTTTTGATTTCTATGCACCGCAGACGTTTACGGACAGCCGGGGACGGCGGATCCTGATCGGCTGGGTGGGGATGTTTGATGCGGATTATGACAATCTGCATACGACCGAACGCGGCTGGCAGCATGCGCTCAGCGTACCGAGGGTACTCACGTCATACGAAGGCGGCATCCGGCAGTGGCCCGCAGAGGAGATCGAGAGTCTGCGGCTGGGGCTGCGGGTCACGGAAAAAGGCGACACAAAGCTGGAGCTGCCGACCCGAAAGGCAGATATCCTGGTCGAAAGAGAAAATGGCCTGGGGTATTCCGGTAAGATCTTTTTTGACAGAGCAAGAGAAGAAGATGGACTTGGGGTCGAAATGGGGGAAGACGGAAAACTGCGGGAATATCTGCTGCTGATGCGGCTCTGGGTGGCAGCATGGCCGGTATTTGAGATCTTTTTGGAAAGCGCCGAAGGCGCACCGGACACCTTTGTATTGCACCTGATGGTAGAGGATCATCCGGGCCGGGGACGAAAGGAACGCAAAGTACGGCTGAAGGATTTTCATAAGATCCGCGTTCTGATCGATACGTCCATGGCAGAGATCTTTGTAAATGACGGCGAACAGGTAATGACCACACGTTTCTATGTTGAGGAAGAAGTGGCCGTAAACAGTTACCGTCTGCAGGTCGGTCCGCCGATGGTAAAAGTCTGGGATATGAAAAATATGCGGGTTGATTATGAATGAGCTACAGGGAAAAGGCATTGCACCGGGCATTGCCGTAGGCCGCATATTTTATTATAAAAAAAGCGGAAGGCAGATCCGGCGTACCTATCGGGAAGACAGCGAGACAGAGTGGAAGCGTTTCGAAGAGGCCAGGGAAAAGGCCGAAATGCAGCTGCTTGCACTGAAGGAAAAAGCGGTAAAGGAAACCGGGGAAGAAGCGGCGGCGATCTTTGAAGCGCACCAGATGCTTTTGCGGGATGATGAGCTGGAAGCATTTATCCGGGATATCATTGTGACGGCAAAAGTTTCTGCCGAATATGCTGTTTTTGTTGCGGGAGAACATTTTTCGGAGATGCTCGCCGGACTGGAGGATGCGTATCTGCAGGCCAGAAATGCAGATCTTCAGGATGTGGTATGGCGTCTGATCCGTATCTTAAACGGTGTGGAGGACGTGCAGGAACTGACGGAACCTTCGATCATCGTTGCGGAAGATCTGACGCCTTCCGAAACGATACAGCTGGAGAAATCCCTGATCCTCGGTTTTGTAACCCGTCAGGGTTCGGCGAACAGCCATACGGCGATCCTGGCAAGGCAGCTTTCCCTTCCGGCCGTATGCGGTATCGAGACCGATCCGTCCTGGAACGGAAAGCCTGCGGTGGCGGATGGCAGCAGCGGACGGATCTTTCTGGACCCGGATGATGCACTGCTCGAAAGGAGCAGAGAGCAGCAACGGGAGGAAGAAGCACACCGGGAGCGGCTGCAACGATTGAAAGGGCGGCCGGCGGTCACCAAAGACGGCAGGCAGATCGCAGTCTATGCCAATATCGGCAGTGTGGAAGAGGTGAGGAATGCGCGGGAGAATGATGCAGAAGGCATAGGTCTTTTCCGCAGCGAGTTCCTTTATCTGGAGGGGAAGGATTTTCCGTCGGAGGAGAAACAATACGCGGTGTATAAAGCGGTATTGCAGGCTATGGAGGACAGGCTTGTTGTGATCCGTACTCTGGACCTGGGGGCGGATAAGCAGGCGGATTATCTGGATCTGGGACATGAAGAGAACCCGGCGATGGGGTACCGTGCGATCCGGATCTGTCTGGACCGGCCCGAGATCTTCCGTACGCAGCTGCGGGCCATTTACCGTGCGTCGGTATACGGCAGAGCGGCAATCCTGTTTCCGATGATCATTTCTGTGGAAGAGGTGCTTCAGTGCAGGAGACACATCGCGGAGGTCAAGGCGGAACTGAAGCAGGAGGGGATCCCGTATAAAGACGATGTGCAGATCGGTGTGATGATCGAGACGCCGGCCGCGGCGCTGATCAGTGAGATGCTGGCAAAGGAAGTGGATTTTTTCAGCATCGGAACCAATGATCTGGCACAGTATACGCTTGCGATCGACCGGCAGAATGCCAGGATGGAAGCACAGACGGATATGCATCATCCTGCGGTACAGGAACTGATCCAAAGGACGATCGCAAACGGACATAAGGCCGGTATACGGGTGGAGATCTGTGGCGAACTTGCAGCAGATACTTCATTTACAAAGACTTTTTTGGATTATGGTGTGGATGCATTATCGGTTTCACCGCCATTTGTATTATCTGTGAAAGATGCGGTGCTGCAGGCGGAATAATTACCGGGGAGTGTAGAGTTTATGAAATTCCATTTGAAGGATCTGATCAATTATCGTGATATCGTGGTACAGTGTCATGACAATCCGGATGCGGATGCACTGGCCAGCGGATATGCTCTGGTGTGGTATCTGAAAAAGCAGGATATTGATGCACGTTTTGTTTACGGCGGCAAAGAAGCTGTGCAAAAATCCAATCTGCTGAAGATGATCGATGATCTGCAGATCACGGTGGAGCACATCACGGAGCTGCCGGAACCGGAACTGCTGGTCACGGTAGACTGCCAGTATGGCGAGAGCAATGTCACAAAATTTGATGCCGGAAAAGTGATCGTGATCGATCATCACCGTGTGAGCGGGGAACTGCCGGATCCCTCAGATGTGCGCAGCAACTACGGTTCCTGTTCTACGGTGCTGTATGAACTGCTGACGGCGGAGGGACTTGACATCAACGAAAACAAACGGCTGGCTACGGCTCTGTATTACGGATTGATGACGGATACGGATAATTTTTCATCGCTGTTCCACCCGGCGGATCGTGATCTGCGGGATGTTGCGAAATATGACCAGTCCGATATCGCGGGTTTCCGGGGGGCCAATATGTCCAAAGAGGAATTGACAATTGCCGGAAAGGCTATGCAGAATGCGGTATATAATGATGAGTACCGTTACGGTATCATTGAAGCAGAACCCTGCGATTCCAACATTCTCGGGCTGATCAGCGATATGCTGCTCGAAGTGGACGGAGTAGATACGTGTGTGGTTTATGATTTATTGGAAGACGGTGTGAAATTTTCCGTGCGCAGCGGTACCAAGAACACGAAGGCCAGCGAACTGGCGAAATATATCGCGGACGATATGGGTGGCGGCGGCGGTCATCTGATCAAAGCCGGCGGCTTTATCAAGAAGGATCTTATCCGGAAAAAGGGAATCCCGTATGCTGCAGACGATATCGGAAAGATGCTGTATGAGAGGCTGCGTAAGTATCACAGCGAAAGTGAGATCATCTATGCGGGACAGAAGGAAGAAGATATTTCCATGTACCGGCATTATACCAAGATGGAAGTGTCGGTTGGGTATGTGAAGGTGACGGATCTCGCAAAGCCGGGTACCGGGATCATGATTCGTACGCTGGAAGGGGATGTGGATGTGGAGGTCGAGGAAGATCTGTACATCATCCTCGGGGTGGATGGTGAGATCTATCCGTGCCGGCAGAAAAAGTTTGAATCTAATTATCGCTTTTCCGATGCACCGTATGAATACCCCGGGGAGTATCCGCCGGTGGTGGTAGACAATGTCGGAGGCGAGCGTATCCCGGTTCTTCCGCATGCAAAAAGCTGTATCGCAATGGGCGGCAGCGGGATCTATGCCAGGGAGCTGGATCACAGGGTCAAGGTCTTTACCACCTGGGATACCGAAAAGTATTATCTCGGCGAAGAAGGCGATTATCTGGCCGTACGGGCGGATGATCTGACGGATATCTACATTATTGCAAAGAGTGTATTTGAACGTACCTACCGGCTGACGGAAGAATAAATAAGGAGACCTGCCGTATCGTTTATGAGGCGCGCCGGGCACGTGCCGCTTTAGTGGTTTAGTTCCTTACGTGCGAGTGCGTATCCTGCCGGAGGCTTATACTCACTAACGGGAATCATTTCCGTTAGTGAGTATAACATTTATAAGTCATAGTAAGCATCCCAAGGCTGTGGGATGCTTATTTTTTTATTTACCTTAAAGGAAATTCCTCCGGAATATCCGTAAAGCAATTCTCCTCATATTTCTAAGGGGATCAGACCATAAACAGAAGGAATTTGCATCCACCCTCTTTTCGCTTAATGCCTGATAAGTATATTATGCCGGGATCATATGTTATGCCGTTTTAACAAAAAACTTCCTCTTGTATTGTGTATATTTTTGTGATACTATTTGGAACGGTTTTGCGAAAAAGTGAGTTTTTCAGGGAGGATATCATGCACAAGGACAAATTAAAACCGATGCTCTTCAGCACCATGAAGAGTTATAACGGTAAGCAGTTTGTAACGGATCTGATCAGCGGTATCATCGTAGCGATCATTGCACTCCCGCTTTCCATCGCACTGGCACTAGCCAGCGGTGTGGGACCGGAGGAAGGTATTTACACTGCGATCGTAGCCGGATTCATCATCTCATTTCTGGGTGGCAGCCGTGTGCAGATCGCCGGACCGACGGCGGCATTTGCAACGATCGTAGCCGGTATTGTGGCGAAGAACGGAATGGAAGGCCTGATGCTGGCGACCATCGTAGCGGGTGTACTGCTCATCCTGATGGGCGTGTGCCGTCTGGGTGGTCTGATCCGTTTTATTCCTTATACTATAACGACCGGTTTTACCTCCGGTATCGCCGTGACGATCCTGGTCGGTCAGATCAAGGATTTTCTGGGTCTGACATATCCGCAGGGCACGAAGACGATCGAGACCATTGAGAAGGTAAAAGCGATCGCTTTCAATATCGGTACGGTAAATCTGTATGCATTGCTGGTCGGTGCCGTATGTCTGGCGATCCTGATCGTGTGGCCGAAGATCAGCGAAAAGATCCCGGGATCCCTGATCGCCGTGATCGTGGGTATTCTGATGGTGAAGTTTTTAAATCTGCCGGTCAATACCATCGGTGATCTTTATACGATCCACAGTGGTCTGCCGACATTCCATATGCCGGTCTTCTCGTTCCAGGCGATCCGTGAAGTATTTCCGGACGGCTTTACCATTGCGATCCTGGCAGCGATCGAATCCCTGCTCTCCTGCGTGGTAGCAGACAGTATGATCAACTCCCATCACCGTTCCAATATGGAGCTGATCGCACAGGGCTGCGGCAATATCGGATCCGCTCTGTTTGGCGGTATCCCGGCTACCGGTGCGATCGCCCGTACCGCGGCAAATATCAAAAACGGCGGCCGTACGCCGATCGCCGGTATCGTGCATGCGCTGGTACTGATCCTGGTACTGGTGGTACTGATGCCGTACGCGGCCTTGATCCCGATGCCGACCATTGCAGCGATCCTCTTTATGGTCGCATACAATATGTGCCAGTGGCGTACTTTTGTACACCTTTGCAAAACGGCACCGAAAAGTGATATCATAGTACTGGTAACTACTTTTGCCCTGACCGTTGTCTTTGACCTGGTAGTGGCGATCGAGATCGGTATGCTGATGGCAGTACTGCTTTTTATGAAGCGTATGAGCGAAGAAAGCCAGATCACCGGCTGGAAGCGTTACGATATGGAAGATGACCCGGACGGAACCACGCTGAAGCCGATCCCGGAAAATGTACGTGTATATGAGATCTCCGGACCGATGTTCTTTGGTGATGCGGATCGTATCGCTGCCATCAGCTACAAGGAGACCACCAAGGCCATCATCCTGCGTATGCGTGGTGTACCTGCACTGGATGCGACGGCGATGCATTCCCTGAACCAGTTCCATGACAAGTGCAGGGAACAGGGGATCGAGCTGGTATTCTCCCACGTGAACGAGCAGCCGATGCGTACGATGGAAAAAGACGGCTTTATCGAAAAGGTCGGTAAGGAACATTTCCGTCCGCACATCGATGATGCGATCGCCTGGGCCGGAAAGGTAGCGGAGCGTAAGACAAGCGAGGAATAAAAATTTGTTCGGTTATGTACAGATACGAAAACCGGAGCTGAAGATCAAGGATTATGACACATATCACAGTTTCTACTGTGGTCTGTGTCATATTTTGTATGAGCGTTTCGGCATCCGCGGACAGGTCACGCTGACCTATGATATGACCTTTCTGGTGCTGCTGCTTTCCTCCTATTATGAATCGGAGGTAAAGACAGAGAAGCGGCGCTGCATCGTGCATCCGGCCAGAGCACATGTGGAACGTATGACGGAAATGACCGCGTACGGCGCGGATATGAATGTGCTTTTGACCTATTTTCATTTTGTGGATGATAAACTGGATGAGAACAGTAAAAAGGCGGCGGGAGGTATTGCGGTTTATCGCGGTGCCTATTTGAAGATCAAAGACCGTTATCCGCTGCAATGCAAACGGATCGTGCGTTCACTTCGGGCATTGCGTGAGATCGAGGTGAGAGACAGCGGATCCGAAGAGGATCTGCAGGCGGCCTGTGATTCCTTCGGGCGTCTGATGGCGGCGTTGTTTTCTTATGATGAAAAAGATCCGATGCTCCGTGCGCTGAAAGGGCTGGCCTATCATCTGGGGTGTTATATTTATCTGACGGATGCATGGGACGATCTGGCGGACGATATCGAAAAAAAACGTTACAATCCCCTGAAAACATTGTATAATAAGAAACGGTATGACGATAAAAAAGTAGAAGATCTGCTATATGACCATGCGGCAAAGACGGCGGCATACTTTGAAATGCTGCCCTGTCTGCAGTATCAGGATATCCTGAGAAACATCTTGTATGCAGGAATCTGGAACAAATGGGACAGAAAAAAGCATTCGTCCGGTCAGGCCGGCCCAACGGGAGAAGGAGACCGAAAGCCGAATAAGGGAAATCAGCGGGGATGAATCAACATGTATAACAAAGATCCATATGAAACATTGGGACTGGCTCCCACGGCCAGTGATGACGAGATCAAAAAGAGATACCGGGAACTGATCCGTAAGTATCATCCGGACAATTATGCCGGAGCGGAGCAGACACTGGTGGATCTGGCAAATGAAAAATTTACGGATATACAGGGCGCTTATAACGAGATCATGGAGCGACGGGCATTGGGAGATTACACCGGTGGCGCCAGAGGGCAGCGAAACGGTTCCTATAACAGTAATCCCTATGGGAATGCAGGGCAGGGAAGCTATACCGGCGGTGCTTACGGGAATGGCGGTCAGGGCGGTTATGGCGGTTCCTACGGAAACGGCGGCCAGGGAGGATACGGTGGTCAGGGCGGCTACAGCGGTCAGAACCAGCAGCCGTACCAGAGGAATTACCAGAACTACGGCAACTATTACGGACGTCCGACGCGCTATACCGGCGGTGATGGCTGTGGTACCGGCAATCTTTGCTGCGATCTGTGGTGTATGGATACAGTGTGTGAGTGTATGGGAGGCGATCTGTGCGGCTGTATGTAAAGAATATTGCTGTAGCCGGTATGCTCACAGCCCTGACGGTGGTTCTTCTTTATCTGACCGCCATATTGCAGTGGAATACGATTTTTTTGCTGGCCTTAGCGGCCTATCTGGCGGGAACGCTCAGTCATCTGACCACGGCAAGATATGCTGCGGCGGAGATGGCGGCAGCCGGGATCCTGTCTTTTTTATTTGCACCGGTGAAGACATATGTCCTGATCTACCTGCTGCTGGCGATCTATGTGATCGTAGCGGAAGCGGTCTGCAAAGCAAGGAGCAAGGGAAACGCGCTGTCCCGGGGAAAAGAATGGGGGATCAAGGCTCTGGTCTGGCATGCCCTGGTCGTGACCGGAGGGCTCCTGACCGTTTTCTGTTTTTCTCTTTTGACCGGCACCACCAAGAGTCAGGTCTTTTTCCCGTTATCCTCTATGCCTCCCGGGGCGCAGGACGATCAGGTCAGTGCATTGCAATCAGTCTTCTACATCCTTTTTTCCGAGCCGGTATCGGAGTTTAACACCCCCGAAATCCTTTTCTGGATCGGGCTGGTGCTGGCAGCGGACATTTTCTGGATCGTTTTTGATCGCGCCTATCTCGTTTATGGACGTCTCGTAAATCTGCGACTGCCTTCCTGAGGATCATTCGCAGATTATAATAGGAGAAGTTTTTCTGCCGGAGCAGTTCTTGCGATTCGGTTGTTTTTTCATATCAAAGCCCGCAGATCCAATTTCGGGCGTTTTATTTTCCATAAACAATACAGACTGTGACTGGAATACATTTTCCAGAAGCCATGCAAGGTATCGATCGATAGCGCAGTGAACAGGATGACTGCGGCCGGAGGAATGATTTCCGCCGGCAACAGAGTGATCGCTCCCATGATCTCCGGAAAACAGTAGGTCATAAAATTCTCAATGATATACGCAAACCCGAGACTTGTAGGCAGGGAGGTATATCTGGTCAGATGCATCGGTATCCAGCTGTAATCCCAATAGATGACGCCGGTGGTTTTTTCCGTGGCGGTACCGAGCATGATCTCTCCGATACTGACGGTAAAAAAGGCGAGCACAAAATAGATCTCACGGTCGGTAAAACGGTCGCTCACGATAGGTAAATTCACATCGGAAGGTGTTCCGAAAATAAGATAAAAATCGACCATAAGGATACCATACCCCAAAAGAAAGGGGAGCGTCATATTGCGGTTATCCATGTAACCCTTGGTCAGGAGAAGCCACGTGTTTTCGATCGCGAATCCAACAAAGGAGATAACTACTGCCGCGAGCATCAATTCAAAGATTCCGTATTTCATACTTGCATTGCCTCCTTTCCGGTGTTATACTTGACTTGTGTTTACAAGTGTAACACAAGAACAGGTGTCAATCAATCGGACGCCTCTCGGAACTGACAAGATTGACAAAAGTGACAAGAGGTAACAAAATCAGCAGATTTGTAACATGGAGGTGAAGTTTGTGAGCGAGAAAGGGGAATCCTTAACGGAATTACAAAAAAAGGAAATACTAAGGATGAATAATAAGGAATCCAACCAGCTGACGCGTGAATGTCTGCAGCTTGCGCTGATCCACCTGATGGCAGAACAGCCTTACGAAAAGATCACAGTCAGTGAGATCGTACGTCGTGCAGGGGTATCCAGAACAGCGTTTTACCGTAACTATACGGACAAAGAAGATATTTTGCACGAGATGGGCGGAAAGCTGATTGATATGATTTCCGAACTGACGGACAAGCCGGAGTTGTTTAAAGATTCCCGAAACTGGTTTGAGAATGTGTTCCGGCTGATGCGGGAAAACAGGGATGTCCTTACATTGCTGGATAAAGCGGGGATACAGCAGGAATATCTCTTTTCCGGCAGATCGATCGTGGAAACTTTGTATCCGGCAAAGGATACCGAGGACAAATATATCAAACTGGCAGCAGAAACGGCTTTTTTCCAGATCCTCATTACATGGTTTCGGGACGGAATGCAGGAAGATGATAAATATATGGCGGAGATCTGCATCGAAATCTTTGAAAATATTTTGAAAAAACTGGATCATACGTGATCAGACTTCCTATGAAAAGGGATGTTTACACCGGGAAGAGACAATAAATCAGAAGGAAGAGAAGACATGAATGCAAAGACAGAACCGAATAGTAAGGATCTCACAGGTATACAGTTCAATGAAAAGGGGGAAGAAAAGCAGCCGTTCATGATCAGGGTGGCAACCTTTATTGTGGATCGGCGCAACCTCTTTTTTTTAGTGCTGGGGATCGCAACGATCTTTTCTCTGATCGCTTCGAAATGGGTATCCGTGGAAAACTCGCTGGCGGCATATCTGCCGGATTCGGCGGAGACCACCATCGGACTGCACCGGATGGAAGATGAATTTATCACCTACGGCAGCGCCAAAGTAATGGTGATGAACATTACCTATGAAGATGCGGACCGTATCGCCACGGAGCTGAAAAATCGGGACGATGTGTATAGGGTGGATTTTGATAATACCAAGACGCATTTCAATAATTTTTCCGCCCTATACGATATTACGTTTGCGTACTCGGAAGATGATCCGCAGGCACTGGAAGCATTGGAAGATGTAAAGACGAAACTGGCGGGGTATGATCTGTGTGTCTCTACCTCGATGGGCGATGCCGCGGCGGAACAGCTGGCGGCAGAAATGAATGTCATCAGCGTGATCGTAGCGATCATCGTGGTATCCGTACTGCTCCTGACATCCCAGACCTGGGCAGAAGTACCGGTACTGATCCTGACGTTTGGGCTCAGCGCGATCCTGGCTGCGGGAACCAATTTCCTGATGGGCACGATCTCGTTTGTATCCGATTCCGTAACGATCGTATTACAGCTGGCCCTGTCCGTAGACTATGCCATCATTTTCTGCAATCGCTATAAAGAAGAACATCGCACACTGGACATCCGGGAGGCTGATATCATAGCACTTTCCAAGGCGATTCCGGAGATCTGTTCCAGTTCGCTGACTACCATCGGCGGATTGCTGGCCATGCTGTTTATGCAGTACGGCATCGGTAAAGATATGGCGATCTGTCTGATCAAGGCGATCTTTTTCAGCCTGTTATCCGTATTCCTGTTTATGCCGGGGCTGATCATGCTCTTTGGTAAAATGATGGACAAGACGAAGCACCGCAGCTTTATCCCGAAGATCGATTTTATCGGAAAGTTTGACTATGCGACCCGACATGTGATCCCGATCCTGTTTGTCATCGTGGTGGTGGTAGCGATCCATTACTCCAACCAGTGTCCGTATGTGTACGGCTATTCGGAACTGACGACACCGGTTCAGAACGATCAGCAGATCGCGGAGGAACGAATCGCGGAGAGTTTCGGAGATTCCAATATGGTAGCGCTGGTGGTGCCGGCCGGAGATTACGAAAAGGAAAAGAAGATGCTGGCGGAGCTGGATCGCCGACCGGAAGTGGATCACAGCCAGGGGCTTGCCAATACCGAAGCCATGGATGGATATATGCTCACGGATAAGATCACGGCCAGAGAGTTTTCACAGCTGATGGATGTGGATTACGAAGTGGCACAGCTTCTGTATATGGCGTATGCCGTGGATGACGAAAACTATGCCAAGCTGGTGAACGGGCTGTCGTCCTATTCGATACCGCTTATTGATATCATTATGTTCTTGTACGATGAAGTGCAGGAAGGCTATGTTACGCTGGAGGACGATGTGTATCAGGAACTGGCGGATGCACACGACCAGATGCAGATGGCACTGGATCAGCTGCAGGGGGAAAACTACAGTCGTATGCTGGTATATCTGACATTGCCGGAAGGCGGGGAGGAGACCTTTGACTTTTTGCGGGAAATGCATGTAATCGCCGGTAAGTACTACGGTGAGGATGTGCTGGTGGCAGGGGAATCCACATCCCAGATGGATCTGCAAAAGACATTCCAGTTGGATAATAAGGTTGTTACCGTGGTTTCCATACTGGCGGTACTGGTAGTGCTGTTGTTTACCTTTATGTCGGCAGGAATGCCGGTATTGCTGATCGCCGTGATCCAGGGTGCGATCTGGACGAACTTTGCATTCCCGGCGATCCAGAACGTGAATATCTTCTTTATGAGTCAGTTGATCGTATCGTCCATCCAGATGGGCGCAAATATTGATTACGCTATCGTGATCTCCAGCCGTTTTATGGAGCTGAAAGAAGAGATGCCTAAGAAACAGGCGATTATTGAGACACTGAACTTTGCATTCCCGACGATCATTACCTCCGGTTCCATGATGGTGCTGGCGGGATTTTCCATCGGACAGCTTTCTTCCGATGGCGCGATCTGCGGTATCGGTCAGTGTCTGTGCCGCGGTACGCTGATCTCGATCTTTTTGGTAATGTTTGTACTGCCGCAGATCCTGATCATCGGAGCAACGATCATTGACAAGACGAGTTTTAAGGTATCCGTGCCGATCAAGCTGGATCGCGGAAGCGGCATGCTGCGTGTGGATGGTTATGTCCGTGGGCAGGTGAACGGCCTGGTGGTAGGCGAGATGCACGCATTTGTACGTGGTGATGTAGCAGCGATCGTGCATATGGGCGGTCTGGAAGAGGTAGATGAAAACGATCCGGAAGCCATGCCGGCGATCGGAATGAACGAAGGATCCGCAGATCAGACGAAGAAGGAGGGCGAAGAAAATGCGTAACCGATTATTATACCGAATGCTCTCTGTTATGACGGCGACCGGAATGCTGTTTGGAAATGCAGCGAATGTAACCGCAGGATATACCTGCGGTCCGGTATGCTATGAACCCGGAGATGAGGGAACACTTCCGGAGGGTACAGGCGATACCGGGGAGGAAGCGAGAGAACGGATCGAGATCAAAACGGCGGAAGACCTGATCGCTCTGGCGGAGCAGTGTCATATCGACAGTTTCTCGGCAGACAAAGATGTGGTATTGATGGAGGACATCCGGCTCGGTGGCAGCGGATTTACCACGATCCCCATATTCTGCGGACATTTTGACGGAAACGGTCATACGGTATATGGCGTAAACTACGGCGGAGACGGTTATGTGACAGGCTTTTTCCGCTACGTCGGGGAAGGTGCGGTGATCGAAAACCTGCACATCGACGGTACCATCCGTGCGCAGGGAAAACAGCAGGTGACCGGTGGTGTGTGCGGGATCAATTCCGGAACCATCCTGGACTGCAGCTTTGACGGGCATATCTACGGAAAGAGTGAGACCGGAGGTATTGCCGGGGTCAATACGGCTGACGGTGAGATCCGAAAATGTGTCAATAACGGCAATCTGTCCGGGTATTATTTTACCGGCGGGATCAGCGGTAAGAATTACGGGATGATCTATGGCTGCGGAAATACCGGAAATCTGAATGACAGTGCGGAGTGGATCACCGAGGAAGATGAGATGAGTACGGATCTGCTGCAGGATCTGACCGAAAACGGTACGGATGTGACGGATCTGCGGCGGCAGAGTGGCATCGACACCGGCGGGATCGCGGGGTATTCCAAAGGTGCCGTGATCAGCTGTACCAATGACGGAACGATCGGATATGAGCACGCCGGATATAATATCGGCGGTATCCTCGGCAGACAGACCGGTCTGCTGACCAACTGCTCCAATCGTGGAACGGTACTGGGACGGAAGGATATCGGCGGCATCGTAGGGCAGATGGAACCGTACCTGGAGCTGAATGAAGAGGATTCCATACATAATGATGTGAATGAACTGCATGATATGATCGGTCAGCTGACGCGTATCATGGACAGCGATAATGCAGAGGTGAGATCGGATCTGGATGCGCTGATGGGATATGCGGATACCGCTGTGGATACCGGAGACGTGATGGCGGATCAGGCAGCGGACTACGTCAATGAAAATGCGGATCTGGCAGGGGATGTCGGAGACAGGGTATCCCACGTGCTGGAAATGATGCCCGGAGTGACGGAGCATATGACGGATGCAAGTGAAAATGCTTTGCGTATGGCAGAGCAGCTGCAGAAGCTGAACGACGATCTGTATGCGGGCAGGAATATCACGGAGGAAGAACGGCAGAGGCTGGAGCAGTATACGCAGACGATAGAGGCGGATACACAGAGCATCGATGATAATATCGCGCTGCTTCGGAAGCTGGCATCGGAAAATACGATACATCAGATCCGGGAGGAAGGTCTGCAGCCGCCGGTGGAGCTGATCGCGGAAACGAAAAGCAGGGCTGAGCAGGCGGTGGAAGCCGTGAAGGAAATCAAACGGGCTTCGTCGGAGATGAAAACATCCATGGAAAGCCTGTATCAGATGTATGATACGATCCTGCACCGGACGGCTTCCAATACGGGGAAGGATATCGAAGAGACCAGACAGCGGCTGGGGACATCCTTGCAGGAGATGGAAGACGGAATGGAGTCCCTGCAGGAAGCACAAAATGCGATGAATGATATTACGGACTATCTGAATGCACAGGATGATCTGCAGATGATCAAAGTGGATGGGGAATGGGATAAAAACGTCGATACCATTCAGGAGCAGATGGACAGTATGTCTGCGGTCATGACGCGGCTGGGGGATCATGCACAGGATTATGGTGAAGATGTGAACAGCCAGATCCGCGCGATCAACGACCAGATCAATCAGATCTACAATGATATCTACTATAAGTTAAATGAGAGGATCGACGGGATCCGGGAAGATGATCATGATTACATATATGCGGATATTTCGGATGGTGACATCGAGCATGCGACGCTGGGAAAAGCAGCCGGCAGCATCAATTACGGTGTGGTCCGCGGGGATGTGAATGTCGGCGGTATCACCGGTTCGATGGCGATCGATGAGGAGGATCCGGAAGGCAGTGCGGCAGGCAGTGTGCAGCTGTCGATCGGCGGAAGATATACTTCCCGGAATATTGTATACAACTGCACCAACCGCGGTTATGTGACGGTGAAGAATGATGGTGCGGGTGGCATCGTGGGCTTTATGAAAAACGGTGTGGTCAGTAATGCCTATGTATACGGTGCCGTAGAAAGTACGGAAGGCGGGTACGTGGGCGGTGTGGCCGGGCAGTCTCTGGCGATCATCCGCGACAGTTATGTGCTGTGTAGCTTAGCCGGCGGCGATAACGTGGGCGGCATCGCCGGCAGCGGTGTTACGATCACCGGATGTTATGCGATGCCGACCATTACGGACTGTACCGGCCGGAGAGGTGCGATCGCCGGGCAGATCGCGATCGATGAGGACACACAGCTTTTGCGGCTGGATCAGTTATCCGACAATCATTACGTGAGTGAAGTGCTCTATGGTATTGACCGTATCAGCTATCGGGATGCGGCGGAGCCGATGGGCTATCAGGAATTGCTGGCGAGTCCCGGTACACCGATCGCATTTCATTACCTGACAGTGACTTTCCGTGCGGGAGACAGATATCTGGGTACCCAGCGGGTGAATTACGGAGACCCGTATTCGACGATTGTATTTCCGGAGATCCCCGCGCAGGAAGGAAGCTACGGGAAATGGCCGGAGATCGGAGACGGAGAGATCATGGGGAATATGGTGATCACCGGGGAATACGTGGACAGCGTGCGTGTGATCGAGAGTGTGGTCTGCGATCCGCAGAGCGGAAAGCAGCTGGCGCTGATCGATAATGATTTTAACAGCGAAGCAAGACTGACCGCTTCCATGACGGCCGAGCCGGTATTCCAAAACAGCGGCTATATGGGGCATGTATGCTACTCTGTGCAGATCGAGAACAGTGGAAAGGATGCAGGCGAAAGCTTTGCACTGCGTCTGTATAACCCGTACGGAATGCAGAAGATCAGTGTGTGGCGCTATGACGGAAATCAATGGAATGAGATGGAATACCTGGACCGCGGCTCTTATGTGCAGGTGGAGATGCAGGGGCTGGAAGGGATCTACTGCATCGCGGTAAAAGAGGATAAGACGCTGCTCATTGCCGGCATTGCCAGCGGTGTGGCTCTCGTGATCCTGCTGTTTGCGATCGTGCGGAAGATAGGTAAAAAGAAGAAATAGAAGAAAGCGAAGCTTGGGGGGTAAAAAGGAAGCTTCGCCTATGGGCGAAGCCTTGAAGCGCCTCTAAGTTCCAAACCCGCGCAGCGGGTGCGACAAGGATTTCGAAGAAATCCCGATAGCCGGCGCGGGCTCCCCCAAGCAAAGCTTGGGGGCAGGATTAATCAACCACCGTATCCTCCGGATCCTTATCGGAGAGCGGGAGTGAAAAAATGAATTCCGTGCCCACACCTTCGGTGGAAATGACATTGATATTTTCTCCATGGGCACGGATGATTTCACGGGTAATGGACAGGCCGAGGCCTGTCCCTTTTTTGTCCTTACCGCGGGAAAGGTCGGATTTGTAGAAACGGTCAAAGACATAAGGGACGCTATCTTTCGGGATGCCGATTCCGCTGTCTTTGACGGATACGAATACCTTGTTGTGTTTCTCCGTAGTTTCTACTTTGATCACCGAGTTCTTGTGGCTGAATTTTACGGCATTGTCGATCAGGTTATAGAGTACCTGCTGGATGCGTGTGAGGTCGGCGGTAACGTACAGTTCGTCGCCGGTTAAGGACAGCTCGATGGCGATCTTCTTTTCGCGGCAGCTGCCTTCAAAGGTAGCTGCGGTACGGCGGATGACCATATTGATGTCAAAATCCGTTTTCTCGAGCAGCATACCCTGGGTATTCAAGTTGTTTAATGTGAGCAGGTTGTTGGTCAGTTTGATCAGGCGATCCGTCTCGTTCAAAACGATGTCAATGTATTTGGGATACATCTCGGGCGGGATGGTTCCGTCCTGCATGGCTTTCAGGAAGCCGTTGATGGAAGTCAGCGGTGAGCGGAAGTCGTGGGAGACATTTGCAACGATGTGCTTCTGGTTGTCTTCGCCACGGGCGAGTTCCTGTGCCATATATGCCAGGGAGGCAGCGAGATAACCGATCTCGTCATCGCTTTCCACATTGATCTCGTAGCGCAGGTTGCCGGCGGCATATTGCTCTGTGGCATCAATGATGCGGCGCAGCGGAATATACACCAGTTCCGTGAAGAAGATCAGGATGATCAGGGAAAGCAAAAAGAGGATGATGAGCATGATATAGTCGATATCCAGCAGGTGATCTGCCGCATCCTGCAGATGTGCCATATCATAGTGTATCACCACATAACCGCGCACGGCATAGCCGAGAGTGATCGGCGCTGCCACGGAAAGATGTTCGGTTTCGAATAAATGGTAAAAGGTACTTACGCTGTAGAAAGAACCTGAAAGGGCGGTAATATCAAAGCCCTCGATGGTAACGGTGTTCTTCAGATCCACCGGCATACCCGAATCGACCATGACCAGACCGGAAGGGTTGAGGATCTGGATCCGGGTCTGCTGTACGGCGGAAGTCTGATCCAGAACGGCTTTCATACTGTTCAGGGAGATCTCATTTTTATAAAGCATCAGGGCATCGTTCTCCGACAGCCATGATGCGGTACGATAAAGTTCTTCGGCTTTATTCTTTCGCAGCTGGTTGATGGTCATCTGCTGCATGAATGTAGCTACAATGATGAAGCCGAAGACGGCAAAGATCAGATATGCGATTAATAGCTTGATATAAAGCGTTTTTTTCATAGGAAATCAATCGGTCACATCAGTTCAAATTTGTAGCCGACGCCCCAGATCGTGGTGATCTTCCAATGATCATGGTCTCCGATCTTTTCACGGATACGTTTGATGTGCACGTCCACGGTACGGGTGTCTCCGACATATTCGTACCCCCAGATCTGGTCCAGCAGCTGTTCGCGGGAGTAGACATGATTCGGCTGGGATGCCAGAAAGTACAGCAGTTCCAGTTCCTTCGGAGGCATTTCCACACGCCGCCCTTTGTAGGTGACACTGTAGTTGGAGCGGTTGATGATCAGATCCGTCAGCCGTACCTCATTTTCCGGTTCCGGCTGGGGTGCTTCGGCAACGACCGGCTTGTAGCGGCGCAGCACCGCTTTGACACGGGCGACCAGCTCCTTGGAATCAAAAGGTTTTTCCATATAGTCATCCGCACCCAGTTCCAGACCGAGCACTTTGTCAAAGACCTCGCCTTTGGCGGAAAGCATGATGATCGGTACCTGCAGTTCATCTTTGCGCACTTCCCGGCAGACCTGATAACCATCGATCCCCGGCAGCATCAGATCCAGCAGGATCAGGTTCGGGTTAAATTCTTTGACAGCAGTCAGTGCGGATTCACCGTCCCCGACGATCCGGGTTTCAAAACACTCTTTGGTCAGATACAGGCTGATCAGCTCAGCAATGTTTTCGTCATCATCTACGATCAGAATGCGTTGTTTTTCTGCCATGGATTACCTTCCTTCCCTGAATTGTTACCGAAATTCCACAACCGTGACACCGGCATCACCTTCTCCGTGCGCTGCCAGCGCAAAACTCTTTACGACCGGATTGCCGCGCAGGTAATCGTGAATACCTTTTCGCAGGGCACCGGTGCCCTTGCCATGTACGATACGTACTCTTTCCATATGCGTCATATAGGCGTCGTCCAGATATTTATCGATCCGGGCAACTGCGTCATCCACGGTAGAGCCGATCACATTGATCTCAGCGGATACGTGGGATGCTTTGCTCAGATCCAGCTTGCCGGTTTTTACGGAGCCGGTCTTTTTGGCAGTGCTTTCGGGCTTTGCCTGTGCACGGGTCAGATCCCCCAGACGCACCTTGCTCCGCATGATACCGCACTGTACCTGTACATTGCCATGTTTATCGGGAGCTGTGAGGATCACACCGTCTACCTGCATGGAGATGATGTGCACCGGAGTGCCCGGGGTAGCTTCCTTTTCCGTCAGGATCTTCGGAATATTTGCTTCTTCCGGTTTCTTCTTTTTGCTGTTCTGCATTGCCTCGCGGTAGATCGCTTCGTCCTGCTTGGAGAGCCATTCACGTACGTTCTGGCGTTTCTTCTCCATGGTCTGGATCTTCATCTGGCTGCCCTGTTGGTTAAAGACACGGATGGTCTCGTCTGCCACATCCTTGGCATCCTGCAGGATATCTTTCGCTTCCTCACGCGCATCCTTTAAGATCTGTTCGCGCTGGTTCTGCAGTTTATCTTCGCGTACTTCCACGTCTTTTAAGCGGTTTTCCAGATCTTTCTTCTGTTCGTCAAACGCTTCACGCTCTTTTTCCAGCTGGATGCGTTTGTGTTCCAGATCGGCGATCACGTTTTCAAAGCTTTCGGATTCGCTGCTCACATAGCTACCGGCAGCCTCGATGATGTCATCGGACAGCCCGAGTTTCCTGGAGATCGCAAATGCATTACTCTTACCTGGAATACCGGTGAGCAGTCGGTACGTGGGACTTAAGGTCTCTACATCAAATTCACAGCTGGCATTTTCCACTCCTTCCGTGGATAAAGCGTAAATCTTTAACTCACTGTAGTGGGTGGTCGCCATCGTGCGGATCCCCCGGGTGTGCAGGTGGTTTAGGATCGCGGTCGCCAGGGCCGCTCCTTCGGTAGGATCGGTACCGGCACCGAGTTCGTCAAAAAGACACAGACTGTCTGCATCCGCCTTTTTCAGGATCTGTACGATGGAAGTCATATGGGAAGAGAAGGTGGACAGGCTCTGCTCAATGCTCTGTTCATCTCCGATATCCGCAAACACTTCCGAAAATAAGGACAGCTCCGAACGATCCAGAGCCGGGATATGCAGTCCGGCCTGCCCCATTAAAGTCAGTAATCCGACAGTCTTCAGGGAAACCGTCTTACCGCCGGTATTGGGACCGGTGATCACCAGCAGGTCATAATCTTCGCCAAGCGTTACATCGATCGGTACGGCTTTGGCGGGATCCAGAAGCGGATGTCTCGCCTTGCGCAGCCGGATGCGGTGTTCCGCATTGTACAACGGCCTGGTGGCATTGATCTTTAAGGCGTACTTGGCTTTTGCAAAGATAAAATCCAGTAAGGTCAGGGTCTTCTGATCTTCGGCGATGATGTCACCGTACTGCGCTACGTGCGCGGAGAGTGCTGCCAGGATACGCCGGATCTCGTCCTGTTCTTTTTGCTTTAACTGGCTGAGCTGGTTGTTCAGCTCAACGATCGCTGCCGGTTCGATAAAAAAGGTGGAACCGGTGGAAGACTGGTCATGCACGATACCGGGTACCTGTGATTTGTATTCCGACTTGACCGGGATACAGTAACGGTCCCCGCGCATCGTGATCACGGCATCCTGCAGATAGCTGCGCAGAGACTGATTTACCATATGGTTCAGCTGGCTGTGGATGCGGCCGGTGATCACTTGGAAAGACCGGCGGATCTCCGCCAGGTCTTTGGAAGCATTGTCTGCCATTTCCTCTTCGGAGAGAATACAGCGGCTGATCTCGCCCGACAGCTGGGTGAGCGGATCCAGACGCAGAAAGAAATCGGCCAGGCAGTCCTGCGGCTCTTCCACAGGAGCACCGGTCTCGGTACCGTATTCCGCACATGCACCCACGCAGAGCAGCAGGCGGGATAAGGATAACAGTTCTCCCATCGAAAGGGAACGTCCGATGCCGGCGTCTTTGAGCAGCTGGCGTACATCAAAATTAGCCCCGAAGGAGATGCGGTCGCTCTTCAGATAACGTGTAAGCGCTGCCGCGGTCTGCTCCTGGGCATTCTCGATCCACTCCGCATTCTGCGACGGGCGCAGGGTTTCGCACATGCGCTTTGCCGGCGCACTGCCTGTATGCTCGGAAAGGATCGCAGTGATCTTATCAAATTCCAGTGTATGTAATACTTTTGCGTTCATAACAGTTCAAATATATAATATCTATCGGGAAAAATCAAGATTCGGGACCGTTATACCGGTTTATTTCAGGCTGTCCGGTACCTCGACATAATTGTCACAATTAAACTTTTTATCATAGCAGCGGATGTTAACGGTTGTGCCTTCCCGAACGACAAGTGCCGTCACTGCCTGCACTCCGTCATCGTCTGCCTTGATATCGATCGTTCCTCCGTCAAGGTAGACAAAGCCCTTTTCGGGATCTTCCTTTTTATCCGACTGGATGCCGTCATCTTTTGAGGAAAGTGTGATCGTACCTCCGAGGATCACAACGCTGTCGTTCCCTTTCAGTGCATTCTTTTCGGATTGGACGGAGATGGTGCCGTTTAAGATCTTCAGATCATCCTTGCAGCTGATGCCGTTGTTTCGCACTCCGGTCACTTCCAGACTGCCGCTGCCGTTGATCGTTAAGTCGATCTTGCTGAAAATGCAGCCCTTCTCCTGAGAATCAATGCCGTCACTGACATGATTGACGCTGCCTTGCGCCAGGGTGATGAGTGCTTTATCTCCGCTTTCAAAGCAGATGGGGGCGCCGCTCGTACATGAAAGATCCACACCGTCCAATACCAGCTGCACCTTATCGTCTGTACTGCCGCGGAAACAGATCTGCCCGCCGCTTAAGGATCCCCGCAGGATATAGGTGCCGCTTTTGGTGATGCAGATCTTATTCCCCTCCATTACGATCGCTTCGGAAATATAGTTTTCCTTTGCTTCGTTTGAAACGGCGGCACCGGTGGTGATATCCAGGCCGCTGCCGTTTAAGTTCAGGAGGATCGCATGCGCTTCGTCGTATTCTTCCATCTGGTCAAAAGACGATGCCTTGGTGGTGATCGTTTCCGTCACGGTGTATTCTTTTTTGGATCCGGCATCGTAGATAAACTCTGTCAGGAAGCTCAGATCTTCCGGATCGCTTATAGTTGCCGGACTGCCTTCGGATGCATTTCCAAGATCGATGGTAACGGTGCCGCCCGCTGTTGCGGAAGTGCCTGTGTCTGCAGTTCCGGAGATACCGTCAGCGCTTGTTTCCGCGGTTTGGGAGGTGCCGGCAGCGGTTTTTTCGCCGGTTGGTACCTCGGCGGAAGACG
>JAGBMJ010000141.1 GCA_017634975.1 Lachnospiraceae bacterium | reverse complement strand
GAGCATACCGTTCACCTTCGTACCGGTGGATAATTCGATGTATACCTTTTTGCCGATGAAATTGAATTCGTCCATGTTTACCTCCTTATGATAATTGACACTGAGCCACGGAGACGGTTCTTGTGGCAACAGGATCAAAAATCTTTCGCCATAAAAAACAGTCCCCCATGGCTCAGGATCATTTCAGAACGATAAAGTACAACAGTACCAATGCCCCCAATACGATACGATACCATCCGAAGGGCTTGAAATCCTTATTCTTACCGATGTAGAGCGTCAGGAACTGGATCGCTACCAGAGATACCAGAAAGGCCGTGACCGAGGTCACGATCAGGATCGTTATTTCCGGCCCGGTAAAGGTCATCCCCTTGCCCAGGAACTTGAGCAGTTTCACCAGACTGGCCCCGGCCATGGTCGGGATCGCCAGGAAGAAGGTGAAATTGGCTGCTACCTGTCTGGACAGTCCCAGCATCAGACCGGCGATGATGGTCGCACCGGAACGGCTGGTACCCGGAAGTGCTGCTGCGATCAGCTGGCAGAAACCGATAGCCAGCGCGATCTGCCATGTCAGATCCGGGATCGTTTTGATCTTGGGCCGTACACCCTTATGTTTTGTTTCGATAATAATGAACAGAATACCGACCAGGATCAGCATCACTGCTACGATGATTGCCTTATACGGTGCGGTCACTTTCTCGACCGGTTCATCCAGGAGCAGTCCGTACAAAACACCCGGAATGCAGGCGATCACGATCTTTACCCACATCCAGAAGATCTTCTGTTTGACTACCACATTGCCAAACAGTTTCCAGACCTGCTCATCACGGTTCTTCTTTTTGCTGCTCTTTGCCGCTGCATCAGGCTTTGCCAAACCCTTTTTGGCGATGCCGAAGGGCCACAGCACCTTCCAGTAGATCACCACCACTGCCAGGATCGCCGCCAGCTGGATCACGATATCGTAAAACTCCATAAACGCTGCTTCACGCGCCGGATCCAGATTAAACTTCACCCATTCGTTCAAAAGGATCAGGTGACCGGTAGAGCTGATGGGCAGCCACTCTGTCACACCCTCCACGATACCGAACAGGATCGCCTTTAAGATTTCCATTACTTATACTCCTTATTAACAAATTCGCGCAGCGCTGCCAGAGAACGCTCCACTTTCTCCGTATCGATGCAGTATGCCATACGGAAATATCCCTTTACGCCAAAGGAATCGGACGGTACCAGGATCAGGTCGTATTTCTTCGCCTTCTCGCAGAATGCCACCGCATCCTCTTCCAGCGCCTTCGGGAAGATGTAGAAGGTGCCGCCCGGCTTCACCACGGTAAATCCCAGATCCGTCAGTTCCTTATACAGGATGTTCATATTGGTCTCGTATACGGACAGATCGCTGGTCATATCGATGCACTCTGCCACTGCCTGCTGGATGATCGAGGACGGACAGTTGTGTCCGGTTCCGCGGGAGATCTGCACACACATGGGCACGATCATCTCCGCATCCTTTGCCTTCGGGTTTACAGCCACGTAGCCAATACGCTCGCCCGGAATGGACAGAGATTTGGACCAGGAATAGCAGCACAGAGTATTGTCATAAAACTTCGATACAAACGGTGCGTCTGCCCCCGCAAAGACGATCTCACGGTACGGCTCGTCAGAAATCAGGAAGATCTCGTGGCCATACTCCTCCTGCTTTGCATACAGGATCTGTGCCAGTTTGCTTAAGGTCTCGGAAGAATACGCGATACCGGAAGGATTGTTCGGGGTATTGATCAGCACCGCCTGCACCTTCGGGTTCAGCATCTCTTCAAATGCCGTAAAATTGATCTGGAAACTCGTCGTATCCGCCGGAACCACTTTGAGCACAGCGCCGGTAGCATTGATGTACGGATTGTACTCCGGGAAATACGGTGCGAAGGTCAGCACCTCGTCCCCCGGCACCGTCACGCAGCGTACCGCATGCGCGATCGCCGATGCTGCTGCCGAAGTCATAAAGATATGTTCGGTCCTATAGTCGATACCGAATCTCCGCTTCAGGGAATCCGCCACGATGCGGCGCACCTCCGGATTACCCGGGTTCGGGCTGTAGCCGTGCGCCTGGGAAGAGGTCTTCGTATCCAGCAGGCGCTTAATGGCATCGTTAAATGCCTGCGGCACCGGTACGGACGGGTTGCCCAGACTGTAGTCAAATACATTTTCATAACCGATCTCTTTGCCGCGCTCCGTGGCATAGACTGCCAGGGAACGGATCACAGACGGTGTTGCACACATATCTTTGTAATGTTGTGAAATCATGATCTTCCCTCTTTTCGTAATGAACTAATAACGATGATTGCTACTCCCACCCAAAAAAACTGCTGCAATAATAATAAGCAAATAATCCATAACTGGTGATCTACATTTAGGTAATATATCCTTTTTCCCTGATGATCATTCGTAATCTCATTTAATTTATCATATGTATAACCGCAATCATCCCAATCTAAAAATCCATTTGTTATTTCTTCAACATAAATTATTGTATATGGATTATCTTTGATTATTCGCCCATGTATTTCATCAAATTTCAGTTCAGAACTGATTATCTCTTCCTCTCTGATATGCATTCCCATCACATCAGATATTGATACTCTTCTATCAACAATTTCTGAATCCTCAGGTAATTGGACATTTTCCAATAAACGATAACCCCATAACTTCCATTCTGAAATAGATATAATACACATAATTAGACAAACCAAAACAACCATGCATATCTTCTTTTTATTTAACCCTTTATTTATCATACATAATAACATTTTATTCTAATCAGTCATAATTATTGTATTATCATCTTGATAAGTATTTAAGTTAATATAATGATATGTCCTTATTCTTACCTTTTTTCCATCCTGATAATCTTCTGTAACTAAATAATAATGGACATGGTTATCTGTTTCTCCTTTATAATATGTCATCTTCCCAATAGGGCTATCGCCATTTCTCGTAGGTGTAAACTCTCGATATGGTTCTAGTTCTGCAAGATACTTCGGAAAGCTTTCTTGTTCGTTAGATAACTTATCGGCACCTGTCCATATATTGAAGCTTACCGATCCATCATATGCATCTACATATTTTACATTTTGTGTTTCCAAAAACATCTGCGCTACATTTCCTGTTACTCTAAATGTCTTATCTACCGTAATCTCTTTATCGTAGTATATGTTTATGGCATCCAATAACCCTGTATTACATACACACAGCACAATTCTATCAGCTGTCTTTTGAGGTAATTCTGATATTATTAAACTTGAATCATCAGATTTAACCCTTCCATCTGGACTGACTGTAAGATGTTCCATATTATTTTCATTTAGAATAACCGCATAATAATTCCCGTGCGAGATAATAACTAAATCATCAAGAACCATGGGGACGGACCTGGTGGTTCTGAAGAACCATCAGGTCCGTCCCCATGGTTCTGCTGCCCGTGATTCTGCTCCTCCGTTGGTTCTATCGGTTTCTCAGCTTCGTGATGAATTTCTCCAGCCGGCCGATGGCCACTTTCAGATTATCGATGGAATATGCGTAGGAGATACGCAGGAAACCTTCGCCGGAATCGCCGAATGCGGTACCCGGTACGACTGCTACCTTCTCCTCTTCCAGGAATGCCATAGCAAACTCTTCGCTGGTCATGCCGAACTCTTTGATGCACGGGAATACATAGAACGCGCCATACGGTTCAAAGCACTCCAGGCCCATACGCTGAAACGCATCCATCAGAAAACGGCGGCGCTGGTTGTACGCTTCACGCATCCTTGCCACATCTTCGTCACCGTTCCTGAGCGCCTCCACTGCCGCATACTGGCTGGTGGTCGGTGCGCACATGATCGCAAACTGGTGGATCTTGAGCATCTGCTTTAAGATGATCTCCGGTGCGCAGGCATAGCCCAGACGCCAGCCGGTCATCGCATACGCTTTGGAAAAACCGTTGATCAGCACCGTACGCTCTTTCATTCCCGGCAGCTGTGTAATGGACACATGATCGCCCTTGTAGGACAGCTCGGAATAGATCTCATCCGAGATCACGAACAGATCCTTCTCCTCGATCACCTCCGCGATCGCCTCCAGATCCGCCCTCTCCATGATCGCACCCGTCGGGTTATTCGGGAACGGCAGCACCAGTACCTTGGTCTTGTCCGTACACGCATCGCGCACTTCCTGCGCCGTTAAGCGGAATTCGTTCTCTGCCTTCAGTTCGATGATCACCGGTTTTGCCCCGGTCAGGATCGCACAGGGCTCATAGGATACGTAGCTGGGCTGCGGGATCAGCACTTCGTCTCCCGGATCGATCATCGCACGCAGCGCGATATCGATGCCCTCGGAACCGCCGACCGTCACCATGATCTCATGGTTGTAGTCATACTCTACACCGATGCGGCGCTTTAAGTATCTGGCGATCTCGACCTTCAGATCCTTAAGGCCTGCATTGGACGTGTAGAAGGTGCGTCCCTGCTCCAGCGAATAGATACCCTCATCACGGATGTGCCACGGCGTGTCAAAATCCGGCTCGCCCACACCCAGAGAGATGGCATCCTTCATCTCGCTTGCAATATCAAAAAATTTACGAATGCCCGAAGGTTTGATATTTACGACTTTTTCACATAACGGATTTCTCATGGTGTGATCATCTGCCTTTCATCTTCCGGTTTCTTTGCCATGATCGTGCCATGGTCTTTGTATTTCTTCAATATAAAGTGTGTTGCCGTACTCAGTACGTTCTCCATCGTCGAGAGCTTGTCAGATACAAAGGTGGATACTTCCTTGATGGAACGGCCTTCCAGTGTTACCAGCAGGTCATAACCACCACTGATCAGATATACGCTCTTTACTTCCGGATACATATAGATGCGCTCTGCCAGACCGTCAAAGCCCTGACCGCGCTGCAGTGTCACGCGCACTTCGATCAGCGCCGTTACTTTATCCAGTGTGGTCTTTTCCCAGTCGATCATCGTATGATAACCGCAGATCACGCCTTCTTCTTCCATTTTGGCCATCTCGGCGGCGATCATCTCATCCGTGCTGCCCAGACGCACCGCCAGTTCGTGCACATCTACACGACTGTTCTTTTCGATCGTAGTTAAGATTTCTTCGCGTAACATGTTACTGCCTCCTGTTTTTATAAATATCTCTTCGGTGGGAGTAAAAAACGCTCCACCCCGCTGTAATACAGCAATCTTTTCTTATCCTTCGTGGTATAACCGATCACGGCAGCTTCCGTGCAGCCCTGCTCCTGCAGCTGCGCCAATACCGCCGCCCCGTCGTTTGCAAACAGCAGCCAGCTTCCGCACGAATCCAGGATATAAGGATCCAGATCCAGCGTATTAAAGACTTCCACCGTCTCCTGCCGGATCGGGATATCCCGCAGCTCCACGCGCAGGCCTGCTTTCGCTTCTTCCGCCAGTTCCCAGAGTGCGGCTTCGACACCGCCCTTTGCGATCTCGCGGCAAAATACAATGCTGACAGCACTGTCCGATGCGATCTCCGGTTTGGCCACAGCGTAGCGCTCAATCTCCAGAGCCTTTTGTACATAGGCCGGCGCATACCGTTTTAACAGTTCTTCCCTGTGATCCCTTGCCGCCATCATGGTGGCGTGCAACGCCACCGGTGCGGTTACGATGATATCCATCTTACGGGGCCACCGAATCGCTCTGGGCTGCCGTCACTTCCGTTACCACCGGTACCTCGGCTGCCATCTGCGCCGCCAGTGCCTCCTGCTCCGCCTGATGCGCCTTGATCGCCGCTGCCGTCTGCTTGCACTGGTCGATAGATCCGGTAGCGATCGCCTGCTGCATCATCGCCGTATAGTTCGGATCGGCTGCCGCAATACCCACTACCGCCGTACGGGGGCTCGGGTTATACTTGCTCTCATTCACCACAGAACGCTCGATCTCCTTGCCGTTCTGCGTTACCACCTTCCAGAGTCTTGCCTGATAACCGATGTGCGCATTGGTCACGCTCACATATCCGACCACCTGGCCGCCGTCTGCTATGATCGACTCATTCTTGGGCGGATTCTCCGATACCACTTCGCTCTCAAAGCTGACTCTTCTGCCCGGATCCCTGGTCTCCACACCGTATACATTGAAGGTGATCTTCTTGTCACTCGTATATCCTTCGATATAAATAGGATGCTCCGTATTGTTGACAAACCGGAAGTCCTTTCCGGCCGACTCCGCGATCGCCGCATCCGCCGACTTATCCACGTAAGTGACCACCATCGAATGGTTATGCCGCTCCGTTACCTGCAATTCCGCACGCAGCACGGCATTGTACAGCGTGGAAGAAACCTGACAGATACCGCCGCCGAGGCTTTCCACGACTTTACCGTTCAGATAGGAACCTGCCAGACGGTAACCGTTCTCTTCGGTAAAGGGCTTGATCGTGTTATACGCCGAAAATTCTTCCCCCGGATACAGCAGCGTTCCGTCGATCAGATGACAGCCGTTGGATACATTGGTACTGCGGGCTGCACCGGAAGACGAAAAGCTGGTCGTAAACGTACCCAGCAGATCCTTGACCTGCGCCAGTTCTTCCGCCTGTCCCATCGGATAAAGCTCCTCCAGCGGCAGCACGATCTGTGTATTGCCGGCTACCACTTCCTCAAACAGTCCGCCCTGGATCATACCGGCGGCTTCCGCCAGATTGACGCCTTCGCCGGCCTGTCCTTCTTCAACGATAAACTGTCCGTTCTCTCTCCTAAGAGTAGCGTTCTGCAACGGTACATCATAGATCGAGCAGTTCTTCTGCAGGAACTCCACCACCGTTTCTTTGTCAAAAGAGATCGCCAGCGGCAGATCCATACCGTTCTGCGCAATGTCTTTCTTCATCATATAACGGTCGATCACATCGTTGCCGTCGGTCAGTTCCAGCAGATCATCCAGCACCTCCCGGTTCTCCCAGTACGGCGCCAGGTCACTCAGTTTCACCGTGACCGGAGTATTCTGTGCCGCGATCAGCGTCACTTCCGCTTCGCAGACCTGCGTATAGTAGTTTTCCACTGCTTCCGCCGCCTGCTCGATGGTCATGCCGGAAATATCTACCGCGCCTACATGCACACCGGGATACACTACCGCATCCCGCATCACACTGATCTGGTCCCGGTCTTCTTCACCACTCACACCTTCCAGGTAATATGCCTTATGATCCGTCTGTACCGCTACTGCACGGGTCGATGACGAATACCAAAAAACAGCCGCTGCTCCCGCAACGCCCAATAAAACCAGCGGAAGCCAGACTTTCTGCTTCCTTCTCCTCTGTTTCCTTCTATTCTTTTTCACTTGCGTTCCCTCAAAAAGTACGATAAAATCGAGAATTGATCACATAGCCAGCGCTGCAGCGACTGTAGGCAGCACCATAGCCAATGTCAGAATGATGATCATAATAGTGGTAAGAACTTTTTTGTTTTTATTACTGTGCATATTAAACATAATTTCTACCTCATTTTTAGATAAAACACAAAAACCCACGTTGGAGAGTATTATACATGGTATTTCCCGTTTTGACAATAGTTGTACTGTTTATTATTCTCATGTTTGCCGCGAACAAAAAGAGCGACCGTGAGATGAAAGCGCCGCTCGAAGAGTTCTGGAAAAAGGAGCAGGCATCCAACCTGGTACGCAAACAATCCCTGGAAGATCTGCAATACATCCGTATCCCCGAAGACTTTTTTTCCTTTGCCTGTAACGAGCAGGACGATCCCGATGCCGCAGAGGCAATGACGATCTTAAACAGCTTAAAAGAGGAGCAGATCGTCAACTTTACCGGTATCTCCAATACCGATCTGAAGCTCTCCTTTGGCGCTGCCAACCTGCCAGCCTTATCCCACTTCGACCAGAACTACACGCTGCTCGCCAGAGCCCTGCAGACTCTGGCAGAATATCTGGTACGAAAGGAGCAGACCGCCGATGCCATCCGCGTCCTGGAATTTGCCGTAGAGACCAAAACCGACATCAGCTCCACCTACAAGCTGCTGGGCGATCTGTATAGGAAAAACGGCAGCCCGGAGAAGATCGATGATCTGATCCCCAAAGCTGCCGCATTAAACTCTGCATTATCCGGCGCGATCGTGCGCTCCCTCGAAGAGATGAAAAACACCCCGGATCCTCAGGACGTCACTCCCTGAGCATTGATCCCCCAGATCAGGTTGCGCCACTGATCCAGCTGTTCCTCGGTCAAAAATCCCGCGGAAGTTCCCACATAACCGATCTTGTAGGAGGCAAACAGCAGTGCATCTTTGATCGCCACCGTCGAATCCGCACATTCCAGGTATCGGTGCAGAAAGCATGCCAGCAGTGCATTTCCGGCGCCTGCCGTATTCACCACTTCATTGGTCTTCACACTGTTATAATGTACGTTGATATTCCTTGCGCGGTCGTACAGGACCAGCCCCTTCGCTCCCTGTCCGAGAATGATGATCTCCGACTTATAACGGTTTGCGATATCCGCCACAAATTCAAACGGATCTTCGTGGATCGTATCATCACTGAAATACAGCACACTCGCCGCTTTCAAAAAGTCTTTGTTGTAATTCTCTTTTTCCTTCAGATATTCATGCACATTGACCGCGATCGGGCGGTGGTAACGCTGTGCCACCTTGATGAACGGCCGGCAGAAATTCGCATTGGAAAGGACCAGCATATCGCAGCGCGCGATCAGGGGTGCCACCATGGACATATCGTAGTTCACCTCACGCAGTCCTTTGATATCTTCAAAGATCTGCTGCCGGCGCTCCTTATCGCAGAGGATCACCTGCATCGGCATCTCTTCCAGAAGCGGCATCATATACTCGGTCGAGATCGTCACCTTGCGCCCCGCCGGATTGAAGATGCTCATGTCCTGATCCCGCCCCACCAGGGAAAGCAGCAAGGCTTCATCCCCCAGCCACTTGAGCGCCAGCGTCTCATTATATGCATCGCCGCCCGGTGCAATATGGATGCTGTTCCGCTCACTGGTCAGCGGCTGATACTTGATCGGGATCTCTCCCACGTTTATGATCGTCTCCAGCTGTGTGATCCCTGCTACTGCAAATGTACTCATATTCCGTAACCCCTTTCTTTATGTTCATAGGATTCCCTCGCGGAACCCCTGCGTCAGCAATTTCTTATAATGTAAAGAACTGTTCGGAACCGCAAAGATCCCGAACAGCGTTTTTTAATAATACTCGATATCTTCGAACTCTTCGCGCAGCTCATCGGCGGCTTCCTTCGGCAGGCCAAGTTCCTCCAGCTTATCCACAAACAAATCCAGGTCACAGTCCTCCAGATACTCCATCATCTCGTATTCGTCCGTAATCTTTTCCGACTCCTTGGAAGAAGGCATTTCGATCGTTCCGGCATTCGCCACTTCGCTCTTCCAGCTCACGTATGCCACTTTATCTCCGTCATTTAAGATCCCTACGGAACCATCCATTTTCTTACCGTCCGAATGATATTCGATGCGCAGCGTAGCGTCCTTGATCAGTTTCGCATAGTCATCTTCCTCATCATCGACCACTCCCGCCAGCTGAGCCAGTTTATAGAACTGGTTCAGTTCCATTGTGAACACACCGCCCTTCGGCGTCATATTCTCCAGAGCAAATGAGATCTTCTTTTTCAGCCCCTGCGCGCGGATCGTGAGGTCAAAGTCTGCCGTCACACCGGATTTTCCAAGCTTTCCGATGCCCTCCAGATTCACGATCTCCTCATCGTCTTTCATACAGGACAGTTCGAAATTCAACTTGCCGCTCTTCACGACATATCCGCAGAGGAAGCCGTTTTCTTCCTTCTCATCCATAAACTTAACACCGATGATCTGACCGATATTGTCCACATACAGCGTGCATTCCATCTCGGTATCAATATCCGCATCTTCGATCTCTTCCGCGGTCTGCTTCAGCTGATCCGACAGCTCTTCCCACATATCATCCACATCTTCCGTCGGCAGGTAGCTTTTGGCATAATCGGTAAAATAGCTTCGCAGCTCGCCGTCATCGCTCAGGGTTTCGCACAGTTCCACACCGGTTTCTTTGATCATATCCCCATCCACCGTAAATTTCAGGGTAAGGCACTTCTGCTCCTGTCCGGCCGCTTCAAAGGTATCTTTCTTCTCCTCCACATCATCGATCTTGGAGACCAGCAGATCAAAGTAGCGGTTAGATACGCTCCTGGCGGTCTTCGGATCCATCATCACTGCTTTCACATCGGTTCCAAAGAGAACATTATCCAGCTCCTCCAGATCATCCTGATCCGCGATCTCTTCCAGCTCCAGCTTCGCATAGTCCTTGTTGATCTCCGGCATCTGCAGATACAGTTCATGCTTGTCGGAATCGTAGATCTCGTTCATGGTCAGCAGATACTCCTTATCGGCCAGCTGCAGTGCCTGCATCGCCCGTATCGCGTCATCCCCGCGCTCCACCTCGTAGATCATAGCGATATCCGAGAGCGCTCCCAGCTGGATCGCAGGTGCACCGCCATCATCGCCACCATCCCCCGGATCGTAGGTTTTTACCCATTCATCATAGTCCAGATAATCATAGTTATCCTTTTCCCATTCTTCCTCTATGTATTCATAATAGGCATCATAATACTCATAACCGCCGTAACTGCTGTATCGTGTGTTCTGATAATCCGTATAAGCATCCTCGACCATATTGATCACATCTTTGGAAAGCTCCATGCGGACCTCGCCACTGAGCTTCATCCCCTTCAGATCGGCCACCTGCTTATAGGACTCGTCATAGCCTTTCCACATCAGATCATTATCGAGCAGATTTTTCTCCAGCACATAACGGGTATATTCCTCCGGTGACTTGGTCAGGCGCGCCCAGCCGTTCGCCAGCGCTCCGCGGAATACAAAACCCAATACCGCAGCAGCCACAACAACCACACCTGCCGCTCCCAACACGATCGGAAGCACCTTGGATTTCTGCTTCGAATTCTGCGGCTCCGCACCATTCGGGTTGCCCTGCGCAAAACTCTGCGTATATCCCGGATCGCTGTTCATCACGTACCCGTTCAGGATCCCGCCATTATTCGCCGCCCCGGTATAATCGGATGTGCCGGCCGTATTCATACCGCTGCTGTTTTCCGCCGGAGTGTTGCTGCCATTCACGGACGTACCATTGTTTTCCGGAATGTTGTTCAGGTTGTTGTCCATAATCTCCCCTCCCTAGAATTGCCTATAGATATTATATTATATGCATGCTGCTTTTGCTTTGTCAAATATTCAGATCCCCCTTTATCGTGCCCGCCATGGGGACGGTTCTCCGGCTCATTTTGGGCCACAGGGACGGTTCTCCGGCTCACTCTTATCATCGACTTGCAGTTTGCCTTCTTCTATGCTATAGTACTTGAAGATGTTATTACTATCATTACAGATACGCACAGAAAGGATATATTTATGGAAGAAGAAAAGAAAATCATGATCACAAAGGATATGACGATCGGTGAAGCTCTGGTGACCAAGCCGGAGATCGCAACGGTCCTGATGAATGCAGGCATGTTCTGTTTCAGCTGCCCGGCCTCCCAGGGCGAGACCCTGGAAGAAGCTGCTATGGTACACGGCTTCGACGTGGAAGATCTGCTGGAAGCAGTCAACAACGACGCCGAGCTGTGATCAGCGTCCCCGTTTAACTTTTGCTTTAATGGAATTGCAAGGCACCCCGGCGAGCTTTTGCTTTACAGGAATTGCAGCGCAGTTTTCCTGATAGAATGTAAAATAGTGTCAGCAAAGACGAGTTGTCCCTGATAACCGTTCCGGCTGGCACTCTTTTTTTTGGGTCGACTCTCATCGCCGCACAAAATGAACCACAGGGACGGTTCTCCGGCTTAAAATGGGCCACAAGAACCGTCCCCATGGCTCATTACTATAGACTTATAATGTAAAAAAACAGAGGAAACAACGGTTTCCTCTGCTGAAATATCTTATACGCTTAGAAAAGTTCGGCTATAGCTTTACTTATTTCTTCTTTGCAGGAGTTTTCTTAGCTGCCGGCTTTGCAACGGCTTTCTTCGGCTCTGCCTTCTTTGCCGGTGCTTTCTTCTCTGCAGCAGGCTTTGCTTCTGCTTTCTTCACTTCTGCCTTTACAGGCTCAACTTTCTTTACTTCTTCCTTCTTCTCTGCCGGCTTTGCTGCTGCCTTCTTCGGCTCCGCTTTCTTTGCCGGTGCTTTCTTCTCTGCAGCAGGCTTTTCAGCCTTCTTTACCGGTGCCTTTTCTGCAGCAGCGAAGCTCTTTACGATCGCTACAGCATTCTCATCTCCGGCAACGGTCAGAACCTCTGCACCCTTCTTGCCATCCAGAAATGCAATGAAATCATTTCCGTCTGCGATCACCTTTGCATTGTGATCAAAATACTCATACGGCTGAACATCGACCTTTCCATCTGCAACTGCTACATAGAAAGCGCCTTCGCCCTCGCCCGTAATATCAATCTGGACTGCAACAGAACCGAAATTCTTTGCATCTGCCTTCGCAGCCTTCTTCTTTACATAGCCGACGATCTCTTCATAAGTCATAACTCTCTCCCTTCCTCTGTTAACAACAGATTCCCTTCACTTTTATAAGCGTTATTCAAAATACTACAAAGATTAATATATGATTTTTTTCTGTTTTTGTCAACATTTTATTAAATATTTGTGAATAATTACTATAAATTGCATACACCCTAAACGGTTCATGGTATAATACATTATACAGTAACGTCCGGTTTGCTGCGCAATCCGGGTTTTCCTGCGAAAATGTCTCGCGGAACAATATCCATGAACAATAACGAGGATTCCCAATGAAAAAGTCAGAGATCAAAGAACTTCTGTCGCGTCTGGACGCGAAATACGGTACCGATATTCCCTGCTACTTAGACCACCAAAATGCCTGGCAGCTGCTGATCGCCACCATACTGAGCGCCCAGTGCACGGATGCCCGGGTCAATCTGGTGACCAGGGATCTGTTTGTGAAGTATCCGGATATCGAAGCCTTTGCCGATGCCGATCTAACGGAGCTGGAGAAGGATATCCATTCAACCGGTTTCTACCATAATAAAGCACGTAATATCATTGCATGCTGCCGACGTCTTCGAGACGACTTTGGCAGTGAAGTACCAAAGGACCTCGAAAGCCTGACTTCCCTGCCTGGCGTGGGCCGCAAGACCGCCAACGTGATCCGCGGCAATGTCTTTCACGAACCAAGCGTCGTCGTCGATACCCACGTGGGACGATTGGCCCGCCGGCTCGGACTCACGGGAGAGGAAGATCCCGAAAAGGTAGAGTATGCCCTGATGAAGGCCATCCCGAAGGATCACTGGATCGCCATCAACACACAGCTGATCGCACTGGGACGCACCATCTGCAAATCCCAGCGCCCCAAATGCGAAGAATGCTTTCTGAAAGATCTTTGTCAGCACTATAAAAATATGTAAAAAAATCCGGCTGTCTCCACATCGGAAACAGCCGGATCATTTTAATCTTATTCGGAATTTCTTATTCCTCTTCGATCGCACCTACCGGGCAAGAGCCAGCGCAAGCGCCGCAGCTGATGCAGGTATCCTTATCGATCTCGAACTTGCCGTCACCCTCAGAGATAGCGCCTACCGGGCATCCGCCTGCACAAGTTCCGCAAGAAATACATCCGTCTTTAATAACATATGCCATTTTTCATTTCCTCCTGTTTTTCTCTCAGCCATAAACAGCTGTTAATTTAGTCTTCCCCGACCATATTCATAGTAGCATATCGGCATATATTAGTGTTACGAAATCTTGATTAGGCTTAACTAATTCCCTTGTAACTCCTCGCGGCGTTTTCGTATACCGTCCAGGATCACTTTTTTCTTCTCCAGCACCACTTCCTTGTCCATGGCCGGCACACCCTTTAAGCGGTATTCGATACCCAGTTTCTCATACTTCGGCAGTCCCATCGTATGATACGGCAGCACATCCAGTGCCTTCAGATTGCTCAGACCGCCAATGAAATAGCCCAGCTTATACAGGTACTCATCGTCGTCCGTGATCCCCGGCACCACTACGTGACGGATCCACACGTCCACATGCTTTTCATCCAGATATTTCGCAAATGCCAGGATCCCGTCATTCGGCTGCTGCGTCAGCCATTTATGCTTCTCCGGATCAATGTGCTTGATATCCAGCATCACCAGATCCGTGATCTTCATCAGCTCATCCAGCTTCTTATTGTACTCGCTCTCACCCGGGTGATACATAATACCGGAGGAATCGATACAGGTATGGATGTTGTGCTGCTTTGCCAGTGTAAACAGTTCCAGCAGAAAATCGATCTGCATCAGCGGTTCTCCACCGGTTACGGTGATACCGCCGCCCTGATAAAAGCTCTCATTACGGATATACTGCTCGATGATCTCGGATGCCTCCGTCGGTGTTCCGCCTTTCGGATCCCAGGTATCCGGATTATGGCAATACGCGCAGCGCATTGGGCACCCCTGCAAAAATACTACAAAACGGACACCCGGTCCGTCTACTGTTCCGAAACTCTCTGTCGAATGAATTCGTCCTTTCATATCGCACCCTCCCGGTTTTTTCTTGGATATTTGTATTTTACTACATCTCCTGAAACACTTCAATTGACTTATCTGCAATAATTTCTATGCAGCGGTACTACCTCTTGCCTTCCCCTTGAGGGGATAGTTCAGTACTGTAATCCGTATTTCTCGTTCATGGCATGGTCAGGGCGGATCTCCAGCTCCAGGCGCCGGCTGATGATGCCATGTTTGTAGAGTGTCTGGGAAAGTGCACTCCCCATACGGATCACGTGAGGCCAGTTGTCCTCCTCCTGATCCTCCTCAAGCGGCACTACGATCACGGCTTCCGTAAGCCCTGCATGGTCAGCAGCGATCACCTGATCGATGATATCCTGATCGATCGCGATGCACAGCTGTGCATCCAGATTGATCCCATTCTCCTCTAAGAAGATCCGCTCGCCCATGCGAGTATTCATCAGCAAAACATAGAAGATAAGCGGTAACAGGATCAGGGTCTTCGGGAACTTTACGAGGATCGTACCCGCGAACCAAAAGATCACCATAAATGCATAGAAACATACACTGAAGATCACACGGCAGATCTCGAGCTTGTCCACGCCTACCTTTGCACAGAGCAGGATCTCAAAGGCCGCACAGATCAGCATACAAAAGACAAAGCCGGGAGCAGATACCGGAACATCGCCTGAGATCCATCGGCTGTTTCCCGAAGATGTTCCGTTCACAGCAGCCGACTGCGATCCTGCATCTTTCTTCTGATCCGAATCCGGATGCGCATCTTTCCTTAAAGAACAAAGCCAAAGGACTGCTCCCACCGCCACGATCAACAGCGACAATGCCGTCGTCTGCATATTCAACTGTCTGCCCCAGGCAAAGAATCCGGAGATACTCTCGGAGAGCGCAAAACTGCCCGCACCATCCGCGCGCCCGCCATTGGCTTCATAGACCAGAGAAACCAGCCAGAGGCCGGCGATCAACAGATTCCAGAATGTTTTTTCCAGATACTGTTTCAAACTCTGCTTCCGCTTCACCATACACAGATACGCGTCTGCCACCGCCTCCCCGGCAGCCGGAACCACCAGTATAATGCTGGAAAACAGATTGGAAAACATTGCCAGATAGATACTCAGCAGCAAAATCCCTTTTCGGATCGGGGACAGATTCCGGATCCCGTCGCGTCCCTTCCCCATAAAGAACAATACCAGCGAAGCATTGATCAGGTTCGGGATCACATAGTAATAATAGCCCGTCACATTAAAGGTCCAGAACAGATGCTGGTTTCCGTTGTACTGCCGCCGGAAGATGCTGAAATGAAACAGCAGAAATAACAGCGTCAGCATATAGGATGCCGCGAAGGAGATGTTTGTTTTCTCCTTTATAAAAGAGCGGAACAACAGCACATACAATGTGATAAAAGATGCCACCGATATGGCATGCGCAAGGATCAGGGCGTATATATAATCCAGATGTAATATCGGCATCAGTACATGCACGCCGAAGTCCGAAACCAGAGACATAAAGGTTTCCGGAAAGATCCTGGCAGGATTCCAGTCCTTCCAGATGGGATAGGCATTTCTTCGCCAGCCGACATACAGCCAGTCGTCCATATCATAGGGAACCAGCGGATGAACATGTGCAAAAAACACGGTGGCAAACAAAAAAATACCCATTCCGAACAATAGAGAGCACAAAAACGCAGGGAATGTTGCCACTCCCTGCGCCTGTTCTTTGCTCTTGGTCGTTATCGTCTTACGATCAGAACCGCTCAAGCTATTGCCTCGCGATCAGATCTTCTCGTGGAATGTACGGCTGATAACGTCTGCCTGCTGCTCCGGAGTCAACTTGATGAAGTTAACTGCATAACCGGATACACGGATGGTCAGCTGCGGATAGTTCTCCGGATGAGCCTGAGCATCCAGCAGGGTCTCTCTGTTCAGAACGTTAACGTTCAGATGATGACCGCCCTTGGTTGCATATCCATCCAATAAAGATACCAGATTGTTGATCTGTGCTGTACTAGCTTCTGCCATTGTTATTTTCCTCCTATCAGATTCGATTCCTAATAATTATTCGTAATCGTCCAATCCCTGATGCAGGGTCGGTACGGAGCATGCGAGCGGCGTGCGGGAGCAATCCGTGCAGCCCATGGTCTCTACTTCCTTCTTTGCAGAAGCATTTTCGTCCACGTCTACATTTACATGACCTACACCGTTGGCAAAACCACCGTCCAACTGCGCTACCAGATCCTGGATCATCTGCTCTTCCGTCATATTCTGATCTGCCATATCGCTTTCCTCCCTTTTCCCTCATCCGTCAGGCTTTGCCTGACACCTTCCCCCAAAAGGGGGGAGGCAAGGTTTGTGTTTTTACTTATTTCTTGCTCAGGTCTACTTCGATGTCGCCTGCAAATACCTGATCTTCCTTACCCAGGGCACCCGGAATGATGGTGAAGGTATTGGAGATACCATCCTGGCTGTCTTCGAACGGAAGCTTGGCTACGGAAGACAGGGAAGCTACTGCACCGTGAGTATCACGGCCGTGCAGCGGGTTGGCACCCGGAGCAAACGGCTGTCCCTTACGACGGCCATCCGGTGTGTTACCGGTTGCCTTACCATAGGTTACGTTAGAAGTAATGGTCAATACAGACATGGTCGGGAAACCATTTCTGTAGGTGTGGTGACGACGGATCATCATCATGAACTTGGAAACAAGGTCGTGAGCGATCTGGTCAACACGATCATCATCATTACCATACTTCGGGAAGTCTCCTGTGGTCTCGAAATCTACGATGATACCGTCCTCATCACGGATCGGCTTAACGGTAGCGTACTTGATTGCGGACAGGGAGTCTGCAACTACGGACAGACCAGCCATACCGGTTGCGAAGTAGCGGCGTACGTCTCTGTCGTGCAGAGCCATCTGTGCACGCTCGTAGCAGTACTTGTCGTGCATGTAGTGGATTACGTTCAGAGTATTTACATATACATCTGCCAGCCACTCCATCATATCTTCGAACATCGGCATGAACTTATCATACTCGATCACATCGCCTTCGTACTTACGATACTTCGGACCAACCTGCTTCTTGGATACTTCATCGATACCGCCGTTCAAAGCGTACAGCATACATTTTGCAAGGTTAGCACGAGCTCCGAAGAACTGCATTTCCTTACCAACACGCATGGAGGATACGCAGCAAGCGATAGCGTAATCATCACCGTGGGTAACTCTCATCAGGTCATCATTCTCATACTGGATGGAAGAAGACTTGATGGACATCTTAGCGCAGAACTCTTTCCAGGGTCTGGGCAGTCTGGTTGACCACAGAACGGTCAGGTTGGGCTCGGGAGCTGCACCCAGGTTGTTTAAGGTGTTCAGATAACGGAAGCTGGTCTTGGTAACCATGTGACGTCCGTCAACACCTACACCACCCAGAGACTCGGTAACCCATACAGGATCGCCTGCGAAGATCTGGTTGTATTCCGGTGTACGTGCGAACTTAACGCAACGAAGCTTCATGATGAAGTGATCAACGAATTCCTGGATCTGCTCCTCAGTGAACTTACCGTTCTTCAGGTCACGCTCTGCGTAGCAGTCGATGAAAGTAGAAGTACGGCCAAGGCTCATTGCTGCACCGTTCTGCTCCTTAACTGCGCACAGATAACCGAAATATGTGAACTGGATAGCTTCCTGTACGTTTGTAGCGGGCTTGGAAATGTCGATGCCGTAAGAAGCAGCCATTTCCTTCATCATCTTCAGAGCTGTCATCTGCTCGGAAAGCTCTTCACGAAGACGGATAACATCATCGGTCATCACGCGGCCGGTAGAATCCTTCTGTGCCTGCTTGTCCTCGAGCAGTCTGTCGATACCGTACAGTGCCACACGACGATAGTCGCCGATGATACGTCCACGGCCGTAAGCATCAGGAAGACCTGTGATTACGTGAGAGGAACGGCATGCACGCATCTCCGGTGTGTAAGCATCAAAGCAGCCTGCATTGTGTGTCTTTCTGTGTACGGAGAAGAACTCGCTGATCTCCGGATCTACGGTGTAACCATTGTCTGCGCAAGCCTTCTCAGCCATACGGATACCACCGTATACCTGCAAGGAACGCTTGAACGGCTTATCGGTCTGGAAACCTACGATGGTCTCTTTGCTCTTGTCCAGGTAACCCGGGCCGTGAGAAGTGATGGTAGATACTACCTTGGTATCCATATCCAATACACCGCCTGCCTCACGTTCCTGGCGGGACAGATCCAGTACCTGCGCCCACAGATCCTTTGTGTTCTGTGTCGGTCCTACGAGGAAAGAATCATCACCATCATACGGTGTGTAGTTCTTCTGAATGAAATCACGAACGTTGATTTCGCCTACCCACTTACCGCCGGTAAAGCCTTCCCATTCTGGTCTAAACTCTGCACTCATTGCATTGCCTCCTATAAAATGATATTATTTAACGGCCACTGTGGTCGCTAATCGTGTACCCCGAGGGCGCAGTTTGGCACGCCCGCAAGCTCTGTCTATTATAAGCCGTTTTGATGGCAATAGTCAACCTTGAACACCGTTTTTTCATAAATAAATGTTGTACGGATCTGTCCGAAAAAAGCGTTGTTACGTTATGTCTACCGCTTCCCGACTCTGGGATCATAGTATTCCCGCGGAAGGATTTTGTCCGTAACTAATGTTACATAAAACAGAATTTGCACAAAAAAGCGCTTAACAGCGCCGATATGAGATATGAGCCACGGGGACGGTTCTCCGGCTCAAAATGAGCCGCAAGAACCGTCCCCGTGGCTTTCAAAAAATCCCCGCCGATCACGACGGGGATATCGATGTCACTTCAGAAATTTCGCCACTTTGTTCCGCAGCTCATCCCTTCCGATATTCTTCAAGAGGTAATCCGCCGGACACAGGGACAGGATGCGCATGATGCTCTCCCGGTCGTTCTGCCCCGTCAGGATCATCACCGGTGTCTCTTTGGTGTCCGCACCGCTCCGGAGCTTTTCGAGGATCTGCGGCCCCGGCATCACCGGCAGGTCATAGTCCAGCAGGATCAGATCCGCCTTGTTTTCCTTCAGCCAGTCCAGCGCCTGTCCGCCGCTGATGGTCATCGTTACTTTGAAATCATCCTTGAGCCATTCGTGCACCATCTTCATATAGACCGGATCGTCATCGATGATCAGAATGCTCTTTTTCCGCCCGCTCATGTTCATAAGACCGCCCCCTTTCTCCAAAAGTCCAAAGAGGTCTTCACCGTGCTGATATGTATATACATTATATCATTAAGCGGGTGAAGTGTCTATCATTTTACCCCATGTTTTGGCTACGGTACTTTGCGTCCTCATATCGAGGTCAAATTTTTTGATCTCGATAGAGCCACCTCATCTTGTGGTGAAATTTTTGCACCTCGAGATAAGACATCTCATCTGGCCTTCGGCCACCTTCCCCCTTAAGGGGACGGCAAGAAAAAAAAGCCACAGGGACGGTTCTCCGGCTCAAAATGAGCCACAAGAACCGTCCCCATGGCTCATTATGAGAACGTCTGGCGGAAGGTGCCGCCGACCGTCGAAGCCACCAGCACATTATAATCATAGTTTTCGCCGTAGAGCACGCTCTGGTCCGTCAGGTCCTTTAACTGGCGGTACACCTTGGAATAACTGCTGCGTCTGCCCTGCTGCAGCAGGAAGCGCAGGTCGCGCCGCAGCGCCGCATCATCAAACAGCTCTGCCAGATATGGGGCGTACCGTGTCCCGGCGCCTTCCTTGAGCTCCAGGATAAAGTCATCCATCGTCTTGCCCCGGTTGTAGGAGCGTCCGACCGTATCCGTCGCCGCATCAAGACAGTCCGCACAGCAGACCAGATCGATAAAGACCTTTTCCGGCAGTTCCGCCGTACACAGATCATCCGGATAGCCGGCTGAATCGTTATACCATCGGTGATGTGCCAGTGCGATCTTTGCATACGGCCGTGTGGACTCGTGTTTCAGCATCATATCCGCGCCGCTCTTCGGATGGGTGCGCAGCAGGAAAAACTCGCTGTCCAAAAGCTTGCGCCCGTAAACCATGATCGTATCCGTGATCAGCAGCTTGCCGAAATCGTGGCAGACCGACGACTGATAGGCAAATCCGAGGATTGCTTCCGTATCCCCCGCCATCGGTACCTTTGCAAAGTATTCCGGATGCAGACGCATCAGATGCCGGCAAAGGCAGCGCGTGATCTGCCCGACCATGATGCTGTGCACGTAGGTCGGCGGATGCAGGGCACCCAGACAGTCCAGACACATCTCGCCAAAGGTCATCCCTCCGGGCACTTCGATAAAACAATCCAGCAGATGGGACAGAAATCCCAGCATAAAGCTCAGGGAATCACGCCCCGACATATGGAATGCATAATTCAGCGTATCGTGATAGAAGCGGCTGACCTGGTATTTGGCATCCTCAGTCAGAGCCTCCGGATCCAGTGTCAGGATATATTCCGCCGGCAGCATCAGATTGAGCGTCATCCCCGCCTGGGAATAGTCGTTCCGGTCCCGCGAATTGTAAAGCTCCAGCAGATTCCGGCGGTAGTCCTCCACCGCAACCTGTCCGTTCAGATAGCGGACACGCACAAGCAGGATCTGCAGTTCGTTTTCGTGCATCAGATCCTTATAAAACAGCGGTGCCGAATGCCAGAGCCGGTCCAGACGTTCCCCGTATGCGCAGATCTTTTCGATCGCATCCGCAGGAAACGCCCGCGCGTTGTTATACTCCGTCAGTTTCAGGATATCCTGCAGTGCGCGGAATTCATGAAAACTCCAGTCGTACATCGGCATACGCCTGCGGTAATACGGCGCATCCGCCAGTGCAAGCGCCTTTTCCATCTGCACCAGCAGATCGCGGTTTTTCTCCGGCGAAAGTGTTTCCCCTTCGTAAAGCAGCCACATATTACGTGCATTGATCAGCACCAGCTCGCGGCACTCGTTATCGGGAAGCCCGGCAAAGGCTTCCGGCTCCAGATAATCCCGGATCTTTCTGCCGGCTTCCAGTCCGCGCTCCCGGTAGGTTGCGGCGATCTGCGGAAAGGTGCCTAAACGTCTGGTAATATTCTGCATCGTATAGCAGGCCGTGATCTCGCGATCCAGCTGTTTTAACAAAAGCTTGACCGAATCCCCATGCTCTGCCTTGTGCAGCAGACTGTCCGAGATCTCCGCGTGGATCGCGGGATCCAGATTTTCCATGGTCTGTGCATCCAGCAGGGAATCCTCAAAACGCCCGAGTCCCTCCAGATCGGCATTCGTAACGGATGCGCTCTCTTCCAGGAACGGAAAAAGATGCTCCGAGAGGATATCCCGGTTTTCCCTGGCCAGCTGGCCGATCGTTATGAAATTGTCCTGCAGCAGGGTACCGTATTCCGCCGCATTGTCGATATCCTGGATACTCGGAGACGATAATGCGCGGATCCTCGCGGTATTGCTGACATATTCATTCAAATGCGGATCCATGTATTTTATATTAGTAAAAACAACTATTGAAGTCAATACGGATACACTTGAAAACCCCCCCTTTTTTCGCTAAAATAGATTAGTAAGAGGGTATATATCTTATGGAAAATACTACACCGGAATCAACCGAATTAAAACAGGAACTGCACGATTTCGTACAGCGTATCATCCGCACGCGTACCTTATCTTCGCCCAAGATCGGCGGCGTGGGTACCGGAGACGGCTACAGCCGTGTGCTCAAGCAGCATTTCCGCGAGATCGGCTCCATCGCAAAACAGAACCGTGCCATGATGGACCGGGTGCTCAGTCCGATCCTGGCATCCAAAAAGCCTCTTCCGGAAGAGACCGTCTCCACCCTGCGGGAATTCTGTCATTATCTGCTCAATCCCTGGCCGGAAGAAGAGCTGGATCTTTCCCTGCTGTTTCATATTTCCAGACGCCTGCTCACCGATGCCGTCGCCAAGAAAGACGACGAAGCCATCGTGCTGCAGAGCGGTATCCATATCAACGCCTGCTACAACAATATGAACCGCACCAACCGCATCCGCGTGTCGGAGGATCTGTGCTCGTTTTACCGCAAGGAGGGCCTGCGGGCTTCCGAGCTGATTCTGCAGTATCTGCAGCCGGAGATGTTCCTGCGCCTGAAGAGCAGTGAAGCGAAAAAAACCGTGCTGGTTCATTCGCGTTTTTATGTGACGCTCTATTCGACCTTCTACTCAACGGACAAGCACAGCAACGACGAGCGCATCCGCAGACTGAAGCATTCCATTGCGCTGGCGGATGACCCGTTCTTCCGGGAACACACCCCCGGCTATGACTGGAACTACCACCGTTTCCGCTGCCTCGAGCACATCGGCCAGCTGACGGAAAACGGCAACCACTGGAAACTGACACCGCAGCAGTGCGCCACCGTCATGAAGACTACGGACCTGCTGAACCGGCTCTGGCATGGGGACGAAAAGGAAAACGATAACATCCTGCCCCGTGTGCAGCTGGATCTGATCACCGCCCGCAACAATTACTACGGCGGCCGCACCCAGATCGGCGATTACCGCAGCGAGCTTTTGTCCCTGTATACCCGCTATTCCAATTCCCGCTACGATATGTATTCGGTACTGGCCAATATCTTCATCCCGACCGAATATATGGCGACGCTGGAAGGCGAAGAAGTCGATGAGGAGAAGCAGGAGGTACTGCGCGGCTTCTACCGGCAGATCACCAACTACATCCTGCACTCGGATAACCGGGATGCTTTCTGCTATATGCTCGAATACCTCTCCTCGTTCCTGGAGCGTTTTATCGAGATCCCGGGCGAAGAGACCTTTGAAAAAATGGGCTTAAGCTGTATGGCTGCTCTGCATCCGCCTACCTATGTGCATTCCATGCAGGTAGCAGTCCTTTCACGCTGTCTGTGCGAGCATCTGCTGCGCACCGCACCGGAAGAATTTATCGGTGTCTGCGGCTGCAAGACAGCAGAAGAGGTGCAGCAAAAGAAAGACCATATCCTAAACCGCGCCTTCCACGGCGGTCTGTGTCACGATTTCGGCAAGATCTGCATGATCGATACGATCTTTGTGTACGGCCGGCGGCTTCTGGATACGGAATATATGATCATCCGCATGCATCCGGATATGGGTGCCGCGCAGCTGTCCCGCTATCTTTCCACACAGGACTATGCGGACATCGCAAGGGGCCACCACCGCTGGTTCAACGGCACCAAGGGCTATCCCGCTTCTTTTGATATCAACGAAAGCCCGGACCGTGTCCTGATCCATATCGTCACGGTAGCCGACAGTCTGGATGCCGCAACGGATCAGATCGGCCGCAGCTACAAGATCGGCAAATCCGTAAACCGGCTTGTTTCGGAGCTCAAAAAGGGAAGCGGCAAACGCTACTCCCCGCAGATCGTCTCCCTGCTCGACCGGCCGGAAGTGATGCACGACATCGAATTCCTGCTGAAGAAGGGACGTGAAGACAATTACCGCAATACCTACCTGCTGCTTCGCCGTATGCAGGCCAACGCGATCCAGAATTTCAATACGCGTCTGAAGGAACTGGTACTGAGCATCGACCGTGTGCGCAAGCTGTCCGTCCCGAGTATCACGGATATGGAGGATGCCTCGGAATATGCCATACTGCTGAACCAGCACTTCCGCGAGATCGGTGCGCTGGCTGCGGAAAACCGGCAGATGCTGGAGAAGACACTCTATCCGCTGCTGAAATCCCGTCGGCAGCTCGACCGGGAAGAAGTGGATGCCCTGGAAGTCTTCTACGACCAGCTGATGCACGCTTCCGAGTATATCGACCTGGACATGAGCCTTTTGTATCTGGTATCCCGGAAACTTTTTTCCGATGCCGTATCCAAGGGGGACAGCTCCGATATCATCCGTCAGGGGGACCGGCACATCATGTCCTGCTACACACAGTTAAACCGCAGCAAACGCCTGCGTTATGTAGCAGAGATTACGCAGAAGTACCGGCGGGAAGGTCTGTCCATCGCTCGGGAACTGGAGCTGTTTCTGGATCACGAACGCTTCCTGACGCTGCCTATGCGTGAGCGGGAAACGGTATTGCTCAACGCCCGCTATGCCACGGCGCTCTACGAAAACACGCATCCGGACCCGAAGTCCAACGGCAGATTTATGCGCAAGCTGAAGGAAGCCCTGAACCTGGCCTCGGATCCGTTCTATACGGAAAACGCACCGGACTTCGACTGGAACTACCACAAACTGCGCTGTCTCGAATATTTCGGACAGGCTACGGAATGCGGTAACCTGCAGGGCTTCGATGAGAAGCAGCGCAAAGAGATCGCCGTTTATACCGAACAGCTGGACGCACTGTGGAATGAAAACCGCCCGCAGAATGCCGTCTTCCTGCCCCCGGAGCGTAAGGAGATGATCGTCGCCCGCGGCCGGTACTACAGCGGGCAGCTCAGCGCAGAAGATTACCGCAAGATCCTTCTGGATCTGTACGAAAAGAACAGCGACTACCGCTTCACCGTGGATGCCGTATTTACCAACATCCTGCTGCCCTATGAGTATCTTTTGACTTATCGTGAGCAGGAACTGACGGAAGCAGACGGCCGTCAGCTGCAATGGCTCTACGACCAGCTGCTGGACTATATGTACCATCTGCCCGGAGACGGCGTGTACTCTCCGGTGATGGAATACTTCTCCGGCATTCTGATGGATTACATCGAGGTACCGCAGGCGATGAGTTTTGAAGAAATGGGCCTGCGCTGTATGGCACTCCTGCACCCGCCTACCTACGTACACAGTATGATGGTGGGAAGCTTAAGCCGCTGTCTGTGTGAGCATCTGATCAAACGCAATCCCGGACTGTTTATGGGCGTGCAGGAATGCAGGACCGTGGAAGAAGTGGAACTGTACAAAAAGAAGATCGTGGACTTCTGCTATCACGCCGCCTGCTGTCACGATTTCGGCAAGCTCCCGATGATCGATATGATCTCGATCTACGGGCGCAAGATCCTCGATATCGAGTTTTCCATGCTCAAGCACCACACCACGCTGGGTGCGGAAATGCTCAAACGCCACGCCTCCACCCGGGATTATGCGCCGGTCGCCATCGGACATCACCGCTGGTACGACGGCACCAAGGGGTATCCGGAAGGGTACGATGTGGCACATCTGCAGGAAAAGGTGATCATCGATATCGTGACCGTCGCCGACTGCCTGGATGCCGCTACCGATACGGTAGGCCGCAGTTACAGCACCGGCAAGAAACCGGACGAGATCTTCCTGGAGATCCAGGAGGGTGCCGGCACCCGCTACTCCCCGGCGATTGCGGCACTGTTTGCGGACTGCAAGGTGCGCGAAGACCTGACCCATATCCTCAACAATACCCGCCGCAGTGACTACCGCGACACCTATATGCTGCTCAAGGAACTGCAGGAGCGTGGATAAAAAAAGGAGATTAATATGACTGACTATAAATTACTCGAAAACCAGATCCGTGAACTTGCAAAAGGCGACCAGTCCTGGCTGCCTCTTTTTGCCAATGCATCCGCCCTGCTGATGGGAGCCATTCCCGGCATCAACTGGGCCGGTTTTTATATCCGTGACGCCAAAGGCCTGTATCTCGGCCCCTTCCAGGGCAAGCCTGCCTGCACCCGCCTGGAGATCGGCAAGGGCGTGTGCGGTACCGCCGTCGAAAAAGACCTGGTGCTCTGCATCCCGAACGTCCACGAATTCCATGGACATATCGCCTGTGATCCCGCTACGGATTCCGAGATCGTTCTGCCCCTGCATTATGCCGGCAGGATCGTTGCCGTTCTGGATATTGACAGCCCGATCATCAAACGTTTCTCTCTGGCAGATCAGGAAGGTCTGAAATCCTTCACCCTTACGCTGGAACGCTGCGCCGATCTGTCTCCGCTGGCCGATGCTCTTCCGGCCCAGCCGAAGTCTGCTTCCGGTAAGCCGGGTATGCCCTTTGAACTGTGGCTGTTTGCCGTAAAGCGTCTGGCGCAGACCTACGAAATGGTGGATCCCATCTACAACCAGCTCTCCGATGTCGAAAAAAAAGCCCTGCGTCGCGAATACGAGCAGAGCTGTTGAACCTTTATTGAAGATGACCGATCAGAGCCCTCCGGCTCTGATCTTTTTTTATACTCCCACCAGGCTGTCTACGTTGGAACTGTCTACGACGGAGAGACTGCAGGGGATGAATTCCTCCAGCTTCTCACCGGCAACGATATGGTTGTATAACCATATGATGGGATCGTGCCCCTGTCCGAAGGCATCCTGCCCGATGGCCGCACAGATGATCCCGCTCTTGATCTCCGCAAAGATCTCCTCATTATGATCAAAACATACAAGCGAAGTTTTCCGGCTGCGCCCGGCATCGCGGATCGCTTTGGCCGCCGCCAGCGGGAAGCCGTTGGTCAGGAATACAATGTCCGCCTCCGGATGTGCATCCAGTCCCTTCTTCGCGATCTTATACACACCGTCCGCATCATCGGGAACCGTCAGTTCATCACAGACTTTCAACCCCTTCATCGTCTTCAGCTGGTTCCGGAAGCCGCTGCTGCGTTCCACATTGACACCGACCGAACGGTCACCGGTCAGCATCAGGACACTGCCCTTTCCGCCCACTTTCCTTTCCGCAGCCTTTGCCCCCAGGATGCCCGGCTCCAGCGGATCGGGACGCAGGCAGGCGATCCTCGGGATCTCTTTATTGCAGTCGCAGTTATAGGCCATGATCCGGATGCCCTTTGCCGCTGCCGCCTTGAAATACTTATTGGCACCACCCAGAAATCCCGGGAATACAATGCCGTCGAAGTTCCGGTCGATCGCATACTGAACGGCATCACACACCATCTCATCCAGAGAACGCTCCTTCGGGATCAGCGGAACATACTCCAGTATGGCATGACAGTCTTCCAATTCCTTTCCGGCATACAGCGCGCCTTTGCGTACGCCGTACCAGAAATCATTATCCAGCATACTCATCATCAAGATCTTTATCTGCCGGCTGCTCTTTTTGGTCGTCGGAACGATCGAGGTGTTATACTGCTTCAGCAGATGCCGTATCCCGGTGAGCATATTATCCAGATTTTCGGTATTTCCGCCGATCCTCGCTGATTCCGCCGCCACCTCTTCCGATACGGCTGCGATCTCATGCGTTTTTTCACTGATCGCTTCTGCCGCTTCAAACAGGTTCTCTGCCTTCATCCGGGATTTGCCGGAGTTATCGCTCATGACCGCAAACATTCCGGAGATCTCCTTGAGTTTATCGTAGATCCCACGCGAGCTGTCCGTAATGGTGTGGAAAGCATCGCTTACCGAAGCAAAGGTCTGGTTGCTCCGGTTGTAGGTATCCGTACAGTTTTCGATGCTGTCGTTGACCTTGCCGCTCGACTCGGTGATCTCCTCGAGGATCTTATTGATCGTCTGCATACCGTCTCTGGTCTTGGAGGACATCGTACTCATCTCATTGGCCACTACGGAAAAACCGCGTCCCGCCTCTCCGGCACGGGCCGCCTCGATCGAAGCATTAAAGGCGAGCATCCGCAGCTGGTCGCTGATCTCTACAATGAAATCACCCACTTCACTGATGCGCTCGATCTCACTGTTAAACTCCGACAGGATATCGTTGATGCGGCCCAGATCCTCCGACATTGCCTTCATATCACGATCCAGATCTTCGATCCGGCGGATGCCGTTATTGCTTTCTTCCACCGTTTCATTCAATATGGTACGGATATCCGTCAATGCCACATCGATGTTTTGCATATTGGTATCGTTGGATTCGATGAGATCCAGATTATCCTTCACCAGTTCCAGCTGCTCGCCGGCCTTTTCCGCCACACCGGTCACACTGTTTGCGATCTGCTCATTCCCCCTGGTATTGGCATCCACGCTCTCGGAGAGCACATTGATCGCATCGGAAAGTGTCACCACATTCACTTTCGTCGCTTCAACAAACGTTGTCAGATTCGCCCTGATGATATCGCTTTCGTGAGATTCCTTCTTATGAAACATAGAACTGTACCCCCTTTTCACAGACGCCTATGTGCACGCCCCAAATTGCGTGCTCTGCCCCCATATATCGTAAATTATACCAAATGTCACGTTATCTTTCCACTAAAATATGTGCATTTTGTTGATGACATAATACCGGACATGCTATAATGAAGCATATCCACGACAAATGGGAGGGAATTTTGATGGCGGAAGATTTCGTGACCAAAACATCTGACGGAGCTGTCCGGAAACTGAAACTGGTACTGATCTATGTGCTGTTTATTTTCATCAATATTTCCGCAAACCGCTTTGTAAAATATCTGGGGCTTCCCCTTTATATCGATAATATCGGCACCCTGCTGGGCGCTGTTCTGGGCGGCTATCTCCCCGGGATCTTCGTGGGGTATCTCACCAATATCATCAATTCCACGGCAGACATCACGAATATGTACTATGCCGGCGTAAGCGTACTGATCGCCTTTACCGCGACCTTTCTGGCCAAGCGCGGTTTTTACGATACGTGGTGGAAGGCGCTTCTCACCATCCCCTTCCTTGCCTTTTTCGGCGGCGGCGTCGGTTCCGTCCTCACCTGGTTTATCTACGGATCCGACCTGACCTTCGCAGCGCAGTTATGGTCCGATCTGAAACTGGATCTGCTCGATAAGGCGATCACCGTTGTCATTTCCTTCGTATTAATAAAGATCCTGCCAAAAACCTCCTCTTCCCTGCTGGCTCTGACCGACTGGCGCCAGAAGGCGATGACCCGCTCGGAGATCCGGGAGGCCCGTAAGACGCGCACCCGCAAATTCCCGCTGCGTACCAAAATAACCCTGCTGATCTGCATCATCATGGTGATCGTTATTTTTGCCACGACCGCCATCAGTTTTTTCCTCTATCGCAATTTTGCGCAGGAGCAGTTTACCACCATCGGCAAAAATGTGGCAACCATGACCGCCCTGACCATCGACGGGGACCGGATCAACGATTACCTGACCGAGGGCGCCTCCGCACCGGATTATGCGGATACGCTGCAGAAACTCTACAAACTGCGTGACAGTGCGCATTATATAGAGTATATCTACGTCTATCAGATCCGCGAGGATGGCTGCCACGTGGTCTTTGACCTGGATACTGGGAGTCTCCCCGGCGCCGCGCTGGGCGATGTGATCCCCTTTGATGAGTCCTTTACCGATGTGATCCCGGACCTGCTGGCCGGAAAGGATATCGATCCGGTCATAACCAACGATACCTATGGCTGGCTCCTGACCGATTATGAGCCGGTGTACGATTCCAATGGAAACTGTGTGTGCTACGCCTGCACCGACATCAGTATGGCTTCCCTGGAGCGAAACGCCATCAGTTTCCTTGCAAGGATCCTGTCCCTGTTCATCGGTTTCTTTATCCTGATCCTGGTACTGTGCCTGTGGTATTCCGACTACCATCTGACCTACCCGCTCGATGCTATGACCGCTGCCGCACACCGGTTTGCGGAAGACAATGAAAACATGGAAGCCGGTGTGGAACGCCTGCAATCCCTGCAGATCGCCACCGGAGACGAACTGGAAAACCTCTACGAAGTGCTGGTGCACGCCCTGAAGGATACTGTAAACTATCTGGATGATGTGCAGAAAAAAGGCGAGCAGATCGAAAACATGCAGAACGGTCTGATCTACATCCTCGCCGATATGGTGGAAAGCCGTGACAAATGCACCGGAGACCATGTCCGCAAGACTGCGGAATATGTGCGGCTGATCCTGCAGATCATGGAAGAAAAACAGATCTATCCGGAGCAGATCAATGATGCCTACGCCAAAACCGTGATCAACTCAGCTCCTTTGCACGATGTGGGCAAGATCAAAGTGCCGGATGCGATCCTGAACAAGCCCGGCAAACTGACGGACGAAGAATATACCGAAATGAAGAAACATACCACTGCAGGCAAAGAGATCATCGAGCGCGCTATGGCACTCAGCGCCGATACCGGTTACCTGGAGGAAGCCCTGAACCTGGCCACCTATCATCACGAAAAATGGAACGGCACCGGCTACCCCTGCGGTCTGAAAGGCGAAGAGATCCCGCTTTCTGCCCGCATTATGGCCATCTCGGACGTCTTTGATGCACTGGTCTCCACCAGGAGCTACAAGAAGCCTTTTACTTTTGAAAAGGCGATGTCTATCATCGAGGAAGGTATCGGTACCCATTTCGATCCTCTGATCGCCAGGGCTTTCGTGGAGAATGCCGACCGCGTCCGCGAGATTTCCGAAGAACACAAATAAATATTTTTTGTATCCGGCTTGCACTTTAAGGATTAAATTCTGCTGAAATCCATGAAGCGAACTCTAAAGCTATATCAGAATGTGCATAGGTTCCTCCATATCGCCCTGCTTTTGATACAATCCCGATAGCGTTAACACTTCGCTGTATTTCTTTACGTATGAATCTTACTTTTAATTCTCAGGCACGCTTCAAGATGCATAATCCAATGTCTGGAAAACGGCATTTGGATCAATCCACGAATATCCTTGTTGCACCAATAATCGATGAGCCAGACGGCATTTTCATCTTCGCTTACCACATGGAGCGATCTCAGATTCTCTTTTGTTTCGTCCGAAATTTTCTTTTTAATATCATCAAAAGAAAGGCTTTCCAGTACCACCTCGGTACTGTCTTTTACTTCACCGATATAATGATACAGTTCATCCAGATTAAGTTCTTTCGAAAAATCTGCAATTTCCTGCTTCACAAGTTCATTCCCGGTTGTGATGATCGGAGCATTAATCCTCTTCTGATAGTCTCCCTTGAAGAAAACCTGCTGATCCTCTGCTACCAGCGTATGAGCAACAATATCTTCGATCCTGAAAACATGCCACAGAGAGTATGCTATCGTCTTACTATGATAGCCTTCTGCATTTATAAACGGTATTGCATTGAACTCATCACTGCTCAATTCATTCTTCAGAGAAAGAATCGTATTCCATAACTCATCTCGCAACTTCATGAGTGAAAATATACCCTGATTGAATGTACCTCTCTTCTTAAGTTCTGTCTGCATCGTCTTATTAAGTACCGACCATTCCTTATTCATGCTTGCTTCCTATTCCTGCGCCATGTATGCGTAAAATGTTACCCACTTGTTCTCTTCTCCGACATTTCCGACCTTGAATGCCGGTACACTTTTGGATGCAGTCAACACATATCTGCCATTCTCCAGTCTGTGTTGATCCAGCACTCTGTACCCGGCCTGCATGGCTTCTGAATCAGATGTACATCCCAACACATGCAGTGCATATATAATCTGGTGAGCTCCGATTTTAATCGGATCCGGCGGGTAGAATGTCCCTAACATAACGTCTACCATTGGCGTTTTCATATCGTCTGTTCGGTAGAAAATGTTTCTTTTTGTAAAATAATGCACCAAGACGTCAGCACATTCAGGTTTGTACCCTTTAAGTGAAAGCTCCGCGACCAGCAAAAGGTATTCCACTGTCAGACGCGCACAGCTTTTATGAGGTTTATTTGGATTATTGATCTTCTTGTTAGTACTGATACACCTGAATCCGCCGTCTTCCTGAATCAGTCTGAGAACACTTTCAATCTCGTTTTTTATAACATCTTCCTGACCATATCCCAGTTTAACCAGGTTCCTCAGCAAAAGCGGCTCGCCGCACAACATTTTAAAGCCTGTGTTTTCAATCAGTCTGAACACCTCACTATCGATGTCCTTTCCGATATCGTCCCTAGTCAATCCCCATTCGGCAAAGCCAAGGATTGCATCATACTTGTCCCAGTTTTTTTCTTTTCCGAGTTTTTTAAGTCCGCGCTGGTATACTTTGCTGCCAAGCAGTTCATTTTTGCATGCTATAACAGTTTCATCATTGTCCTGTAAATGTTCATACTCCTTCAGGGTTCTGAGCTTTACCTCAGGATTTGTATCCTCCAAAAGCCAATCCAAAACGGTCTGATTCATTCTTTCCGCCCTCCTGCTTATTTCTTTTTCACAGGAATCCAGATTGCAGCGTGATAGTCCGAAGCACCCGGGTCTCCGTCTCCATACCACTCAATATTTACGCGGCCCGGAAACTCAAAGTCAGGGTTGCCCGGCAGCCACTCTTTCCAGATTTTAGTGTTTACATCCTGAAGCGCCTTAGGGCAGGAACCGTAACAATCAAAAATCGCCCAGTCAAAATCCGGAAGCTCATAAACGGTCATGCCTTCCGGCACATCGCCGCCCTTGTAAATACCCGCAACGATATAGCTGAACCTGCCATCGCCGACATCATCAACGCAAACACCATATTCACCGATGTTGTTATCTACGACTGCTTTTTCATATGTATTTGTCGGAGCATTTCCTTTCCATACACTGTCTGCATATTTTTCTCTGATTTCATCCCAGAACCTGGGGATCTCCACATAAGAAGTTTCTCCATCAAAAACTCTTGCAAATCCGATCACCTTAAAGCCGGTCATAGTTTTAATCTTGTAATCCATCTTATTACCTCCGCGAATAGAAATTTCAACTTTCAGAGGAAGAAATGGTTTTATCGGTGCGCCTTCACGCACCTGGGAAGGGCTCACACCATGAAAACGCGAAAAAGCTTTTGTAAAGCTATCGGGTGTTTCATAGCAGTAACGGAATGCTATATCGATTATCTTTTCGTCCGATTTCTGAAGGTCCAATGCCGCCTTGTACAGTCTGCGGTTTCTGATATACTCACCCGGCCCATACCCGGTCATCATTGAAAATCCCTTCTGAAAAAAGAATGATGACATAAAGACCTGTCCCGCAACATCCTGCGCACTGATGTTATCTTCCATATGCTCTTCCATGTAATCGATTGCCTTCCTAATGCAGGTAAGCCACTCCATTTGTCACACTCCTTCTCTCTGATGATTGTATTCTACACGGAGTCGGAAAAGATATCTTGTCAATTTATGTTCCGTTTTGTCCGGATCAATCTATTATCTGTCTATCCTTGCTATTCTCACAATACTGCGCGTCCTGCCTTGCGGATTTCAACTACTCTGTAGCCGCCTTCTTCATATATTCTTTTGGGTGTCTCTCCGTCCGGCCATATATAGACATTATCAATACCATTTTGCCTGCACCATTCCACATAGTTATAAAACAGAGCACGTCCCACACCGGCTTTTCTATGTTTCTTGGAAACAAGAAGATAATCTACCCGGCAGGCTCTCTCTGAAATATGTCCGTACAATAATCCGATAATCTTACCATTCATACTTGCTGCAAACATCCATGTTTCCGGGCAATCCAGCGTTTTCTTCGCTACCTTGATCTCCCATGGTTCTTCCGCTTCAATAAACACATTCTCTATCCCTTCGCTCCATTCCGAAACTTTTATGACTTTTATTTCCGGATTGGGAACGATACTGTTCTCGTCCACTTGGAGCATATATTCCTGGCCTTCGATCCAACTCTTAAACCCAGCCGACGAGAGTTCTTCTTGTATTTCATCGAACCAGTTATCATCCAGCATGGATTGATATATGATGGGACTGCATCCCTTTTCCTTATAAAACTCGGTAATATCCGAAAGCACATGCTGCAGATCATGAATCTTATCTTTATATATCACTGCATGGTTCGAATCATAAGAATCCTTATTATCGGTATTAAAGAAAAGGATTCCGTATTCCCTCTCCTCATAATCTGTAAAGATTTTGGGGAACAAATCCTCTTCAATGTAGCAATCTTCCAGGTTCATTAATCTGTTACTCCTGTTTTTTGTTTCTTTTTCACTTCATCCATTTCCGCAATGAGTTCCTCAAGCGGGTGATATTCACCGCCCCACCATTCAAATACGTGCATCCCTTCTTCTTCGAGTACGGATTCTGTGAGCGTCATCTGAATGCCCAATTGTTTTAATAGCCCTTTGCGATCCACCGCCTGGTAATCAAAGGGCAACAGCTTGCAAAACTCTTTATAGGAGACACCGCATACGATTTTGTGCACCCCAAGGGACGCGATTGCCGCCAGGCACCGTTCGCAGGGTGCACAACTGGAATAAACGACCGAGTTTTCCAAGATTTCATCGGAATACTTGTTAGCGCATTTATGAACCAGATTGAATTCCGCATGTCCGAATATCTTGTGAACATAGTCTGCCGTGTTTTCAGCCTCTTCCAGAATTACCCCTTTATGAACAAGAACTGCGCCAAAAGTATCATAGCCCTTTTTTCCGGCGCTGATCGCCAGCTCGTAACAACGTTTCATATAATTGTCGTCCATCTGTAGTATTCACTCCTCTCGCTCCCGAGCTTCCTCAAATCCCAGAACCCTATGGAATCATCTGAAAATGCCTCATGGCATCCTCAATCGCCTTAACCTTCCATACTCTCAACGGAAAGATCCCCATTATTCTTCAACGTATCAACCCTGGCCAGTAGATGTGGTACTCTCTGAAGCTCACCAAAGAAAAGCAGAGAGGCAATCCGTATCAAAGAAACATCGCCATATATAGCGGCAAGCTCCAGATCCGATCTTCTGCTGCTCCGATATTTCCATCGTGCAGTTTATATGCTATTGGTATATCCTGCCTGCTTTTCATAAACAGATTCAGAGATACTGCTTTACTATTGCCGCTTTTAACCTCAATAGGGATCACGGCACCTTCCTTTTGGAAAAGAAAATCCAGTTCCCATTTGGTGCTTTCTTTTTTATAAAAATACAACGGATAGTCTTTCTTCCCTAACAGATCAGCGATCACGCATTCATAGATACCGCCTTTGGAATTCCCCTGCAGGGTATTTTCCACTATGTGCTGTTTTAAGGAATAATCTTTCATGGGCAATAACAGAGAAAGGTCCGTTGTATAGGCGCGGAAAAAATCATCCCGCGCATAATCGTCCAGATCATAACGCACATCTGTTACCAAACGACACTGCTGTAATATATCGGCCCGCAAAAGCCATTCCACACTGGAATAATACTTCTGCGCACGTCCGCCATGCTCCACTTCTTTATACTGAAATTTATGATTATCTTTATCTAAAAGTTGTTTTCCAAGAGATAGAAAACATTTCTCCGCCTTTACTTTTTCTTCAGCAACAGCATAATGAGCAATATCGTACTGATAGCCTTGCAGCAAAGCACGCTGCAGCCGGTCTGCCTTGCTAAAATCATGTTCCGATACATAACTATTTACAATTTCCGGCATGCCTCCCAACGCCATATAAGTGCGAAAATACTGCATCATCTGATTATGAATGACATCCGGAATAACCTGCTTTTTATCAAAGTAATCCCTGAGCGATGCTATCATGTCTTCCGTGATCCCCAGCGCCCATAAAAACTCTTCCAGATCCAATCCATGCATTTTCAGATAATCCACATAACCCACAGGATAGGAGGATGCACGCTTATAATCGATACCAAGCAAAGAGCCGGACGCGATCACATCATATCGGTTATCATTTGCCCAAAACTTCAGGGATGTGATAGCCTCCGCGCATTCCTGGATCTCATCAAAAAAAAGCAGTGTTGATCCCGGTATCAGTTTTTTATCCGGATAACGGAATCTCAACGCCATCAGAAGGTCATCTACCTTTAAGCTACCCTTGAAGATCTCCGCAGCATCCGGCGTTTCCTTAAAGTTGATCTCCAGCATTTCATCATACTGCTCTGTTCCGAAACATTCGATTATATAGGTTTTTCCCGTTTGTCGTGCTCCCTGAACAAGAAGACATTTCTTGTTTTTTTCTTTCTTCCATTGCTGCAGGGCATCATACGCTTTTCGTCTTAACAATATGGTACTCCTTTTTATTTTACCGTTTCACCGTTTCCTATAGCCTTACGATATTACAAAAATGGTACTTTGTCAACATTTTAGAACTCCAAAATGTCCGCGGATCAACATTTTGGAGTTCTAAAATGAACATCCCTATCATCCTTTAGATTTACACCTCATCCGTCAGCTTCGCTGACACCTGTCTCGCCTGCCGGGTCTACGCTCCGCTCCGGTCGGTCCAGAGCATGCGTCCCCCGGACGCATTGGACCGGTCCGCGCTAAACGTGTGCCACTGGCACACAGCGCCCTCAAGGGAAAGGCAAGGGGATCACCGTACCAGTAATGCGGCGGTTTCTACATGGAAACTGTTTGGGAACATGTCACATGCGCGGACCCGCTGCAGTTTGTAGCCCTGCTCACGCAGGTATTTTATGTCGCGGGCCAGGGTGGCGGGATCGCAACTTACGTACACGATGCGCTGCGGCTGCATCTGTACCATGGTCTCTAAGCAGGCGATATCACAGCCTTTACGGGGCGGATCCACAACGATCACGTCGGGATGACAGCTGCTATCTGTCCGGCGTTCACGATAGTATGCCGGCAACACTTCCTCTGCCGCACCAACAAAAAACTGCGCATTGGTGATCCCGTTCTGTTTTGCATTCTCTTTGGCATCTGCGATGGCCTGCGGGACGATCTCCACACCATACACCTGCTTCGCGGACTTTGCCAGAAAGAGCGATATGGTTCCGATCCCGCAGTACAGATCCCATACGGTTTCGTTACCGGTCAGACCAGCATATTCCAATGCCGTGGTATACAGTTTTTCCGTCTGCACGGGATTGACCTGATAAAACGAAAGCGGAGAAATACCGTATGTAATACTTTCTGCCCCCAAGCGGCATATCTCATCACAGATCCTGTCTTCTCCCCAGATCGTCTCGTAGTTATCCCCCATGATCACATTGGTATTTTCTTCATTTACGCTGATCGAAATGGAATGCATCCCCGGGATCTGCGCCAGCCGCTCACACAGCGCCTCCTTCTTCGGCAGCTTCTTCCCGTTGATCACCAGACATGTCATAATCTGACCGGTATGAAATCCCTTGCGGATCAGCACATGGCGCAGCAGCCCCTTGCCGGTGGTTTCGTCATAAGGCTGCACGTGGTTTTCTTCCATCCACTGACGAACGTTTTCCAGAATATCCTTATTCTCTTCCACCCCCAGCAGACAGTCCATACAGGGGATCACCGCATGGGTACGTCCCGCATAGAAACCATAGATGGTATTGCCGTCGCGGTCTTTCCCAAAGGGTACCTGGGTTTTATTGCGGTAGCGTAAAGGGACAGCACTTTGCGGGTTTGGAGTCATCCCTATGATCGGTTCCATGACCGCATTCAGTTCTTCTTCCGCCACTCCGCCGATGCGCTGCAATGCGTTCTTCACCTTCTGCTCCTTGTAGCGAAGCTGTGCCGGATAGGACAGATGCATCAACTGGCAGCCACCGCAGCGCCCGAAGACCGGGCAGGGTGCTTCAATCCGGTCCGACGACGGAGTCAGGATCTCCTGCATCCTCGCAAATGCCATATTCTTTTTGGCTTTCATCACACTTGCACGGATGGTATCTCCCGGCAGTGCCCCCTTCACGAAAAAAGGAAAGCCATCGATCTTTCCGATGCCTTCCCCTTCCGAACCGAGGTCCGTGATCTGTAATTCTATGATCTCATTTTTCTTATACATAAATCTTTCTCACGTTCTGCGGATGTTGGAATCCAGCAATTTGCAATAGCCGAGCCATCCCTTCCGGTCATTATTCTCCAACTGTTCGATAAAGGTCTCCACCTTGGCATCCAGATTGTCGGCAAAGCTCAGCACCAGCGCCTCGATCAATGCCGGTTTCTTCGGCGAGCCGTATTCCAATTCCCCATGATGCGCCAGGATGCAGTGCTGCAGTTCGCGGGAGAGTTCGTCCGGGAAACCGTTGATCCCGGCCGCTTTTTCCGATACCATCAGTGCTCCCATATAGATATGTCCCAGCAGCTGCCCCTCATCGGTGTAGTCGTTCTCCGGGAAGGGTGCGATCTCGCGGAGCTTGCCCACATCGTGGAGCAGCGCCGCCGTGATCAGCAGGTCACGGTTTAAGATCGGATAGTTCTCACACATCGAGCTGCACAGCTTCGCCACACTCAGGGAATGCTCCAGCAGCCCGCCGATGAATCCGTGATGGATCGTCTTTGCCGCAGATGCCTTACGGAAATCCCCGGCAAACTTGTCATCCCGGAAAAAACTGTCCAGCAGGGCCTTTAAGTTTTTGTCCTGTACGGAATCCGCCAGTGCCAACAGTTCCTCATACATCTCCCAGATATCCTTTTTCGAAACCGGCATATAATCCGCCGGATCATACTCGATCTCCTGGCACTTACGCACCCGGTACAGTTTCGCCTGCAGTGCATTGTTATAGGTGATCACGTCGCCCGTCACTTCAATATAGTCCCCCGCCTCGTATTCACCGATAGCCGGGCTGTACGGCTCCCACACCTTGCTGTCGAGGATCCCTGTCTTGTCCTGCAGGATCACGTTTTCATAGGGCTTTCCCGCCTTCGTCTCCGTCAATACCTTTGACTTGCAGTAATAGATCCCCTGGATCTTATTGCCTTCTGCTAAATCTTTGATGTACCTCATTTTTTCAATTAACCTCTTTCTGTTTTGATTCTCTTATTCTCTCGTGCCCAGCTGTACGCTCACACTCATCGTCCGGTATTCCTGTCCGCTCAGGCGCGCATAGGTGATCTCTACTTCCGTATCGGCCTCCTGCACTGCCAGCGCCGCCATATACTCCGATACCGTCTTCACCGTGATATCCCCGACCTTCTGGATCAGATCGCCTTTGGCCAGACCGCCTGCCATTGCCGGCGAATCCATCTCTACCTGTTCCACAAATACACCGTCCGGCAGTCCCAGTTCCTTCACCACGTCCGGCGCCACATCACTCAGATGCAGCCCCATATACGGCCGTACCACCTGGTTGGAAAGATCTTCGATCAACCGCCGGATCCCGCTGATACCATATCCGCAGAGCAGATTTTCCAGCCCCTCTGCCTCGTGCCCATGGCAGAGGATGCCGACCACCTGTCCGCGCAGATTCACGATCACACCGCTGGCATTCTTATCTCCCTGCATATCCGTGGTAAGCAGCTGATATGCCGCATCCCGCACGCCCACCATCGTCTGGGCCGAGGTGACCGCACCATAGCAGATGGACGCGTTTCCCAGCGGACTGCCGACCGCCATCACGGCATTGCCCAGCACATTGCTGGTATAGGATGCACCCAGGACTGCAACACTCAGTGCCTTTCGGGTGTCCGCACTGATCTCCATCAGACGGATCGCATACACCCCAAGCTTCGTATCGCTGTCCACCGCCTTTATATTCAGTGTACCGGTATCCCCGTTTGCAAAGGTCACGCGCAGTGTCTCCGCCGCTTCCAGCTTGGTCGAGTCCGCCAGGATCAGCAGTTCATAGCCGTTATCCGCTATGATCACACCGGTGGTCTTCTGTGTGGACAGATACGGATCGTTCATCCAGTCCATATCCGAATGCACTCCGGTCACCGTCACCAGACTCTTCTGCACCTCTTCCGACAGCGCATACATCTTACGGTACAGCTGCCGGTAATCCTCGATCTCCAGTGGTACGGTCTCGTAGATGATCGTATCCCCGGCGACGATCGTCGGTTCCGGCGCCGCTGTCGGCTCTGCCCGGTTTTCACTGGCCGTAGCCGCTGCTGCATTACCGCTTACGATATCCTCGTCATTTAAGCTCATATTCTCGATCGGTGTCTCGATCACCAGCTGCACAGGATCGTCATCCGCCTCCGGGATCACCTCCGCCTGCACCGGATCGTCATCCACCGTCTGTTCCGGCAATGAAACCACCTTGAGCTCCGATTCTCCATCCGAACTCAGCAGTTTGCTGAATACCGGTTCCAGCAGCAGAAAGGTCAGGCAGGCGATGGTGGCAAACAGAACCGCCATACCTGCAGTAAACAACATACGGCGGAAGATCTTCTTCCGGTTGACCGGACGTTCCTTGATCTGTTCCCGTATAAACTCGTAATCGCTGGCCTGATCCGCCGCTCCGGCGGCCCGGATCTCTTCCGTTTTTTCTTCTTTCTTGTCAGTCTTCATCCTTTTATCCCAAAATCATCCCAAAGACAAGATCACATCTTTGAAATGACTCTTGCGTTTTTTTCACCAGAGTGCTATCATTAGCTTGCTTAATTGCCCCCGGGCTTCGCTCGGGGGAGCCCGCGCCGGCTTTGAGGCGCTTCAAGGATTTGCCGCTAGGCAAATCTACCTTACTGCGGGGTCGTAGCTCAGTTGGGAGAGCGCAGCGTTCGCAACGCTGAGGTCGAGGGTTCGATCCCCTTCGGCTCCACGAAAATAGCGTCACAAAAGGGCGCTATTTTGTTTTGTCCGTTTTCTCCCCCTTAAACCGCTCCACATAATCGATAAAAGCATCCGGGCGCAGCGGCTGCGAGAAGTAGAAGCCCTGAATCAGATTGGCGCCGGCTTCCAGCACAAAATCCAGCTGGTACTTCGTCTCCACGCCTTCCTGGATCACATTTACACCCAAACGGCGCAGCATACGGATCGTATCCCCCAGAAGCATCCGGGAGTTGCGGTTCTTATCCGCATCCCAGAGCAGTCCTTTGTCCGACTTGATGTTCAAAAAGTCCATGCTGATGATGTAGGTCAGGTTAGAATACCCCGTCCCGTAGTCATCCAGTGAAAAGGTAAAGCCCGCATCCTTCATCTCGTTGATCACGCTGACCGGGGAGGAAGATGCGCTGGCAGAAGCCGTCTCGGTGATCTCCAGATTGATCTGCTCCGGCTCGATCTCATACTGTTTCATGATCTCGCGGAAACGTTCCAGCGTATTGCCCATGATCAGCTGGTAGATGCTTAAGTTCACCTCGATATAATCCAGATGCAGGCGCTTGACACGCTTGTCTGCCAGGAACGCACACACCTCTTCAAATACGACCATGCCGATCTCGGATATCATGCCGTTTCGCTCGGCGATCGGGATCAGCTCATCCGGCGACAATCGTCCCAGAACCGGATCGTGCAATCGCAGCAGTGCCTCTGCCGATATGATACGGTCTTTCTTCGCATCCCAGATGGGCTGGTAATAGACTTCAAAACGCCCCTCAGACAATGCCCGCTTCAGAGCCTCTTCCACCTGTGCACGCCGCGTGATAAAATACAGCTCGCTTCCGCGCTGGATCTGTACGCCCCGGTGTTCCACCTCGGCATTTTCTTCCGCCAGCTCCAGCAGCAGATCCGGCTCGGAGAGTTCCTCCGGTACCATCGCCACACGGATCAGCGTATTCAGATCCAGGGAGACATTTTTATACACCCATCCGTCCGCAAAACGCTCCTCGATGCGTTCCACGATGGCATCCACCTGCTCCACATCGTGGTAAAAGATGATCAGCGCCAGATTGTTCGGCGTGATACGGTATACCGTCGCATCCCTGCTCAGGTCCCGCAGCCACTGTGCCATCATACGGATCACTTCCGTCATATCGTTGTAATCCAGCATACGGGTATAAAAGCGCATGTTGGTCATATTCAGACACACCACGGCATATTTGTGACCGGTGTGGATCATGCGCACGTTATCGCTCTGAAACGCCTGCCGGTTGTATACTTTCGAAGTACTGTCGATGAATTCGTCATCATTTTCCACCGTCAGCATCACGCCCAGCATCGAGATCGTCTCGGCAAACAGCTCCACCTTCAGTTCCGGATGCAGCGCCTGTACCGCTACACCGACCAGTGTAAAGCTGAAGAAATACCACAAAGCAAGGTTGGTTGCCCCGGAAACGGCTTTCCGGTAGCGGATCATATAGAAGATACTGACGAGGAGATAAACACCGCTGATCACATAGATCACGAGCTCTCCGGGAGCACGCTGAAACTTGCGGTAATCGTCATAGTAAAAGACCCAGCCCGTAAAGGGATTGCTCATGACCATAAAGATGGCGATGAACATCGGAAGAAGCAATAAGATAAAAAACCCCTTGCCCCTTTTGACCCCCACACCATTGACCATCATGATGTAGAGGCAGTAAAGGGGCGCCAGAGTCTGGTGTGCCATCAGATACAGGACCTGTGTGCAATACTGTGTCGTAAAGAGCGATCCTGCAGCGATATAGTTATTCTCAATATAATTACTGACAATGTCGACGGCTGCCGAAAACGATACAAAGAGCAGGATCCACAAAAACACCTTACTCTGCGTTCTCAGCAGCTGTTTCCTGCTCAGGAAATACACGACACAGGAAACCGACAATACCAGCGTACAAAACAAAAATACGATATCGGTCATAAACGATCCGGTTCTTTCTTTGCGTAGGTGTCCTTCTGGATCAATACTTCCTGTCGCGTACTTCCATCAGTTTGTTCTTCAGTTCGGTCTCCATACGAGCCATTTCCTGCTCGGCCTGCTTACGCTTCTCACGCCCCTCTGCCTGGATCTTCATTACCTCATCAAAGGTAGAGATCAGGTTCTGGTTGGTCTTGTTCAGCGTCTCCAGATCCACGATACCGCGCTGGGATTCCTTCTCGGTCTCGATCGTTGCGATCTTCAGAGCCTCTGCATTCTTCAGCAGCATCTGGTTGGTCACATCCGTTACCGCGCGCTGTGCCTTGGCTGCCTCAGTCGCATTGTGGATCCCCAGTGCGATGACCATCTGGCTCTTCCACAGAGGGATCGTATTTACTACGGTGGAACGGATCTTGTCCACCATCATAATGTCATTGGACTGGATCATACGGATCTGCGGTGCGGTCTGCATCGCAATGGTACGGGTCAGTTCCAGGTCGGTCAGCTTCTTGGAGAAGCGGTCACACATATCCTGATAATCTTTGGCTGCCTGTGCATCCTCTGCCAGACCGGTCTGCTGTGCCTTGGCACGCAGTTCCGGCAGGATCTTGTTCTCTGCCTCTTCCAGTTTCTTCTTGCCGGCGATGATGTACATGGACAGTTCCTTATAGTAGGTCAGGTTCATATCATACATCTTATCCAGCGTAGCCGCATCCTTCATCAGGCGGGTCTCATGATCCTGCAGTGCGCCGACGATCTTGTTGATGTTCACTTCCGTGCGGTCATACTTAGCCTTCATCATTTCCACTTTGTTGGCCTGTTTCTTGAAGAAGCCCTTGATACCCTTTTCCTCTTCGCCGTTAAAGCCCTTCAGCTCGGCTACCACGCCGGTCAGCAGTTCGCCGACCTCACCCATATCCTTGGTACGTACATTATCCAGCGCACGGTTGGAAAAGTCCGCCATCTTCTGCTGGGTCGCTGCACCATAGGTCATGATCGTGCCGCTGTCGGTGATATCGATCTGTGCCGCAAAATCATCCACCATCTTCATCTCTTCCGGTGTCAGCTGCTGCTCCATCACTTCCTTCGCATCCGCCACTTCCTGCTTGCCGGTCGTCAGCTGTATCTCCTCCGGCTTGGGTGCTTCTGCCGTGCCAAACGGATTCAGCGTCAAGGACGGTGTCGTAGATTCACCCTGTAATGCTTCTGTTACCCCTGTGTCTGCCATGATATAGACCTCCTCATAAATTTAATAGTTTCTTAGTTTTGATCGTTTGTTCCCGGCAGGGTCTGGTTGGATCCGAACGAGTGCCCGGTGAGTCCCTCCTGCGAAAGCAGGGTTCGCATCACTTCCACATCCGTGGAAATATCCAGGCTCGTATCTTCAAACAGACTGTCAAACAGCCGGTCAAACGCTTCGTTCATCACATCGATCGTATCCTCGATCTCTCTCTTGGACTTCTCGATATTGGCACTCGTCTTGCCCTGTGAATCCAGATCTGCATAGCTGTGCAGCAGCTTCACCATCGTGGGCAGGTAGTAGTTCATCAGACGGGTCATATCTTCCGTCAGTTCCGGCTGCTTCTTGGCACGCTCCACGATCACCTCAACGGAATGCACCATACGGTCCAGCTTTGCCGTCACATCCACATCCGGGATATCCTTGTTGCACGCACGGATCTCCGCGATATACTGTTCGCCCTGTGCGATGATATCATGCTGCGCCTCGGTCAGACCGCCGTATTCGCGTATCTTCGCTTCGGCCTTCTCCTGTTCCTCTGCCATACGCTCCGCAGCGATCTGCAGCGTGTGCAGATACTGCTGATAGGTCTCTTCGCTGGTGATCAGCGTATCGCCGTTCTCATCCAGATGTCCCTGCCGGAACCATCCCTTACTGATCATCTTCTGCAGTTCTTTGATCGTCTCATCCTTACTCTTCCCGGTCATTTCCGAGAGCGTCTCGGTAGGAGCATAGGTCTTATCCCGCAGGAGGTTTAAATACTTCTCATAGAGCGATATCTTCTTCAGATGCAGCGTCCCGAAGATCGCACCGGTCAGCGGTCCCGCGGCAGTAAATACAAAGAGGAACAGAGCACCTACGATCCCACCCACGATATCGCCGTCCGCCACAGAAGCGATGAAACAGATCAGTGAAAACATCGCGGCCGGAGCGCCGATAAAATATCCTATGATCGTCCCGATCAGCGTCCCTGCTTTGGCGTTCTTCATGTCCTTATATAATACCGGGTTCTGATATGTGCCGTTCTGACGCACCGGGACCGCATTCGGTATGTTCTGTGCCGCCTGATAACGTCTTTGATTGATGTCCCGCACCCTTCGATAGGTCTGGGTATTTCTGTAATTTGCACCATTTGCCAGATTGCTGTATCCCGGCGTATCCTGTACCGGCATCCCGTTCTGATATCTCTGATTCGGCGATATGTTCACCGTCCTGCCGATATTGCTGAAGAGATTCTCCATCTCCGCAGACACGTTGCGGCTCAGATTGCTGTAATCACCGCTCTTGAGCGCGTCCTGCACCGTTGTCGTCACACGGGATACGCCGTCCGTGATCACTTCTTTCATTTGTACGCGATCATAATCACCTACTGCCATCGTTACCTTGTTTCCTCTTTATTTCCTTTTTTATTAGAATCTTCCTTTTCGTCTGCCGCCTGCTTATCTTCTTCTTCCTGCATCCGCGCAGCCGTCTCTACCAGATAATCCACGATCCCTTCCGCGGAATGCCTGCGGTTCTGCCAGCTGGCTTCGCGCAGATCGTCACGGCTCTTCTGATACTCGGTGCTCTCTACCAGCTCATCCATCAGGGACTGGAAACTGCCGAAATCTTCTTCCGTGATCATCTTGCCGAGCTTGGGGAATACCTGCTGCTTCCAGGGTTCCTCATCGATCCAGGCCGCATCGTACGGCGCCATATCCGACTGTCCTCCGGCAAAACACAGCACCGGTTTGTCAAACACAAAAGCAAAGTCAAACACCACGCTGGAAAACTCACTGATCAGGATATCCGAGCGGTTCAGGATGTCAAAGTTATCCGCATCGCGGTTCCACTCTACCTTATCCCCGTACTTGTCCATCAGCGGCTGCAGAATATCCATCTCCACCTTAAAGGACTGGGGATGCGGGCGGATCACCACTTTGTAGTCGGTAGCCAGCAGGGCATCGATCAGCTTCTCCTTATAACGGTTCAGTACGGAGATCTCGCCCCATGACGGTGCCAGCAAAACGGTTTTCTGCTTTTCTGCCGGTTTTGCTTCGCCCTCTTTGTCCCTGCGTGCCAGCAGACCGTCCATATAGGTGCAGCCCACCACCTGCAGATCCTTCTGCGGGATACCGCGGAGCTCCTCGAGCTTGCGGATGTAACGTTCCTGAAAATCTCCGACCAGCAGTACGGAATCATAAAAGTCCAGTCCGAACATACGATAAGCCGTGCCCTCATCCAGCGAATGGAAGATGTGCACGTATTTGCCCACGTTCCGGGAACGCTTCCACTGGTATACTTCCAGCCCCGGCGTGGTCGCCAGCAGCACCCGCGCATTCAGCATGTTCAGCCGTGCAAAGGCTTTGTTGCCGTCCCCGATGAAAGTGCAGTGTACGTGCTCATACCCCTGCTCCAGTGCCGGATCCTTCTCATCTGCCGTATAGTACTCGCAGTCGATCCCGCGCTTTTCAAACTCTTCGCATACGGGCTTAAATACGTTCCAGTAGCTCTTGCCTTCGCTGAAGATCACATAAGGCAGCTTCTCGTCCGAGGTCTTATCCTTGATGCGCCCTCCGCTCAATACAAACTTAAACTTGATCCACAGTTTCTGAAAGAAAAACAGCAATGTGGAAAAAATACCGATCAGCGCCGCGAACAGCATACTTCCGGTTCCTGGATCGATATATAACAGGTACATTTCGAAATCCGCCTCCATAAATTACTTACAGTCAATCCGCTATATTATAACATAGAAACGTCTGCTGTTCAATTCTTTAGGTGTTGTTCACAAAGATTTTTCAATTTTTCAATTTCCACCTCAAGGGGAAGCTGACGGATGAGGTGACTGAGCCCGGACTAGCCAAAACATTACAATAATGCTATACTCTGTATTATGGATTATCAAACGAAACGAAAACACATCATCATCATCTTTTCCGTGATCTTATCGATCCTGGTGGTCTACACCGTGATCGGTTCGGTCCTGGTGACCCGCGACCTGCAGGCACAGGCGCTGGCTTCTGAACGCGGCAGGCTGCAGAATTCTTCCCGCGGCAGGCTGCACAGCACCGAGCGTGGCAGACTGGCGGAAGCAAATATCACGGAGAATCAGAAGGGTACCGAGGAAAATCCGGACGGAGCGGACCAGGGAGACCGAATCGCCGCCGTACAGAACCGTCTGGTAAGACAGCCGCTGGTCACCCCGCGCGGAAACGGCGAGGATACCGTCACGGTCATGGTCTATATGAACGGCTCCAATCTGGAAACGGATTACGGCTTTGCCACGCAGGACATCCGCGAGATGCTCAAGGCGCCTTACAATGAAAAAGTCAATATCGTGATCGAGACCCTGGGTACCAAGAAATGGCAGGACTACGGCATTATGAACGACCACACCCAGCGCTTCATCCTGGACGAAAAGGATGTGCTCCTGGTGGATGATACTCTGGATCAGCTGGACTGCACCGATCCGGACACCCTGACCGACTTCATCACCTGGTCTGCCAAAAAATACCCCGCAGACCGCTATTTCCTGATCCTGTGGGATCACGGCGGCGGCGCGGTAGACGGATTCGGCTGGGATCAGTACCGCCGCTACGATGCTTCCCTGACCATCGACGAGCTGCAGCAGTCTCTGAAGGAAGCCGGCGTCGTCTTTGATTTCATCGGCATGGACGCCTGCATCATGTCCTCGATCGAGACCTGCTATGCAGTCTACGATTATTGCGATTACTGTATATTGTCCGAAGATTTCGAATCGGCACTGGGATGGTCCTACGAGGGCTGGCTGACGGCGCTGTCTGAAAACACCTCCATCGATACCGTATCTCTCGGCACCATCCTGGTGGATGATATGGTAGCCGCCAACCGGAACAACCGTTATGAAGGAGACAGCTCCACGCTGGCACTGATCGACGAACGCTACATCCCGTCAGCTTTTGACAGCTGGATGAGCTTTGCCTATGCCAACGAAGCCGCACTGCTGACGACCAATTTCAGCCGTGAGGTGGCACGCACCGGCCGTGCGCTGCCGGCCTGCCGCGTCTCCTCCGACCTGCAGGAGTATTACATCACCGATCTGCTGGCGCTTGCCGTTTCGATCGATTCCCGCGAGACCAAGGGACTGGTATCCCGTCTGGCTGCTGCCGTGGCCTACTACAACTGCACCGACGACAACCTGGGCCTGACCGGTCTGGCCGTCACCCTGCCTTACGGAGATAACAGCTTCTACAGTTCCATGGAGCGTGTCTACGCCAATATCGGCATCGACAAACGTTACGTTGAATGGCTGAGCAAGTTCCCGGAGAATGCCGACAGCAGCGAATACTACGATTACGAAGAATTCAACCAGAGCTGGAGCGGCTGGGAAGAATATAGCGGTAATTAAGTTAACGAAAGAACACCTCATCAGTCACCTTCCCCCTCAAGGGGAAGGCATTTTTTTAATCCGGATTCAGCGGGCGTCCTTCCGCTTCATTCACTTCCAGACGCGTCCAGTTCTTCTCATCAAAAATATCATCCTGTACGTGATACCAATGCGGCTCGGAATAGCGGTCTCCGTCAAAGCTGACTTCCTTAAATGCATATCCGCCCGGCCACCAGAGGACCGCACCGTCCTTTTTGCCGTCCATATTGATCGGACTGCCGGTAAAGGGATTGACAGGATCTTCGATCAGTCCCTGTGTCGCAAGTGTCGGCACATCCGCATTCATCATAAACTGACCGTCAGTCTTAAACGCATCCCTGCAGTCAAAATCCTTCACCAGAAGCAGCGGATTGACGGCTTCCACATCCACCCCGTTATCAAAGAGCATATAGTCAAACTGCTCCAGATCAAAGCCGTGATCCGATACGATGATGATTCTGGTATTGTCGTAGATCCCCCATTCCTTCAGGCGCTCCATATACTCTCCCAGTACCAGCAGTGCCGCCATATTGGAATGATAATGTCCGACATTGAACGACAGGTCATTGCGGTCAAAATGCAGCACCTTACCATCCACTTCCTTATCCGCCGCGATATCGATGCCGCTGTAATCCGGCATACGGTCCATACGATAGTCCGGAAGGGACAGAAGCGCCGCACCGTGCGTCGTATTGTTGCAGATATCCAGAAAGTAATTCTCATGGTCATCCCGGACCTCGGTGATCTCCGACATATTCTGCAGGGTCGTATATCCCTCGCGGAACGATTCCTCCCCCAGGAAATAATTGCGGTCCGCCGCCAGATAGCCGCCGGTATCATAGACTTCATCCTGCAGAAAGGCCGGCATGCAGCGGAACAGACTGTAGAATACAAAGTTGCGCTCCCTCGCTTTGAGATACCCTTCTACGCTGTATCCCATCGGCAGGGTCCCGCGCAGCTCAAATGCCGTGATGTACGGATACTGCCGGAACATCTCCAGATCCGGGACCGACTCCCAGTGTACAAAGGGCGGATCCGTTACCGTCACATGATAGCCCTCTTCCCCAAACAGAACCGGCATCGTGAGCAGCGACTGGTCGTGCTGCTCCGCTTTGGACAGCTGCGCGGCATTAAGATTTCTCTTCACCGCCGTATAGTCATAGCCGCCATACAGTCCCGGCGCACCGGTCGTGGTATGTGTCCCGAACGACAGCGTATTCGGATAATAGGTAAAGCCTTCAAACTGTTCTTTCAGGAAGGGTTTCTCATCCATGATGTATGGAATAAAACCGCCGATGGCACGGTCCAGCATGATGACCAGCACGTTCCTGCCGTTCTTACTGAACGGCAGGGTGTAATCGACTCTTTCTTCCTCCATGGACACGCCCTGAATGCTCCTGTAAGTGGACAGGATATCTTTCCCTCCCATAAAACACAGGGAAAGGAGCATGACCGGCACCACACTGTTTCTGATCTTCCCCGCATATCTCCAGAACAGATGCCCCAGCAGCAGGACCGCCGCGATCGCCAGCAGGTTGATCGCTTTGATCCTGCGTACAAAGCGCGGCAGGATATCAAATTCCAGCATTGCGGAAACGTTACCCACATTCGCACGGAACAGCATCACATTCATCAGGCACACCAGCATCAGCACGAACAGGCCTTCCGAAAACAGCCGCCGGCCTTTGCCGTCTGCCAGCCCGTAGATGATATTTCCCCAGACGAGAAAATACCCCGCCGATACTGTCGTGGCAAAGGCTACATAATGCAGCGGTGATGTGGTACGGTCCAGTGCCAGGAAATCCAGCGGACACACCGCGATCACCAGAAGCGGGATCACCGCACCCATAAGTACGGTAAATGCCAGTTCTTCCGCAAACACGAGCGCATAGGGAGGAGTCTTTGCCCCCAAGCTTTGCTTGGGAGAGCCCGTCGCGGTCATCGGGAATTCTTCGAATTCCGATCGGGATTTCTTCGAAATCCTTGTCGCGCTCCTAACGGAGCTTGGAGTGTCGCACCCGCTGCGCGGGTTTGGAATTTTGCGATACTTCCGAAGAAGCTTCTGAAATACCACGCGCAGGCACGGAAGCAGTACGATACCGATAAATACAAAATACAAAAGCAGTTTTTCCGGATCGTGCACCGTGATCTTCTCCTGCAGTTTGCCGCTCCGGATCAGGAAGAGCAGGATCCCGGTCGCACCGGCAAAACTGATCCCGCCGACCACCACGGCGGGATTTTTGGTTGTCTTGGTGATCAGATTTTTCAGAAAGGAATACAGATTGTTCATCATCCAGTACAACACCAGTCCGGAGGGGCTGTGGTACAAAAGGACAAGAAACAGCAGTGCCAGCAGATAGGGCTGGAGTTTTTGTTTCCATGAAAATCCCCTGGTATAGATCACCGTGGAAAGGACATTAAAAAAAGTCATCATGACCGGCAGGACGTTGATGGCCAGGCCGCCGATCACCAGCATCCCGTCTTCCGCTCCCAGATCCGCAATCGGCCCGAAGGAACAGCCCTGCAGGCGCTGCATATTGGAAAGGAAATGAAAGGCCGCAATAAAAAAAGGAATCTGCAGAAACAGCGGGATCAGTCCCCTTAAAGCATACAGCGGTTTATAGTTCATCTCCGCATAGTACGCGTTGACCATCATATAACGTTCGTCGCCGGAGAAGTGCTTTTTGATGTGTGTGAGCCAGCGCTCCATTTTTTTCTGCTTTTCCTGCTCCTCTTCCTGGATCGCATCCGCACGCAGATACAGCGGAAGCACGAGGGTGCTGATCGCCACGCTCACTGCGATGATCGCAAATCCCTCGCGTCCGAAAAAACTATTCATAACCGTGAATACCACTTCGATCAGATACTCGATCGGCAGTATCAGCAATCGATACAACAGATTCATCTTACTTTATGCCTCTTCCCATAAAATTAATCCTGTGCGATGATGTTCAGCCAGAGCTGTCCCTCATCATCATACTCCACACGATAGATCGCGTCATTCTGCATACCCGGTCCCGGCTCAACAAACAGCGTATGATACTTGCCGATATGGAAATCCACGATATGCCGCAGATACACATAGGTATATCCGCCTTCCCGGAGCAGATCCTCCAGTTCCTCTACCGTCATCGTGAACTGGATCTCTCCGGCACTCCAGCGGTACGGATCCGCATTGAAATGCAGACCGCTGACGGTAGCCGCACCTGCGGGATACACTTCCCAGCAAAACTCGGGCGGTATGGTACGTAACAGTTCCGGATCCATCAGAAAGACCCTGTCTTCCCCGGTAAATTCGATCTCACCGTTCTCGATACATTCATGGATCACCGGATACATATATTCCTCTTCCGGCTTGTTAAAGATCTCTCCCACCGGATCCGTATACACACAAGCCAGAAGAAGGAGCCCGGCTGCCGCCAGTACAAGATCTTTTTTCCACGCACGGAAGGACTGCAAAAACAATCCCGCGGCAGACACGACGATCACCGGCGCCACAAAATGCGCGATCACCGGAATGGGCGTCACCTTCGGCGGACGAAGTACAAGGATATACAGAACACAGAGCACCACAAGATACATCAGTACCCCGCAGATGAATGCCCCGTGAAAGGTATAGCAAATTTTCTCATCTTCCTTTTCTGCGCGAGCCGTGCCCGTACTTCGCGCTTTTTTCTTTACCCGGCCGTGGACGATACCGGATAAGATCATCAAAAGGAGCAGGAAGGTGGTGTCGTAGATCCGGATCACCTTTTTCCCGAGAACATACTCCTCTTCCCCTTTGCCTTCGAACAGTTTATCCGTAAACTCGACTACTTCATTGATCACATATTCCTGTACACTGCTGTTACGCAGCAGCAATACCACGGCTCCCAGGGCCACGACCGTCGCTGCGATCGCGATCACCACAGCGGTCTTCTTTTTTCCTTTCACATAAAGTCCCGCAACCAGGGCAACGACAATCCCCAGCAGAAGACATCCCAGAACACTTCCGGGAAGGAGCAGCAGCCTTTTAAGCTCGATCTCCTGCTGCACATAGTTATACAGATTCAGCAGAAAGGCCGGGATAACGCCCGCGATCATCGTAAGCACCAAGCTCTTCCGATGCTGCCGGCTGACGATCGCCACCGCACAACAGGACGCCAGCAGCGGGATCACCAGAAATGCACCGTAACGTGTCAGGGAGATCGCCGCAAACAGGCCATACGCCGCAAACAGGACGTTCCCTTTCATACCTGCTTTGGGGAGCCCGCGCCGGACCATACGGGATAAAATAAAGATGGTATAGACCATTGCCGTTGCCTGCGGAACCGCCATATCAAAGCTCCGGTACGCATCAAAGATCTTTAATAGCGGGAGAAACAGGCCGATCGCAAACATCACAAGCCACTGCCACTCTTCACCGCCAGGCAAATCTTCCTTCTTTGCCCCCGAGTTTTGCTCGGGGGAGCCCGCGCCGGCTTTGAGGCGCTTCAGAGATTTGCCGCCAGGCAAATCTTCCTTCTTTGCCCCCGCGCTTTGCCCGGGGGAGCCTGCGCCGGCTTTCTTTCCCCCGCGGATCGTCCGGATCTGACAGAACAGCGGCATTACACCGGCGATCACAAGCACATCAAACGCAAAGATGCACTTCCAGTCCGCATACCCGCCGATCAGCCGGTTGCAGTAATAGGCCCAGAGCGTTCCCAAAGGAAACGGATCGTTCAGATGGTAATACAGGCAGTGATCCTGCAAGGAATCGTATTCAAACAAACTCAATACCGAAGGAGCGTACTGCGTGATCGCTGCCTCGGATAGAAAACGCCAGCCTTTGGCATAGATAAAAAAGAATACCAGATAAATACAAAACGCCGCAAAGCCAGGAGTCAGTACGTATGCGGAGATCATCTTTTTGTGCCGGATCAGATACACCACCGACACCACCGCATATACCAGCGGAACATACACGCCGATCCCGAGTATGCCGGCCATTCCGGCGATCGCCATCGTGATCGTGATCAGTCCGACGGCCGGAAAGATCATGATCTCAAACCGCCGCTGAAACCATATTGCCAATGCCGCAGCAATGGGAAAGATTGCCAAAACACCCATATATCACACCTCATCCATCGCCTTTCCCTCAAGAGGAAGGCGAGTATCCGACTTCAACATACAGTAAGGTAGTATATCAAAACTGCCTTTAATTATCAACACACCATCACTCTCCGGAATCATTCCTGTACAATGTATATACCGTTGTCCCAAAGCGGATCTCTTTTTCCTTCTTCAAAAACGGGATATCCGCCTCATTGCTTCCATTCAACAGCACCCATCTGCGGTCACGCACCTTGTCTTCCAGATCCGCCGTACCGTTGCCCCAGCCCAGACCGTCGTTCGTCAATTCTCTTCCGAGAGACATATAGATCACACCGATGCCGTAGGCTTCCACATAGGTATCCTCCGGCACGGCGGCATCGAAGGCCTGCAGAGCATTCCGTACCGCGCCGTAGTCGGCGATCGATTTCTCCGCCAGATTCTGTCGGGTATAGACCAGTTTTTCCGCCGTATGCCCCAGGTAACCGGCCATCCCGAGAGACAATGCCGCAAGTGCTATCATATATGCGTACCGGCGGACTACATCCCCGTTTTGCTCCTTTGCTCCCGAACCCTGTTCGGGGGAGCCCGCGCCGAGTGCCACCACACCTTCGTAGGCCAGCACCAGCAGCGCCCCCACATAAGGTGCCATGGAGTCGTATTCCTCCGGCCGTCCCATCCAGTAGATCATGATCCCGATGGCAAAGACCGTGAGAAAAAGCCTGCCGGCATCGTTTCCCGGGCAAAGCTTCTTCTGGGTTACCAGCAGGTGTACCCGGCGCGCAGCATTGCACAGCAGGAACAGTTCGATGGCGATCCACGGCGCATTGCTCCAGAAGAGCTTGCCGTTACTGGTATCGCCCGCTTCCTCTCTCGCCATGGTCGACATTTCCTTTTTCCAGTCGAGGAACTCCGCCATACGTTCTCCCGGCGCCGTCAGGAGCATGTTGTAGCCCTTCACGATCATATAGGCGGTGAGGATCTCCAGCACCACAAAAGGGATCTCCTTCAGAACCCGCAGGAGCAGATCCGGCAATCCGGAATGTTCCGACTCTTTCGCATTGGCCGATACAGCCGCTACGACCGCCCAGGATACTGTGCATACCAGACCGCTCTCCATATTCCAGACAATCGCCAGCGCACAGAGAAGATACCCGATGATCTTCTTCGTGACGGTGATCCCTTTCTCCCCCACGAAGCTGCTATACAGCAGCAGCACAAAGGGCCACAGCATACGCAGCGGGAAGGTCTGCAGATATAACTGGTTGATGATGAAGCAGTTTAAGACCAGGAGTCCTGCGATCAGCCGGGAGAGGTCTTCCTTTAAGCTCCGGTGCAGAAACAGGAGCAGGCACAGTGCCGCGATCCCTGCAAACACCGCCGTTGTACAGCCCACGGTACGCATATTGTTTCCGAAGAGCAGAAGCGGGATCTTGTAGAACAGCGCAAAATGCCCGTACATCTGCCGCAGTCCTCCGGGGAAGGGCAGGCCGTTTGCCACATAGTAGAGTGAATGGTATAAGGTACCGGTATGATACACATCTGCCGTCCTGCCGGTGCTCCAGAGATTGATCACACAATGGTTTGCGGCAATGAGCACAACAAGCGCCGCATAATAGACCGGCCAGAACGGATTCGAGATGCGGATCGCTTTGATCTTCATCGTTGCAAGCAGTATGCCTGCCAGGAACAGAAACGACAATACCCTGTGATCATTATACCGATCACACAGCACAACGATCGTGCAGATACCTGCGCACACCGCGACACGCTCCCGGAAACAGCAGAGCATGTGCTTCACCAGCGTTCCGGTAAATTTGCAATGCTCCAGGATCAGAAATGCCAGCAGGAACACGATCACCACGATCAGATAACCGAGGATCCTTCGGTTGGAATCCAGAGTCCCGGTAAAACGCCAGAATACCGAATCGCTCCCGGCCGACAAAAACAGAAAATGCACTGCCATAGCAAGCAGCGCTGAGAAAACAGTGTGTACGACGGGCTTTGCTTTTTGTACAGTCTCTTCGCTGTATTCCTCTTTTTTCGCCGCGCAGACGATAGCGATCGCAGAGAGAAAAACCGACAGAAAACAGGCTCCCGCATAGAGCCATGTATCCTCCAGACGTATATGGTGGGCAAAGCCGGCAACACCTCCGCAAAGTACCGCAGCACCAAATGCGATCCAGGACAGGGTCTTCCGCTCCGTCTTTTTCTGCAGTGCCAGACCAAGTGCGCTAAAGAACGTAACGACTGCCATGCTCCCGAGTACCGCATAGATGCATTTCTTCCAGCGCCCCATATAGCCGTGGTTATCGTAATGGATCCGGATATTCCCGGCCTCCGCTCCCGGCGCACTATACACCGTCAGCACATAGCTGTCCCGTCCGTCCGCCACCCATGCATACGCATCGTCTGCAGAGATCACCTGCGGCTCCTGAAAAGATACGTCGCCCCTGCCTTCGTAATCCGTGATCACAAGCGCCACCGGCTCTGTACCGCCGTTTTCCACGGTAATCTCCGAATACTTCGTCGGCCAGAAGACGATCCTGCCGAGCCTTTCCGGAAAATCAGATCCCGGTGTAACGATCGCTTCCTTTGCTCCGGCTGCTTTATTCTGCAGCCCGGCATCATCCAGCGCGAACGATTCTCCCGAATAGTGAAAATAACTGAACTGCTTGTACCACAGCAGCACATAGATCATAAAGAGAATCCCGACCACAAGGACCGGCAGAGTTTTTTTCAGACTTTCTTTCATCTATTATGACCACTCCTAACTGCCCCCGAACAGAGTTCGGGGGAGCCTGTTACAAAGAAAACGACAGTATCCCCGAAAAGAGAAGGATCGCATACACCGGCAGCATTGGCAGATACAGATAGCCCGCCGGGAAGTCCCATGCAGATCCATTCACTTCTTCCGTCTTTTCTTCTTTGTGTTTCCAAACGCTGTACAGGCAATACAGCACCAGAAAGATACCGGCTGCCGTCGAGATACTGACCGCCACTTCTTCCGTATACTCAAACGCAGTGACGGCTCCCACAAACTCCGAAAACAGTACCGGCAATGTGTCGATATAGCGGAAACCGCCGACAATACCGCACAACACCATCGTATTGTTCACATCTCCGAAATGGTACCACACCGTCAGGATGTAGCCGAGGGACAGAAATGTTTCGATGCCCAGATAAAGATAAGGCTCCTTCGCAAGAAGCGTCCCCAGCACCAGGAATAGCCCTGTCATGGCGATATACTGCGGATTCCAGCCGCAGAAACATAAAAATGCGGTATAGACGGCAAGGCCGCACAGGATCGTGGTTCTGTAATTCTCTTTTCCCTTGTATGCCCAGCAGGCAAAGAGGATCAGCAGATAAACCACCAGAAAGACCGCTGCCGCTTTGGTCTGTGCCGGGATTTGGTTCGCAAAGAGCTTGCGGTAATGCGGATTGTAGAGCTGGTTCTGTATCCACCCTTCCGAGCTTCCGTAGATCAGATGAAACACCAAAGACAGCCCCATCACTTCGGCCACATACCGTGCCAGCTTTGCCAGTTTTTTCTCCCGCAGCAAAAGCATCGGGATCACGACCAGGACCGGAAACATCTTCATCGCAACGGAAACCGACCAGACCAGGCATGCTTTATCGGTCTTTCCCTTTTCAAACAGGATCAGGCCTTCCAGAAATACGGCGATGTAAAAGATCTCCAGCTGGCTCATCCCAACCGTAGTGAACAAAAGAACCGGATTCATAAAATACAGGATGCCGATCAGATCTGCCGTCTTCGCAGGGATGCTCCAGATCTTTAAGAGGCGCTTCACCTGCCACGCAGTAAACATATAGACCAGGCTGACGATGAAATTGTACCAGATATGCCCATAGTATAATGGTATGTCACCAACGATCTTATTTAAGAGATCGTACGGCAGGAAACAGATGATGTAGATGAAATACAGCATCACGTTGTAGTTTGCATTCATCCGGTATCGGCTCTGAACAAATGCATAATCGTAGTAATGGAAAAACTCGCCATGCTTGATGGCACTTTTCATTACCCGCGCATTTTCATAGATCATCTTGGTATCTTCGTAATACGTGAAAGTAAACGTAAACAGAAACAGCGTATAGAACAGGATCAGTTTATCCAGCCATTCTTTCTGCAGCTTTGTCTGTCCGCAAACAACCCGCACCAATATCAGTGCAAAGGCAAACACATACAGCAGGGTATAGAAAAAGCACTCCCCTTCCGCCGCGATCACACCGGCCGGGAAACGGTTTCGGATATATGCGCCGCCGAAACGGCTGATCACATAAGAAAAGGCCACGGAAAGCACTGCCGCAGCCGCGCACAACAGGATCGTCTTTTTGTTTTCTTGTACATGTAAGTTCTGATGATTATTCATAAGACAATAAAGATTTGCCCTGGGGCAGGACTAATCCAGTTTGCAGCGGTAATTGGTCCTGGTCCGGTGCGCCGCTGCCTGCGAAGTATAAAAATGCTTCAGTTTCAGATACGCAAACTTCACGATCCCGACATGCGAGCGTCCGATCAGTTCCTGCAGCTGCTGATACAGTTCCTCGCGCAGAACATAGTCTTTTTCTTTTGCTTTATCGATCCGGTCTTTCAACATCCGCAGTTCCTTATGATAGAGCTGTTCTTCACGCCGCACGTTGATCACCTGGATGCCTTTTTCTGCCAGACGCAGAAACTCACTCTTGTCTCCTTCGGCATACAGACGGTCCAGACGTTCAAACCATGCTTTGTTAAAATTGGCATGCGTCACACTCGGGATATAAGCGCGATACGCATACAGGGAATAGCCGCAGTAGGCTACATTCGTTGAGATCTCAAAGATCTCCGTACTGTAGACGCCGTCACTGCCCATACGCATATCTTTGTAACGGACGGAACGGTACACATCGCTGCGGTACAGCTTGGCCCAGTTATTCTTCCGAAGTTTTTTGGAAGGATCCGCTTTGAAGGTATTGCGGGTCACATCGATCAGATCGTCCCGGCATTCCAGCATCGCCGTATATCCGCAGATCACCATATCCGCGTCATATTCTTTTGCGGTCTCATACATTTTTTGGATATAATTTTCCGAAACATAATCGTCCGCATCCACATACGAAAAATACTCCCCGCGCATTTCCTCGAGAGCCGTATTTCTCGCCACATGCTGCTGCCGGAATCCGGCGCGCATCAGACGGATCCTGGGATCTTTCTTCGCATATTCCTGACAGATCTCATAGGTGCCGTCATCGCTTCCGTTATCCACCACCAGGATCTCGATGTTCCGGTACGTCTGGATCATCAGACTCTCTATACACTCGCCGATGTACCTCTGCGTATTGTAGACCGGAACGATGATGCTGATCAATGTATCTTCCACTTCTTATCTCCTGAAATTACTGAACTAAGTCCTCGTATTTTACTTCCGTAGCTGTTCCGTCCGCGATCTTGTAGATATGGTCGCAGTTGCGGATCGTCGTGATACGGTGTGCGATCACGATCATCGTCACTTTGCCGGACAGCCGGAAAATCGCATCCATAACCGCGGTTTCCGTTTCCGTATCCAGTGCCGATGTCGCCTCATCCAGCACCAGCAGTTCCGGATCCGTATACAAGGCTCTTGCGATGCCGATACGCTGTCTCTGTCCGCCGGAGAGCTTCACACCGCGGTCACCGATGTTCGTATCCAGCCCCTTCTCCTGCTCGCGGATAAAATCCGCCAGCTGCGCTTCCTCCAGTACCGCCCAGATCTTGTCGTCATCCACCTTATCTTCCGGTACCCCCAGCGCGATATTCGCTCGGATCGTATCGTCCAGCAGATAGATGTTCTGCGGGATATAACCGATCATCCTCCGCCATGCATCCATATTCTCATGGATATCTTTTCCGTCCATCAGGATCCTTCCGGACTGCGGCTTGTACAGCCCCAGGATAACATCCGCCAGGGTTGTTTTGCCGGCGCCGGAACTGCCTACCAGCGCGATCGACTTTTTGCTCGGGATCTCGATCGTCACCCCGTTCAATACCGTTACATCCGGTTTGCTCTCATACGCAAAGGTGATATCTTCTGCCACGATGCTATGCTTCAGCGTCCAGCGCTCCGTCTCCGCAGCATCCTTTTTTTCTTGTTCTGCCCCCGGACTCTGTTCGGGGGAGCCCGCGCCGGCTTTGAGGCGCTTCAAAGATTTGCCATCCGGCAAATCTTCCTTTCTTACGGTCATTTTCGCGATCTCACCCAGATCGTGATAAACCGCATCCACCGACGCTTTGTTGAACATGATCGAATTGAGATATCCGCTGATACGGTTAAAGGACGGCATCATACGGAAGGCTGCCATGGCAAATACCGTCAGCTTCGGAACAAAAGCCAGCATATCCGCTCCCGCCATGATGCGGACCGCCATAAAGACCAGGATACCGCTGATGCACATCATTTCCACGACCGGTTTCGAGATGCTGTTGAGCACCTGCTGCCGCTGCATGATCTTGGCGTAATTATCATAATTCGACCGGTACTGCTCGGTGAAAAAATCTTCCTTACCGACCGTCTTGATCTCCTTGATCCCGTTAAAGGACTGCAGGAACCATTTCGATTTGCCCTCGGAATACACACGGCTTTTTGCGCCGTAATACTTCATCCGTTTCTTGAAAACAAACAAAAACAGCAGCACCAGAAACGACATCAGAAATGCCATCACCATCGTGGTCTCAAAATCCACAAATGCCAGAAAGACCACCAGTACAAAGCATACCAGAAGCTCCGTCACCAGCTGCAGGATGCTCAGTACCGTATAGAAGAAACTGGCGATATCCAGCTCCACGTTCCGGTTCAGCTCCGCTACATTATGCACGTAATGAAACTGCAGATCCTGCCAGATGTAACACTCAAACATCTTACCTGCCAGCTTCGCCTGATTCTCGTAAGAGAATTTATACATCACGCGGTTCATCCACAGGATATACAGGTTCTTGATCACATAGATCGCCGCCAGTCCGAGCGCCATCACAACGATCAGCCGGGTGCCGCTCTGCAGATGCAGGATGCGCATCGCCCACTGAAACATAGCCTTCTCTTCGATCACCTTCGGATCTGTCACCGCTTCGAACAGCGGCATGATCGAGGATACCCCGGCCAGCTCAAACAGGGAATTGATAAAGATCACGATCATGATCAAAAATACTTCAATCCTCTGTTTTTTATCCAATACAGCAAAAATCTTCTTCAGCATCGGTCCGTCCCTGTATCCTTACGCTTCCTCTTTGGCCGTTTCCGCCAGCAGTTTTTCGACATCCTCAAACAGCTCCGCATGCTTTCGGATCCATTTCTCGCCTTTGTTCCACCAGCACAATGCCGTCAGTTTCCGGATCTGCTCTTCCGTGAAACGGTATTTGATATGTTTGGCCGGAACCCCGCCGACGATCGCATACGGCTCCACATCTTTGGTCACCACCGCACCTGCCGCGATCACGGCACCGTCGCCGATATGCACGCCTTCCATGATGCGCACGCCCGTACCGATCCACACATCGTTTCCGATCATCACCGTGATCTTTTTCTTTGCGTCCAGCCACTTAAAGTCCGAGTATTTATCCGCAGACACATAAGTGAAACCGCACTGTTTGTGCGTGGAATAGAACGCCGGATGGATCGACGCAAACTTTTCCGTCGGGTGATCTCCTGCCATGGTCATCACATCATTGCCGATACAGGTATAGCGGCCGATCACCGTATTCTTGATAAAGCAGTTCTCGCCGATATAGCTCGCATAGCCGATCCTGCTGTTTAGGAACGTGACGCCGTTTGCCAGACGGTTGCAGCCTTCAAACTGATCCGTCGAATCCAGCTCCGCCTTTCCTTCAAAAACGATATGCTTTCCTTTCTGCCTTGACCTGTGAATATACTGTTTCAGCCCATGTGTCATAGAGTTTACGATACTCATTGCAGTTCCTCCGCCCGCAGCACCCCCTGCGTATAATACTTACATGTTTTCATATCATGGTGTTCTATATATTCCGTGATACTTTCCGTGATCTGCGTATTGTATTTTTCCGTTCCGCGGTTGCTCTCAAAATACGCCAGTGCCATCTTATCGCCCATATGCCTGTACTGCTCGTTGACCAGACTGCCGAATTCATCATCGTACTTCGTCCCCAGGATCGCCGGGCCGTACTGATTGCGCAGATAAAAGGCTTTCTTCGCTGTCCGGATCTGTTCCTCCGATAAAGGCTTCACATCCTGAATGTGTGCGAGGCACTCCTCATACGCTCCCCTCGATGCCGGCTCGATGGTAAAGCCCAGATTTCCGTAAAACGGTTTGCCCACGATCACCGCCGGGATACCGACCACGGAAAACTCCCCGCCGGCATTGCTTCCAATCGTTATGAGCACATCCGCCAGATTCTTGATACTCTCCGCACTGAACTCATCCGAAAGGAAAAACATATTGTCCTTCTTATACCGCGCAAACATATCCTCGATGGAATCCTGCGATTCGTGATAGGCACTGCGCGTCGGATGCGGTTTTAAGATCCAGTTGACCTGATCGTTCTTTGCTGCCAGTGCCAGTGTATTCTCCGTCCAGTCATAATAATCACGGTAGAAAAGATCCCCGTAATTGTACACGGCATCCGTAAAGGTATGTGCCATGATCACGACATTCTTTTTCTTCGGGTCCAGATGCAGTTCCTCAACGGCTTCCTCACGGGTCAGCACCCGCTTGTCCTTAAAGGCGCCACGGTCGATATCCCGGCCGTTCTTTCCGCGGAAACGTTCCTCCAGGATCTGCTCCGCACGTTCCACTTCTTTCTCCCCGAGACCATCGATCATCTCCCGGTACTTCAGCTGCATCATCAGATGCATACGGTTCGGATTACCGTTTGCATCGAAGCCAAGCACCATCTCCTGCTCCTGGTTGCTGTTGATCACCTTTGCTCCGCATGAATGGAACAGGGAGGACAGCAGCGCTTCGTGATATGCTGCATCGTCCGCCAGCGCAAAGACCGGCGGATGCTTTTTGCAGTATGCCTGCAGCGTATAGAACATCCACAGGATATGCGTTGCTTTTTTGATGCAGATCTTATTTCTTGCACTGCGGATCGTCGAGAGCTCCGACGTGCGCAGGATATCCTCATAGATCGCTCGTCCCGCGTTAAATTCTTCTGCCCCCAAGCTTTGCTTGGGGGAGCCCGCGCCGGCTTTGAGGCGCTTCAAAGATTTGCCGCCAGGCAAATCTACCGGTATTTTCATTTTCTGCAGCCCGCTGCCGGTACCGTCACGCAACATAAAAAACAGCACCTTCATCAGCGCCTTTGCAAAAAACCGCAGATTTTTCTTATCTTCTTTCTCGATGCAATAGTGCGCAAAACCAAAGGAATCGCACACCTCATCCAAAAGCGGCTGCTCCCGCCAGGTGATCACGATCACCCTTGCCCCCAGCGTATCCGCTACGCCCTTCGCATAGAGCAGCTTAGGCACCACCCACGCCATCTGCATCCTCACCATCGAGAGATTGACAAAGACGTATTTGTCCGTTGCCGTTACGGCGCCTTCGCTCCACTGCCGGCGGTTTACTTCCGCAAAATGTTCTACCGCTTCTTTTTTGATCGGAAAATCTTCCTGTGCCATGTTCCTGAATCCTTACCTCATCCGTAACCGTCTCAAAACGGTCGGTTCTTCCGGTTGCTATCTTTTTTATATCAGATCTGTCTTTTATAATTCCGATCTGTCTTTCCCATGCAGATGGGTCAGATGCCACTTGATATACTCCCGGATCTTCTTTGTATATACCTTCACAAAATCCCCGCCTGCAAAGGTATCCTTCCGGTGTATGCTGTTTTTCAATTCGGAATTGACGGTAATAAAAACTTCGTCCTGCCCTTCATACGGTATCGTCTTCAGCTTACGGTTGCTGAAATGGATATACAGATATTCCTTCTTTTTTCCCGTCAGAGCATTCACATGATAAATGCTGCCGTTTTCCCACTTCCAATACTGAAACAGCGTGTTATGCTGCACCGTATTGTCGATCATCTTTTGGTAGCCCTTTTCGGGCTGATAGATATTGACAAAATTCTCCCGGTTCCAGTAGATCTTTTTTTCATTCTCACGCAGGATCATCGGCAGGCCATTCTGCTCGTCAAACGCCTGATTTTCCTCCTCGCGCATGATATTGTCCCAGATGAAATCCCGGTGTTTTGACCACTCCGGCCGCTGCAGCCGGTAATACTGGTTTACCTCATCCGTATTGCGGATGATCTCCAGATTCCCCAGGATCTGGAACCAGTCATACCGATCCAGAAAAGCATCCGTAAAAGTCTTCCGCAGATCACCGAAGATCAGGTCGCAGTCCCCGAATGCCCAGAAATCGTAATCTTTGATCCACTCCCGGAAAATATGACCATATACGGGTTTCATATCACAGAGCTTATAGGGCTTCGTGATCTTCACCGGTCCCAGACGTTCATGGATCCGGTCTGTCACCTCACCAAAGGTCATATAGACGATATGGATATTCGGTGTCTCTTCCCATTTCGCAAGTGAGTGATCATCCGTAAAAATAAAAAAATCAATCGTGCTGTTTGCCCGGCACGATGCCATATACCAATCGATATAGTCCGGCCACTTTCCCGTCCCATTCAGGAAATAAGCCAATATATGCGCGATACGATACACTGTGGCCGTCTCTCCCGTCAGTTTTCCCCGGTCATCCGGTCATAGATTTCCTTCAGTATGCGGTAGTTTCCTTCCGCCGAATACTTCTCCAGATACTCTTTATAGGCATTCTCTCCGAGCTGCTTCCGATCCAGCTTCTCAAATGCCGCAATCGCACGGTTCAGGGAGTCTACGTTATTCTTAAATTTCTTGCCGGTCACGCCATCGATCACCAGATTGCCGATATTGCCCTGGTCCAGAGCGATCACCGGAACCTTTCTCGCATAGGCTTCGATCACACCCATGCCAAAGGTCTCGTACCACTGGGAGGCTGTCACCAGCGCCTGTGCCCCGGACAGGATGCGCATCGCCTCGTCATGGGAGAGCTGTCCTGCCAGCTCGATCCGCTGCAGATGGTTGCGGCTGATGTAACAGCACAGTGTCCCCTCCTGCTCACCGGATCCGATAAAGATCACACGTTTCCTGGTCCTTGCAAACGCTTTGGCGATCATTGCGCTGCCCTTCAGGCGCTCGATGCGTCCGATCACAACATAATACGGTTTGCCGGAAACAGCCAGTTCGGATGAAGTGATCTCCCCCTTTTCATCCGGCTCCTTTGTGAAATTCGGCTTCACATACACCTTTTCCGGATCGATCCGTTTGCACCCGCGGTTGAGCATCAGGAGTTTCTCTTTGTTAAACTCCGTCAATGCGATAAAATGTACTTTTTTCCAGATCCCGGTCATCCGGTGGAACTGTGTCATCCCCGTAACGGCCAGCGTCTGCAGAAAACTGTTCCGATAACAGCTGTTCTTTACCGCGCACTCAAGCCCCTGTCTTGCGCAGTTTTCGCAGATCTTCCCCCGGCGGAAAAACGTTCCCGCCGGACAGAGCATACGGAAATTGTGCATGGTCTGTACCACCGGCACCCCTTCCGCCACTGCAGCATAAAAAACCGACGGACTCACAAGATGCAGGGTGTTGTGCACATGCACCACATCCACACCCTCCTCCCGGATGATCCGCCGTATGTCAAAATAGGTCTTCCACGAAAATAACATCGTTACGGACAAAAGCAGCTTCTTTCCTTTGCCGTATTCCGTGATCTCCTTGTTATCCCGGATATAGCTCAGCACCTTATGCCCGTGACTCTTCAGCAGCGCAGCTTCATTCTCCGCCACCACATCTTCCCCGCCGGGGATCAGATATCTGTTATGAACGATCAAAATTGTCTGTTTTTTCATAGTATCACTATACCACATTTTTCTGTTGAAATAAAGCAGAAAATCCGCTACAATGATTGCATTGTCTATACAATACCCGAAAAAAGGAGAATATCTTATGGCACAGAATCCGATCGTAACGATCACTATGACCGACGGCAGCGTGATGAAGGCAGAACTCTATCCCGAGATCGCACCGAATACGGTCAATAACTTTATCAGTCTGATCAAAAAGGGCTTTTATGACGGCCTGATCTTCCACCGTGTGATCAAGGGCTTTATGCTCCAGGGCGGTGACCCGGAAGGCAGCGGTATGGGCGGCCCGGGCTACCACATCAAGGGTGAGTTTTCCCACAACGGTTTCGCGAATGACTTAAAGCACACCCCCGGCGTACTTTCCATGGCAAGATCCATGATGCCGAACTCTGCGGGCAGCCAGTTTTTCATCATGCACAAGACCTCTCCGCACCTGGATGGGGAATATGCTGCATTCGGTAAGGTAACCGAGGGGATGGAAGTGGTAAATGCGATCGCCGAGACCGAGACGGATTACAGCGACCGTCCGAAGAAGGAACAGAAGATCAAAACAATGACCGTGGAGACTTTCGGCGTGGAATATCCGGAGCCGGAAAAGGCGTGAGTTCCGTTCATATTCCGTTCATAATTTGTTTTGTTTAAGTTAATCATATACACATCATTCATCCATTTTTTTAGATTATGATAATATCATCGAAGGACAGAGATAATAAAAAGTCCGAAGAACCGAATAAGACATTATCAGAAAAACTTTTTCATAATTTATGCCAGGTGAATCTCCAAAGATTTGCCTGGCATCCTCCCTTTTATGGGGCATTTTCCGTAAAACCGACCAATCCGTTTCCGGCATCCGTTTTGAAGTGGATCGCGCTGATCACCATGCTGATCGATCATATCGGTGCGTCGACGCTGTCTTTCTTATTGCATGGCAGCAGAAAAGGAACCCTTTGGGATATTTACAATATCCATCGGGATATCGGCCGTATCGCTTTCCCCATCTATATCTTCCTGCTGATCGAAGGGTTGCAGCACACCAAAAGCAGGAAAAAGTACCTGCTGCGCCTGGGTATCTTCGCGCTGCTCTCGGAGATCCCTTTTGACCTGGCTTTTACCCACAGACCGTTTCTCTGGCACTCCCAGAACGTGTTTTTTACACTTTTCATCGGAGCCGCCGTGATCCTGGCAATGGAGAGCTTTGAACACGAGCTTGCCCTCTTCCGGACGGGTGCCGGAAAAGAGATGGCTCCGTTTACCTTCGTTCTCTACCGCTGCATTCTGTATACCCTGCTCATCGCGCTGGGTTGCTGTGTTGCTGCTTTTTTGTATACCGATTACAGCTTTATCGGTGTTCTGGCGATCTGTGCGGTCTGGCTGCTCCGGTACTATCCGGTACCGGCCGCCGCGCTCTGCTGTCTGATCCTGACCCTCTCGAGCCCACGGGAATTCTTTGCTCTGGGATGTCTCATCCCGGTCTCTTTGTACAATGGAAAACGGGGCAGACAGCCGAAATATTTCTTCTACGCTTTCTACCCCGTTCACTTATTCTTATTGTGGTGTGTCTACCTGCTGTTGAAATCGCAGGGTCTGTAAATCCATCCTCTGCTTTCCCCCCTGAGGAGATCTCTGTCACGCAGGCGAAGGATGCGCGATTCAACCGGCCAGCAGATTCTCCACTGCTTCCACCGCTGCGGACTCATCATCCCCTTCCGCAATCACCGTCACTTCCCTGCCCTTGGGTACCACCATGTTCATCATTCCCATGATACTCTTCATATTCACGCGGCGCATACCTTCTTTCAGATACACCCTGCTGTCAAACTTGCATGCGGTCTGCACCAGTACGGATACGATATCCGCGTCAATGCCGTCTTTCAATGCCACTGCTACTGTTCTTTCCATAGTTTTCCTCCCATTCTCTGTCCCCAAGCTTCGTCTGATGTTCCCTACGAATTCCGGTTACGATGTTCTTCCGCGATCTCCGACAATTTCCGCAGCCGGTGGTTCACACCGGATTTACCCACATGCGGATCCAGCAGTTCTCCCAACTCTGCCAGTGTCGCTTCCGGGTACTCCAGCCTTACCTCTGCCATCTGCCGTAACGGATCATTCAGTCTCTGCAGCCCGTAATACCGCTCCAGATACCGGATGTCTTCCAGTTGCCGCTCTGCTGCGTTCAGCGTTTTCTGGATATTTGCCGTATCACAGTTCACCCTGCGGTTGGCGTCTCCTCTCAGCTCTTTTTCGATCCGGAGGTTTTCCAGCTCCATCATCGCCTGTACCGCACCGGCCACATTCAGAAATTCCGCGATCGCTTCACTCTCTTTCAGATAGACGATCGTGTGCCCTTTGCGTACCGTGCTCCTGGCCATTATACCAAATTCCTGCAGCACTTCCAACAGCTGCCCGGCCTGCATATCCCCACTGCAGTAGAACTCCAGATGATAGCTCTTTTCCGGATCACTCATCGAACCGATGCATGCAAAACACCCTCTCAGATACGCCCGTCTGCAGCAGCTGTTTTTTAGCAGCAAAGGCGAAACGGCACCGCCCTGCATCTCCGCATAATGCACCGACTCCGTTACATACGCAACCTGCGCCGCATCCGAGACCGTAAGCTGACTGCCTTCCCCTTCTTCATCCGAATTAATGCTATATGTTTTTTGCAGCAATGTAAAGACCTTTTTCAAAAGTCTATCGTTTTCACTATGAAACCGCAATTTCCCATCCTGAATTTTAGCAATATTTGCCACATAGGCCGCCATCTCTGCGATCTGGCAGTGACGGGATGCTCCGATCTGCTTATCCAGTTCCGATTTTACTTCCGAAGAAAATGACATGTATTACCTCTGAAAAATACAATATGCCTTCCCCTCGAGGGGAGGGCAAGATAAATCAACACCCAAAGAGTTACTATTTTACTGCCTGTATCCGTACCAGCCTGCTCTGCCCGTTATCAAACAGCACTTCCGTCTGCTTCCCTTCCGCGATCCCGGCGGCCTGCGCCTCCCGCCACAGTTCTTCCGGATCGCCATCAAGCAGCAGCAGACCATCCTCTCCCAGTGCCTGCGATACTTCCGCCGCATAGTCCTCCCAGCCGTCGTCTGCCGTCCAGAGGTAAACCTGCTCATACTGTCCCAGTAACGGGATCTTATCATAGCCGGCGCCATGGTCACGAAGAAAGACGATACGGTCCGTATCCTGCTGTGCCAGCTGCTCCTCCAGCAGCAGATAGTCCTTCCGTTCCTCTTTTTTCTTCTGAGACAGATCACTGAACATCCCGCCCGCCCAGAAAAGAAAACATACGACCAGCAGGATCCTCTTCCACCGCTTCGGCTCACCTGCAGCATATGCGATCAGCATCCCCAGCAGGATAAAAAAGTAGGGCAGTATGATATTGATCTTATGTCCCTTCATCAAAAAGGTGGAAAGAAGCGCATAAACAACCGGAAGCCCGCAGAAATACGTGATCTGCCGGATCTGCGGCCGGCTTTCCGCACTGAGATAGCGATACAGCGCGATCCCGCCCAGCGCCCCCGCCGGGAGCAGCCAGAGCGGTGTGCCAAAGACACCTTCCACACCGGCCTGCAGCATCGCAGCGAAAATCTCTGCCATACCGCTGCTTTGCGTACCTTTCAGCTTTGAGAGCAATCCCAGCACGGACATCGGATCCACAAGGATGCCCAGGATCACCGCGAGGATACCGGTGATCATATAGCTTCGAAGAAATTCACTATGCCCCTTTGCCCGGACGATCGTATACAGTGCCAGGCATACGGCCCAGATCCCTGTGGTGTACTGTGAAATATACCCCAGCACATACACCGGAACCAGCCAAAGGATATAGCGTTTCGCATCTGCTGTACCGTTCCGGTCCAGCCTCGTCAGCATCCTCAGGTGCAAAAACAGCAGCGCTTCCTGTGTCACGATCGTAAGCGCATACGGACGGATATTGGTAAATACCCCCACCGCCGCCGCGGAACATCCATAGAGAAAGAGGATCAGCCAGCGGGTGCCTCTTTTTTCCACAAAAACAGCCGCGATCCCGTCCAGCAGAAACAGGCTTGCCACCAGACAGAGCAGATTCAGTACAAACCCGCTCCATTTACCGGCAGAGATCGCAGGTGCAACGGACGAGATCAGGTGCAGCAGCAGATAGTACAGAAACGAATTGGCATCGTCCCCCATTCCGTTCAGGTAGATATCGCCCGGACGAAAAGATTCCCCTTCGGTGATTGCAAGATAGTCCTGCATCTCTGCGCCGGTATACCATCCGGTCTCTGACGGCCGCTCCATCTGAAAAAAAGCGGCTTGCTTCTTATTCTGCAGCACATCCTTTGCCGCTCTGAACAGATTGCCCGGAACACCACCCGCACCGTCTCCGAAGATCTCCGTATCCAGATACGCACGGATCCGGCCTTTGGAAAACATCCAGCCCTGTTCCGGCTCATTGGCCATACCGTACGTGATGATCTCGTCTCCGCTGCGGTAGGTATCCTGCCACATAAAAAAAATGGTCGGCAAAAGGCAGACCAATAAAACCGGCCAGAACAGCCACTGCGGCCAATTAGAGTTTTTCGTCTCTGTGTGTGATCGTGATTCCATAATTCCCCTGTTTATGCAGGCTTTCGTACAGCTCGTTTGCCAGTGTCACACTCCGGTGCTTACCTCCGGTACATCCCACGGCGATCACCAGCTGATGTTTGCCCTCTTTGATATAATTCGGGATCAGAAACTGCAGCATATCCGTCAGCTTCTGCAGAAATTCTCCCGCCTCCGGAAAGCTCATCACATAATCATGTACCGGGGCATCATTCCCCGTCTGATATTTCAATTCGTCAATATAATAGGGATTCGGGAGAAAACGAACATCAAAGACCAGATCGGCATCCATCGGGATCCCGTACTTGAATCCGAACGAGACCACCCGGACGATCAGGCTGCTGTATTCCTGGTTCTGCCGGAAGATCCGGTCCAGCTCCTCCTTCAGTACGCGTGTGAGCAGATTGGAGGTATCAAAGACATAATCCGCCCGTTTCTTTACGTTCTGCAGGATCTGGCGCTCCCTGTGGATCCCCTCTTCCAGACTTCCTCCGCCCGAAACCGGATGTATACGGCGGGTTTCCTTATAGCGCTTGATCAGTACGGCATCGTCCGCATCCATAAAGATCACTTCAAAAGAGATGCCCTTATCCCGCATCCGCTGCAGGGCCAGTTCGGCTTCATCAAAATCCTGATCCGCACGTACATCCAGCCCCAAAGCCACTTTGGTGATCTCTCCGCCGGGACGTACGACCAGTTCCACAAAACGATCAAAAAGAGGAAGGGGCAGATTATCTACACAATAAAAGCCCATATCCTCCAGCATCTTCATCGTTGTCTGTTTTCCCGCACCGCTCATACCGGTGACGATCACAAAACGCATATACAGCCCTCCGATCAGGGTACTATAAAGTCAGACGCTTCATTGCCGGGATCCTGCGGATCAGCCAGGTAATGATAAAACAGATCAGATATACGATCAATGCCCACAGTAATCCTGCAAAAAGCGCTTTTCCGTTCTGGATATCCCCGCCGAGCATCAGGCGCAGTTTCTCGATCGCGGCAATACGATTGTTGATAAAAAATCCATGCAGCAGGTAGATCCCCAGAGAACAGCCGCCGAAGCTGCCGATGCAGCGCTGGCATTTGCTCTTCTCCCGTTTGCTGAAATACGCCTTCGCTGTAATGAACAGGGTTACGCAGTGCAGCATCGTGATCGGACTGTGATAGGAAGGATACATATCATAGTTACCGGCGGAAACACCGCTCATCGCCTGCATATAGACATAATAGACCATCCAGACCAGATCGATCGCGATCAGGAGCGGAGCGAGCTTTTTACATACGTCCTGCTCCAGTCTGTGATGGAAGAAATATCCCATCACCGGATAGATAAAGATGACTTCCATCAGCCATTCCAGCTTCATATTCGGATTGAGGCTGTAGCGTTCCAGCAGGATCTTGGCATCGATCAGCGGCAGGATCGAGGACAGCACAAATACGGCGGCGATCAGGTACAGAAATACATTGTTGCGCATATTCTTGACCATCGGCCGCAGAAACGGCAGACAGATCAGAAAGCCCAGATACGCATACAGATACCAGAACTGCGGGATCTGATCCCTGCTGTACAGATCAGGGATAAAACGCGTCAGATCAAACGCTTCCCTGCCCGAGAGCACTTCATTCATATAATATGCAAACGATGCCAGAAGCAGAATGGTCGCGACACGGCTGATACGCCTTTTCCAGATCACCAGGATGCTCTCATCCTTATCCAGAAGCAATGCTCCCGAGATCATCAGACACAGCCAGAGCGGAAAACGGGAAAACGCCGAAAACAACAGGCATACATAGTAAGGCACCGTAGCCACTTCGCACATGGTATAGGAATTCGCCCCTTCCGAATAGGAAAAGATCATAAAATAAATGGCAAAGATCCATAAAACGTCAAAATATAGTTCCCGCCTGCGTTTATGTACGGGCTTCTTCATGGTCCGCCCCTGATTTTGTACCGCTTCGTCCTGATTCATACTGCTTCTTTCCGATCCGATTTTATTATACTCATAAACGAAAGAGCTTGCTGTTTCGTTTATGAGTCGCGCCGAGCATGTGCCGCTTTAGCGGCTGATCTCCTTGCATGCGAGTGCGCATCCTGCCGGAGGCTTATACGCAATAACGGAAACGATTTCCGTTATTGCGTATAAAATTCTCCGAGCATGATCACTTCCGGCTCCAGCAGATACCCGGAGGTCTGCTGCACCTTATCCTGTACTTCCCGGATCAGCCGGTAGATCTCATCGGCAGAGGCATTTCCTTTATTCACAATAAAACCCGCATGTTTTTCCGAAACGCAGGCATCCCCGATCGCACAGCCCTTCAGCCCCGCGTCCGAGATCAGTTTTCCCGCAAATGCCCCCTCCGGCCGTTTGAAGGTAGACCCGGCGCTGGCATACTCCAGCGGCTGCTTCGCACGACGCTGCTCCTTCAAATCGGCAATCTTATCTATAATAGTCTCTTTTTCACCAAATTGC
>JAGBMJ010000008.1 GCA_017634975.1 Lachnospiraceae bacterium | reverse complement strand
GGTGCACACAACGCTACCGTATTGGATGGAACAAATGATCCGGTTGCAAGCGCAGCAAAGGAAATCCTTGGTGTAAGCACCTCCGGAGATCTGGCAGCCAGCTTGAAGTCTACCAGAGTTGGTGGTGGCGCTTTCACTGCAAATGATATCAACTATGAGATCACCGGTACCAACAGCCTTTCCGTATGGATCCTGAACTCCGATGCAACAGGTTCTAAGGGCCGTGGCGGCAACACTACTCCGATCGTAGTAAAATAATCGGAAAAGTATGAGAAATGGGATCCCCCGCGAAAGCGGGGGATTTTTTGGCTCTATAGCCAATTCCGCCTGACGGCGGAATCTTATTTACTGCTATGATCCGGGCAGCCCTCGAAGACCAGACAGAAAGAAAACACATGAATCAAGAAAAAGACGACATCGATGCCCTTGAATTATTTCTCGGAAATACTATACTAAAATCATAACAAAACACGAGGCAACCGAAAGGGAGCCTGAAAAAAAACAAAACAAATATTCCAAAAAGGAGGAAGTAAAAATGAAGAACAACAAAGGTTTCTCACTGGTAGAGCTAATCATAGTAATCGCTATTATGGCGATCTTGGTAGGTGTAATGGCACCGCAGCTGATCAAGTACATTGAGAAGAGCAAGGTATCCGCAGATACCCAGCTGGCAGACTCTCTGCACACCGCAGTCCTGACCGCAATGATGGATCCGGAAGTAGTAAATGATTCCCGCTATAATGGTGCAACAAGTATTGCGTCTGGTGCACACAACGCTACCGTATTGGATGGAACAAATGATCCGGTTGCAAGCGCAGCAAAGGAAATCCTTGGTGTAAGCACCTCCGGAGATCTGGCAGCCAGCCTGAAGTCTACCAGAGTTGGTGGCGGCGCTTTCACTGCAAATGATATCAACTATGAGATCACCGGTACCAACAGCCTTTCCGTATGGATCCTGAACTCCGATGCAACAGGTTCCAAGGGCCGTGGCGGCAACACTACTCCGATCGTAGTAAAATAATCGAAAAAGTACGAGAAATGGGATCCCCCGCGAAAGCGGGGGATTTTTTTTGCTATTATCATCTTAATCTTTTATGCTTGGAATGGGCTATTATTTTAACCAGCAATAGGAACAAAGAAGCTATACTGATCCATTTGCCTGAGTGACTTCCCGGAGCGGTATAACGAAGCTCTATGTCATGCGGACCGGGGGTTAGTTCCAGGGAAAGGAAAGCGTTTTCCAGTGTTGCGGAAAGCGGCGTGGGCATTCCGTCAACGGTTGCACTCCATCCATTTTCGTATGGAATTGTTGTAAAAAGTGTACTTCTGGATTCTGTGGCAACCACATTTCCCTTGATCAGAGTTCCGGTGCCGGATGTGATATTCCAGCTATATTGGTTAAGATCATTGTAGATTTTCGGTAATTGTTTATTGTCATACAACGCAAAATACATTCCGTCACAGTATTCGGAGACCTGTGATGGATTGGTGAAATAAACTCCGATACTTGTATAGTCTTGAGGGTATTGTTCCGGTAAGTTTATACCGGAATGTATGCAGCCGTAGGAAAGAACCATATCATCCGACAGACCTTGATGATCTGCTATGATCACGGCAGAGCTGGAGCGTGCTTCGGGAGTTTCATAGGAAAAGCAGCCATAGAGGGTCTTTCCGTAAGGTTGTTTATAAGAAAACAGATAAAAAGCAGTGGGGATCAGGAAGGTTTTTCTTGTAAAAGCATATCGGTCACCAATTTGATCAAGACGCATATTTCTTTGTACCTGTTCCAGACGATCAATAGATAAAGGCTCGAAAAAGGACCATTCCTGGCCGGTCATACAACGTAAAAGTTCTTCCTGATTATTAAAGGGATTGTTGCCCGGCACATAAGAGTTAATATTATTACTGACCATAAATCCAAGGGGAAGTGCATAGTCCTCTTTTTGGATCGTGGCAGGAATATAAGTTTCTTTTGTTACTGTCTTTGTTTCGGCGGAATACGGAGAAAGCGTAATGGTATATTTTCTCCCCAATAGCATATATGTAATAGGCGTATATCCAATTTCTTCAATCGCTCGGTTGACAGTACATATACCCAGATGGTGCAGTGCATTACGTAAATCAAAAACATCTGAAGTAGAAAAAGTATTGAATCCGGCATAACCGAAAAGGGACGGGGCATTATTGGATCTTTCATTTACAGAACTGATGCGGTAAAATCCGTTGTCTTCCGCTTTGATCTGATCAATAACAGCCTTTTCGGAATAATACCATTGGTTGAATTCGCTTTCCGACAGAGGTTTTCGGGCGGTATGTTTCATACAGATCCAGCTGTTTAAAACGATTTCTGCTATAAGAAAGACTAAGCCGATGGAAATATAAAAGATATGTTTTTTTTCGGAGTTTTTTCTTTTGGAGATGCGAGAAAAATAACAGCCCCAAAAGACCAGGAATATAATATTGACTGCAAATTCCAAAGGACCGGAAGTGACATCAACAGAATCGGCAGACAGTGGCCAAAATCTCATCATGAAGGAATAAAACAGAATCAGTCCGGAAGCGTAAAAGAACAGGCACTTTTGTGATATGGATCCGGAAGAAACCAGTAAACGGCAGCATAAAGCACAGTTGATAAAAGCCATAATATAGGTAAATCGAAAACTATACCAATTTGGATAATCAAAAGCGTGTAAGGCTATGAATAACGGGAGATATATAGTGCCGAGGATAAAAAAGAGCAGTAAGGAGGCAGAAAGGAGTCGTTCTTTCAGTGAAAAACGTTTGCAGGTAAAATAGAATGGAAGTAACAGCAGTGTAGGGATCCCGCAGTATAGCAATGGAGTGGTGTTGTCTTGATGGGGCATAGTGCCGATAAACATAGCATTAATAATGTCGAAAAGAGAACATTTTAGTTCGTTGAACTCAAAATTATCCGTTGCAAGATGAGACAAAATATAAATTGCGGATGGCAAAAGAATAGCAGCAGAAAGGCCGGCGGCAAGAAGAACAGATGCCGCAAAACGGATGCTACCGGTGAGATATCTGCGAAATACAGATCTGTCAAAGTGCTCCGTGCGCAGTATCAGTAAAGCGAAAAAAACAAGCAGACCGAAAATACCGAGAGTATAAGCCATGTAAAAGTTGGTGATAAAAAGATATAACCAGCAGAAAGTTAGCATTAAATAACGACCGTTATCAACCAGTTCGAACAGCAGCCAAACCAGAATAGGCAGCATATAGAGCGCATCAAGCCAGATCATATTAAAATAAAAGCTGATGGAAAAAGAATTAAACGCATAGAATAAGGCAAACATACATACAGAAAATCCGTTCTGTTTCAAGACTTTATTGGCGAAAACAGTAAAGGTGGATGCTGCCAGAGCAAATTTTAAACCGATTATTACGGTGGTCATAGCAGGGATGGAGATAAAGTCCAACAGATAGAGCAGGTTGAATGGGGTGAAACAATAGTAGGCATGTGTCAATATGGTTCCGGAACCTAGATAGATGGAAAAGGAATACCAAAGACTCTCTTCACCTTTTAATACGCGCAAAAACATAGAAATAAAATCGATATACTGGGCATAGAGATCACCACGGATGATCGTATAGTTTCCGTGGCCTAAAGTATTATAGACTGCCAGAAAAAGGATCCAGATAATAATGCTTAAAAAGAAAGAAAGAATAGGATAAAAAAGGCGCGGTTTATTTTTCATTTTGCGTCTCCTTTTTTTTGAGTTTCATAAAAATCAAAAGCAGGAAAAAGATCATACTGCTGGCACTTACCATAAGCCCCGGGAAAGCAAGTGGGGCTTCGTAAGAAAGCACAATATGATGTCGACCGGGAGGAAGATAAAAAGCCAGAAAACTGCCATCCAGTACGGAATCAACTGTCGCCGGCAGATCATCCACCATGAGCTGCCATCCGCTATCATAAGGAATCGTGGTGAAAAGAATGGGCTTTTCGACGGTTGCTTCCACATCTCCTTCCAAATAACCATCATGCCAGGTGGTAACGGAAAAAGGCTGCGAGGAGAGTGCTTCATATGCTTCTGTAATCTGACTGTCATCATAAAGATAAAAAGAGGCATCGCTGACAGTATAATCGTAATGTGAACCGGCTGTAAAATCCAGACGAATGATCCCTGAACCGTCCTCCATACGCGCAGCCTCGGTAATGGCATTTGCGGACATATACGATGGGAGACGAAAAGGAGGATAGATCCCGCTGATGGTCGGAGTTGACTCGTCTAATTCCGGCGTGGATCCGGTGGGAAAATAAGCATACATCCTTTTATTTCCGAGCTCGTTTAAAGAGTAGATGATGTATCCGTTCAGGCAGGAATCGGAAATATGCTGCCAGATGATAGCGTCATCAATTGCATAAGTTTCCATATTGCAACTGTTTACCTGAATGTTTTCCGGCGGAACGGGAGTAAAAAAGTTATACGCGTTACCGGATAGCGCATTGATCAAAGTATTTTGGTTTATAAAAGGATTGTCGCTCTTTTGCCAAGCGATCAATTGTGGCGATGCCATAAAGCCGATCGGCAGCGACGGGTATACAGGTAAGACTCCCAGTATATCATCCTGGAAATACACCTCATAGCGGATACCGAAGAGCATATCCGTCAGATCGGTATATCCCTGGTCATAAATGTTAGCAAAGGGAGCGGCAATTCCCAATGAGGATAAGCAGGAACGCAGATTTTCATTATCAATACTGGCAAATGAGTTTATACCAGGATAATGATGGTAGGAAGGGGCATTAAATAAATCTTCATCCAATACCCGGATCCGGTACAGATTTTGATCTATCGTTTGGATTTCATGGATGGTTGTTGCTTCCAGCTGATCATGGCGATCAATATCTTTTTCACTGTGATACCTGAAATTATTGAGGTTTACAGCATTGCAGCCATTCAATACAAGCTCTAAACAAAAAACGAAAGTAATAACGGGCGCGATCAGGCCGGTCCGTCGATCTGTCTGATAGGATCGGAGAAGAAAAAGGTAAGCGGATAAAAAGAGTGTGTTTATCAGTAGCCAGCCGGAAGTGTTGGTGTGATATCCGTTCAGTTCCAGACGCTGTATAGGTATCAAAATGGCATACATCAGTATGAGTACAATAATATAAACTGTACTTTTGTGAAATGAAATGGATTTGATAAAAGGCAAAGCGCGTATAGATATTACAAGGAGCAGAAAAGAGATACAAATAGCGTAGCGATGAGCAAACCAGTTGGGAGCATCAAATGCGTGCAAAAGCTCATATAGAGGAGAAAACTGTGTGGCTGCCAGATAAAAACAGAGAATCAGGGCGGCGGAAATCTTTTCCTTTTTGCTTATTTGCTTATTCAGAAAAAACTGGGGGAAAAAAAGCAGAGCCGGAAGACCGCAGTAGATCAAAGGGATAGGGGATCCCATACTCTGCATCTGGCCAAGAAATAGATTGTTAAAAACGTCAAGAATAGTGATGGGTACCATACGAAAGCCTACGATATCGCCGCTACGCTGTCCCAAAAGCTGTGGAGCAGAAGGCAGCAGGATGGCGGCGCAGCAACCGGCAGCAAGTAATACGGAAAATGCAAATAAACAGCCCTTTTTTATGCTGTCTATAATAGTTTTTTTATGAAAATCCTTCATATGGATGAAAAGGAGAGCAATAAAGCAGAGGAATGAAAAAATACCGATAATATATCCCATATAAAAATTCGTTATAAAAAGATAGGCGTATGAGGGAATCAGCGGAAGAAAGGAAGCCCCCTGCACGAAACGTATGAGGAAAAGCATAAGAATCGGCAATACGTAAAAGGCGTCCAGCCACATGATATGCATCTGCATTGTTACGGCAAAACCGCACAAGGCATAAGCTATGGAGAAGAGAAGTGTAGGACGGCTGTTAGTTTTTAACCCATATTGCGTGAATAATTGAAAACATATGGCTGCAAGAGCGTGTTTTAAGATGATCACCACAATAGTCATTGCAGATGAGGATATCCCCGGGATTAAATAAAGCAGATTAAATGGGCTGAGACAGTAGTATGCAAATGTAGCTGCAGTCGGACTGCCCAGGTATAATGAAAAGGAATACCATAGATTTCCCTTGCCGCGTAACACGTCGATAAAAAGACGAATAAATGCAATGTACTGCTGATACAGATCGCCGGAGAGCAGAGTATTATTATCATAGCCTATGATATGGCAACAGCTGAGAATGATAATGTAAAGCAATAAAGTCAGCAAACCTGCATACAAAGGGTATTTTTTCGGATTATTTCCGAAACGGAACAGGGGGATTTTGGGAGACATATATTTAGATCCTTTCAAAAATATCGTAATTACATATATTCTCTTGTATTATATATTTTTTTGATGTATGAATCAAGAAAAACAATAAGAAGAGGGCTTTACAAAGGTTTTGAGAAAAAGCTGGTTTGCATTGATTTGAAGAAGTAAATATGCTATTATCCATATATTGTTTTTATGTTTCGGAGGATGATTATTTTGAAAGAATCGAGCTTGAAAGAGCTATTGGGAAAATATAAAGAAAAGATGGATAAAGTCTACTATGTTGCACTGGCTTATAATCTTCTTTCTCACGTTTTAGCTGTGACTCCTGTGATACTGTTTATCGAATTGCTTGTGCGTAAACTGGCAAACGGGACAATGACGGAGGGGCAGATCAGGCTGCTTATTGACAGTATGATCAATTTGCGGCTCTTTATTGTGATCCCGGCGGTTTTTACCGTATTAGTGGAAATGGATAAACAGCGGGATCAATTGATAAGTATATCATTTATAGCACTTGGATGGTTTTATTCGTTCCATATGAGAGAATGGAACGATAATTACATTTTTAATCTGGCGTTGTTGATCGTGGCGTCTTATAAAAAGGATTTTCATAAGATCCTGCGCTACAGCATTTGGATAGTCAGTATTGTGACGGGGTTATGTGTTGTGGTGACTGCCCTTAATATCTTGCCTTCGCACTATGACTTGATACGAAACGGAAGGGTAAGACATGCGTTTGGTATGACAGGTCCCACCGGATTTGCCGGGCACGTGTGCTTTGTACTGCTTATGATAGCGTTTGTTAAAGACGGGTGTCTCAAATGGTACGATTACCTGTGCGTAGTTATATTGAGCATATTGAATATTCTTCTTGTTGATGGAAGAGTTGCTCTTTTGTGCGCAGGGCTTCTATTGGCGGGGAGTCTTGTGAAATATATAATGCAGGTAAAAGGATGGGAGATATCGGAACGCATTTCGAAACCGGTGAAATATGTTTTTTTATCATCTTATGCGCTTATAGGAGGAATGTTTATGCTGCTGGCGGGCCTGTATAAACCGGAGTTCTTAGAGCGTTTCAGCGGAAATCGGATACTGGAATCTTTTGCCGGCAGACTGGAGCCACCGCACAGGTTGATGCAGGAACTGTCGTTCTCTTTTTTGGGAAATTATTATACGAAATACTTTCAGGCGGAACATAGTTTTGTTCAGAATGGGGAATATAATTTTATAGATTCTTCTTATGCAAGAATGTATCTTATATATGGTCTGGTAGGGTTTGTGCTAACGATGCTGATCTGTACTTTGATGCAATGGCGGCTGATGAAGGAGAATATGATCTATCGTATGTACATTTTATCAATATGTGCGGTATTTTATCTGGTGCAAAGGGGGATTTTTGATCCGGACTACCATGTGTTTCCGCTGATCATAACCGCAAACCTTTTAGGCAGAGGAGACTGGTCAGAAAGTAAGGGAAAGATGACTGACAAGTCGGGAAAGAAGGCTCTGTAACAGGCGTAAGAATGCTATTTGAAATATTGCTTTACAGATATGGTGAAAATTTGCTATAATGTCAAAAGGGTAATTGTTTCCTGGATTTAAGGAGAAGTAAAAGAAAAAATATAAAGAGAAAGAGGGTAAAGGGATGTCAATCAGAATCAACGATGTGTTACTGGTAGCACAGCAGGCAAAGGCTTCCGATATTCACCTGACGGTACAGTTGCCGCCGATGATGCGTGTAAACGGTCACCTGGTAAGGATGGAGCAGTTTCCGATCCTGACCCCGGATGATACGCTGGAAGTGCTTCTTTCGATCACGACAGATCATCAGCGTGAAATCTTCAACAGTAAAGGTGAGCTGGATATGTCCTTTGCGGTGGATCCGATCGGACGTTACCGTGTCAATGCATTCCGTCAGCGTGGTTCCGTTGCCATGGCGCTCCGAACCGTAAATACCGTAGTTCCCAACCCGGAGCAGCTGGGCCTGCCGGAAGCATTTGTAGAATTGTATACCAGAAAGAGAGGCTTGATCCTGGTGACAGGTCCTACCGGTTCCGGTAAGTCTACCTCCCTTGCATCCATTATCAATATGGTCAATGACCACAGAGACTGTCATATCATCACTCTGGAGGACCCGATCGAGTACCTGCATCTGCACAAGACGTCGATGGTAAACCAGCGTGAGATCGGCTTTGACTCTATGAGTTATGCAAATGCGCTTCGTGCAGCACTTCGTGAAGACCCTGATGTTATCCTCGTCGGTGAGATGCGTGACTTTGAGACTATCTCCGTTGCGGTAACCGCAGCAGAAACCGGACACTTGGTGCTTTCCACACTGCATACCATCGGTGCGGCATCTACCGTCGATCGTATCATCGACGTATTCCCGCCGCATCAGCAGCAGCAGATCCGTGTACAGCTGGCAAACGTATTGGAAGCCGTTATTTCCCAGCAGCTGATCCCGACGGCAGACGGTATGGGACGTGCAGCAGCATTCGAGGTAATGATCGCAAACTCCGCTGTACGTGCATTGATCCGTGAAGGTAAGTCCCATCAGTTGCTCTCCGTAATGCAGACCAATGCAAAACTGGGTATGATCTCTATGGATACCTCTATTACCAATCTGTTCCAGGAAGGCCGTATCACCAGAGATATGGCGATCCAGTATGCGGTAGATCCGGACGGTATGGCAAACAAATTGAGATAAGAATTCCTGATATAATGAAAGAAGCCTCTGATGCAGGGGCTTCTTTTTATGTAAAAATCTACTTGCGTTAATCCGAAAGATATGATACCATTGCATACAGTTTGAAGCGTTTCTAGAAGGGCCTTATACAGGTGTAGACTGCATGCTTTCAGCAGCAGCCGATGGTTTCAGAGAAGAATAGAATGACAGATGATCAGAAAAGGTTAGGATAACAGAATGTCAGAAGCATTAAAAAACGGAATCAGTATGGTATTGCTTTCCTATAAGGAAGAGGAGAATCTGCGCATATTTTTGCCGCAGATTAAGGAAAAACTGCAGGAATGCGGAGAGCCGTATGAGATCGTTGTGATCGATTCGATGGAACCGCTGGACAACAGCAGGAAAGTGTGCGAAGAAAATGGCGTTCGTTATGTGAATGAGGAGGAAGCCGGATTTGGCGGGGCATTCCGCACCGGGATCCGGTATGCAGAGTATCAGAAATTCTTCATCATGGACAGCGACGGATCACACAATCCGGTTTATATTCCGGATATCTATCGGATCTTTATGGAAGAGAGAGCGGATGTTGCGATCGGTTCCCGTTATACAAAGGGAGGCGTGAATAAGGACAGCGTTACTTCACAGATCATGTCGCATATCCTGAACACGGTCTATGGTTTTGTCCTGGGGATCCGGGCGAAGGATATGTCTACGGATTTTCGCCTGTATCATACCTGCCGGCTCAAGGAAGTGGAACCGGAACTGATCTGTAAGAATTATGATGTATTACAGGAAGTATTGCTGAAATTGAAACTGAAAAAACAGGCAAGGGGGAAAAAACTGAAGGTGGTGGAAACACCGATCACCTTTGATAAGCGTCTGTTCGGCAACTCCAAAAGGCGCCTGCTTGCATTTATCATCAGTTATATGAAGAGCGTATTCTATCTGAGCTGGATCAGGATGAAAGCGGGATTTCGCTGATTTGGAAGAAAAAAGATTGGGAGGTGATGAGGGTGTAAGGTGTTTTGGATGGATAAAATACAGGGATTTATTAGGATGTAAGATCAGCAGATGCAGCGCCGATTTCTGAAAAGGCCTGCTGCAGGTTTTCTTTTCCGGCTCAGCCGGGAGTCTGTCATATTCTGTGACAGAAGAGATTTCATATTTTTTATATGTATTTGAACAGATTAATAAAGGAAAGAGAGGTTTTTGAATTGGTAACAAAAGTGAATACCGGTGCCATTACGGGCATTGACTGCCGGATCGTCTGTGTGGAGGTGGATGTCTCTAACGGACTGCCGCAGCTGGAAATGGTGGGGCGTCTTTCGGCAGAAGTGCGGGAAGCGGAGAAGCGTGTGCGCGTGGCACTGAAGAATACAGGGATCTCGCTGCCGCCGCAGAGGATCACGGTGAATCTGGCACCGGCAGATCTGTACAAGGAAGGTACGCAATATGATCTGCCGATTGCGATCGGGATGCTGGTTTCGGCGGGGATGCTGCCGGCAGAGAGCGTGGAGGGGCTGTTCATAGCCGGGGAACTGGGGCTGGAGGGAGATGTGGGGCCGATCCGTGGTGTGCTGCCTATGGTATTGGAAGGACGGGCGCAGGGGATCCGGCGTTTTTTGCTTCCGAAGGAGAATGCAAAGGAAGGTGCTGCGGTCAGCGGGATCGAGGTGGCGGGGATCCGCAGCCTGGAGGAGGCGTACCGCTATCTGGGACTGCCGCGGGAACGGCAGGCGCAGGAGTTTCCGCCGGTTCGGGAAGATGCATGGACAGCAGAGTGCGGCGTGGCGGAAGATTTTGCAGATCTGTATGGGCAGGAATGTGTGAAGCGTGTTATGGAGATCGCGGCAGCCGGTTTTCATAATGTGCTGATGATCGGACCGCCGGGAGCCGGCAAAACGATGGCAGCCAGAAGGCTGGCCGGGATACTGCCGCCGATCACCGAGGAAGAAAGCCTGGAAGTATCGAAGATCTACAGTGTGGCCGGGCTGCTGGGGGAGGAGCGGACTTTGATCCGTACGAGACCGTTTGTGGCACCGCACCATTCGGCAACGCTGCAGGCACTGGCCGGTGGCGGGCGTGTGCCCAGGCCGGGGCTGATCAGTCAGGCACATAAAGGTGTGCTGTTTCTGGATGAAGTGGTACACTTTTCTTCGGCGGCGCTGGAAGTGCTCAGGCAGCCTATGGAGGAGAAGAAGCTGCTGATCGCCAGAAGTACGGCGAGTTATGAATTCCCGGCAGATTTTATGCTGGTAGCGGCGTTGAATCCCTGTCCATGCGGAAACTATCCGGACAGTGCACGGTGCCGATGTACGGAAGACCAGGTGCGCCGGTATCTGAGCCGATTGTCGGGGCCGCTTCTGGACCGCGTCGACCTGTGTGTGGAGATGGGGCGGATGAGTGCGGAGGAGATCCATGGAAAGGTGGAGGAGAAGCGAAGGTACGGCAGTATGGATATGCGTGCGCATGTGATGCGTGCGAGAGAACGGCAACAGAAGCGTTTCGCCGGATCATCATTACAGTTTAATGCGCAGATGGGGGTAAAAGAACTGGAACAGTTGGTGCCCCTTGGGAAAAAGGAACAGCGTTTTATGGATCAGGTGTATGAGAAGCTGCATCTAAGTCTTCGCTCCTATCACCGGATACTGAAAGTGGCGAGAACCATTGCGGATCTGGATGAGGCCGAAGATATTGCGTTGAAGCATATACAGGAAGCGCTGTGCTATCGGAGTGTGGAAGAAAGGTATTGGGGGTAGGGGTATGGATATGGAAAAGAGATTATATCACTTATATCTGGCGGAACTGGCCTGCGCAATGCCGCAATCGGTGCGGAACCTGCTGAATGAATATGGTTCGGCGGAGCGGATCTGGACATTAACGGAAGCGGAGATCGATCGGATCTTTTATCTGAAGGAAACGCAGAAGGCGGAGATGAAACTGGCGAAGACACGTGGATTGCCAAAGCGGCAGCTGGAAGAAATGGAAAAGAAAGAGATCGGGGCTGTATGTATTGAGGAGGAGGACTATCCGGAGCGGTTGAGGCAGCTGACGGATGCTCCGTATATGTTGTTCTATAAAGGGCGCCTGCCGGCGGAGGAGATTCGGATGGTTGCCGTGATCGGGGCAAGGCGCTGCAGCGATTACGGCAGACGGGCGGCAGACTATTTTGGCCGGGAGCTGGCCAAAGCCGGGGTGCCGGTGATCAGCGGGCTGGCGGTCGGGATTGACGGGCTGAGCCAGTCGGCCTGTGTGGAAGAAGGCGGCGTAAGCTATGGGGTGTTGGGATCGGGGGTGGACATTGTTTATCCGGCCGGGAACCGGCAGCTGTATCAGACCATACAGGGAAAAGGCGGTGTGTTGAGCGAGTATCTGCCCGGGACGCCGGCTGCGGCATGGCATTTTCCGCAGCGTAACCGTATCATATCCGGATTGGCGGATCTGGTGCTGGTGGTGGAAGCGCGGGAAAAAAGCGGGACGCTGATCACGGTGGAATATGCGCTGCAGCAGGGAAAGGAAGTGTTTGCTGTACCCGGACGGGTGGGGGACAACTTGAGTCTGGGCTGCAACCGTCTGATCCGGGATGGCGCCGGGATTGCCACCTGTGCAGAGGATCTGGTCTTTGCACTGCAGGATCTGGGAAATCGTGCAGGAGGAGAAGAGAAAAGAAGAAGAGATGCAGAGAAACGGATCCGGCAGCAGCATCGGGAGAAAACAGCACAGCCGGCTCCGGAGGGACTGATACAGGCCGGGGAAGGATGGCAGGGGGAACGAAGGACTACTATTCGAAAACGACTTCTGACATCGCCGGCCTCGGCAGAAGAATTATACGCGCTGGCGGCGGCAGAGGGAGAGAGTGTTCAGGAGCTCCTGACAGAACTGCTGGTGATGGAGATCGAGGGGCTGATCATTTGCAAAGGGGGAAGATATGAGTTAAAATAAAATAACGGTATCGTACGCAATGCAATTTGCACAAGACAGACCAGTTTTATTGTAGATAACGGAAATTTTATGAAATAATAAGAAAAATACACGGATGGGACTTTCCATTTGAGGTTTTTCATGGCATAATATAGCAGTACCATGTGCATCGTGGGTGATGTGCGTGCTTTTGTGCTATGAGTACGAATATAATAGTAAAAAACAGGAGGCAATGGGGGCATGGCACTATTTGGTAGCGGCGGCAGGGCGATATTTGGTGAGAAGAAAAGGCTTGGCGAGCAGCTGATCGATGAAGGGCTGATCACGGCGGATCAGCTGGAGGCGGCACTTTCGCAGCAGAAGGATACCGGCAAGAAGCTGGGTGAGACTTTGATGGCATTGGGTTATATGTCTGCGCAGAGTTTCAGCTCCTTTTTTGAGGCTGCGTACGGCATTCCTTCTGTTTCGGATGAACAGCTGAAGAATTACGATCCGAATGTGCTGGCGCTGGTAGATGAAAAGATCGTTCGTGAAAAATCAGTGCTTCCGTTTGGCGGGGAAGGCGCTACCCTGTATGTGGCAATGGCGGAGCCGAATAACCTGGCTGTGGTCGATGATATTGAAATGGCTACCGGATTTACGGTGGAACCGTATTATGCACCGCAGGTGTCCATTGACCTGGTTTTGGATAAGCTGTACGGCAAGAAGTCGAATGAAGAGGCAGCAAACGAGTTTATAGAGCAATATAAGGCGGAATTTGGCGATGATGACCAGAAGGAAGAAGATGATTCTGTAGGTGAGGCCCCGATCGTAAAGATCGTACGTTCCATGATACAGCAGTCTGTGCGTGAAGGCGCCTCCGATATTCATATCGAGCCGATGGAAAAGCAGCTGCGTATCCGCAGCCGTGTGGATGGTATGCTGCAGGAGGATGCAGTTTACTCACTGAACATGCTGGCGGCGATGACAGCCCGCATCAAGATCATTTCCGGTCTGGATATTTCCGAAAAAAGAAAACCGCAGGATGGCCGTCTTACCTATATTGTTGACGGCGTGGAATTTGATGTCCGTGTTTCTATCCTGCCGACGGTATACGGCGAAAAGACTGTTATGCGACTTACCAAGAAGCAGGGCCTGACCCAGGAAAAGAAATACCTTGGTCTGTATCCGGATGACGAGGCGAGACTGGACGGTATTATGAATAACCCGCACGGGATCATCCTGGTAACCGGCCCGACCGGTTCCGGTAAGTCTACCACCTGTTATACGGTATTGAACGAGCTGAACAAGCCGGATGTGAATATCATCACGGTAGAAGACCCGGTCGAGGCAAATATCGCCGGGATCAATCAGGTACAGGTAAATGTAAAAGCCGGTCTGACCTTTGCATCGGCGCTGCGTTCCATTCTCCGTCAGGACCCGGATATCATCATGATCGGTGAGATCCGAGACGGCGAGACGGCACAGATCGCGGTACAGGCTTCGATCACCGGCCACCTGGTTATCTCTACACTGCATACCAACTCGACATCCGCATCAGTCACTCGTCTGATCGATATGGGCGTGGAACCGTATATGATCGGTGATGCTGTGGTAGGCATCATTGCACAGCGTTTGGTACGTCGCTTGTGCCCGGATTGCAAAGTGCCCCATGAGGCGACCAGACAGGAAAAGATCCTTCTGGACTATCCGCAGGATCAGCCGCTTACGGTATACGAACCGGGTGGCTGCGAGAAATGCGGTAACGGCTATAAAGGGCGGCGCGCTATTTATGAGATCATGCCGATCTCCGCAGCGATCCGTCGTGTATTGCATGATACGGTAACGGCAGAGCTGATCGAACAGGCGGCGGTTTCGGAGGGGATGAATACCCTTCGTATGGCCGGCGCGCGAAATGTTGTGGAAGGTATCACAACGATCGCGGAGATGGTACGTGTTGCTTATGATATGGATGCGCAGACGGCGGCAACACAGAGTCTGACGAGCGGCGAAGAGGCTGCGGTTTAATATTGTGATTATTTAATAATAATTCATCATATCTAAGAGAGGTGGAGAACTTATGGCACAATTTGTTTACAAGGTGATCACTCCGCAGGGTAAGGAGAAAAAGGGATCACTGGAAGCCAAGTCGCGTGACGCGGCAATGAGTATGCTGAAGCAGGACAAAAATGTGGTGCTCAGCTGTGAAGAAGGTGTAGGATTAAAAACCCCGATCGACATTATGTCGAAGGGAAAGAAGATCCAGCCGCGAGATTTTGCGTTGTTCTGTCATCAGTTTGCTTCGATCAACGGTGCCGGTGTAAGCGTGGTGGATTCCTTTATGATGCTGGCGGATCAGACCGAAAATGAAGCGCTGGCCGCTGCGATCAAGGAGGTGCATCTCAGTATTTCCAAAGGTGAAACGCTGGCGAACTCTATGAGAAAACAGTCTGGTGTATTTCCGGAAATGCTGGTCAACATGGTAGATGCCGGTGAAGCGTCCGGTTCTTTGGATAAGGCATTTGACCGTATGGCAATCCAGTTCGAAAAGGATGCAGCATTACAGCAGGCGGTGAAAAAAGCAGTCACCTACCCGATCATCCTGATCATCGTTATGGCAGCTGTAATCTTCATCGTTATGACATTCGTCATCCCGACCTTTATGGATATGTTCGTGGATCTGGATGTAGAGATGCCTGCGATCACTATGGCGGTCATTCATATTTCCGACTTCTTTGTTGCCTGGTGGTGGCTGATGCTGATCCTGATCATCGGTCTCATCTTTGGCTGGAAGGCATATGCTTCTACGGAGTCCGGTAAGGAAGTAACATCTTCGCTGGCAATCAAGTTGCCGGTTCTTGGGCCGGTAAAGACCAAATCGGCCTGCGCAAGACTGGGACGTACGCTCTGCACTCTTCTTTCTGCCGGTGTGCCTATGGTAGATGCGATTGAGATCACCGGTCGCTCGATGGAAAATCTTCTCTATAAGCGCGCGATGAAAGAAGCAAAGGATCAGGTTATGCGAGGTGTTCCTCTTTCCAAGCCGCTGAAGAGCTGCGGTCTGTTCCCGTCCATGGTCATTCACATGGTAGCGATCGGTGAGGAAACCGGTAACATCGAGACGATGCTGGAAAATGTCGCAAACTATTACGAGGAAGACGTACAGCTGGCTACGGAGCAGATGATGACCATTCTGGAGCCGGCGATCATCGTGGTAATGGCGGTTGTTGTAGGTTTCCTGGTAATCGCGATCCTGAGTCCGATGTTCACTTTGTACGATGCGTTGTCGTGATCAAAGAAAAGGATAGATATTTATTTAGTATGTTTATTGGGGATCCGAGAGTTCGGATCCCTGTTTTTTTGCGGATTAGAGTAATGAGGGATGAAAAAACTTCAACGGAAAAATATAGCTTTTTTTGTGGAAAATAAGAGAAAATAAAAATTGACTATAAGAAGTGCGTTTGCTATAATCTTCATAAGTGGATGTATGCGTATTTTTATTGACAATTTGTGCTGGCGTATGTTTGGGAGCGCTCCTGCATCGTTATGCGGCATACAAGATCGTATTGGGACCGGAGCCGGAGGAGGATGACGAAGAGGCGTTAAAGGCGGCCTATGCTGCAAGGCGTTTTTCCTTTCAGGAGTATCTGGAGTATGGCGACAGACGGCCGATTCCGGAAAGATTCGTTTTTGTCTTTATTTCTGCAGTGTTATGGGGGATATACCTGTATATTTACAAAATGGACTGGCGATTTCCGCTGTATGGGTTTACAGCATCGATTCTGCTTGCGCAATCGCTGGTAGACCGTGAGATACAGGAACTGCCGCCGGAGCTGAATCTTTTGATCGGGATTCTGGGGGCAGTACATCTTCTGACGGACCTGCAGCATTGGGCAGAGTATCTGATCGGAGCTGTGGCCGTGAGCGGATTGTTTCTGCTGATCGGATTGATCAAATACCGCGGTCAGGCTACGATGGGAGGCGGTGATGTGAAACTGATGGCGGCGCTCGGTCTGCTTCTCGGTTGGAAGAGCATATTGCTGGTCATGATACTGGGCTGCCTGTTGGGGGCGGTGATCCATCTGGCTCTTATGGCGGTACTCAAAAAAGGGCGTCAGCTGGCCTTTGGACCATATCTGTCGGCCGGCGCCATCATAACGATGATCTGCGGAGAGCGTATCATTGCATGGTATATCGGGATACTGACTGCATCAATGCATTAAAAGAAGTAATGGAATTGATAGCAATAAAAGGGAAAAAAGATTATAATTATCTGATAGGGTAGAAGAATAACGATCGTTACATTTGGGATCAGGTTCGGGAAACCGGCTTTCATCCATAAATATTCTTAAATTAACGAAAGGGGAACAGCAAGGATGGCCAGTAAGGTATTGACTATCTACATCTCATCGGACGCGATCCGCGTTGCGGAGATGCAGAAGAACAACAACAAGACGGTAGTCCTTAGTAACGCAGCAGAGATCGCTACACCGGCCGGATGCTTTAATGACGGTTATCTGGTAGATGTGACAGCTGCAGCGGAAGCAATCCGACAGGCGATTTTTGGACGTGGCTTCACGGCAAAGGAAGTCATTTTCACAGTCTCCAGTAAGAAGATTGCGAGCAAGGAAGTTGAGATCAACTACTTCAAGAACACGAAGAAACTGGGACAGGTATTGCAGGCAAACTCGAGTGAGTATTTCCCGATGAGTAATGCCGGCGATTATCTGTTTGCTTATTCTGTTTTGGAAGACTACATGACAGAAGAAGGCCGCAAGTATCGTGTATCTGCAGTGGCGGCACCAATGGATCTCGTGAAGGGCTACTATGAAGTGGCGGAGGAACTGAAATTAAAAGTACAGTCGATCGACTATTTCGGTAACTCGGTCATCCAGCTGCTTTCTTTACAGATGCAGGAAGGACGTACCGACCTGGTACTCCAGATCGAAAAAGATGCAACTTACGTAAACGTAATGCGTGGTAAGGTGCTTGTCCTTCAGCGAAGCGTCAACTATGGTAAGAACGCAGTTATCAATGCGTTGATGGATGTAAAGAAGATTTCCGAAAAGGATGCCAAGACGCTTCTTTCCAACGAAGCGCTTTTGGATCAGCATGTTACGGCCGATGAATATGCACAGACAGTTTCCTATCTGGTAAACGGTATCGGACGTGCGGTAGAGTATCACAGAACCAAGAACCCGGGCGAACTGCTTCAGGGTATCAAGATCTTCGGTGAAGGTTCCGCAATCGCGGGTATTGAAAAGATACTGCAGCGTGAGTTGGGCGCTCCGGTAGAGCACTTTGAAACCTTGGCAGGTGTTTCCATTAAGGGGCAGGCGGCGCTGACGGCGGAAGAAGTACTCCGCTACCTGCCGAATATCGGTTCCGTGATCGACCCGATGAACCTGACGATCGGTTCCGGCAAGAAATCCATGATCGAATCCTCGGATCTGATCAAGTACATGAAATGGGCACTTCTTGCGGCTACCGTTGGTTCCGCGATCTATACCGGTGTGATCTGGTATGAACACAAAAAGGTTATGGATGAGCAGGAAGAACTGAACCGTAAGATCGCTGCGATCGAAGATATCGAACTGATCGCGCGGGATTATGAGCGTGCGCAGAAGGAATGCAACGAGGTGAAGAAATTTAACATTTCCACTCGAAACGCAAATGAGAATGTTGTCAGGCTGATCGATGATCTCGAAAAGATCATGCCGAGAGAAGTGATACTTACGAAGTTCTCTTTTGCGGACGGCCAGGCCAGCATTGATATTACGGATGCGCAGTACCATTTGACAGTAAAGAACGAAGTGGCGGATGTGATGGTACAGATCTCCGAACTTCCTTATGTGAGCGATTTCTACATTGATTCCGAATCGGAAGAAAAAGAAGATTATGTAGTGGTTCGCAATATGGAAACCCAGGAAGAGAGCTTCCTGACAAACTACACCGGCCATGAAGAGGAAGTGCTCGGCAACATCGAGTGGGATAGTGAGTATGCTCCGCTGCTTTTGGAGCCGGCAGAGTATATTAAGGCGGAAGATTTTGAAACGGATCCTTCGCTTCTTCCGGAAGGCTATGAGTATGTAAGAACGGATATGTATCGTAAAGCGACCTATTCAGCAACGTTTAAACTGGCTTTCCCGGAGATTCCTGAGGATGACCAGCCGGGCGAAGTGTCGCTTGTGCTGAACCAGAATACAGCAAGTACTGAAGAACAACCTGCGGAAGGAGGTGCACAGTAATGTTCAATCTTTCTGACAGAGATACAAAACTGATCCTTGGTATGTTTATTGTGTGCATCATTGTGCTGCCATATGTTTTCTATAGTAAGGATACCAAGGCGGATACGGAGATTCAACAGGCCAAGAATGTGCAGTTGCAGCAGCGTTATGATGAGCTGCAGCGCATGAATGAGCACCGCGAAGAGTATATTGCGGAGACGAAGCGCCTGGATGCAAAACGCGATGAGATCATTGCTTCGTTCCCGGCGGATATCCGTGCAGAGAATACCACGATGATGCTTCACAACATGGAGCAGGATTCCATTATTCTGCGGGACAAGAATATGGATGAGATCGCAGAGGACGGTCTTCCGGAAGATATGGATCTGGCAATGTATGGTATTTACGGAAATACTTTGCTTTGGTTTGACACCACCGGTTATGGTAAGAATGACATCATTCCAATCTCGGAAGAAGATACACCGGAAAGCATCAAGGGCGTGGTGAATATGTCTGCACTTACGTTCAAATGCTTCTATGACGGCTTGAAGTGGATGCTGCAGGAAGTGATGGATCAGGACGATCCGATGATCTATCGCACCATTGAAGCGGAATATGACAATACTACCGGTCAGCTTGAGGGTAGTATGGGATTGGAGCAGTATGCGATCATGGGACCGGGCAGAGAACTTGGCTCCGTACAGATCACACCGGATAACTACGGCCACGAGATCGAGCGCAGCAATCTGCCGTATGGTATTTTCGGCGGACTGGAAATGGAAAGCGCATTTGAGCGCAGATCTCTGTTGCTGCAGCAGATGATGATGATGGAAGAAGTCGGTCTGGATCTGGATATGACGAATATCGCTCCGGATATGTCAGGCGATACCGGAAACGGTGAAGCGGCACCGGCGGCAGAATAATCCAAAATGAAACACAGCTCTCCCCTCCCCTGGATGGGGAGGGAGGGGCTTGTTTTACAAATGTGATCTGCCGAAAAAGTTTTGACAGGAAAAAGATAAAAGGTTTTTCGAGAGACCATATCATAAAACGGGATATATTGGATAGAATAATTGTTTGGAGGGTATGCTTATGTGGAGAAAAGGGCGAAAACGAAAAGGGAATCAAAAGGGTGTGACATTATTGGAAGTGGTCATTGCATTGGCATTGTTTGCAATCATCGTTACCCCGGTAGCCAAATCGTTCCTGACGGCGATGAAGGTGAATCAAAGGTCACGTGAGACGATGATCGCCACGGACGTGGCACAGAGTATCATGGAAGGTATTTCCGGAAAGACCTATGAGGATGTATGCAAAGCGCTGGATATTGCACCTACCGGATTTGACTTTACTGCGACACACCGAGAAGATAACGGTAAATACGCTTTATCCTCCATTAATGACGGCTATTACAACTGTGGTGGTGAGACAGGCAGGGTATTCGAAGTGGTTGATTTTCCGGCAAGTGTTACGGGAATAACACCGCAGGGAATTGCAAGCTGGCCGACAACCACTTCTGCAGGTGTTCCGATTACATTGGATAAAGCGATGACCATCAATGCCTGTATGAATCTGCAGATCGCACGAATGGTAGGAGCGAGTGCTTGTCTGCCACCATATGGAGATGTTTGGACTAATGACGGGGTGGCAAACGATATCTTTACCAATGATAAATGTTTGTTCTTTGGGCAGTCTGCGGAAACCTATGGAGGCAGACCACTGGTTACTTATCTGCTTTATACCAGGATCCAGAAAGACAATCAGTTTTTTGATGCAACCGTGACTTTCGTTCCGCATTCGCATGATGTGAATGTGGCGACTCCCGGTGATGTGGACGAGTATTTTACGTATGAAGTGACGGTTTCGGTGTATCCGTATGAGTATGATCCAACGACAGGAACTTTTATTGGTCGCTTTGAACCGGATTATTATATCGAGGGTGCGCCGGCAGCAGTAATGAAATCCGGTATCCAGAACAAGGAGTAAAGGAGGAAAAGTATGAAGATCTTGTTAAGAAACAAAAAAGGTGCGGCTCTGGTCTCTGTTCTGATCGGAATTCTGTTCATCGCGATCCTGGCCAGTTCATTATTGTATATGTCAACCATGAACTACCAGATGAAGAGTATGCACCAATTCTCTACCGATAATTTCTTTACGGCGGAATATGCGCTCGATGATATGGTAGCGCAGCTGAAGCAGTACAGTTCGATCCAGGCGGATCCGCATGGTGCATTGGAAACGCTGTTGAAAACCACAGATGGTGGCCATACGGTTTTTAATGCGGCAAATATGATTAATCTGATCGATGTCAGTTCTTATGTGGAAGGCTTGGATCCTGCATTTGGAACCAACGGCGTACAGATCAGCTCTATCTACGGGACGACGCAGGATACCTATGTGGATGATGGTACATATATCCATCTTCGTGGTGTACAGGTAACGGTAAAGACGGACGCGGCTCATGGAAATTATAAGTCGACGATCACTACGGATATCGATCTCGGATTCCCGGCAAGAGGCGGAAGTACTGCAGGACTGAATGATTTCAGCGTACTGACCGATTCCTGTATCTATGTAAAGGGTGGCAGCCAGCATTTCTGCGGGGATATGTATTGCAGAAAGAACGGCAGGAACGGAAGCAAGGCTTTACAGGTCGGACCGCATTCCATCGTTTCCTGTATGGGCGGGTTTAATTTCTTTGATGGTGATGTACAGGTAGATGCCGGTGGATCTCTGTTCATTGCCGGGAACTGCTATGTGAATGGTAAAGTAAATATTGATGCTACGGGGCAGCTGATCGTAGGCGGAACGATGTATGTACGTAATGCCGTGACCGGAACCTACAGAACGGTCAGCGGCGGCAGTATGAATGCGAACAATTCAACCGTTGACTGGGCATTCTATGATGATAATTTTGATACCGGGCTTGCGCATCAGCTGGTTGCAAATGAGATTCATTTCCATTTGGGAGCGGCTCACACGAGTATGAGTGCGTATGGTTTTAATGGATATTTGGACGACTTTGTTATGGATCAGTCACAGATTAAAACAGCTTTGAATGCAGACGGAAGCGGCGGTACCAATGAAAACGGTAAGCTGGCAAATGGAACGACGCCGGACGGCAGAGCAGTACATGCGATTTATCTGACCAATGGTGTTTCTCATGAGTATACCAATACTCTGATCTTATCGCCGGTAGGTACGACCAGATTCCATGGAAATACGAAAGGCTGTACCTGGGTATGTACATGTAATGACGGGTGTATGGAGATCGGTGAAGACGGAGGTACTGCACAGTATCTGAACATCTGGGGTAATATGGATGATGTATCCTATGAAGCGGCTAAGAAACTGTTCTTCCAGGCTTCCTGGCCGAACAACTATGGTGGAGCATTGCCGAAATTTGGTGGTACCAATAAGTCGATGGATGATCTGGTCAGCGATGATGGTACGGTAAACGGTACGGAATGGACTTTGGATGGTCAGCATCTGCATTATTATACACATGGTCGTTCGGAATCCCAGAGATATTTTCATCAGACCGGTGTAGGCGCAGATCAGACGATCAACTATTTTCCGTATGAGTGCTTTCTGAATGATGAGTTGGAGATTGTATTAGGAAGATTCCGAAACGGTCTGGCAGGGGAAGGCTCGAGCAATGCAAAACCGACGATCATTTTGAATAACTGGACAAAGGATTGATCGGGAGAGGAGGACCTTGGGATGAAGAGAAAAAAAGGGCGCATCGATAATAAAGGCTTCACTCTGATTGAACTGCTGATGTTTCTGGCGATTTCATCGATTGTACTGGCACTGGTGCTGATCTCCTATAATGTAGTGACCAATGCCAATGCCACCAAGGCGGCCAGAAGATTGGAAACCGTGATCCGTACCGCCCGCACGCAGTCGATGGCAAAAGGGCAGGAAGAAGGAAAACTGACGCTGACGGTAGATCATGGAAATCTGTATGCGACGATCGGGGATCCGGCGACAGCGGTCCGACAGGAGATCTGCAACAGTGGTGTGACGGTTCAGGGTATTTTGTGCACTACGGATTACACACCGAGAGCCGGTATGCCTATGGGAAACGGAGCAATAGCGACGTTGACGTTCAACACATCCGGAACGGTTCGTGTTATAGGTGCTTCTACCACTTATAATAAGTTTATCTTAAACCGTGGAAAACGAAGCTATGAAGTGATCGTTTATTCCGATACCGGTTCTGTAGAAACGAATATGTTTCCGGTTCCGTAAAAATATGGTTTCTTGACCGTGCACATTGCAGGAAGGAGGAGAAAATGAAGAACAACAAAGGTTATACTCTTGTAGAGTTGATCGTTGCCGTAGCGGTATTACTGGTTGTTATGGCGGAAGTCGGAGCCCTGATGTTCAACAGCCAGAGACTGTACCGAAGCGGTTTTTACGAACTCAATATGCAGGAGAATGCACAGCAGGTGATCGAACAGGTGGAAACCCTGCTGATGAATGCGAATCCCTGGAACAAAGCGGATCGTAGTGTGGCAGCCAGAGAGTCGGTTATCACTCGTACCGAGAGCACTGCAGGGGGCGTGCCGTCGGACGTGATCCGGATCAATACCAAGATCCGTGATTATGACATAGCCGGCAATGCCACAGGAACATTTACCAATGTGACCTATGTGATCGGGCGTGATGTGGATCTGCATCCCGGCACCACGATGAAGGGATCTACCGGTAAGGAGTATTCCACACTGTATCTGCAGCGCTGGGAAGGTACCACAATGGTTTCCGAGGCGCCGATGGCAGACGGTGTGAGATCCATCGGTCTTGCATTTATGGTAGATACGGATGCTATATCGGGTGCGACCACGGAAGTGAAGACGAACTACCTGGATGCCGATCTGCTTACCCTTAGTGTGGTGATGCAGAACCAGCAGTATAGCTACACCGCAAGTTCGGAGACGTATCTGCGTAACCAGCCGGGTACCGGAGGACCGACACCGCCACTGGCAAGTGTTTCTACCGGCGGTGATCTGGATCTGAATGTGCTTCGTGTACATAAGTATGATCTGCGGGATCTGCTTCCGCCGGCAGATACAGGTAAATCCTGGCACTTTAAGTGGCCGGATGCGGATGCAGCTTCTATGAGTTCCAAGTATAATCTGGATGATTCGACAAAGACCATCCAGTGCTCCGGTTTGAAGAATAACTGGTCGGCTTCTGTGCCCGAGGCGAAGATCTATGCGGCCCAGTGGACAGACGGAGAGGCCGAGGACTGGACGGATAAAAAAGAGATCACGATTCACACCGATCCGGTAAACAACGGAGTAGCACTGCCTTTGTATGGTCCTACACGTAGTGACGAATATGTATCGGTATATCCGGTAACAGGTATCTGTACTTGTCATGAGTGCGTAAATAGTGTCAGTATGGAAGCACAGATCAATCTGCCGCGACTGACAACGCTGAATCTTGTGGCAGGTGGATCAACGCCCTATACCAGAAACTGTGATCTGATCCTGTACAGGGGCAATTCGAACATGGATATTAAAAAGTCGGATGGAACCAATTATGAGAATATGAAGGATGAGATCCGCGAACTGGTTGATGTACCATTTAAAACCGCCACAGGCAGCCTGAATGCTTCGAATGAGGGACCGGAGATCAATCTGGAAGGATGTAATATCGAGGTGCAGGCGTTGGTACATAAAACCGGTTATCCGACGGATTTTTCAACGGATGCCAATCGAAATGCCAATTATAATAAGGTTTTGGATTATTATGGCAACGGGATGGAATATCTGAAATTACCTGCAGAAGGTGGAAACTGGGCAGGTAAATATCAGCTGATGGCGATCAAGGATGGTTCTGCAAATGCATTTGGTTTGTTTACCAAGACCAACTGTACCGCAGCTGATATGTATTGGACCAATGTTGTAGCGAATAACGGGTATGTGCGGATCAAAACCTCCTGTACGTTCAACAACTCTGTCACAGGTACCTATGTATTTTATGCATATGTATTCCCTAAGGAAAGCGGTGGCACTCTGCAGGATACGCTTTGGACTATGATGGCGACACCGAACCCTTAATACGTTTATTAAAGGATAAGCAATGAACGACCACCTATTCAGGTGGTCGTTTTCATATGCGCATGCAAATTAGAATTGTTTGCTATTGTCTACACAAATTTTCCTTGCAATAAAAAATAAAGTATTGTATATTGTAGAACATAGTGAAAAAATATAAAGAAAGATATACAAGTATCATCGCTAAGAATGTATTCGTGTTCCGGTGGTACGAATGAAGGAGTAACTATGGCAAAGAACCTGGTCATTGTGGAGTCGCCTGCAAAGGTAAAGACCATTAAGAAGTTTTTAGGAACGAATTATGAAGTGCTGGCAAGCAACGGACATGTGCGTGATCTGCCCAAGTCCTCATTGGGGATCGATGTGGAGCATGATTTTGAGCCGAAGTATATCACAATCCGCGGGAAGGGCGATGTGCTGGCCAAGCTTCGTAAGGAAGTAAAGAAAGCAGACAATATCTACCTCGCAACCGACCCCGATCGCGAAGGGGAAGCGATCAGCTGGCATCTGTATGAAGCGCTCAAGCTGGGGGAAAAGAATGTACATCGTATCACATTTAACGAGATCACCAAGAATGCGGTAAAAGAATCCTTAAAGCATCCCAGGGATATCGATATGGATCTGGTGGATGCGCAGCAGGCACGCCGTATCCTGGACCGTATGGTAGGTTACCGGATCTCACCGCTCCTGTGGGCAAAGATCAAGAGAGGACTTTCCGCAGGGCGTGTACAGTCTGTCGCACTGCGCATCATCTGTGACCGTGAGGATGAGATCGCAGCATTTATTCCGAAGGAATACTGGAGCCTGGAAGCCGTCCTGAAAGCAGGAGGCGGTAAGAGAAGTTTTACGGCATCGTTCTACAGCGATGAGAACGGCAAGAAGACCATCGACAGCAAAGAGGAAGCAGACCGTATCGAGGCACTCTTACAGGGGGCAGAATTTGCCATTCAGGAAGTGAAGCGCGGAGAGCGTACCAGAAAGACCCCGTTACCATTTACGACGTCTACACTGCAGCAGGAGGCAAGCAAGGCACTGAACTTTTCCACGCAGAAGACCATGCGTACGGCACAGACCTTATATGAAGACGGATACATTTCCTATCTGCGTACCGACTCTACCCGTGTCTCCGAAGAAGCGGCGGCAATGGCGCACGACTATATCGTGGCACAGTTTGGAGAAGAATACTTAAAATCCGGAGCAACGACAAAGAAAGATGATAAGAAGATCCAGGATGCGCACGAAGCCATTCGTCCGACGGATATCTCCAAGACACCGGATATGCTCAAGGCCAAACTGCCCAGAGAGCAGTACCGTCTGTACCAGCTGATCTGGAAGCGCTTTGCGGCCAGCCAGATGGCACCGGCCGTGTATGATACACTTTCGATGAAACTGAAGGCGAAGGGGATCACATTCTCGGCAAGCGCATCCGGTATTAAGTTTGACGGTTTTATGAAGGTATATACCGATACGGACAATGAAAAAGCCGAGAACAGTTTCCTGTTAAAGGATGTGGATGAGAAGACCAAGATCAGCTTTGATTCTCTGGAGAAGAAACAGCACTTTACCCAGCCGCCCGCGCATTATACCGAGGCAAGTCTGGTACGTGCACTGGAAGAGCTGGGGATCGGCAGACCGTCCACCTATTCTCCGACGATCACTACGATCCTGGGACGCCGTTATATATTGAAGGAAAACAAAAATCTCTACGTGTCCGAGCTGGGCGAAGTGGTCAACAAGGTGATGAAGGATGAGTTCCCGGCCATTGTGGATGTAAAGTTTACCGCAACAATGGAAGGCCTGCTGGACAGCGTCGGCGAGGGAAATACCAACTGGAGGACCATCATCTCCAACTTCTATCCGGATCTGGACGAAGCAGTAAAGCACGCGGAGGAGGAGATGTCCCACATCGAGATCCGTGACGAAGAATCGGATGTGGAATGCGAAAACTGCGGACGTAAGATGGTGATCAAGTACGGACCGCACGGAAGATTCCTGGCATGCCCGGGATTTCCGGAGTGCCGCAATACCAAACCGTACTACGAAAAGGTCGGTGTAGAATGCCCGAAATGCGGAAAAGAGATCGTGATACGTATGACCAAGAAGGGGCGCCGCTACTATGGCTGTGAGAACATACCGGAATGTGATTTTATGGTATGGAACCGGCCGGTAAAGGAAAAATGTCCGCAGTGCGGCGGTATCATGCTCCGAAAGGGCAGCAAGCTGGTATGTGCGGATGAGCAGTGTGGTTACGTAGGAGAAGTAAAAGAAGATGAGTAGTATAGCATTATTGGATAAAACCAGAAAGATCGGACGACTGTTGCACAACAATCTTTCGTCCAAGGTAGTCTTTTCGGATATCTGCGGTGTGATGCAGGAAGTGCTGGCTTCAGATGTATTTGTATTCAGCAAGCGCGGAAAAGTCCTGGGCTGTTCACAGGCACCCGGCGTACAGCGGATCAGTGAACTGCTGGCCTATGAGGAAGGCGAGCTGATCGATAAGGCTTTAAATGAGCGCTTCCTTTCCATCCTGTCCACGCAGGATAATGTGAATCTGATGACCTTAGGTTTTTCTACCGATATCGCGGCAGAAGGCGGACGCTTCCATGCAGTGGCATCCCCCATCTTTATCGGAGGCGAGCGCCTGGGAACACTGTTCCTGTACAAAGACCGTGGCTGGTACGATATGGATGATATCATCCTGGTAGAATATGCGGTATCGGTGGTAGGTTTGGAGCTGATGCGTTCCCTCACCGAGGAAGCCGATGAGAGTGACCGCCGCGAGCAGGTGGTTCATGCAGCTCTGGATGCGATGACGCTTTCGGAGCGCCAGGCAGCAGCTGCCATCCTGGATCAGGTGAAGCCGGGCGAAGAAGCATTGGTGGTTACCAGCCATGTGGCGGAAGAGATTCAGATCGCCAGATCCGTCGTGGTCAATGCGGTCCGCAAGCTGGAAGGGGCGGGAATCATCGAGACCCACTCCGCCGGTGTCAAAGGTACCCGCGTGAAGGTGGTCAACGATGTGATCTTCTCGACAGAGCTCGTATGAGTCAGACTTACAAGTCGGTAGAAATGTAGAATAGTTTCATTTAGGATAAAATAAAATAGAAGATATCCATACATTTACGAACAAAGCCTCCGGTTGCTGCAGCAACAGGGGGCTTTTTAAATAGCTAAATTCATGTTTATCGGTGAGCCATGGGGACGGTTCTTGTGGCTAAAGATCTTCGATCTTGTTGCCACAAGAACCGTCCCCATGGCTCACCGATAAACATGAATTTGCAGTAAATAGCGTGAAAATTCACAAAATCAGGTTGTCATAACATGGAAAGTGTTATATAATATTTACGATTTAGAAAAGAGTATGCACTATTTAGAAAAAACAAAATCCTGACGATATATATGATACAGTTGAAAAGTCATTTCTCTCACGGATGGGGAGAACATAGGCGGCAGGCCACATAGGAAGCAGGGAAGCGGGAGTACCCGGAGGTTCGGGGACGCACATACCTGCTTTGTTTTGTTTGGCGGGCAGCCGGGGTAAGATCGGAAGGAGAGTGAGCGGCAGGAATGGTTAATTCACACGTATTTTCGTATATCAATGTACTGGATAAAGCGGCGGATGCGTCATGGCTGCGAAACGAGGCCATCTCGAACAATATCGCAAATGTCGATACGCCGGGGTATAAGCGGCAGGATGTGGCTTTTGAGAATGAGCTGATCCGTAATCTGAACAAAGTGGAATATGACACGATGGATGCGCGGGTATATAATATGAAGCTCTCCCGCATCGAACCGCGGGTGTATACGGACGCTTCCGGCTATTCCTACCGGCTGGACGGCAACAACGTGGACATCGATACCGAGAACGTCTATATGGCGGAGAATCAGATCACTTACAACGGCCTGATGCAGTGTATCAGGAGCGAGTTCGCAAACCTGAAAGCTGCGATGGGATCGGGCACTTAACGGGGTGAGAACGTAGAAGGAGAAGAGATATGGCATTATTTACGGCATTTGATATAACGGCGACCGGCCTGACCGCAGAACGTTACCGTATGGATACGATCGCGGAGAATATCGCAAACGCGAATACCACGCGTACGGCAGACGGTACCCCGTACCGGCGCAAAGTAGTGGTTTTTGAAACGCAGGAGACGCAGCAGGATCGCCGTTCCTTCGGGCATGTGCTTTCCGAAGTGGTGGGCACCGGGCGCGCGCAGCTGAACCATGACCGCAACATCGTCAGTGACGATCTGATCGGCTATGGCGTGAAGATCCCGAAGATCAGCGAGGATGAAGAAACGCCGATGAATATGGTCTACGATCCTTCCCATCCGGATGCGGATGAAAACGGTTATGTGACCTATCCGAATGTAAATACCATTACGGAGATGACGAACCTGATCGATGCCAACCGGGCGTACGAAGCGAATGCGACCGCCTTCCAGGCGAGCAAGTCGATGGCTACGACCGGGCTGAATATTATGAATTAACGGATCCGGGCTGCATCTGGATTTCCGATGACGCAGATGGACAGAAAGACAAGGCAAATTGTAAAGTTATTCTGTAACAGTTCATTAGGAACTGATGCAGATATTTGAAGTGGGAGGGATGAAGTATGCCGGGACCTTCGATCTTAGAATTACGGAACAATTCCATAACGCCGACGCATCAGGTAGGCAAGAACTCCCACCGGACGGAAGAAAAGCGGGATATGTTCGGCGCCATTTTCGGTGCGGCGCTCAATAACGTGAATACAACGAACAAGTATCTGTCCGATGCGGAGAACGAGGAGATCAAGCTGGCGATGGGGCAGGCGACCAGTACGCACGATCTCGCGATCGCGCTGCAGAAAGCATCCACAGCATTGCAGTATACGGTGACGGTGAAGAATTCCTTTATGGAAGCGTACCGGACGCTCATAAACATGCAGATATAACATAATTACCGGTTTCCCGGGGGAATCGGGGCTAAGGGGTTGTACAGGAAGGGATAACCCTGATGGAAGGATGAGGTGAGAACGATATGGTAGACCGTATCATGGCATGGTTTCGGGGCCTTCCGAAACGTTTGCTGGACTGGTGGGAAAAGTTTTCCAAGAAACAAAAGATCACGATCGTTGTGCTGGCACTGGTGACCGTGGCGGCTTTTGTCGGTTTGATCATATTTGTGACCCGGCCGGAATATGTGACGATCCATACGGCACAGTCGGCGAAGGAAGCGCAGGAAGTCATCAATCTGCTGACGGAAAACGAAATCGCAAACCAGACCTCCGAAGACGGACTGGTCATCAGCATCAACCGTAAGGATTATACCAAAGCGATACTGCTTCTGGGCTCCAACTCCATTACAACGGATGCGTTTACGATCGATAATGTAACGAACGGCGGGTTCTTCTCTACGGAGTCGGACACGCAGAAGAAATATGTGGTGTATCTGGAGCGCACGCTGGAAGATACGCTGGAGAGTCAGGACGCGGTGCGTACGGCGATCGTAAAGCTCAACATACCGGAGCAGAACGGTACACTGATCGCGCAGAATAAGGAATCTTACGCGGCAGTGACGCTGGATCTGGTGGATGTCTGCACCTACGAGCAGGCAGCGGGCTTTGCGCGTCTGGTGGCCACGGCTCTCGGCAACGACAGCACCAATAACGTAACGATCATGGACACCAAGGGCTCGCTGCTGTATGCCGGAGCGGAGGCAACCTCCACATTCGGCGCAGCCAGCTCCCAGGTGGATCTGCAGAACAAGATCTCCAGCGATGTGCGTAACGAAGTGATCCGGGTCCTGGCGGCGACCAAGCAGTTTTCGTCCATCGACGCGGCAGTGCGCATCTCTCTGGATATTTCCGAGACCAATCAGGTGATCCATAACTACCACAATACCGAGGAGGAAGGCGATGGCGTACTGGCCAGCCGGGATACCTACAATTCCCTGAACGAAGGGCAGGAAGGCGGTGTGCCGGGGACAGACTCCAATACGGAGACCGGCTATGTCTATGAAAACGGCGGTTCCAACCGGGCAACGGTGCAGGAGGTTTCCGAGGATTTCCTGCCGGATGAAGATATCACCGAAAAATTCACCCCTGCGGGCAATATTGACCGGGAGAATTCTTCGGCGGCGATCACGCTCCTTACCTACAAGATCATCCGTGAAGATGATGTAAAGGAACGCGGTGATCTGGAAGGCATCACCTGGGAACAGTATAAACTGGCGAATGAAACGCGACGACAGCTGGAAGTGGAGCAGGACTGGTTCCAGGCAGTATCCACCGCGACCGGCATACCGGTCAAGAACATCAGCATTATGTCCTTTGAAGAACCGTTCTTCGTGGATCACGAAGGTATGGCGATCAGCCGTACGGACATCATCCAGGTCATCCTGATCGTGCTGATCCTGGGGCTGTTGTTGTTTGTGATCCTGCGCAGCATGCGTCAGGGCAAGGTGGAGGAACCCGAAGCCGAGATCTCCATCGACGATATCCTGCAGTCTACCATACCGCAGGCGGAGCTGGATGAGATCGGTGTGGAGGAAAAATCCGAAGCCCGCAGGATCGTGGAAAAATTTGTGGAAGACAATCCGGAACTCGCAGCCAATATGCTGCGCAACTGGTTAAACGAAGACTGGGATTAACCACGAATAGAAAGGTAACAGACAACTATGGCATCCAATGATACCACTCTGACAGGAATACAAAAAGCGGCAGTGCTCCTGATCGCGTTAGGCCCGGAGCTTTCCTCTACGGTGTTTAAGCATCTGAAGGAGGAAGAGATCGAGGATCTGACATTGGAGATCGCCAATACCCGCAGTATCTCGCCGCAGGTAAAGGAAGATGTCATCAACGAGTTTTACGAGATCTGTCTGGCACAGCAGTACATTGACGAAGGTGGTATCAAGTACGCAAAGGAACTGCTGGAGAAGGCGCTCGGTTCCGAAAGGGCACTGGATGTCATCGGCAAGCTGACGGCCTCCCTGCAGGTCAAACCCTTCGAATTTGTACGCAAGACCGATGCCACACAGCTGCTCAGCTTTATCCAGGACGAGCATCCGCAGACCATCGCGCTGATCCTGTCCTACCTGTCACCGACACAGTCGGCCCTCATCATTTCGGCGCTGCCGCAGGAAAACCAGGCAGAGGTGGCCAGACGTATCGCGCAGATGGACCGTACAAGCCCGGATGTCATCCAGGAAGTGGAACGTGTGCTGGAATCAAAACTGGCAAACCTGGTCAACCAGGACTACACGCAGATCGGCGGCGTAGACCAGGTAGTGGAGATCTTAAACTCCACCGACCGCGGTACCGAAAAGCATATCATGGAGATCCTGGAGATCGAGGATCCGGAACTGGCAGACGAGATCCGCAAGAAGATGTTTGTCTTCGAAGATATCCTGCTTCTGGACAACAAGGCGATCCAGCGTGTGCTGCGTGACGTGGACAACAACGATCTGGAACTGGCGCTCAAGGGCACCAACGAAGAAGTACAGAATACGATCTTTGCAAACCTTTCCAAGCGTCTGGCTGAGATGATCAAGGAAGATATGGAATTCATGGGTCCGGTGCGTATGAAGGATGTCGAGGAAGCGCAGCAGAAGATCGTTAACATCATCCGTAAGCTGGAAGACTCCGGCGAGATCATCATTTCCAGAGGCGGAGGCGACGAAGTTATTGTCTAATGTGATCAAGGGCGGTATGCCCGCACAGAATAATGTGATGAAGGGCGGTTATGTGACGGTCGCGCCGCAGGGAAAGGTGACCATCAACGGCAATGTCTTTGTGGAGCGCCGCCTGGAAGAGCTGCGCGCGCGTGTGACGCAGACACCGACAGCCGCGGTGCAGGAAGGGTTTTCCGAAGGGCTGGATCCGATGACGGTGGAGCGCCTGATCGAGGATCCGGATGCGGAGAACAATCTGATCAAAGCCGGCGGGGCAGCAACAAAGGAAGAGATCGAAAATATGCTCTCCTGGGCCAAGGGCGAGGCAGAGCAGATCATCGAGGAAGCGAAGAAAGAGGCTGAGGGCATCAAAGCGGCGGCGATGGAAGAGGGCCACCGGGAAGGCTATGATGCCGGACATAAGGAAGCGGAAGCCGAGTGCCGTGCCGCTTATGAGAAGAAACAGCAGGAATGCGAACAGCGTACCCGGACGGCCGAGCAGGCGTACCGGCAGAAAGAGGAGGAGCTGGAACCGCTTCTGGTAGAAAAGCTGGCCGAGATTTTTGCGCATGTGACCGGTGTCCGGCTGGAGAACGACCGGAGCGTGGTGCTGTATCTGCTGAACCGTGCACTGGGCGGTGTGGACAGCAGCAAGCACTACATCGTACATGTATCCGGGGAGGATTACGATAACGTGCGCGAGCATAAGAAGGAGGTTGCCAAGGGAACGGGCATACTGCCGGACAATTTTGAGATCGTGGAAGACGGTTCGCTGGAAGCCGGCGGCTGTATGATCGAGAGCGACGGTGGCATTTGGGACTGCTCGCTCGGTACGCAGCTCAGACTTCTGGTACAGCAGTTAAAAATACTAAGCTATGAGTGAGATCAATCTGGATAAATACAATGCGGCAGCGGACCGGCTGTATTACCGAAGGCTCGGACGCATCGTCAATGTGGTGGGACTGACTCTGGAGAGTGCGGGGCCGGATGCCAAAATGGGCGATATGTGCAGGATCACCACGGCCGGCGGCAACGTCATTATGTCGGAAGTGGTCGGCTTTAAGAACAATATGACCCTGCTGATGCCCTATGAGGCAACAGAGGGGATCGGCGCGGGCTGCATCGTGGAAAATATGGAGCGTCCCCTTTCCGTGCAGGTAGGGGATTTTCTTTTAGGACAGATCCTGGACGGCCTGGGGCGCCCGATCAGCGAGTTTACCCCTACGGGGGAGACCTGGTATCCACTGGATGCCAAAAGCCCGGATCCGATGAAACGTACCATCATCAACGAAGTGCTGCCGCTTGGGGTGAAAGCGGTGGACGGTATGATCACGGTGGGCAAAGGACAGAGGATCGGGATCTTTGCCGGTTCCGGTGTGGGAAAATCCACCCTGATGGGAATGTTCGCACGCAATACCAAGGCAGAGCTGAACGTGATCGCCCTGATCGGCGAGCGCGGCAGGGAGGTACGCGAGTTCATCGAACGCGATCTGGGACCGGAAGGAATGAAGCGTTCCGTGGTGGTCTGTGCTACTTCGGACAAGCCGGCGCTGGAACGGAAAAAAGCCGCCCAGACGGCAACAGCCATCGCGGAGTATTTCCGTTCGCAGGGCAAGGATGTGCTGCTGATGATGGATAACCTGACCCGTTTTTCCATGGCGCAGCGAGAGATCGGACTGGCGACCGGGGAACCGCCGGTAACCAGAGGCTATCCGCCCAGTGTGTACTCGGAGATGCCTAAACTGCTGGAGCGTGCCGGCAAGGATGACAAAGGTTCGATCACCGGTCTGTATGCGGTGCTGGTTGACGGCGATGATTTCAACGAGCCCATCACTGATACCGCCCGCGGTATTTTAGATGGTCATATCATGCTCTCCCGCAGGCTCGGGGCCAAGGGGCATTACCCGGCGATCGATGTGATGCTCTCCATCTCAAGATGTATGAGCATGGTGACCAGTAAGGAACACCGGCAGGCGGCTACAAAACTCAAGAGCGTGATGGCAACCTATGACGAGGCGGAGGATCTGATCAACATCGGCGCCTACAAGCGGGGGTCCAACAAGAACATCGATTATGCGATCGAGAAGATCGACGCGGTAAACGATTTTCTCTGCCAGGACGTAAATGACAAGTTTGATTTCGAAGAGACGGAGAAGATGCTGGAACAGTTGTTTCAGTAATTGCATCCACATCATCCGCCCGAAGGACGGGCGAGGTGGGGAGATGAGAGGTTATGGCAAAATTCAACTACCGCATGCAGAACATCCTGCAGCTGAAAGAAAAGATGGAAGAGCAGGAACGCAATAACTTTGCGGCAAGGCGGCGTGCGCTTACGGAGGAAGAGGACAAACTGCAGGCACTGATCGATAAGCGCAATGCGGTAGCAGAGGAAGGCAAGCGGCTGCGCCAGACCGTGATCGATGTGCGCAGCATCCGGGAAAACGAGGATCTACAGCGCTATACGGAAGAGCAGGTGAAGCAGCAGCGTATCAAGGTAAGGGTAGCGGAAAAGTCGCTGGATGCCGCACGTGCGAAGATGCAGGAAGCAGTGCAGGAGCGCAAGATCCACGAGAAGATGCGGGAGAAAGCGTTTGAACGTTTCATCGCGGAGATGAATGCAGCCGAAGTCAAGGAAATCGATGAGCTGACCAGTTATGTGTACGGAACCAAAGATCCGGTGGATGATGAATGATTTGTTACGGGCATAGCCCAAAGGCTGTGAGCGCGTATCCCTTCGGAAACGCAAAGCGGTTCTGGAGGAATACGTGATCGTAACAGGAATTCCGAAACGATAAGGGAGACGCAGTTATGGCAGATGATAAGGCCGAACGGAAAAAAATAGCCGATGAACGCAAGAAGCTGAAGAAAGACCAGGCAGCGCAGCGCAAAGAGGCAAAAAAACGTGCAAAGGAGCTGGCGGATCAAGAAGCTGAGCTGGATGGGGAGACCACGGGCGGCGGCATCTCGATGTTCTTTGTGACGATCTTTATCATTCTGATCTGGCTGGCGATTCTGGCAATCCTGGTGAAGCTCGATGTGGGCGGTTTCGGCTCCAATGTGCTGGCACCGGTGCTCCGTAATGTGCCGGTGATCAACAGGATCCTGCCGGGCGATGCTACGACGGAGACAGAAGATCTGGAGGCATATTACGGATACACCTCTCTGGATAAGGCAGTGGACCAGATCCGTGCGCTGGAGCTGGAGCTGCAGAGCGCGCGTACGGCCAATGCAACCTATGAGAGCGAGATCGAAACGCTCAAAGCCGAGGTGACACGACTGCGTACGTTTGAGGAAAAGCAGGTGGAGTTTGAACGGATCCGCACGGAGTTTTACGAAGAAGTGGTTTATGCGGAGAAAGGTCCCGGACCGGAGGAATACCGCAGATATTATGAAGAGATGGATCCGACCACGGCAGAGTATCTGTACCGGCAGGTGGCCGGAGAGCTGCAGGTCAATTCAAAGATGACGGATTATGCGGCGGCATACGCGGCGATGAAGCCGGAAGAAGCCGCGGCGATCTTTGATACGATGGGCTCCAATCTGGACCTGGTCGGGCAGATCCTCTGGGCAATGACACCGCTGCAGCGCGGCCAGATCATGGAAAAGATGGATCCGACGATCGCGGCACAGATCACAAAGATCATGGATCCTCAGTAAACACATGCCGGCGCAGTTGCCCCGTTTGGGTAAAGTTCTGTGGAATTTGAGCCGATACATAAGGTGAATGATTTTCCAATACACCATTTGAGAGGAGATAAGTCTATGGCGATCGCACCGATCACGGAAGCACAGATGATGGGGATCCCGGGAATCACCAGGGGCGGTCATCGCAGTGATTCCGCAAAAGAAGCCGGAGGCAGTGATTTCCTGCAGGCCTTCAGCAATGCGAAGGATTCCGGGGCAGAGCATCTGCAGATGGCAAAAACGGAAGGAACCGGTGCACAGGGAAAGGACTCCCAAAATACAGCGGATCCGAACCGGACGCAGACCCAAAAGAGCGGGGATCCGAATGTCCGCAGGAGCGAGACACAAAAACCGCAGCGTACGGAAACGGCAACAAAAACAGAAGATACCACGGCTTCGGAAAACGTAACGGAGTCGCAGGAAACACTTGCGGAAGAGGAAGCCGGCACGGTGGCAGCGGCGCAGCAGCTTCTGGCAGAGATCGCGCAGATGCTGGAGATCACGCCGGAGGAACTGCAGGGAGCGCTGGAGGAGCTGGGGATCGATGCTTCCGCACTGCTGGAGGGCAGTACGGTCAACCAGCTGGTGGCACAGGTGGCCGCCGACGGGGATCTGTCCGCACTGGTGACGGACAGCCATCTGACCGATCTGGCCAAGGAGCTGAATACCATGATCAGTGAGATGGTAGGACAGATGCAGGAGAAAAATGCGGAAACGGATCCGCAGGTGCTGAAACAGGCATTGGCGGATGCGCTGTCGCAGGCAGCGGAACAGGCACCGGTAACGGAGGACGCCGCACCGGTGAATGAGATGCCGCAGACACTTGCGGAGAATGCGGGTGAGGGCACACAGAAGGAGCAGACAGAGCAGCGGAAAGAACGCACAGACCGTTTTGAAGAGCGGGCAATGGATGCCGTAGCCCAGCTGAATGCGGATACGGCGAATGCGGATGTGGCGGATATCGCGGATACCGTCCGTACGCAGACGGAGCAGCTCAGGTATACAACGAACCCGCAGGAGATCATGGATCAGGTGATCGATCAGATCAAAACGCAGGTCAAGGACGATATGACCTCGCTGGATATGGTATTGCATCCGGCCAGTCTGGGACATGTGGCACTGAATCTGACCAGCAGGGACGGTGCGGTGACGGCGCAGCTGACAGCGCAGAACGAAAACGTACGGGAAGCGCTGCAGAGCCAGATCCAGATCCTGAAGGAAAATCTGGAGCAGGCGGGAGTGAAGATCGAAGCAGTGGAAGTGACCGTCTCTTCCCACGCCTTTGAACAGAATCTGGAACAGGGCAATGACAGTGAGAGCGAGGCACAGATGCAGGAACGCGAGCGTCTGCGCAGAGCGACGCACCGGATCAATCTGGGCGGAAGCGATGGCGAAGGGATCGAGGGAATCGATGAGATCGGCGAAGCGGAAGCGGTCAATGTGGCGATGATGCAGGCGGACGGACGACGCCTGGATTACAGAGGATAATACGCAGGAGGATTCCGATATGGCAATGATAGCACCTTTGGTCGATGGAAAATTTGATACGGAAAATGCTTCCAGTGCATCTTTGAAAAATGCGAAAGAAGCCAAGAACAGCTCCGGTGTGGATTCCGAAGCGTTCCTGACGCTGCTGGTTGCCGAGATGAAAAACCAGGATCCGCTGCAGCCCACCTCCAATACCGAGTGGGTCAGCCAGTACGCGACCTTTACGCAGGTATCCGAGATCCAGTCGATCGGTGATTCCATGAACAGCGTGCAGGCCCAGGGGCTGGTGGGCAAAAATGTCATCATGAAAGTCCGGGATGCGGCGACCGGAGAAACCGACTACGTGGACGGAATGGTAGAGCGTGTGGGCTACGAGGAAGGCAAAGCGCATCTGTACCTCAACGGGACACCGTATTCCATTGATGATCTGGATACCGTGATCAGCGAAGAATATATGGCGGCAACGGAAAAAGCCGATGATGTAAAGGCACGTCTGAAAGCGCTGCCGGGAGTGACACAGATCACGGAAGATCACGTGAACGAGGTCGTAGAGCTGGGGCAGGTCATCAACGGTATGTCGGAGTATGAGAAACACTTCCTGGAGGAAGGCACGATCGATACCGTAAGCGAATATACGGATCGTGCGACGGCGATCGTGAAGGAGCAGCAGGCCGCGAAGGAAGAGGAAGCGGCAAAGAGCGCGGCGAAGGCAGTAGATGACGCGTTGAAGAAACTGCCGGCTGTGGAGGAGATCTCCCTTTCGAACGAAGAGACCATCATGACGCTGCACAACACGGTAGAGGCCATGAGCACTTTCCAGAAGGGGTATGTCGGGCAGGAGAATCTGGATAAGGTCGAGAATTATTATTATCGGCTGAAAGACCTTAAGAAAGCGTGAGCAGAGACCGATATAGTTTACAGAGGAAAGGTGAAATCTCAGGGAAGAGATTCGGATGAGCAAACGGAGGAGCCCCTTTCGAACGAGCAGGATACGAAAGGGGTTTTTATTTTCTTAAAGAAGATCCCTTTCAGATGAAATAAGGAGGAACAATATTATGATGCGATCTCTCTTCGCCGGCGTGGCGGGCCTAAAAACACATCAGGTCAAGATGGATGTGATCGGTAATAACATCGCAAACGTGAATACCGTAGGATACAAGTCACAGACCATCAATTTTTCGGAGCTGATGTATCAGACTACTCAGGCGGCATCCGGACCGAACCCGGAAACCGGACGTGCCGGACAGAATGCGAAGCAGATCGGTCTCGGTGTGCAGTCGGCGGCGATCACCACCAATATTGAACTGCAGGGTTCCTCGCAGACGACCGGTAATGCGTTTGACCTGCGTATCTCCGGCAGTAATTTCTTTGTAGTCAACGGCGGCGACGGCAACAAGTTTACCCGTGACGGTTCCTTTTATGTAGACGCGGCCGGCAATCTGGCGATGAGCTCCAACGGTTATAACGTTATGGGCTGGCAGGTGGACAAGAACGGTGATATCGTACAGGATAACGTGTCCAAGCTGCAGATCCTCTCAGAGGCGAATATGACCTCCCCGGCACAGGTGACGAGCCGGGCGATGATGAACGGTATCGTAGATAAGAACGATCCGCAGGTACTTGGGGACGGCAAGGTCGTCAACATACAGATCTATGATAATCTGGGATACTCCTATACCGCACGCTTCCGTATGGTCGGTACGGATAATGAAGGGCAGTATTCCCTGGAACTGGATAAGCTGCTTGATTCCAACAATGAGGATGTGAGCAGCAAGTATAAGACGAGCATCTTTACCGGAAGTACCGTGGGAACCAATCCGGTTCCGGTAGCCAAGGCAAAGAGCTATGGTCTGGCAGACGGCTGGACACTGGCGGCGGATGGAACGATCAGCAGCACCAATGCGGACGGAACGGCCAGAAGCCTCAGTCCGACGGACACCGGCACCACCGATGTGGATGGTGTGAATGTCAGGAATCAGGATCTGTACGCGCAGGCGTGGGGCTTTGACAGCTATGAAGACCTGACACGGCAGATGGTATATAATTACACCAGCGCGGATGCGGAACCGACACCGACGTCTCTCGCGTCCATACTGTCCAATGGCGGCAGATATACCACGCTGGATACGAGTGCGGATCCGGCGGTCACCAAGGAGGCCAACATCTTTGATACGACCAAAAAAACGCTGAACGTAGACGGTTACCGCAAAGACGCTGGGACGGCGCTGAGTGTGAATTACGATCAGATCAGCGGTTCGCTCCGTGGTGTCGGAGGCGGTACGGGACACTCGTTCTATCTGAATATTGAGCCGACGGAAAAAGGCGCGGACAACCCGTTCAGCATGAACAGCGCACAGGGCGATGACCAGGGTCAGCCGGGGATCCGGATTGATATGAGCAACACCAGCAACGTCAACAACGAACGGAAATCCACCATCGGCGGTGTGTCCGGGGATGACCAGGGATTCGGGACCGGATGGGCAGTCGGCGCAATGACCGGTGTATCGATCCAGACGGATGGCAAGATCTTCGGTGCCTATGATAACGGGCAGACCAAGCTGCTCGGCCAGATCGCTACGGCACAGTTTTCCAATCCGGCCGGTCTGGAAAAGACCAGCGACAACCTGTATCAGGCTACCTTAAACTCCGGCAGGTTTGACGGGATCGGTGTGGATATCTCGGAAGACGGCGGCTCTATGGCGACCGGAGTACTGGAAATGTCCAACGTGGATTTGTCCAGTGAGTTTACCTCTTTGATCACCACCCAGCGTGGTTTCCAGGCAAACTCCCGTATCATCACGGTATCCGATACCCTGCTGGAAGAACTGGTGAACCTGAAGAGATAATCCGATGAGAGGATAACGTTATAAACAAGGGTCTGTGTGGTAACCGCGCAGACCTTTGTTGCCTTATAGTAATGAGGAGGATTTCCATGATCGAAGTGACAAAGATAAACGGCGGGATCGCCCTGATCAACTGTGACCTGATCGAATACGTGGAAGAGACGCCGGACACGGTGATCACGCTGACGACGGGGCGAAAGTTAATTGTAAAAGAGAGTAGACAAGAAATCAAAAATTTAGTAAAATCGTATAAGCGGGAAATCTATCATGGCTGATCCTTTATAAAAAACTAATGAAGGATCATTCCATGTTTTTATGCGTTTTGGGGTATACATAATATTATTATTGTTATGAGGAATCTTGGGTTATGGATCTAGCGTCACTTATCGGCTTGGCAGTCTGTTTTGTATTGATGATCTTTGGTATCGTTTTTGATGGCAAGACCGTCAACTTCGGTGCGATCCTCAACTTTCTGGACGCACCGTCGGCGATCATTACCTTCGGTGGCGCGTTTATGTGTATGATGGCTTCGAACCTGATGCCAAAGTTCGTGGCCGGTGTCAAAAGTATCACGCTGATCTTCAAAACTCCCCAGATCAATCAGGTGGAAACGATACAGACGATCATCCGTCTGGCAAATACCGCACGTAAAGAAGGCCTGCTGGCACTGGAAGAGGGATCGGCAGACATCGACGATGCCTTTCTGAAAAAAGGGATCATGCTGGTGGTAGACGGTACCGATCCGGAACTGGTCAAGGCTATTATGGAGACGGAACTGGATTCCATCGAGGAGCGTCATAAAGAAAAGATCCATTTCTGGCAGGATCTGGGTGGTATGGGACCGGCTTGGGGTATGATCGGTACCCTGATCGGTCTGGTAAACATGCTGCAGAACATGTCTGATGCAGCTGCGATCGGACCGGCTATGGCCGTTGCCTTGCTGACAACGATGTACGGTTCCGTGCTTGCCAACTGGATCTGTGCGCCTACGGCAAACAAGCTGGGCAAGTTTAATGATATGGAGATCAGTACGAAGCAGATCATGATCGAAGGCCTTCTTTCGATCCAGGCAGGTGAGAACCCGCGTGTGATCGAAGAAAAGCTCAAGTCCTTCCTGGCGCCTTCGGAGAGGCCGGCAGGTGAGGATGCAGGCGGAGAGTAATCCGGCTAGGGAGGAATAGAACAAAACTATGGCAAAGAAAAAACAGGAGGAACAACCGGCCGGCTCACCGGCCTGGATGGCTACCTTCTCAGACCTGATGAATCTGCTGCTCTGCTTCTTCGTGCTCCTTTTCTCGATGTCTTCCATCGATGAAAAGAAGTGGGAAGAAGTTGCTGCGTCTTTTTCTTCCACATTTTCCGTATTGCCGGGCGGTGCTACGGCGATCGGGGAAGGCGTGTTGTTATCCCGTGGCGTGAGCCAGTTAAATCAGCTGGACAATTACATCAACGAGACCGGTAAAGCGGCAGAGGACATCGAAGAAGCGGAGGATATCCTGGCTGAAGTGGAAGCACAGAAGATGGCGGCTTCCGAAGCGCTCGAAGAGAAAGTATCCGAGGCGCTTTCCGAATCCGGAATGGATGATCTGGTGGAGCTGGAATATACGTCACAGTACGTACAGCTTACCTTAAACGGAGCATTGCTGTTTGATTCCGGCAGTGCTACTCTGAGCGAATCGGCATATGCAGTGCTGGATCAGGTGGGGATGATCCTGGAGCGTTATGCAGGCTCGACGATCGAGATCGAAGGGCATACGGATTCCGTGCCGCAGCATTCTGCACAGTTCCCCAGCAATAATGAGCTTTCGGATGCCAGAGCTTTGGCGGTATTCTATTATCTGATCGAGCATACCAATCTGGATCCGGCCGAGATCAAGCATTCGGGGCGCGGCGAGTACATTCCGGTCGCAGACAATTCCACAGCGGAAGGACGCGCGCTGAACCGTCGTGTGGAGATCAAGATCTACAACTCGATGAGTCAGTATTGATATTAGGAGGGTTGACCCTATGAAGAAAAATCTGTTATCCATTCTGATCCTTTCACTGCTGGTTGTGAATATCGTGATGACGGCGATCATGCTGTTCTCCGTGATCGGGACCAACAAAAAGACGGCGGCGATCGTTACGGATATCGCCGGTATCTTAAATCTGGAGATGGCAGATGCCAACGGCAATGCCAGCACGGTATCGATGGAAGCGACCGAGTCCTATACCCTGCCGGATCTGACCATTACCACGAAGCGTGCGGAGGGCGATAGCAAGGACAGCTACTGTATCGTAGGCATCACGCTCAGCATCAACAAAGAGCATGAAGACTACGCAAAATACGGCGGTGAGGCAATGGCCGGATATGCGGATCATGTAAAGAGTGAGGTGATCAGTGTCATCTCCCAGTATACCGTGGATGAGATCAAGCTGAGCCAGGATGCGATCTGCGACGAGATCTTAAAGCGCGTCCAGCAGAAGTTCGGCTCGGAAGTGATCTTTGATGTATCTATATCAAATATTTTGTACGGCTAAAGCCGGAACAAGCCGATTGTCTAAAGGGCTGTCTGTGCTTGCACAAGGCAGCGGTGAATAAAATATAGAATTAAAATACCATCGCGAAGGGAGGTGAGAGCGTGGGCGATATACTGTCGCAGGAGGAAATAGACAAACTCTTAAGCGATATGAGCAAGGGCGATGTCGACATCGAAAAGATGAAAAACGATGACGGCCGCCAGGTAAAAGACTATGATTTTAAGCGCCCCGCCAAGTTCTCCAAAGAACACCTTCGCACACTGGAGCTGATCTTTGAACATTACGGCCGGCTGCTGTCCACCAACCTTCCGGTGTATCTTCGGAAGAATGTACAGGTCAATGTGGTCAGTTCCGAAACGGTCACGTTTAACGAATTTACCAATGCGCTCTCCAATCCCGTGATCCTGGGGATCGTAGCGTTCCATCCCCTGATCGGCAATATCCTGATCGATCTGGGATCCCAGGTAGGGTTTTCCTTTATCGATCGCATGCTGGGAGGTCCCGGAGAGGCGATGGACAAGCTGCGGGATTTCTCCGAGATCGAGATGGGGATCCTGGAGAAGCTGATGACCATCAGTACACAGCTGCTCCGTGAACCGTGGAAAAACGTACTGGAAGTGGAACCGGTGCTGGAGCGCATCGAGACCAATACCCAGTTTGCGCAGATCATCGCGCCGAACGAGATGATAGCGATTGTAACGCTCAATGTCAAAATGGGGGAAGTGGAAGGCTTTATGAACATCTGCATCCCGTATATGACCATTGAAGCCATCATTGATAATCTGAATACGAAATTCTGGTTTACCAGTATGGCAAATCAGGATAACGGTGATTACCGGCAGGATCTGGAAAATCTGCTGCGCCGTGTGGACGTTCCGGTCAAGGCGGTGCTCGGCAAGAGCCAGATCGCCGTGAGCGACTTTCTGGGATTGCAGGTGGGCGATATCATCCGGCTGGAACGCCGTGTGGATAATGAACTGGATGTTTATGTAGGAATGTATAAAAAGTTTTCCGCTGTGCCGGGAACCGATCATGACCATTATGCGGTCCGCGTGACCAGCGTATATCATGAAGACGAGGACGGCAGCAATGTGCCGGCGGATGCGTGACGAAGATTTAAGAGAGGAAATGTGAGCAAATGGATGGAATGCTGTCGCAGGACGAGATCAATGCGCTGCTGAATGGTATGGATCTGGATGCCGGCTCCGACTCTTCTTCCGGGGGGAGCGGCAGCGGTGAACCGGATCAGAGCCTGCTTTCCGATATCGAAAAAGACGCGATCGGTGAGATCGCCAATATCAGCATGGGAACCTCCGCAACAACGCTGTTCACGCTGGTCAACCAGAAGGTAAACATTACCACACCGAAGGTGCAGCTGGCCAACTGGGATACGGTCATGGCCGATTATCCGGCGCCCTGTGTATTTGTGGAGATCCAGTATACCGTAGGTCTGACCGGATCGAACATCCTGATCCTGAATGAACGCGATGTCAAGATCATTACGGATCTGATGATGGGCGGGGACGGGACCAATATCGACGGAGAGCTGGGGGAACTGCATCTGTCCGCGATCTCCGAAGCGATGAACCAGATGATGGGATCCTCGGCGACGTCTTTATCGTCGATGATGGAGATCAAGATCGATATCAGCCCGCCGGTAGCCAGTCTGGTGAAGGTGACGGAGCTGACAGACGGCAGACGGCAGAATCCGTTTACGGACGATACCTTTGTGCAGATTTCGTTTCGTATGCAGATCGGGGATCTGATCGACTCCACGATCATGCAGCTGTATCCGGTCGCATTTGCAAAATCGTTATATGAAAAATTTACCCATGGTTCCATGATGGGCGGTTCCGAACCGGCTCCGTCCACACCGGTACCGGATCCCGTGCCGTTTGCGGCAGCACCGGAGATCCCGGCTGCATCGGCACCGCAGGCAGCACCGTTTACGGCGCCGCAGCCGCAGATGCCGAATATGGGGGCGATGCCCGGAATGGGAGCTATGCCGCAGCAGCAGATGCCGTACCCTCAGATGCCGTATCCGCAGGGAATGCCGATGATGCCGCAGACCAATGTAGCGCCGGCGCAGTTTACGGCGTTCACACCGGAGATGGCAGCAATGATCGGACAGGAAAACATCGGTCTGATCATGGATGTGCCGCTGGAAGTGACGGTAGAGCTCGGACGTACCTCCAAGACGATCCACGATATTCTGGATTTTGCACCGGGTACGATCATCGAATTGGAAAAGATCGCCGGTGAGCCGATCGACGTGCTGGTCAACGGCAAGTTTGTGGCAAAGGGCGAGGTCGTGGTCATCGAGGAAAGCTTCGGTGTAAGGATCACGGAGATCATTAAGGATTAAGGCCATGTCCGAGATACGCATTTTATTGACATTAACGGATCCGGCGACGACACCGTCCGGAAATGCCGCAACAAATATCGCACGGTTTCTGACACTGCTGGTCATTTTTCTCCTGGTGCTGGGCGTGACGTTTTATACCACAAAGTTTATCGCCAGGACACAGCAGGGACGTGTCAATTCGACCAATATGGAGATCATGGAGACGATGCCGGTTGCAAACGGCAAGTATCTCCAGATCGTGCGGATCGGCGGAAAGTATGTGGTGCTGGCGATCGCAAAGGATTCGATCACGAAGATCACGGAGCTGGCGGAAGGGGAATATGTTCCTTCGGAAAAGCCGCAGACGGGATCCTTCGGAGATCTGATAAAGAAGTTTGCAAAGCCGGACGGGGATGCAGCTCCGGCGAAAACAGACAAGGGTGAAGGTAACGGAGATCAGTAAGAGAAGAAGAAAAATCAATAGCCTGTTAAGACATATATGCCTGCTGCTGGTAGTGGGCATTATGTCTTTTATGGTACCCTTGACGGCGCATGCGACGGATGCGGACAACAATGGGGATACGGATGAGCGTACTTATGAAGAGGAGCCGGGAAGCAGTACCAGTCCAAACGCTCCGAATATCGGCAATACCGTGACCATCGCGCTAAACGACGGTAACGGCTCGATCAACGGTGCGCTGCAGATCGTCTTTATCCTGGCGGCGATCTCGCTGATCCCGTTCCTGCTGCTGACGGTGACCAGTTTTACACGTATCATCATCGTGCTGCATTTCACCAGGCAGGCGCTCAATACGCAGACGGCGCCGCCGAACCAGATACTGATCGGTCTGGCGGTGTTTCTGACGATCTATATCATGGCGCCGACCTTCACGGCCATCTATGATGATGCCATCGTACCGTTAAACAACGGAGATATCGAAGTGTCGGAAGCATTGGAGCTTGGGGCGCAGCCGCTCAGGGAGTATATGTATCCGCAGACGCAGGTGACGGATGTATCGGTATTTATGGAGATCGCCGGGTACACCGACTGGGATGGCACGCCGGACACGATCCCGCTGCAGGTACTGATCCCGGCTTATGTGATGAGCGAGCTGCGGACGGCGTTCATCATCGGTTTTTTGATCTACATCCCGTTCCTGATCATCGATATGGTGGTCAGCTCGGTGCTGATGAGTATGGGTATGATGATGCTGCCGCCCACGACGATCTCGATGCCGTTCAAGATCCTGCTGTTTGTACTGGCGGATGGCTGGAACCTGATCATCGTCAATCTCGTCCGATCGTTCTACTGACGCGGACAAATCCCGGAAAGGAGATAGGCTCATGACAATAGATGCGATTACACAGATCATGTCGGACGCGATGTATACCGTCGTGATCACGGCACTGCCGCCGCTGCTCATCTCCATGGTGATCGGTCTTCTGATCAGTATCTTTCAGACGGTCACTTCGATCCAGGAGCAGACGCTGACCTTTGTGCCGAAGCTTCTGGCGATCTTCCTGACCCTGATGGTAGGGGGCAACTGGATGCTGAACAATATGATCACGTTTATGAAGGAACTGTGGTCGGACTTTAGCATTTACATACACTGATTACATCGGATAAAGGACGTTGTGGTATGGTTTGGAATGCGGATCTTTCCTTTCCGCTGTCGGAATTAGAATATTTTCTGCTGATCCTGACCAGGATGTCGATGTTTATCTTTGCGGCACCCTTTTTCGGAGAGCGCAATGTACCGCAGATGCTGCGGGCAGCGTTTGCGGTGCTGGTGTCCTTTGTGCTGTATGAGGCCATCACGCCGCATCAGTACGTGGAATACGAGACGATCCTGGAATATACGATGCTGGTGCTCAAGGAAGCGATCACCGGGCTTTTGATCGGACTGGCAGCCGCATGGGCGATGCAGATCGCGGCATTTGCCGGGCAGATCGTGGATACGGACATCGGTTTTGCCATGGTGGCGCAGATGGATCCGGCGACACAGATGAACGTCACCGTGACCGGTTATCTGTACCAGTATGCGTTTATGTTGATCTTTATGGTGACGGGGATGCACCACTGGCTTTTGCGGGCCATGGCAGAGAGCTTTACGCTGATCCCGATCGGACACGCAGAGCTCGCTCTGGACAAACTGAATACGGCGTTTATCTCTTTTATTTCGGAATACGTGATGCTGGGCTTTCGGATCAGCCTGCCCATCTTCTGTGTGACCTTGATGCTGAACTGCCTGCTTGGTATTATGGCAAAGGTATCCCCGCAGATGAATATGTTTGCAGTCGGTATGCAGATCAAGGTGCTGTGCGGACTGTGCGTGCTGTTTCTGACGGTACGTCTGCTGCCGCGGGCCTCCGAGCTGATCTTTGCCGAGATGCAGGCAGCAGTGAGCCGTTTTGTGTCGATCCTGGGAGGCACGGCATGACAGACGTTTGGGAGGTTTGTGAAAAGACAAAGACGTCAGCGGATCGGGCTCGTACGCAGACACTGCTGGCGCTGAACCTGCAGTTCTTTGCCCAGGAAGGCCCCGGCGGTGAAAAGACCGAAGAGGCGACCGGCAAGAAACTGGAGGATGCCAGAAAAGAAGGCCAGGTGGCAAAATCACAGGAGTTTGCCACGAGTTTAACGATCCTGGCGCTGTTTCTGCTCCTGCGTTTCTGGATGTCCACACTGAGCAGACAGCTGGGAGAACTGTTTGAGGGCTTCTACGCAAGGATCCCGGTGCTTGCCAAACAGGCATCGTATTTTAATCAGAGCCAGCAGTTTACGGCGTTGCTGCGCATCGCCCTGCTGCGAATCCTGGTGATCATACTGCCGTTCCTGATAGCGGCATTTGCAGTCGCATTTGTGGCAGATCTGGTGCAGGTAAAGTGGAAACCGACCACCAAACCGCTCAAGCCGAAATTCAGCAAGCTGAACCCGATCTCGGGAGTGAAGAGGATCTTCTCGCTCAATAAGCTTGTGGAACTGGTAAAGTCCATCTTAAAACTTGTGGTGATGGGCATTATCATATATAATGAGCTTAAGGATCAGTGGCCGCTTTTGTATGTGCTGTACGATATGCCGATGATGCAGGCCGTGATCATGGCCGGTCAGCTTCTGATCGATATCGGCTACAAGATCGCCCTGGTCTTTCTGGTCATCGCCGTGGCGGATTTTATCTACCAGAAGTGGAAATTCCGCCAGGATATGAAGATGACCAAACAGGAAGTCAAGGAAGAGTATAAATCCACCGAAGGTGATCCGCAGATCAAGGGCAAGATCCGGCAGCGTATGCAGGAAGCATCCAGACGGCGTATGATGCAGCAGCTGCCCAAAGCGGATGTGGTCATCACCAACCCGACGCATTATGCCGTGGCAGTCATGTATGACAAAGAGGTCGCCGAGGCACCCGTAGTGGTCGCCAAAGGCGCGGACTATATGGCACAGCGCATCAAGGATGCCGCAAAGGAACACCACGTATACATCATGGAGAACAAGCCGCTGGCCCGTTCCCTGTACGCCAATGTGGAACTGGGGGAGGAGATCCCCGAAGAACTGTATGTTGCGGTAGCGGAGGTTCTCGCGGCCGTTTACAGGGCAGAAGGAAGAGTATAGTATAATTCCGGCTGAGTAGGATGTGATCCAAGCGGGAGCGTGTCCGAGATGGAATACATCCGTGGGAAGCCGGACGATAGTCTGGAAGAAAGGAGCGGAGCATGCTGAAAAAGCTGAAAAGCGGAGATCTGGTTGTTGCGATCTACGTGCTGGCTGCTTTTGTCATGCTCATCGTACCGATCCCGAACTGGCTGTTGGATATACTGCTTGCGATCAATATGTCCGTGGCGTTTTCGGTGCTGTTCTCGGCAATGTTTTCCAAGGAAGCGCTGGATATGTCGTTCTTCCCGACGATGCTGCTGTTTACGACACTGTTCCGTATCTCGCTGAACGTATCCTCGACCCGTCTGATCCTGGTTTCCGGCGATCCGGGTAATGTGGTCACGACCTTCGGCGATTTCGTGGGCGGCGGCGACCTGGTGATGGGTGTCATCGTCTTTGCCATCCTGCTGATCGTGCAGTTTATGGTCATCAACAAGGGCTCCGAGCGAGTGGCGGAAGTAACGGCCCGTTTTACCCTGGATGCCATGCCCGGTAAACAGATGGCGATCGATGCCGACTTAAATACCGGCGCCATCGATGATGCAGAAGCCAAACGCCGGCGTGATAAGATCCAGGAAGAAGCCTCGTTCTTCGGTTCCATGGACGGTGCCGTGAAATACGTCAAGGGAGATGCGACCGCAGGCCTTTTGATCTCGGCCGTCAACCTGGTAGGCGGTATCCTGATGGGAATGTTCCGCAGAGGCATGGACTTTTCCGGAGCGCTGAATACGTATGCGGTGCTGACCATCGGTGACGGTCTGGTATCGGCGATCCCGTCCCTTCTGATCTCCCTGGCTACCGGTATTCTGGTCACCAAGGGTTCGAAGGATGCGGATTTCGGCAACATCCTGATCAAGCAGATCTTCGGACTGCCGAAGGCATTGTATATCGTGGGTGCGACACTGATCTTCCTGGGGATCTTTACACCGCTGCAGCCGTTTATCTTTCTTCCGCTGGGCGTATTCTTTATCCTGACCGGACGCCGGATGAGTGCCAACATGGCTACGGCTTCCGTGGAGCAGCAGGTGGAGGCGGAGGAGGCCGCGGAAGCGGAAGAGATCCGCAAGCCGGAGAATGTGACCTCGCTTTTGCAGGTGGATCCGATCGAATTGGAATTCGGCTACGGCATCATCCCGCTGGCAGATGCGAACCAGGGTGGTGACCTTCTGGACCGCGTGGTCATGATCCGAAGACAGATCGCACTGGAACTCGGTACCGTGGTGCCGATCATTCGTCTGCGTGATAACATACAGCTGAACCCGAACCAGTACATCATCAAGATCAAAGGTATCCAGACCTCCATGGGCGAGATCCTCTTTGATCATTATATGGCGATGAATCCCGGATATGTGGAAGAAGAGATCACCGGTATCCCGACCACGGAACCGGCTTTCCAGCTGCCGGCCATCTGGATCACGGAAGGGCAGAGAGAACGTGCCGAATCCGTGGGCTATACCGTTGTGGATCCGCCTTCGATCATTGCCACACACTTAACGGAGGTGATCCGCCAGCATATCGCGGAACTGCTGACAAGGCAGGATGTGCAGTCTCTGGTGGATAATCTGAAGGAGAGCAACCCCTCCATCGTGGAGGAACTGGTGCCGAAGCTTCTGGGACTGGGTGAGATCCAGAAGGTATTGCAGAACCTGCTCTCGGAAGGTATCTCCATCCGTGACCTGCTGACGATCTTTGAATGCCTGGCCGATCACGCGACGGCGACGAGAGATACGGATCTGCTCACGGAATATGTGCGGCAGTCCCTGAAGCGCGCGATCTCGAATAAGTATTTTGCAGGCTCCAATATGGTGAGTGTACTGACTCTAGATCCCAAGCTGGAACAGGATATCATGGCATCGGTCAAGCAGTCGGAACAGGGCGCGTACATCACTCTCGATCCGGAGCGGATCCGTGCGATGCTCGATAACCTGAAGAAAGGGATCGGCAAACTGGAGGAGATGGGGGCCAGTCCGATCGTGCTGACATCGCCCATCGTGCGTATGTACTTTAAGAAGCTGACAGAAGATTATTATCGCGACCTGGTCGTGGTCTCCTATAATGAGGTGGAATCGGACGTGGAACTGCAGAGCGTCGGAATGGTGAGCGCATAAAAAATGATCATTAAGAAATTTCAGGCAAAAAATGAAACGGAAGCGCTGGCACTTGCGAAGAAGGAACTCGGTTCGGAAGTGACGATGATCCATTCCCGCAACGTGAAACCCAAAGGGCTCTTTTCGTTCTTCAAAAAGATGCAGGTGGAGATCACGGTTGCCAAGGAAGAAGAGATGGACCGGCCGGACGTGCAGGCCAGGAGTGCGATCGCCGAGGTGAACCGTGCCAGAAAGAAGGCGGAAGAGAAGGATACGAAGCCGAAGCACCTGGACCTGGTGGCGGATGACGGGCTTGTCGAAGAACGCGGGGGATCCAGAGAGGATAAGGCAGAAAAGAACGAGACCGCAGTGGAGGAGAAGCTGGACAATATCCAGAGCCTGCTGGAGCAGAAGCTGAGCAAACGCGCAGACGAAGAAAAAGAACGGGAACGCAGGAATATTGAGGAAGCCAAAGAGCAGGATACGGAGCGTAAGGAAATGCTGGATTTCTGCCGCCTGCTGCACCGGACGCTTCTGGAGAATGAAGTGACCGAGAACAATGCCAACGAGCTGGTGGATGAGATCCGGCAGAACTATGCCAGCGGGATGACGATGGAACACATGCTTTCGTATGTATACCAGAAGATCATCTTAAAGTTTGGCAAACCGGTACGCATCGCACCTTCGGAAAAAGGCGCAAAGGTGGTCTTTTTCATCGGGCCTACCGGTGTGGGCAAGACGACGACCCTTGCCAAGGTGGCATCGCGCTTCCGGCTGATGGAGAATAAGAACGTGGCACTGTTTACCACGGATACCTACCGGATCTCGGCGACGGACCAGTTGAAGACGTACGCGAATATTCTGGGCGTACCGTTCCATGTGATCTATGAGGCGAAGGAACTGGTGGAACAGTACGAACGCTATAAGGACTATGATTATATCCTGGTGGATACGGCAGGACATTCGCATAAGAACGAAGAGCAGAAGAAGGATATGATGGCGTTCCTGCAGGCACTGCCGGAAGAGGTACCCACCGAACGGCATCTGGTGCTTTCGGCTACCACGAAGTACAGGGATCTGCTGGAGATTGCAGATGCCTACAAGGAGATGACGGACTACCGGCTGATCTTTACCAAGCTGGATGAGACACGGGAATGCGGCAATCTCCTGAATCTGCGTTTATATACCGGGGAGCCGATCAGCTATGTAACAAACGGGCAGAATGTGCCCGACGATATCGAAGTATTCAATCCGCAGAGTGTGGCACGCAGTCTGTTGACGGATCAGGAGTAGGATAAACCGATGGATCAGGCACAACAGCTCAGAAACATCATAAAAGCAAATACAATGCCGGCCAGCCGTCCGCTGGCACGTGTGATCACCGTTACCTCCGGAAAGGGCGGCGTGGGTAAATCCAACACGGCGATCAACCTGGCGCTGCACTTTAAGCAGCTGGGGCAGCGGGTGATCATCCTGGATGCGGATTTCGGCTTGGCCAACATCGAGATCATGTTCGGCACCGTGCCGAAGCATAATCTCTGTGACCTGATCTACCAGGGCAAGTCCATCACGGAGATCATCACATGGGGGCCGGGGGAGGTCGGCTTTATCTCCGGAGGATCCGGTATCGCGGGGCTTTCCAACCTAAGCCGCGAATACCTGACCTATATCATACAGAATCTGGCGCAGCTGGACGCCATTGCCGACGTGATCATCATCGATACCGGTGCGGGCATTTCCGATGCGGTGCTGGAGTTTCTGGTGGCAAGCGGCGAGATCCTTCTGATCACCACGCCGGAGCCGACTTCGATCACGGATTCTTATTCGCTGCTCAAGGCGCTGAACCGGCATCCGCGGTTTGCAAAGGAGAATTCCCAGATCAAGGTGATCGCCAACCGTGTGGAGAACGAAAACGAAGGGGAAGTATTGTTTAAGAAACTGAATGTAGTGGTGAGCCGTTTTCTGGGTCTGCCTCTGGAATATCTGGGCGCGGTACCGCAGGATAAGCATCTGGCGCAGGCGGTGATGCAGCAGACGCCGGTGAGTCTTGCCAGTCCGAACGCAAAATCCGCGGTAGCCTATGAGCGCATTACGGAGAAGCTGATGCACCTGGAAAACGAGGGAAAAATCAAGAAAAGGGGGATGGCCGCATTCTTCTCACATATCGTGGCCAACAAAAAAGCGACATGATTGATATTTTGGATGTAGTAAGACCGGGAGATCGCGTGGATCTCGAAATGATCAGTGTGGATGGCGAGGGCAGAGAGGAAAAGAAATATCATATCACAAAGGTGTATGATATCAGCGACGATGCCATCGTGGAAGTCGTTATGCCGCAGGAACAGGGACGTACGATCATTATGTCCCAGAGTGCGCAGTATGAGATGTTCTTCTATGCGGGGCGCGGCCTCTACAGCTGCATCGGCGAAGTGATCGACCGCCGTAATGACGACAATGTGCCGGTTGCAGTACTGGAGCCGGTGACGGAGCTTTCCAAGAAGCAGCGGCGGGAATATTTCCGTTACAGCTGTGCGATCGGCATGATGGGGCGGCAGCTGCCCGACTGGGAAGAAAAGAGCTATCTGGAGCAGAGCAAGCTGGATATCATGGCGGAGCCCGGGGACCGGGGCGTGATCGTGGATATCAGCGGCGGCGGTATGCGTTTTGTCTCGCAGGCAGAGTATGAACTGGGACGTCTGGTCCATACGCGTTTCGTCCTGGATCTGAAGGAAGGCCGGCGGACCTATGATGCGGTGATCCGTGTGATCACGGCGGAAAAGATGCAGAACCAGCCGCAGAACCGTGAGTACAGAGGGCAGTTCCTGTATATGGAAAACGGAGCGCGGGAAGAGATCATCCGATTCATTTTCGAAGAGGAACGCAAAACGCGGAAGCGCCAGAGCGGAGTCTAAAAGAAAAAACGGGGAAAAACAGGGGGACGAAAACCAAGGTTTTTCGTCCCCCTGTTTTTCCTACTTCATGGTAAAAATGCAAAAAAATATTGTATTTATCGGTGCGTTTGTGGTACAATATTTACATATTTTTGGGGGACACGCAAACAGGAAGGTTGGGGGAAAAACGATATGGATGCAAAGAAAATCCTGATTGTTGATGACTCTGCACTCACGCGAAGAGTGATCTGTGATATAATCAATTCTGACAGCAGATATCATGTCGAGGCAATGGCCAATAACGGCATTGAGGCGCTGAAACTCCTGGAAACCAAACAATTTGACGGCATCGTTACGGACATCGTTATGCCGCGGATGGGCGGCCTGGAATTCTTAAAGGAACTTAAGAAGATGGGCCGAACCGAGCGGGTGATGGTACTTTCCACCGAGACGACCGAAGGTGCGAAGGTCACGCTCGATGCGTTGGAACTGGGAGCTGTCGACTTTATTCAAAAACCGCAGAATGCGATCTATTCGAAAGACAAAGATTTTATCAAACGCTTCTTTGACATTTTGGAAGCCGTGGTCTTTTCCAACCGCAAGGCTTCCAGCGGCATTTTCCGAAACACTGTTATGATCCGGCCGGGGGGCACTGTCGTAAAGGTAGACAGTGCCAAAGTACCGGGGGAAGGCAGGGGCAACAAGCTCGTGGCGATCGCCAGCTCTACCGGTGGCCCCAAGGCACTGCAGTCCGTGATCCCGAGACTTCCGAAGAATCTCGATGCACCGGTCCTGATCGTGCAGCATATGCCGGTCGGTTTTACCAAATCTCTGGCAGACCGCTTAAATGCGATGAGTGAAGTGACGGTCAGTGAAGCCGCAGAAGGGGAATATCTGGAGAAAGGACACGTGTATATATCCCGGGGCGGTGTGCATATGAACTATGAAGATGCGCGTGGCCGGGCGAGGATCCATTACACGGATGAACCGCCGAGAGAGGGCGTAAAGCCATGCGCCAACTATATGTACGAGTCTCTGGCGAAAAGTCCTTATCACAGCATCGTATGCGTGGTACTTACCGGGATGGGGCATGACGGTACCGAGGGCATACAGAACCTGATGAAATCCAAACGCACGCACATCATTGCCCAGGATGAAAAGTCTTGTGTCGTGAACGGAATGCCGGGCAGCATCGTGGCAGCCGGTGTGGTCAACGAAGTATTGGATCTCGACCAGATCGCACAGGCCATCGCAGGCAATGTGGGTGTCCGCTGAAGATGCCATCTGCGAAACAGTAACTCGAAGGTTTGCCGATTGCTTTTTCAGAGTCGGGGCACCAAATAAAGTTCATAAAGGAGAAGAGACATGGATGTAAGTCAGTATTTAGACATTTTCCTTGATGAGAGCAAGGAGCACCTGCAGAATCTGAACACCAGCGTACTGAATCTCGAACAGGATCCGGAGAATCCGGAGACCATCAGCGAGATCTTCCGTGCGGCGCATACGCTCAAAGGTATGGCCGGAACCATGGGTTATAAGCGGATGCAGACATTGACGCATGATATGGAGAACGTCTTCTCCGAGGTGCGCGAGGGCAACCTGAAAGTCAATGCGGGCATGGTGGATGTATTGTTCCGCTGCCTGGACGCTATTGAAGGCTATGTGACCACGATCCAGGAAACCTCGGATGAAGGGGATAATGATAACGAACCGATCATCAAAGAGCTGAATGCGATCCTGGAGAACAAAGGGGCGGCTCCGGAAGAAGCACCGGCTCCTGCGGCAGCAGCAGCAGAAGCGGCACCGGCGGCAGGAGGGGCTGCGGTATCCGGCGCCTGGGAGGCAATGGAGCTTTCCGAAGAAGAGCAGAAGGCCATGGAAGATGCGATGATGGCCAATAAGAAGATCTTCGGTGTAACGGTCTTTGTGCAGGAAAACTGCCTGCTGAAGGCGGCACGTGCATTCCTGGTATTTAAAGCGATCGAGGAACACGGTGAGATCATTGCAGCCAGCCCGTCTACGCAGGATATCGAAGATGAAAAATTTGAACTGGAATTTTCTCTGGTCGTAGCGACGGAAGCTGATCTGGATACGATCTTAAATGCCGTAAAGTCGGTTTCCGAGATCGCGGATGCCAAGGGAGCACCGTTTACGGGCGGCAGTGCGGAAGCAGAAGCGGCACCGGCAGAGGAAAAGCCGGCAGCGGCACCGAAAGTGGAAGCGAAGAAGCCCGAGACGACGGCAGTCGCACCGGTCAAGACCGAAGTGGCAAAGAAACCGGAGAAAAAGCAGGAAAAGGCTGCACCGGCCAAGAATGACGGCAAGAAGACAGCGGGAAAACCGGCGGTAAACCGTACCGTCCGTGTAGATATCGAAAAACTGGATTCCCTGATGAATCTGGTAAGCGAGCTGATCATCGCAAAGAACTCTCTGGTGAGTACGGCGACCAGCGCCGGCTCCACCGGCAACAGCTTAAACGAGCAGATCGAGTATCTGGAGAGCGTGACCACGAACCTGCACGAATCCGTGATGAAGGTACGAATGGTGCCGATCGAGAGCGTGGTGAGCAAATTCCCGCGTATGATCCGCGATATCTCCAAGCAGCTGAACAAGCCCATGGAACTGTATATGTCCGGTGAAGAGACCGAACTCGACCGTACCGTGGTAGATGAGATCGGCGATCCGCTGATGCATATGCTGCGAAACTCCGCAGATCATGGCCTGGAAATGCCGGAAGAACGTATTGCCAAAGGCAAGCCGGAAACCGGTTCCATCTTCCTGGATGCATACCAGGACGGCAATAACGTAGTCATCGAAGTAAGGGATGACGGTAACGGTATCGATACCGAACGTGTACGCCAGAAGGCGATCGAGCGTGGCGTGATGACGGAAGAGCAGGCCTATGCGGCGGATGATTCCGAGATCATCAACCTGCTGTTTATGCCGAGTTTCTCTACCGCAAAACAGGTATCGGATCTGTCCGGCCGCGGCGTTGGTCTGGACGTGGTAAAATCCAAGATCGAAGCCCTCTCCGGTGAAGTGGATGTCAAGACGAAACTCGGGGAAGGAACGACCTTCTCCATCCGCCTGCCGCTGACCCTGGCCATCATCCAGGCGCTGATGGTCGTAGTCGGTGGTGAGAAATATGCCATCGCACTGAGCGGCATACAGACGATCGAAAATGTAAGCCCGAAAGATATCAAGACGGTGGAATCCAAAGAAGTGATCAATCTGCGTGGCACGGTCATCCCGCTGCTCCGTATGGATCATATCCTGGAGACCCAGTCCAAACGCAATCCGGGTTCCGATATGGTGGTGGTGATCGCCAAGAAGGGCGATAAACTGGCAGGTCTGGTCGTCGACGAACTGATCGGGCAGCAGGAGATCGTTATCAAGTCGATGGGCAAGTATATGAACAAGTGCAAATTTATCAGCGGTGCAACGATTCTTGGCGATGGTGAGGTGGCACTGATCATCGACTCCAACGCACTCATTTAATCATAAGGTGAGGAGAATAGGGCTATGGCAAATGAATTGAGTACAAACGTTAACGAGATCGTTCAGTATATCGTCATCCGCATCGGTGATGAGCAGTATGGCATCGATATCAAGTATATTGATAACATCGTTCGTATGCAGCAGATGACGAGGGTACCGCAGGTGCCGGAGTATTTCAAGGGCGTGATCAATCTGCGTGGTGAGGTGCTTCCGGTACTGAGCCTGCGTCTGAAAATGGGACTTTCCAAAGATGAGATCACCAAGGATACCCGTATCATCATCATCAAGATGGAAGCACATGAAGCGATCGGCGTGCTGGTGGATTCCGTCAAGGAAGTAGTCAATCTTTCGACGGCCGAGATCGAGCGCGTCGGCTTTGACCGGGGAGAAGACCGCGGGGCGTATGCAATGGGCATCGGCAAGCATGAAAGCGGGCTGATCACATTGCTGGATATGGATCTGGTATTGCAGGGATTATAAGTGTTTCGGGATATTGAGTGAAGGAGAAACCGTATGGGGGATTCCAATCGAATGACAATCGAGCAGATGTCGGATCAGTATTTTGATGTGCTCAAAGAGATCGGCAATATTGGTGCGGGAAATGCGACCACGGCGCTGTCTACGATGCTCGGGACCCGTGTGGACATGATGGTGCCGAAGGTTCGTCTGATGGAGTTTAAGGAAGTGGGGACGACATTGGGCGGCGAGGAGCAGCTGGTGGCCGGTATTTATCTGGTAGTGAACGGGGATATCCACGGCAGCATCATGTTCGTGCAGAAAAAAGAATCCGCCCGGGCGATGGTACAGAAGCTGATGGGTATGCCGCCGGAAGGAGATGATTTCTCCGAGATGGAGCTGTCGGCACTAAAGGAGATCGGCAATGTGATCACCGGCGCATACCTGAATTCACTGTCTACGCTGACCAATCTTACGATCTATCCGTCGGTGCCGGACATCTGCATCGATATGGCCGGCGCGATCCTTTCCGTTCCGGCGATCGAATTTGGCGCGGTTTCGGACAAGATGCTGCTGATCCAGACGGATTTTGCGGATGATAAGGAAATGTCCGGGTACTTTATCCTGGTACCGGATGAGGAATCCGATGAGAAGATTTTGCATGCCTTAGGGTTTTAGGAGCTGTCAGAATATGGCTGAAGTGATAAAAGTAGGAATCGCAGATCTGAATGTTTGCAGGCCGCCCGATATGATCACGACGATCGGATTGGGGTCTTGTGTCGGGATCGCGATCCGCGATAAACAGAGCAGGATCGGCGGGCTGGTGCATGTGATGCTGCCAAACAGCAAGGAAGTAAAATCCAATGCCAATCTTGCAAAGTTTGCGGATACCGGTATACCGGAACTGGTGCGCAGGCTGGAAAAAATGGGTGCGATGCGCAGCCGTATGGTAGCTAAGATCGCCGGCGGCGCGACGATGTTCTCGTTTCAGTCCAAGTCGGAACTGACCGGGATCGGGGATCGTAACGTGGCAGCGACTAAGGTGGCGCTAAAGGCCCTGGGCATCCCGATCCTGGCGGAGGATTGTGGGGCAAATTACGGACGTACCGTGACCTTCAATCCGGAGACCGGGGATTACGAAGTAAAAGCGGTCGGAAAACCGGTGAGAGTGATTTAGGAGGATGGACCTGCGGCAAAAAGGTCCTGGATTGTGGGAGATATGGAAGATCAGGAGAAAGATCTATATGTTCCGGAGAAACGGAACAATCTGAAAACAAAGCTCCTGCCGTCGCTGTTTATGCTGGCAGGCGGAACCGTGGCATTGGTTTTCTGCCTGCTGCAGAAGGTACCGATGACGGAGCTTTTGCTCATTTTATTTCTTTCAATGCTGGGATTTGCGATCCTCGGTACGATCGTGAAGAGTATCGTTGACCAGTTCAATATGAATATGAACTATATGGATTATTTTGAGGAAAACGGGGATCTGGTGGAGAAAGGGAACAACGACGATTTTATGTAAGAATCGTGATCTGATACAGCAGGGGCTGTAAAGGAATATCATCTGTTTGGGGGAGAACTATGGACGAAGCCGGAAAAAAGAGACTTTGGGATGACTATACCAGACTGGGATCCTCAGATCTGCGGGAGAAACTGATCCTGGAATATGCGCCGTTAGTCAAGATGGTAGCGGGGCGTCTTTCGATGTATCTGGGAGGAACCGTGGAGTTTGAGGAGCTCTCCAGTTACGGGATCTTCGGCCTGATCGATGCGATCGACAAGTTTGACACACGCAAAGGGATCAAGTTTGAGACCTATGCATCTTTGCGCATCCGTGGTGCGATACTGGATCAGATCCGCAAGAATGACTGGATCCCCAGGACGATACGTCAGCGGCAGAAGCAGATCGATAACGTGATGAAGGAGATCGAGACGGCGAACGGGCGGCCGGCGACGGACGAAGAGATCGCAGCGGCGCTGGGGATCACGGATGATGAACTGCTCGAGTGGCAGTCCCAGATGAAGCTGACCAACGTGGTTTCCTTAAACGAGTTTATGGAAGCCGGCAGCGATGTGTCCAATGAAAACTCCCTGGGACACCGTTTTGAGTCCCCGGAGGAAGTGGTGGATAAGTCGGAGCTCAAGCAGATGCTGGTGGAGGCATTGGAGAGCCTTACGGAAAAAGAACGGAGCGTGATCACGTTTTATTACTACGAAGAACTGACACTGAAGGAGATCGCGGCGATCCTGGAGGTATCGGAATCCCGCATTTCGCAGCTGCATACGAGGGCGCTGGAGAAGATGCGCGGGCGGCTTGGCGATTACGTGGGGATCCTTACAAAAAAAATATAAGAGTATGAGGTTTCTATGGGGGCAAGCGCATATTTTCAATTAGTCTTACATGAAAAAGGTACCTTTCTGCAGATGTTTCCGGGGGCGGGCGGCGAATGGCCGCAGCTGCCGGAGATTTTGCAATATCTGGCCTATAAAAAGGTGACCTATGACGTGGCGATGCTGGGCAAAGGCTATAAATCCTACGAGGCCGGGCGGCTGATCCCGCTGTCGGCGGAAAAGATGCTGCCGGTGGCGGAGTGTGCGATCATTGAGATCAGCCCGGATCGTATGGAAGCGGTAGCACGTTTTTATCCGCCGTCAACAGGCGGACGCCTTCTGGATAAGGAGGGGGTATACAGCGAGTGCCGTCTGGCCAAGGTTGTTTTTGGTGTGGATGAGGCCGTGGTCGGGGACTTTCTGGCGAACCGCGAATACTGCAGGGACTACGTGGTCGCAAAAGGAAAGCCGGCAAAAGAAGGCACGGACGCGTTCATCACCTATCATTTTAATACCGATAACCGGATCCGGCCGACGCTGAACGAAGACGGAACGGTGGATTTCTTTAACCTGAATCTGGTGAATCCCTGCAAAGTCGGACAGGTACTGGCAACCCTGACGCCGGAGGTGCGTGGCGAAGAGGGGCGGGATGTGACCGGTGTGGTCCTGAAACCGAGAGAGGTGAAACGTGCCGCACTCTCGTATGGCCTGAACATACAGTTATCCGAAGATAAGCTGAGCATTTCCTCGCGTGTGGACGGACATGTGACTCTGACCGGCGGCAAGGTCTTTGTATCCGATGTGATGCAGGTGCAGAATGTGGACAATTCCACCGGTAATATCGATTATTCCGGAAACGTAGTCGTTGAAGGCAATGTAAACAGCAATTTCAGCGTAAAGACGGATGGCGATATCGAAGTGCGCGGTGTAGTAGAAGGCGCACAGCTGGAGGCCGGCGGAAACATCATCCTGGTCCGCGGGATCAATGGAATGGGCAAAGGTGTCTTAAAAGCCGGCGGGAATATCATTTCCAAGTTTATCGAAAACTGTAAAGTGGATGCGGGCGGTTACGTGGAGACCAATTCCATCCTGCATTCCGACGTGCATGCCGGCACGGACATCAATGTGATGAACCAGAAGGGCTTCATTACCGGCGGCGAAGTGGTGGCGCTGAGTACGATTCGTGTACGCACCCTGGGCTCGCATATGGGAGCCGATACGCGTGTGACCGTGGGGGTGGATCCCAAAACGATCACACGGATGGGCGTACTGACCAAGGAAGTGACGGATGCGCAGAAAACGGTAAAGCAGCTGGTGCCGGTACTCGAGGCGGCCAAAAAGAAGATGGCAGCCGGAGTCAAGATGGGACCGGACCAGATCAAACAGCTGCAGAATGTGGCAACGACGATCAAGGCATCGCAGGAAGCTTTTACGGCAGCCAATGCCGAGCTGGAGGAACTGAAGCAGCAGATGGCGGAGGGAGAGAATGCTTCCGTGGAAGTGAGCGGTGAGGTGTACCCGGGCGTTGTGATCGCGATATCCGATGTTTCCATGATCATCAAAAATGTGGTAAAATACAGCAGGTTTATAAAGAGCAAGGGGGATGTGCGTATTACGGCGTTGTAAGAATTATAACGTTGTAAGAATTGACGATATAGTATAGAATGGTCTTGCTGTCTGCCTAAGAGGATAATAATATATCCTGAGGGGCGAGACAGGTGGCGCGAAGCGTCGGATGAGGAGTTCTTAACGCATCGTAAACTATAAGGAGGTGCGGGCATATGGCGATCGGGATCGTCGAATTGAACGGTATGGTCGGGCGGACGCAGGATTACCAGCAGCTGCAGCATCATGAAAATGAACGTGGCGCGATCTTCCAGAACCAGCAGCAGGAGCAGGTGGAGCAGGACGTCAAAGAGGAAGTTGACCTGGTGCACAAAAAAGAAGATGCCGGGACCGATACGGATACCGATGAGCGGGAACGTAACGGCGGCTATGGCGGCGACGGCGGACGCAACCGCAAAAAGAAACAGCCGGAGGACCGGGTGATCGTAAAGAGTACCCGTGCCTTCGATGTAAAGATTTAAGATTTATAATATTATTTCGGGAGTTTACAACATGACAACAATGGAAATCTTACTGCTGGTGGGGGGGCTTGCAGCCTTTGTCATCAGCTTTTTCCTGCCGGACGGAACTACGGCGGAAGCAGGCGAGGGCATCTCGCAGGAGGAACTGCAGCAGCTGTTTGATGACGAGGTAGAGCTATCCCGCCAGAAGATTGACGATATGACCAAAGAAACGCTGGATTATTCGATGGAGAAGACCGAGCGTTCTCTGGAAAAGATCGCGAACGAAAAGATCATGGCGGTCGGAGAGTATTCCGATACCGTACTCGACCAGATCAACCAGAGCCACAACCAGGTGGTCTTTCTTTCGGATATGCTGCGCAAGAGCAAGGACGAACTGACCGAGCTCTTAAACCGGGCGGACCGTACCTCCAAAGATGCCAATGAGCGCGCCAATGAAGCCTACGATCTGGCCGGCAATGCGATGAAACTGGCCGAAGATGCGGCAGAACGTGCCGAAGAGGCTGGGCGTACCGCCGTATCGGCAGAAGAAAAGATGATCGATGCCAGACGGCTGATGCATGAAGGGATCGAGCGGACGGCTGCGAATGATCCGGAGGATGCTTTAGATCAGGCAGACGAGGTCGAGCTGCCCGCGGAGATCTTTGAAGGTCTGGTAAACGAATTCTCTCTGGAAGAGGAAACGGAAGAGAATGCGGCGGAAGACGGCTATGTGGCGAAGCGTGGTGCAGAAGAGCGTCTGGCAGAGAACCTGTCTGCCTTCCGGGATTCACTGAAAGAGAATGAAGAGGACGATACAACGGGAGCAGACGAAACCGTTGTCGGTCAGGAAGTCCGGGATCTGCCGGAAACGGACGAGGTGGAGAAACGTCCGGAGAGTGCGGATCGGGAGGACGGTGTATCGGAAGGCAGCGGGGATTTTGGCGAAGAGGGATTCCGGACGCTGGATGATCTTTTTGCAAAACATATGGAGCCGGTAACGGAATCCGGCGATCTACCGGACATCGCCGGGCAGGAAGAGTTCGAGATGGAAGCGCCCGCCGGAAGCCGGGAGGAAGAGTACGCCGGTATGACCGAAGAGGAAAAGATGGAAGCGCTGCTGCGTGCTGCAACGCAGGAACTGGCACAGGATGTCTCCGCGGTGACGGGGATTTCCGAAATGCACTGGGAACCGGCAGAGGAAGAGGAAACCGGGGACAGTGTGGACGGCCCGGTTGAGGAGGAAACATACCCGGAGGCAGAAGCGGAACTGACGGAGAGTACAGATACGGAGTCGGCGGATACAGCGGACGCGGAAGAAAAACAGGCGGCAGAGCGGGAAGCAAAAGCCCGGGCATTGGATGCGCTGAAAGAAGAGGCAGAATCCGAATACCGTGAAATCAAGGTAAAAGCAATAGAAAACCTGAAAGCGGAAGCCGAAATGGCAGCGTTGACGACTGCGGAAGAAGAGCCGGCGCCGGCAGAAGATGCGGAGTTTCTGCAGAGCCTGCTGAAGGGAGACGAGCCTGCGGAGCTCGGAGCTGATGAACGCGATGAGGCAGAGTTAGAAAACGGGGATACCGGGATGGCGGAGACGCTGAACGATGAAGAGCGGGAAGCGGATAAGCCGGTAGCGGATGCAGTGCCGGAGAAAAAAACGGCTAATACAAAGAAAACAGCAGAAAGTGAAGACGAATATGCAGATCAGCTGACGATCGAAGCGGTGATGAAGGAATTCGATCAAATGACAGCGGATGCGGAAAAAGGGGAAGGCGAACAAAAAGAAGAACCGGCAAAGAAAACAGCCTCCCGGAAAACAACAGCGAAAAAATCCGCAAGGGCTTCCGGGAACGGCAGCCGCAGGCGTTCCTCAAAGAAGAGTGAGCAGACCGGAAACGGTACGGACGGCGTATCCCTGCAGTTTGCACCCGGGGCGGAAACCGGCAAGAACAACAACGACCGCATCCTGGAGATGCATCGTATGGGCCGCTCCGATATGGCTATTGCCAAGGATCTGGGCATGGGCATCGGTGAAGTGAAGCTGATCATTGCACTGAATGAAATATCATAGAGGTGAGCCGATCGTAGTTTAAAATTTGAAATACAAATAAAGGACAGACATTCATGTGAGCCAATCGTAGTTTAAAATTTGAAATACAAATAAAGGACAAACATTCATGAACCTGAAATCATACGTACGGGGAATCGGGATCGGTGTGGCAGCGACAGCCCTGATCCTGCATTTCTCGGGAAGCGGAAACGATACGGAAATGACGGATGCGCAGATCCGGGCAAGAGCGGCGGAACTGGGCATGGTGGAACGTATGACGCTGGCAGATTCCGCCGGTGAAAAGCCCACGGCGCCACCGAGGGATACGGAGCAGCCGACGTCGGAAACCGGGGAGACTCCAATGGCAGCACCATCCGAAGCAGCCGATGTGACACCGGCTGAAACCGACGGTGATGCGCCGACCGAAGCAGAAACGACACCGGCGGATAGGAAAGAGACTCCGACACCGGAGGAGCCGTCTGCTGCAGCTGCTGAGGTGACTGCTACCCCGGAAGCAACGGCAACACCGACACCGAAGGCAACGGATACCCCTACGCCGGAACCGACGGCCACGCCAAAGGCAACGGCTACCCCTACACCGGAACCGACGGCGACACCGACTCCGAAGGCAACGGCTACCCCTACGCCGGAACCGACGGCCACGCCGAAGCCAACGGCTACCCCTACACCGGAACCGACGGCCACGCCAAAGCCGACGGCAACACCGACACCGGAATCAACGGCGACACCGACCACGGCTCCCACTGCAACGCCGACTACCGCAACGGCTCCTGCCAATGCGAAGCCGGGTTATGCGATCAATACGGAAGCAGCGACCGTGACCGTCCGTTCCGGAGATGGTTCCCAGACAGTAGCACGCAGAATGGCGGAAGCGGGAGTTGTCACATCGGCCAAAGAACTGGACGATTTCTTATGCAGCCATGGCTATGACCGCAAGATCTGCGTAGGAGTACATGTGATCCCTGCGGGAGCATCTTACGACGAGATCGGTAAGATCATCACTACCCGCACGGACCGCTAAAAAATCTCTTGCAATCCGCTCGACATTATGGTAAATTATTAACGTTGCAAAAAATCAGCACGCACGGAACCGTTTAGGTGACACCAAAGAGTGTTTACCCGTGCGGAAGTCAAACCCAGACGGAGGTAAATCAAAATGGGCGTAATTTCTATGAAGCAGTTGCTGGAAGCCGGTGTTCATTTCGGACATCAGACCAGACGCTGGAACCCGAAGATGGCACCGTACATCTTCACAGAACGTAACGGTATCTACATCATCGATCTGCAGAAGTCCGTAGGTATGGTGGACAACGCTTACAATGCAATCTCTGATATTGCAGCACAGGGCGGTACCGTACTTTTCGTTGGTACAAAGAAGCAGGCTCAGGAAGCAATCAAGAGCGAAGCAGAGCGTTGCGGTATGTACTATGTAAATGAGAGATGGCTGGGCGGTATGCTCACCAACTTCAAGACCATCCAGTCCCGTATCAAGAGACTGAAAGAGATCGAGCGTATGTCTCAGGATGGTACTTTCGATGTGCTTCCGAAGAAGGAAGTCATCAACCTGAAGAAGGAATGGGATCGCCTGGAGAAGAACCTGGGCGGTATCAAAGAGATGCAGCGTATTCCGGATGCTATTTTCGTAGTAGATCCGAAGAAGGAGCACATCTGCATCAGCGAGGCTCAGACACTGGGCATCACTCTGTTCGGTATCTGCGATACCAACTGCGATCCGGAAGAGCTGGATTACGTGATCCCGGGTAATGATGATGCGATCCGTGCCGTGAAACTGATCGTTTCCAAGATGGCAGACGCGATCATCGAAGGTAAGCAGGGCGAAGAGAATATCTCCGCTGAGGAAGCAGAGAGCGCAGCTGCAGAGGAAGAGCAGGCAGCAGAAGGCACTGTTTAATCTTTAGTTAAAGAACGGTTGATGGAATGCCTGACGAACATGGTTCATCAGGCATTCTTTAAAAAAGAGAAATGTGGCGCGCAGCGCCTTTAGAAAAAACACAGGAGGAAGATAAAATGGCAGCAATTACAGCAGCAATGGTAAAAGAACTGCGTGAGATGTCCGGTGCAGGTATGATGGAGTGCAAGAAGGCTCTGACCGAGACCGATGGTGATATGGATGCGGCAGTAGAAGTACTGAAGAAATCCGGTGCGATGAAGGCAGAGAAGAAGGCAAGCCGTATCGCAGCAGAAGGTCTTTGCGCAGTAGCAAAGGCTGAGGACGGCAAGACCGCAGCAGTGGTTGAGGTAAACTCCGAGACCGACTTTGTTGCAAAGAATGAGAAGTTCAAAGAGTTCGTATCCCGCGTGGCAGCACAGGCTCTGCAGAGCAGCTCCGCAGATATGGACGGCTTTATGGAAGAGAAGTGGATCGATGATAATGCAAAGACCGTAAAGGAAGCGCTGAACGACATGGTGCTGACCATCGGTGAGAAGCTGGACATCCGCCGCTTCAAGAAAGTACAGAGCGCAGGCCTGGTAGAGTCCTACATCCACGGCGGCGGTAAGATCGCTGTTATCGTAGAGGCAGACGGCGATGACAAGCCTGAGGTTCGCGAGGCAATGAAGAACATCGCAATGCAGGTTGCTGCTATGAGCCCGCAGTACGTACAGAGAAGCGATATCTCCGACGAGGCAATGGCAAAGATGAAGGAGATCGTGATCGACAGCTCCTTAAACGAGCCGGATACCCTGCCGAAGCCAATCCTGCAGAAGTTGCTGGAGAAGGCAGTCAGCGAGAAGCTGTGGAGCGAGGAAGACATCAAGGCATACGAAGAGCAGAAGAACAACAAGTACCTCTTCAACTTCCTGTCTGATGCTGCAAAGGCTACCCTGGCAGCAGAGGCTATGAAGAACAAGGATGCTTATCTGGCAGACAAGATCTTCGGTGGTCTGGTAGAAGGCCGTATCTCCAAGCAGGTAAAAGAGATCTGCCTCTTCGATCAGGTTTATGTAAAGGCAGAGGATGGCAAGCAGACCGTAAAGGCTTATGTGGAAGAAGTTGCAAAGAAGACCGGCACTGCATTTGCGATCAAGTCTGTGATCCGTTTCGAGACCGGTGAAGGTATCCAGAAGAAGGAAGAGAACTTTGCAGAAGAAGTTGCAAAGCAGATGAACGGATGAGTTTAGAACAACAAAGACCTGACGGCTGCGGTTTCCGCAGCCGTTTTTCAAAAGAAAATTTAATGACGGATCGCAGGCGTATGAACGTCTGCCTGGTGTCGGTTCTTTTCTGGGGGCTCGCAGCACATGCCTACGTGTTTTTTCATAACACATTTTCGCATGATTCCCTGACGGAGTTTAATGCTGCGGTGTACGGAAATGACTGGAAGATACAGCTGGGACGGGTATTCGTGCCGGCGTATCGTTTTTTGTTCCGCGGTGATCTGAATCTTCCGTGGCTGATCGGCGTATTATCTTTGATCTTTCTGTATGGATCAGTTTATCTGACGATCCGTATTTTTCATATCCACAGGAACATCATCATGTTCCTGCTGGGCGGGATCTACTGTGCTAACCTGACGGTATCGGCTACCGCAGCAACGTATATCAATGATCTGGACAGTAATATGATGGCACTTCTGATGTCCGTGCTGGCGGTTTTCCTCTGGAAGAAACTCAAGCACGGTTATCTGTGGGGGATGTTACCGGTCTGTATTTCTCTGGGATTGTACCAGAGCTATATCTCCACAACGATCACACTGATCCTGCTTTCTCTGATCCTGCGGCTTTTAAAGGGCGGGGAATTTCAGGAAGTGTTCCGCAGGGGGCTGCTTGCCATCGTGATGCTGGTCGGGGGAGGGATCCTGTATCTGCTTGCGATGAAGGGAATCTTACTGCTCAGTCCGGTAGAGCTGAAAGAGGATAATTACAATTCGGTGACCGGCTTTTTATCCCTGCATCTTTCGGCATTGCCGGCACTGATCGGAAAAGACTATCTGCGGACGGTCTATCGCATTGTCGCAACGGCATCCGCCTATCCGACCTGGATGATCGTAGGCATACATGTGGTATTGCTTTTTCTGGGCGGGATCAGTTTTGTGATCACGCTTATCAATCCCCGGGTGGGGAAAAAAGAGCGGATTCTGGCGGTAGTGCTGCTTTTGCTGGTGCCGATCGCCATGAACGTCGCCTATATCTTAAGCGGTGGGATGAGCCATGAGCTGATGCACTTTGCGTTTAATCTGATCTATGTGTTTTTGCTGCTCCTGGCAGACCGCATCGAGTGGAACCGGCGGTTGTTCCGTATCCGTGCAAAAAAGCTTTCCGCGGCGGTGATCGTTCTGATGACTTTTCTGATCCTGTGGGGAAATGTTCGTCTGGCGAATACGCTGTATCTGAAAAAGAATATGGAGTACGATGCCAATATGGTCTTTTTCACCGGTGTCGTGGACCGCATGCAGCAGACGCCCGGATATCGCAGCGGCAATACACAGGTGGTCTTCGTAGAGCTTCCGGTGATCCAGATCGAGGATGCGCCCGGTTTCGAAAACGTCAGTGCGATCGCAGGCATGTGGAAAAACTACGTTCCTTTCGGGACAGATCCGTGGAGCTATCAGTCGTATTTTACATATGTACTGCTCAATCCGGCCAGGATGGCGGAGCAGGATGTTTGGAGCAGGATGCAGGACGATCCCCGTGTGGATGCGATGCCGGTCTATCCGGCGGAAGGCAGCGTACAAATGATCGATGATGTCCTGGTGGTCAAATTCGGCATCCGGACAAATTAGGTGCCTTTCTCTGAGGATCATTTTCTGATATACTTGGGTTAAAGTACTATTGCAGGAGGCAGGGATATGGGGTTATTCGACCGTTTCGGTACAAAGCATTCGGAACTGGAGCAGCTGCTCTTTAAAGTAGAGAGCAATATCTCCAACAACTATAAGGATGCGGCGCAGGAAGCGTTTATCGTATTCGAACAGCATTGCGCCGAGCTGGACGCAGCCGGAAAACTTACGGCAAAGCAGAAGGCGCATTATCAGGAGATCATCGGCAATCTGCGTGTGCGTCTCAAAGGCTTCACGCACAAAGACCAGAAGCCTTACTGGACGTAGCAGTGGCACTACAGAGCGTTTTCACGGGGCAAATATGAGGGGCGCTTTGGCGCCCCTTTAGTCTATCTTGAAACTAAACATGAAGTTGTTAGACCAAAACGGCCAGCAGCATTATGGGATCGGCGTGGCTTGACGAAAGTACCAAAATGGCATAAAATTACGCGTGATGATAGTTTACAGAATACAATAGGAGAAAGCAATGAAAAAGTTTTGGAAGAAAATGCTGATCTTGATCGTGGCGCTGGTGCTTACCTGGGGCCCGGTACCGGCACCCCGTGTTTATGCGGCGGGAGTTCCTACGGGAGACGATGCGGTGGAGATCGTGATGCCGGACGGTACGGTCTTTGATCCGGTGTATTACGCGCAGTGGAATCCGGATGTGGCAGCGACGATGGGAACCAGCCGTTTTCAGCTGTATAAGCATTATATCGAATATGGCCGCGCGGAAGGCCGTGTTTATCATGAGCAGACGATCAACCAGTATGTAGGAGAGGACGGCTTTCTCTACCGGGACGATATCCAGCCCAATGGTGTGACCATCCGGACGATCATGGATCCGGCCACCGGAGCAACGGTGCAGGATACGATCAATCCACCGGCCCTGACGTTTCTTTCGGCAGTTTCGACACATTACAATACCCGGATCGGACGGGCCAAAAACGTGCAGCTGGCATCGAACCGGATCCATAATACGATCATTATGCCGGGACACGAGTTTTCTTACAGCAAGACGATCCTGCCGCGTACACAGGCCAACGGCTATGTGATGGCGACGGTTTATGTGAATCATCAGCATGCACAGGGCATCGGTGGCGGTATCTGTCAGGTATCTTCTACGACGTATGCAGCGCTTCTGGATGCCGGCATTCCGGTAACGGAGCGTCATCCGCACTCCCTGCCGGTCAGCTACATCGCACCGGGACGTGATGCAACGATCGCCAGCCCGAATCTGGATCTGCGGTTCCGTAATGTTTACGATTATCCGCTGTGTATCCAGTCATTCTATGCAAACGGGGATATCACGGTGATGATGATCGCGATGAAATAATTCTGCCCCCAAGCTTTGCTTGGGGGAGCCCGCGCCGTTTATCGGGAATTCTTCGAATTCCGATCGGGATTTCTCCGAAATCCTTGTCGCGCTCCTGTCGGAGCTTGGAGTGTCGCACCCGCT
>JAGBMJ010000140.1 GCA_017634975.1 Lachnospiraceae bacterium | reverse complement strand
TCCGCAGATCCTCCCTTTTTGATCTTTTTTGATCTTTTTTCATCTTAACAGAATTATGGCTGTGTTACCATAAACAGCCTTCTGCGCTTGACACTTCCGTCTTTTTTTTCTAAACTGTTAGAACAATCTAATACTTAAGAAAGGAACCAATTAATTATGGCATTAAACGCTGATTGTCACTTACATACCTCTTTTTCCGCAGACAGCAATACCCCGATGGAAGATATGATCCAAAAGGGAATCTCTCTGGGTCTTAAAGAAATGTGTTTCACCGAACATATGGATATTGATTTTATCTATGAGCCGGATGAAGAACCGGGACGCTGGGAAGTCAATACCGATGCCTATCTGTATGATCTCTTAAAATATCGTGAAAAATACGACGGTCAGATCAAGCTGCTCTTCGGCATCGAGCTGGGCATGCAGACCACCTGCAACCGCAAAAATGTACTCTATGCCAAGAATTACGATTTTGACTTTATCATTGCTTCTTCCCATCTGTGCAACGGCAAAGACCCTTACTTGAGGGAAACCTTCTTTGACGGTCGTCCCGAGGAAGAAGCCTACCATGAGTATTTCAAATACATCTACGAATGCATCCGCGGTTTTCAGAACTTTGATGTATACGGCCATCTCGATTACGTTCTGCGATACGGTCCCACAAAGAACGAAAACTTCCGCTACGAAGACTACCGTGAGGATATCGACAAGATCTTAAAACACCTGATCGAGAACGGCAAAGGCATCGAAGCCAATACGAGCGGATACAAATACGGAATGGGTGGTCCGCACCCCTGCCGAGAGATCCTCTCCCGCTATAAGGAACTGGGTGGCGAGATCCTGACCATCGGCTCCGATGCCCACGATACCGATCATATTGCCGATCATTTTACCAATGTTTCGGAACTCCTCAGGGAGATCGGTTTTGAATACTACTGTGTATTTGAAAACCGCCTGCCCGAATATCACCGATTATGATCGCACCGGCGGGGACTTTGGTCCCCGCTTTTTATCTCGTAAAGTTCGTCCACACGCGTTCCTCCGTTTCCGGAAGACCGATCTGTTCCTTTCCCAGAACAATACTCTTCATCAGGAATACCATATTTCTGGCCAGCACACGCATCACCTGCCGGCCTTCGGCATCCACACTGCCTTCCCCGGACTCCCTTCAGGCCGGAGAACCGTCCCTTTGGTTTCTGCGGATCTCGATCAGATTGACGCCCAGGATCAGGAGCACGATCAGTATGGCGATCAGTACTGCCGTCTTCACCGGCCAGATAAAAGCCTGATCATCATTCACATCCAGCATTTTCTCCAGCATCCAGTAGCTGAAAGCATAGCTTCCGACCATTCCCAGTCCCACACCTTCGATGGCGGACAGGCCGTGTTCGATCAGGATCATGCCGAACTTCTGCTTCGGCGACATCCCCACCACATCATAGAGCCACAGTTCCCTGCGCCGCAGACGCATATTGGCCTGCAGCGTATTGATGATCTGGATCATGCAGACCAGGATGATAAAACAGCTCAGGATCAGGGCACCGACACGCATTACCCGCAGCATCCGCAGGGTTTCCAGATAGTCCTCCCCGATCAGGTTGATGTAATGCAGCTGCCCTGCCATAGCATAGCGGCCCAGGAGATCATCCGGCAGATCGCTGTCTTCCGCACTCTTCAGGCAGACAGATGCGCGCCATGGCATCATATAACAGACATAGGAAGGCAGGGAATATTCCAGTCCGTCTGCAGCCGGATCTTCCGGGCATTCCAGCCCGAGGACTTCCTGTGCAAGATCCTGCGCCTCTTCCATCGGATAGATCAGCTCTGCACAACCATCGGAAAACTGTTGTACATAGCCGCCGATGAGAGGATCTGCCGAAACGATCCCCATGATCGTAAATTCTGTTACAGAACCTTTGGCATATTCGATCGTCAATGCCGGCTCGATCAGATTGATCATACGCGTAGGCATGTCCTGCAGGAGTGGTGCACAGTCATATCCTT
>JAGBMJ010000007.1 GCA_017634975.1 Lachnospiraceae bacterium | reverse complement strand
CAGGCATACATAAATGAAGTGATTCAAATGCAGTATGGAGATTTGGCATACAGAGTTAAAATAGTTCATAAAGACGATGTAGAAGCAAACCTTGAAGGGGTAGATAACACGGTGTATGAATTGTATCGAAATAATATTGATACAAGTAGTATCTTCGAAGGGAATGAGTGCTTCTTTGTTGATGTAGACGGCAACGGAACACCTGAACTGGTTGCAGATTTGGGAAATAGATTGCCATTTATGTACTATATTGATTCGGATGGAAATGTACAGAGTAATGAAATTACTGGGATGATTGAGGGAGAAGGAAGGTTTTATGGTTTTTATTCTCTAAGAGCCGAAATTGATGAATTTGATTATTGGTTCGAAAAGTTTGAAAATGGTCAGCCAGTTCTTGAATACAGTCTTTCAGAACAGTACGATTTAGAGACAGGTGTAACGCAATGGACTATGTCTTACAGTGACGGTACAATAGAAAATATATCAGAAGAAGAGTTTAAGGACTCATCTAATACCGATGCCTATAAATCGGTGTGGGATTATCAGAACTACACATCTCTTTTAGATGCTTGGCAAGCCTACAATAACTAATCAAAGAATTAAATTATTAACCTCCTGCTTTGAACTATCTAAGGCAGGAGGCTTTTTTATGCTCTTTTGATGTACACTTATTTCGTTCGTAGTATGACTGAATTGGTTTCAATAAAGAATAATTTTGATTTAATGAACACTTATTTTCTTTATAGTTTTTCTTTCCTGTTTTCAATATATCTTTGTTTGTAGTTTAATTACCTTATTTTGAGTAAAGAAAGAATGGTTCTGTAATATGGCGAGTATTCCAATCGGAGTTTATGGTTCTGCCTGCTCATGTTTCGACAGATCTATAGCTTTCTCTGTTTTATTAGTATTTGTTCGTAGTTGATTCATTGTGGCCTCAAGGCTATGGTCTGCCATATTTTTCACTTTATGATAATTCTGTAAAGTTCTCGGCATTCTACACCAGAGCATCCATTCCGCAAGATGGAATTTTGCTCTGGCATTTTGTCCCTACAAATGGGGGTAGTGGAGATGCTTTTTAACCACATCTTTGATGCACATATAGATGCAACTGTTTTTTCAGATTCATTTTCCGATGCATAAGCTGATTTTATATTAACTGTATATGAAACAATTAACATTTTTGCTATTGGTTTTGGCGGTTTTTTGTTTCAATTGTCGGTTTTACGGAAAAATAAAAAATGTAATTGGAGATGCAGGAGGTGAAAGTATTATGGAAAACATTTTTAGCGAGTTGGCTTCAGTTAGGCGTGAATATGATAAGAGAAAAACGGAGTTTGATACTTTGACTGGAGAGGCTCTTGTAGCGTGTGAAAACTATATTGCTTCGTTAAGGTGGTGTGGAAGTTCAATCGGAAGGAATATTTATTTGTATCAATCAGAGGGGATGAGTACCGAAGAAATATGCTCAAAACTCAAATTGAATTCTAACACTTATAGAAGCCTGCTGAGCAGAATATCAGGGCATCTTCGCAAAGAGGTTTTTCAAACTAATAATCTTTTCGAGACAATACTTTTCTCTGATAGTCAGACAAGACAGGAATTAATAAATCGTATGAAATTCTTGATGATGGATTATAGCCTGTTTAATGAATTAGATGCCGATACAGTTGCAATGTTACTGAAATCAGCAGATGAAATATGTATTCAGGATGCTGGAGGTATTACAGAGGGAGACTTAGCTCAGGCTATAGCTTTTGTGAAAATGCTTAGTAATGATTATCGGCTGAAACAGTTGAAAAATATCAAGGCGGGTGCTTTAAAGATGGTGATATCTGGCTTGAAAACCAGAAGTTACAATTTTTTTATTGATAATTATATTAATACTGAGGTTCCTGTATTCATTGCCAATACAAATTGGCTTCAAAAGTTAACAACACAATATAAACCAATGTTGGATAAGGAGGAGCCATGATGTCAGATGCATTTACAAAACGATGGAATGAAGATATAAGGAACATTCGAGCTGACTTAATGCGTATGAATTTCAAATATGCATACCCAGAGGCTTCAGACGAGGAAATAGAAGAGAAAGTAAGAAAATATATGGAAGAATTCAAAAAGGAACAAGAGGAGCTTGAAAAGAAACTTGATGAAATGAAAACGCAAGGGACTACCTAATCTGGGGGTAGTCCTTTTCTTTTGGGGTAGATTCTTTTGTCATATTTTTATAAAACGAATATTTTTTTGAAGAAGCGTCAGATACCCTTGATTTAGTGCTTCAAAAGAGTTATATAACACGACAACCTTGAAAATTCGTATAACTGCTTTATTCTGTCGGAACTTCGCACGAGGCTCACACAGGCTCTTAAATACCGTTATGGTAAATAGTTCGGGTGTCTATCAAACGAGGGCACACAGGGCAAAACAGGGGGCAACCAAATGGGTCTATAAATGTATCTAAATCGACCTTTCCTTATTTTATGCGGTTTCTGGGATGTCAGTCGGAACGGGTACATCTTATGTGATGATAATACGACTCAAATAAGGTAGTTTTACGACCATATTATGAAAGGAGTCGAGATGAACAAAAAGACTGTAGCTCTTACAGAAGAGGAGTATAGGCAGAGTATAAACCTGATGCGTGATGGTTTTATGTTAGATGGGGTATCCGTAAGACCAAATAATCGCATCGCAACTTTGGAGGTTATTCAGGCAAGTCTTGGATTAAGGTTGGGAGATGTACTTCGATTGAAGATGAGTAGTTTTATACGAGATGGCGAGCGGTGGCGACTGGATTTTACTGAAGAAAAGACTGGCAAGAAACGAGAGTTTACTGTTCCCAATCAAGTCTATCACTATATCCAAGAGTATGCCTATAAAAATGGCATAAGTGAAGATTCAAAACTATTTGATTTATCGGAACGTCAGGTAGAACGGCATCTGAATAAGGTGTTTATGAAGATGGGTAAAGACCTCAGGCATTATGGCAGTCATTCTTACCGCAAGTATTTTGGGACTAAATGCTATTTGGAGAATGAAAACGATATTGTTTTAGTGCAGGAATTGTTACAGCATAGTTCTCCATCTACAACAAGAAGGTACATTACAATTTCAAGGCATCGGGTTGAGCAGGCATTAGAAAAAACAGTTGGGAGTCTGATATAGAAGGGGGTAGTTATGGCAAAACGATTAAGGTTCCATTTTCCCTTGTATTACATCAAGGATAACATACTATACGGTGCTGATTACCATGAGGCAAGAGAGGAATTGGTAAGGCGGTGGTCAATTCTCTGCGAGGAAGGCTTCAACAGTTATAAAACTAATCTGTTTGTTCATGGCTTTGAGTATGATGAAGAGTTGTTTGTGATTTACTGTGATAACGAAATTTATACTGAGTTTGCAAAGATTTTCGTAGATGTAACGAGCCGCTATCATTACCAACTCAGTCAGGATTGTTACATATATGAAGTGGACGATGTTTATGTCAAAGTATATATCGGGGAGGGTGGCTATGAATCTAGATAAAGCTTATTGTGTTCTTGAGCGATATCTGTGCTATTTAATGGACTGCTATAGTGACGGAAACTATGCAAAATATGATGTAGATTCCCAATTCACAAAAAATCGACTAGAAGAAATCGTAATGAATCAACCTGAATTGTCAATCGAAGATAGAGATTTTTTGCGAGAACTTCTCGATGATGTCGAGATAGGCGAGAGCGTTGCTGAGGCTATCAAGTATATTTTGAGTATGGAGGATTGAAATGCGTAAGTACATCAAAGAATTCTGTGAGGAGTACGAGTATTATTTTTATTCTGATTATTCTGGGCGAGGTATGTTTGGGAAGCAATGTTGTGGCTTTGTCTGTTCTAATATGTGCCAGTCGGTTATAGAACTGTGTGGCTTTCTATCTCAAAGTGGGGTAGAAGGCTTTGAGAAGAAGTTGATACCTGTCTGTTATGACAATATGGGGAAGGACATGATAGTCTACTTCCCTAATATTTCGTGAAAATCTGCAAGCTAATTTTGGACTAGGGAATATTCGCTCGCTTTATTTATCTTAAAGCGAAATTTTCATGATGAAAAAGAGATTGTGAAATCATAAGGTTTCAAATCTCTTTTTTTGTTGCGAGTTGTTGATTTTTAGCGTAAGAATATCTGCTTTAGAAATGAGTTGCAATAGTTAGGCATCAGAGTTAACATCACGACACCCGTAGATGACTGTACAGACGGGTATGTGGCAATCAGTCCTTATATTTTTCTTGAGGCAGGTTATTAACACCATCACTTGAAAAAAGGAGGTGGTGAAAATGACCACAAACGAAGTTGTAGCAATTCAATCAGAAGTATTGACCAAAATCTTTCTTGAAATGCTTAATCGAGAAGGTTTGATTGGAAACAATACTTATTTAAACGCAGTCGAAGAAAACGACAAGAAAGGAGAGGATGATTATGTCGTTAAGGAGTATGTACAGCGAGGAACAGCTGAAGAATGGGATTAGTATTGAAGAGTATATGAGAAATGCCACGTTTGAGGATATTTTACATCTGGGTTATCAGATTTTTGATGTGGCAGTTTTGGCGAGGGTTTCAACTACTCATGAAGAACAACTGAAGGCGTATGATATTCAGATGGATTCTTTGCTTAAGCTTGTTGAAGAAACACCTCATTTTAGGCTTGATTCTCGAAATATATATGAGGATAGGGGATATTCGGGGCTTATTGCAGATAAACGCCCAGGCTTACAGCTGGTTTGTAAGCGTGCTAAGGAAGGGAAGTTTAATATATTTATTGTAGATTCCGTAAGCCGATTGGCAAGAAATATGCGTGAGTTGTTCGATATAATTGATGATTTTAGAAGTCTGGGGATTGGTATCCTTATAATGAAGGAACGATATTGGACTTTTAATATGACTTATACCGATATTCTAAGATTAGCAAATGATGCTGGTATGGCACAGGCTGAATCGATGAATACAGGAGTAAGGGTTAAGAGCCATATGAAGGATATTGCCGAGATGCAGTTGCTTGGTGGAGATATGTTTGGTTATAGGCTTAAGAAGGATTACGAGAATAAGGCGAATAATTCTCTTGTGCAAGACCCTGTTGAAGCTTTTGCTGTAAAGACGATATTTGACAGATATACTTCCAAAGACACTAAACTTCGGCTTACATCATCGTCGCTTGTCAGATACTTGATTGATAATAACATACGTACTTTTGCTGGGGATTTAAATTGGACGCCATCTAAGGTTACAAGGGTTCTTGCTAATACCAAATATATGGGGTATCAATTGCCAGGAAAGTCTGAAATTGTTGATACCGTTAAGAAAAAGAAGGTTTCGACGCATATTGAGCCTATCAGAGACAAGGTAGATGCCAATGGGAATGTGATTGAGAAGGGAAATCTAGTAAAGATTCCGTGTGTTCCTATAGTAGATGAGAATACTTGGTGGGATGCCTATAACATTCGGATGAGCAGGTCGAGTAAGAATTCAGCCAATATAAAAGGAAGGAAGAGTGGCTTGCGTGTTTCTAAGGCAGCAATTGGGAGAAAGGCATACTGTAGTTGTGGTTATTGTCTGAGTTATCAATACACCCATGCAGCTACTGAAGAAAAGGCGGCTATGTATAGATTGAAGTGCCGATGGCAGGTTGACCATGATTCTAAATATACTCGCGGTGGGTTTGATGAGGGACAGGTGATTTGTGATAATCCTGCTGTTGGCGAGGCAAAGTTCTGGTTATCCTCTAAATATGTTTTCAGATATATGTTTAAGAATGGGAAAAAGTCAGTACTTGATACATTGGATTTGATTGAAAAGTATAAATCTGAAGATGTCCGTTGTGATGATGGCAACACCGTTGCTGACCTTGAGGCTGAGCGTGCTCGTTGGAAGAAGAGAATTGGTGGATATCAGGATATGCGTGCTGATGGTGAGATGAGTGCGGAAGATTATAAGGTAAAGGTTTCTGAAGCGGAAAAGCGTATCGAGGAGATTGATGCTTTGATTACTAAGCAGACTATTGAAGAAGCCAAGAGAGAGAAGTCGAGTTATGATTTGAATGCTATCAGAGAGAGGCTGGATACGTTAATTGACCTTAAGGGGTATAAAGTCAGCGAGGAAGTCATCGATATGTTTGTTGAGCGTATCATTTATCGTGGGGTAGTTAATGGGTGTGATGAGTTTGTTTGGGTGATGAACCTTTCAGGTATTCCTACAGATGCATCAGCAAGGTATAGAATTAACCACTATGACCCTAAATATTCTCAGAGCCTTAAGGATGATAAAACATTCAATATTATCACTCAGATGGTTATTCCTAAACAGGAATGCTTGGAGTATGTTAAGAACGAGCTTCATCGTTCTTATAAAGATAAATTCTGGAGAGATATAGTACTTAAAGTGGCTATTGCGTAAAATGCCATAGGAAGGGCTGGAAACTTCGAGTTCCAGTCCTTTTTTTAATGACAAAATACCCATGTTATGTTAATATAACTAAGGAGATGTGAAAAACATTATCTTCTTATTTATATGTAGACATATTCTCAGGTATATAAGAAAGATACCTGTTTTTGTTATTCTTGTTTTTGGAGGATGTTTGGATGTGTTTGTTTACAGCACAAAAGCCCTTGGAGGCAATTGTTTCGAGCCTTTTGGGATGGAGGCGTTTGTTCTGCAAAGGTGATCAGGCAGCGAAGCTCCTGAAGATGGGTGAGAGCGCCTGAACAGGGTAACGGATGAGATGAGTGACAAGAATCGTTTGGAAATGATCCGGGATATACTGCTGGTGATCGGAGGGATCTGTCTGATCGTTGCAGCAGTCATACTGGGCAAGGGACTTTTGGATGATCTGGGGACGAAGCGGCAGCAGGAAAAGCTGCATGCCCTGATGCGTGCAGCCGCCGAAAGGGAGGCAGAGGGATCGCCGGTGTCCGGCAATACCGTGATGTCGAAACCGGCCGGTGAGGCAAAACCGACGCAGGCACCGGAAGAAGCGGGGGAGGAGCTTGTGACCGTAGAGGAATACGTCGAAACACCACTCTCGATGCTGCCGGAATATGCGATGCTGTATGAGCTGAATCCGGATATCGTCGGCTGGCTTTCGATCGAAGGGACGCGGGTCGATTACCCGGTGATGCAGACGCCGTACGATCCGAATCATTATCTGCGCCGGGATTTTTACGGGAACAGCAACACCAACGGATGCCTGTATGCGGATGTAAATTCCCGGGTGGGGATCGGAAAACGATCCTATGATTACGAAGAGGGTGAGGCACCGGGAACCAATCTGATGATCTATGGACATCATATGCGCAGTAAGGAGATGTTCGGTGAACTGGATCTGTATGCACAGAGTGTGTACGGCAAGGAACATCCGGTGATCCGCTTTGACAGCCTGTACGAGCATCGGCAATATGCCGTAATGGCGGTCTTCCGCTCCGAGGTTTTTTATGAGGACCAGGAAGCGTTCCGGTATTATCAGTTCTACCAGGCGGAGAATGAGGAGCAGTTCCGGTATTTTTATGACAATGTCAAAGCCCTGTCTTTGTATGACACCGGGGTGACGGCAGAGTTCGGGGATGAACTGATCACGCTGATCACATGTGATAATTTCACGGAATACGGACGGTTTGTTGTCGTTGGAAAACGGATCGAATAACTTACAGACGTGCCAAAGATATGCCATAGGGATTGAGTGCATCCCTGTGGCTTTTTTTGATGATCTCGCGGTACTGTGTGGGAGTGCATCCCATGTACTTTTTGAAGATCTTGTTGTAGTAGCTGGCGTTGTGGAAGCCGACAGCCTTTGAGAGTGTCTGGATGGAATCGGCTGAGGCATCCGCGCGCTGCATACGCCGGGCTGACTCAAAGACACGGTAGATTAGCAGGTGATCGAAGGGAGCTTCTTTTGTGGTGCGTTTGAAACAGCGGCAGCATTCACTTTTGCTGACATGGATGCTCTCGGCGATGTGGTCTAAGGTGATGGCATCCCGGTAGTGGTCCTGGATGAACAGGATCGCGTTTTTGACACGCTCTTCATCGAGCAGGGCGCGCACAGCCACCTGACGCTGGGCGGAAGCATCCTTTTCCAGAAGCTGCAGCCACAGCCGGCAGAGCATACCTTTGGTTTCCAGTTCGTACCCGTATTCCTTTTTCAGATTGGCATCCAGGATGGCATCCACGCATTCCAGGCCGCGGCGGCCGTAAGCATCGCTGCGGTCGAGTACCACGTGGGTAAAGTCGGTATTCATGATGAGCGGTGAAAAATACTTTGCCGACAGAAAAGAACCGTCTTCAAACAGATAGGACGGGTGAAAGAGCGTAGACAGGATCATGCATTTTTCGGAGCTGGCCGGACGGATGGAATGCAGCCGGTTCTGGTTGATCCAGATCGCAGCTCCCGCGGGTACAAGCACTTCTTCTTCCCCGACGGTGAAGACCGCCTGCCCTTCACGGACCAGATCGATCTCCATTTCATCATGCCACTGGGGGCGGACCCGTTCCATAAACATGCCGGAGAAGTCAACATAGTACACACCGATCGGATAATCGGCGTTGGTATGTTCAAAATAGTCCTCAAAGATCTCTGCAGCCATACTCCAAAAGCCCCTGAATGATTATTGTTCCGTAAAAAAGCATACCATGGATCGCACAGGATTTCAAATGTTGTTAGCGGTTCCCAAATGCAGGAGAACATGATATACTTATCATCGGATAGGTTTTCTTATCTGTAGTATATGGGGCTTGAGAGGTATGGGGGATCGTTATGGTTGGAAATCATAAAGTCGCAGCATTGTGTACATCGCGTATTTATGATCTGCAGGTCTATGATTATATTCTGGCGTTATGTGAGCGGCTGCGGGAGCAGGGCTTTTCTTTGTGGATCTATTCCATCAATGAAGATCTGTATTGGGTGGAGGATCATTTCCCGGCGGAAGCCGCTATTTTTTCCTATATCGATTATGAAAAAACAGATATCGTGATCCTTATGGATGAAAAGATCAAGAATCACACGATCGCACGCAGGATCATCAAAGATGCAAAGGAGCACCAGACACCGGTAGTGGTGGTGGATGGCGGGTACGAAGGCTGCAGTGATGTGCGCTTTGACTTTGCAGCCGGCTTTGAAGCGTTGATGCGGCATGTGATGGAAAAGCATAAGGTCAGAAAACCGCATTACATGGGCGGTTTCCGGGATAATGTCTTTTCGGAAGAGCGCAAACAGATCTTCCGCAAGGTGATCGAAGAATACGGGATCGCCTTTGATGAAGAGAAGATGTGCAGCTACGGCGATTTCTGGGCGATGCCGGCCAGAAAGGCGACCGAGGAGATCATTGCCTCCGGGGATATCCCGGATGCGATCATCTGTGCCAATGACTATATGGCGATCAATGTCTGTGATGTGATGAAAAACCACGGATACCGTGTGCCGGAGGACGTGATCATTACCGGTTTTGACGGGTATGACGAAGCCTATCTGAACCAGCCGGGTATGACGACCGTGAACTGTGAGCTGAAAGAACTGGCAGAGATGACTGCGCAGATGGTCGAGCACTGTATGGAAGGAAAGTGCAGGGAAGCATTCCGTGTGGTGCCGAAGCTGGTGACCAATGAATCCTGCGGCTGCCCGCAGTGTTCCTATCAGGGACGGGCATCGATCAGTTCGTTCAATGACCGCTTCTATCGTTATCAGGACGATGTACGCTTAACGCATGACTGCGTGACCAAGATGATCATGTCCGGAACACTCTCGGAAGCGGTTTCCAATATGGATAATAAATATACGGATCATATGTGCTGCGTGGTAAAGGCCGAATGCTTCCGGCAGGAGAGAAATTTCTTTACGGAAGAAGCCTGGGAGTCCTCGTATAACCTGATCTATGACCCGGAGTATTCGGACGGGGAGCGGCTGGTCTTTGACAGGCGGCAGGTGATGCCGGGGCTGGAGAAGCGGCTGGAGAGCGGCTATCCTCTGATCTTCCAGGGGCTGGATTATATGGACCGCCCGATGGGCTATGTCGTGTATTTTTACGATTCGTACAATATCACGGATTATGCCAAGACGGCGGCGCTTACAGAGATGGTAAACCAGGGACTGGGTGGTTATATCAATATGCAGTACCAGCAGTACCTGATGTCCAGGATGAAAGAGATCTACAAGATCGATGCGCTGACCGGATTGTATAACCGGCTGGCATTCCGGGAAGCGTTCGATGCGATACGCAATAATCCGGATCTGGACGGAGAAGCGCTGCTTGTATTTATGGCCGATCTGGATTTTCTGAAACGGATCAATGACGGACATGGGCACGCGGCCGGGGATCAGGCCATCGAAGCAGTGGCCAAGGCACTGCAGGATGCATGTCCCGGAAATGCGCTGTGTGTGCGTTTCGGAGGAGACGAGATGCTGGCGTTTGTGCCGGGAGGCGGGGAAGAAGACAGCATTCTGGAAAGCATCGCACGTCGTCTGGATCAAAAGAGCAGGGAACTGGGATTTCGGATCTCGGCCAGCTGCGGTTCGTACCTGACGACGATCCACAGGGATATGGATATAAAAGCAGTCATTGATATCGTGGATCAAAAAATGTATGAAGTGAAAAAAAGAAGAAAACAATATGAGCAGGAGGTTATCTGACATGGGGAAATTTGAAGGGTTTCAGAAGGGTGTGAATCTCGGGGGCTGGATCTCCCAGTTCGCAAAGTACGACAAGGCACATTTTGAGAGCTTTATCACAAAGAAGGATATCGAATATATCGCTTCTCTGGGCTTTGATCATGTGCGCGTGCCGGTGGATTACAATGTGCTCGAAGACGAAGCCGGGGATCCGATCGAGAGCGGTTTTGCCTATCTGGAGAGCTGCCGGGCGTGGTGTGAGGAATACGGTCTGCATATGATCATCGATCTGCACGAGTGCTTCGGTTATTCCTTTGATCCGCTGAAGAAGGATATGGATCGTAAGGCATTCTTCTATGACGATGCGCTGCAGGCGCGTTTTATGAAACTGTGGAGATCGATCGTGACGCGATTTGCAGCCTATCCGGAGCAGGTGGCTTTTGAGCCGCTGAACGAGGTGGTGCTGTATGAAGTGGCGGATGCCTGGAATGCGATCGTTACAAAGTATATCAAAATGGTGAGGGAAATCGCGCCGAAGAGTTATATCGTGGTCGGCGGCGTATGCTACAACAGTATCACGACGGTCCATCTTCTGGATATCCCTCTGGATGATAAGATCGTCTACAATTTCCACTGCTACGAGCCGATCATCTTTACCCATCAGGGCGCTTACTGGGTGGATAAGATGCCGTCGGATTTCCGCGTGGGTTATCCTAAGACACTCAAGGAGTATCAGGATGTGAGCAACCGTCTGGATACGGATCTGGCGGGGGCCGTATTTACGGAAGGCATCAGTGAGATAGGAGAGGGATTCTTTGAGGATCTGTTTGCTCCGGCGCTGGAAAAGGCAGAAAAAGACGGCATTCCCCTGTACTGCGGTGAGTACGGTGTGATCGATCTGGCGGATCCGGAAGACCGTCTGCGCTGGATGAAGGATATCCATGCGGTCTTTGATAAACATGGCATCGGTCGGGCACTGTGGAACTATAAGGAAAAAGATTTCGGTTTTGTGGATGAGAGCTTCCAGACCATCCGAGACCGTTTCATGGAGATACTGTGACCAGCAAAGATGCTTTTCCCGGCTTCCCCATGCGGGAAAGTGAAGGGAATGGTTTAGGAGGATAAGGAATGCGGGTAAATAAAAAAGATACCGAAAAAAAGATCGAAGCCCTGCTGCAGGAGCTGACACTGGAGGAAAAAGCGCGGATGATCCATGCGTCTGAGTATTTCCGTTCCGGGGATGTGCCGAGACTCGGGATCCCCAAGATCACGACCTCGGACGGACCGATGGGCGTGCGGAATGATTTTCATCCGGCGGACTGGCACCCGGTGGGAACCACGGCAGATGCAGTGAGCTACCTGCCCTGCAATACGGCGCTCGCCTCTACCTGGAACCGGGAGCTGGCTTATGATTCCGGACGTGTGCTGGGACGGGAAGCCAGAGGGCGCGGCAAGGATATGATCCTGGCGCCGGGCATCAACATCAAGAGAAATCCCCTGTGCGGACGCAACTTTGAGTATATGAGCGAGGATCCGTATCTGATCGCGGAGATGGTGGTGCCGCTGATCGAAGGGATCCAGGAGAATGATGTATCCGCCTGTGTGAAGCACTTTGCCTGCAATGCCCAGGAGTGGGAGCGGCTGTGGGTCAATGTGGAACTGGATGAGCGTACCCTGCGCGAGATCTATCTGCCGGGCTTTGAGGCGGCGGTAAAGCGCGCCAAGACCAGGGCACTGATGGGCTCCTACAATCTGGTACGCGGGGAGCACGGCAGCCAGAGCCGGTTTTTGCTGACCGATATCCTGCGTAAGGAATGGAACTACGACGGACTGGTGGTTTCGGACTGGGGCGCGGTGCATGATACCAAAGCGGCAGCGGAGAGCGGGCTGGATCTGGAGATGAGCGTGTTCCCGAATTTTGACGAATACTATCTGGGCAGGCCGGTGATCGAGGCTGTGAAGAAGGGCGAGATCGCGGAGGAGGAGCTGGATAAAAAGGTGCGCAACATCCTGCGCTTTATGCTGCGCGTGCGTCTGATCGAGATCGAGCTGACAGAAAAGAAAAACGGCAGAACCACGGCAAAGGCGGTGCCGGTGGCGGATCGGGATCCGGGCTATTACAACGGCTCCGTGATGCATACCTATGCGCGGAATACGGCGAGAGAAGCCGTCGTGATGCTGAAAAATGAAAAACACCGTCTGCCGATCAAACCGTCTCAGACCAGACGGCTGCTGGTGATCGGAAACAATGCGGATATGAAGCAGTCCAACGGCGGCGGCAGTGGCGAGATCAAGGCACTGTACGAGGTGACACCGCTGATGGGCCTGACCCGGGAATACGGCGGCAACACGGAAGTGCGTTTTACGCCGGGCTACTATGTGCCGAAGAAGACGAAGGAAGAGGCAAACTGGCAGGAAGACAGCGTATCCGCAGAGGTGATGTCGGATCCTTCCATACGCGACAAACGCAAGTTGGCGCCAGAAGAGAAGAAGCGGATCCGGCAGTACCGGGAAGAAGCAGTACGTCTGGCAAAGGAATATGAAGAAGTGGTCATCGTGGGCGGACTGGATCACAACTACGATACCGAGGGGATGGACCGCAAAGATCTGAAACTGCCGTATGAACAGGATGAACTGATCAATGCGGTACTGGCAGTCAATCCCCGTGCCGTGGTCGTGATGTTTGCCGGCAGTCCGGTGGATATGACGGCATGGAGTGATAAAGCGCAGGCGATCCTGTGGATGGCATACAACGGTATGGAAGGCGGTACGGCGCTGGCCGAGGTGATCAGCGGAACCGTCAATCCGTCCGGAAAGCTGCCGGAATCCATGCCTTCGGATTTTAAGAAGACCTCGGCAGCGGTCTTCGGCGATTATCCGGGACGCAGACTGACGACGGCAGAGAAGAAGAAAATGAATGCGAAGCTGACACAGACCTTTAAGGATGGTGTCTTTGTGGGCTATCGCTTCTATGAGAAGTATGATGTGCCGGTACAGTACGAGTTCGGCTATGGTCTGTCCTACACGGAATACCGATACAGCGGCATGACGGTAGAGAAAGCGAAAGGGAAAGACGAGCTTTTTACTGTGAGCATCAAAGTGAAGAATACCGGGCACGTGGCCGGAAAAGAAGCGGTGCAGCTGTACGTCGGGGAAAAGGCGGTTTCCGAGGCCAATCCGGTCAAGGAACTGAAAGGCTTTGACAAAGTAGAGCTGTCGCCCGGGGAAGAAAAAACGGTAAGCTTTACACTTACCGCGAAGGACTTCTCCCATTTCAGCAATGAGAACAATACGTGGCAGCAGATGAAAGGGAAAATGATCATCTACATCGGTGCTTCCAGCAGGGATATCCGGGCGAAAAAGGAAGTAACACTGAAATGATCAGGGATCTTAAGGTCGCTTCATGAGGATGGAAAGGGCGTTCCGCTTGCGGAACGCCCTTTTTCATGAGTCAATACGGAATCCGCATGAATACAGATTGCGGATTTTTTGGTAAAAACGTATAATAAACTCATAGAGGATTTGGGTATTTTTTTGGAGGCGGGATGGCAGCAGCAGATACGGCAATGGGTACGCAAAAGCAGCAGGAATTGGATGACCGGTATTGCTTCCACTACTATTTGCCGATCACGCACAGTGCCGATAACAATATCGAACATAAGCATTCCCATACGCTGGAAATAACCACCTATATCCGTCTGCTTTCCGGATTTGAACAGGACGATATCCAAAGCAGGTCTGCGGATGGCAGTCAGACAAGAAGCCGTGAGAAATTCGGTGAGATCGAAAAGTATTCTTCGGTGTTTCTGAAACGATACGAGGGGCAGTACCTGAATGGCCTGAGTGAATTTGACGGTGATGCCAGCATCGAGCATGTCGGTGATGTGATCTACGCAGCAATGAGTGAATACCTGCTGTCACAGCAGTTATTTCTGGAACGGCTGGAAATCGGAGAAAATCCGTTAAGAGTATATGTAGTATCAACATATATGTAAAACAGCCGATATATAGATCAGGGGTATTATTATATGGGAGCGGATCCAGGGAAGGATCTGCGTGCTTGAGGGGGGCGCAAATAAAACGGTCGCAAAGGGGCGGCCATGTGTGCAAGGCATGATGAGGAGCATGGAAGCATGAAAAGACTGGAAGTAGAGAAAAAGGTTTTGAAGAAGTGTGCAAAAAAATGGCTGGCGATGCTGATGACATCGTTGGCTTTTTCTGTTTCTGCCCCGGCAGGTTTTTTGGTATATGCCGAGGGAGAAGAGATAATGGAAGGATCGGATACCGAAGACGATAACGATACCGGAGATAGGAATGGGGAGGCATCGGAAGAGAAGGCGACCGATCAGGAAAACGAGGATGGTTTGCCGGCAGAGACGGACGAGTCTGCGGAGGAAAACAGGGAAAGCGGTATGGACGAGGATCCTGCCCCGGTTAAAGAAGAAACGGACGAAGAAACCGTGACAGATACGGAGACATTGGCAGAGGAAGGAACCCCGGACGAAGAATCCGTGGAAGAAGAAACCATGGAAGAAGAAACCATGGAAGAAGAAACCATGGAAGAAGAAACCATGGAAGAAGAAGCGTCAGATGCTCTTCCTGCGGTTTTGGAGGAAGAGGAAGACGGACTCGAAGACCGATTTGAAGACGAATTCGAAGATACCGAGCTGTCAGAGGAGGAGATGTTTCCGGAAGAAGGGGACGTGTTCTGCAAAGAGATCCTGCTCGAAGAAGTAGTTGAGGAAGAGGAAGGGGACAAGGAAGAAATCTATGACGGCATCGTGATCGACGGACGCTTTGATGACTGGAACAGTGTGAGCAAAACGGATGCCGGCGGATCGGATGCATATCAGGATTTTCTGGAAGCCTGCGCGGTGATTCAGGAAGGCGATTATATCTATGTGTATATCCGGGATACCGGGATCGGAGCGGCGGCCTGGTCGGGACCGCACGGAAACGGACAGTTTTCTCTGGTCACCGATCTGGGATATTCGGTTTTGTTCCAGCTGCATTCTACGGATAACGGAGCGCATGTAAGTATTTCCGGTGTGAATGGAGCAGAGTGTGCGTATTCTACCAAGGGATGGGGATACAGCGGGGAATGGGAGATCTCCATTCCGGTTTCGGAATTGCCCTACAGTCGCGGGACCTTTGCGTTTGGATATTATCAGGCGGATCCGTTCATTGGCGAAGTGGCGGACAATCGTGAAAAGGATGGTGTGACCGGTAATACGACCGGGGAGGGAAATAACGGACAGCAGAGTGACGAGCTTATCGTTTTGGACGGACTGTACGGTGACTGGAATTCCTATCCGCATTCCCTGATCCATTATGCGACCTCCGGGACCTGGGACAAATACGTAGACGGAGAAGGCGCATTGTACTCGGATGGCGGTAATCTGTATGGTCATGTAGTGACACGTATGGGAGCACATCTGACGGAACACGGGGAAGAGATGCAGTATGGCGTGGTGCTGCGCATCAATCAGGACAATAACCTGTGGTTTGAATTCCGGCTGATCGATGTGGATGCAAACGGAAATATCAACTGGAATGTAAATGTAGCCGATCAGGAAAACGGAACACACGAGTATTATATCGTAGATACCAGAGGATGGTCGAGTGCGTCTACGCTGGATGAGATTGACGAGGGCAATCATATCTACGGACGTATGCGCATCGCCAAGAGTGATATTTCCGACGAGGCGGAGTGGAAGCTGGATCTGGGATTGATCGCGGAAAAATTCGGGCTGGAAGAGACGGATCTGCAGGTTCTTGAAGTACGCTACGAACGTATCGGTGATAAATGGCTGCAGACGGCAGGAGCATCGACCGGACCGGTGGCAGGAATTCTTCTGAGCATGACAGCAGCTGGTTCGGCGATCGTGCTGCAGCGCCGCAAAAACGTGATTGGGAAGGTGCAGTAATGCTGTGGCTGATCGGGATAATCGGAACGGCGATATGGCTGTATGTACTGCATGTGATGTCTAAGGCAAAGCTTCCCGCATGGCGTTTTTTCTGGGGAGGTGCGGGGCTGTTTATTCTGATGATGGTTTTTGTACGCCCTGTGCTGACGCAGCCGCTCGCGCAGGGCGTTTCTGCATTAGCCGGCTTCTTTGGCAGGGCAACGGGAACGTTCACGCCGTATTTCAAGTATGGCACCATCTTTGTTTATACACCATCGGGACCGATGACGCTGCAGATTGATATGGAATGCTCCGGAATTCTCGAGATCATGGCATTTCTTTCCCTGCTTCTTTTTTTTGATGTGTATAACCGGCAGGAAAAAATCCTGGTATCACTGCTCGGAGTGTTTTATATCCTGATCGCCAATGCGATGCGGATCATCCTGATCTGCGAGATCATTCACCTGGGAGGCAGCGGGTATTACTTTATGGCGCACACATATATCGGGCGTATTTTCTTTTATGTGCTGTCCGTGCTTCTGTACTTTTATGTATTTACGAAACCGCATATCATAAAAATGCGGGTGGGGAACTTTAAATACGATTGAGGAAACGGCAAGATGCTTCATCGGTTTTTACATTCCTTTATATTCTGGGGCGCATGGATCATCATTCCTGTGCTGATGGAAACCATACCGGCTTTTGGCGGTTTTTTTCTGCTGCTGATCCGGCGGGCAAAAGCAGGTCACAGGATCGAAAAGCCGAAGGTCTATCCGGAGATATCCATTATCATTCCGGTATATAATTCGGCGCAGACATTGTATAACTGTATCCGCTCCATCAAGCTCAGCACGTATGATACAAATAAGATCCGTATATTTCTGGTGAACAATCAGGGCAAAGATAACAGTTTTGAGGTCTTCCGCCGCTGTCAGCTGGCATTTCCGGAATTGCATATGCAGTGGCTGAATGCGCAGCAGGGCAAGTCGCGCGCACTGAACCTGGCTTTGTACAACAGTGATGGCAAGTACATCATCAATCTGGACAGTGACGGTATACTGGAGCCGCATGCGTTACAGAACCTGGTGGATAAGTTTGAGTCCAGACAGGATCTGAACTGTATGACCGGTGCGGTCCTGACGGAGCCGAGACTGATCGATCAGTTTGAACATTTCTTTCCGAGGCTTCTTCGGGAGCTGGAGTTTATGGAGTATGCCCAGGCATTTCTCGCGGGGCGCAGTTATGCGTCGGAATTAAATAAGGTCTATACGCTGTCCGGTGCGTTTTCGGCATTCCGCAAATCGGCGATCCTCAAATCACGTATGTACAATACCAATACGATCTGTGAAGATACGCATATCACATTCCAGATGCGGTATCTGCAGAAGGAGAGAGTGGAGATCTGCGAGAATGCTCTATTCTATGTGGATCCGATCGAAGGGGTGAACAAGCTCTATACGCAGCGGCAGCGGTGGCAGCGCGGCAGTCTGGAAGTGGCAAAACAGTTTCTGAATGATAAGAATGATTTCGGACGCAGTTTTCTGGATGTCAATGTACATACGCTTCTATATGACCATACCTTTGCATTTCCGAGAGCGATCTGGTACCTGGCTCTGCTGTGTCTTTTATTTATGAATTATTCATCTAAGATGATCCTGCTGTCGACCGCCTTTATCTTCCTGACCTATATCATTGTCGGATTTATGTATTTTGCTACGGTATTATATTTCTTCCGGGAGTTTCCGGATCTGAAGAGTTACTATGCTGCGCACTGGTGGGTGGTCATCCTGTTGCCGTTCTTCAACTTTGCGGTATTCTTTATCCGGCTGGCCGGGATCGTGAACAGTATCGGGACGGACAGTGCATGGAAAACAAGGAATCTCACCGAGGAAGGACAGGCGTTTGCGGCGGTGGTGAAGGAGGATATTTCCAAACCCGCCGGTTGGCTGAAGCAGTTGCGGGAATTGGTAAATGTTCCTGAGGAGAAGGAAGACATATGAAAGAATGGGTGAAAAAACATTATTTTGCATCGACCGCGGCTCTGGCCTGTCTGGTGGGACTGGTATTGGTGCTGATGTTCTGGCGCTTTATGGTGCAGTATGAGGAGGGGGTACTGGAAGTATGCGCCGAAGGGCAGGATGCCTATGTGCAGCTGGTACTGGATCAGATCTATATCCGTGATAACCGTACGGATGCGTCGATCATTGAAGAGATCCTCGGCAGTCTGGATGCATCCACAAACAAATACTGGACTTTTTCAAAGGAAGAAACCATGCTGTTTGTAAAGGACGTATCGGAGACCAATAAATATAAGGGATTTACAACGGCAACCTATTACATTTCCGAAAGCGCAACGGAGTTTTTGCAGAATCTCCGGCTCAATTCCGTTACGCACGGGAGGATCACCATTGAAGACCGCAGGTATGTAGCCAGCGGTGTGATCTTTGAATATAACGGTTCGGAATACCGTCTGTGTCTGCTTTCCAACGAAGAAGTATTTCTGGATAATAATGCGTTTTTGGGAGGCAGGATCAATATCTCTCTGTGCTATGCGCTTGCCGTGGTGCTGATGGTAGTCGGGGCAATGCTTTTTGCACACCGGATCGGAAAGCTGCGTGCGGAGATCCTGGAAAAAGAAGGCATGATGGTGGAACTGAATGCAAGCATCGCCAAGCTAAACGAAAAGCTTTTGGTGAAAGCCACTTATGATATGCGCCGCACGTTGTTTCAGGAAAGCATGCTGCCGGTATTTCTGGATCGTATCACGCAAAAAAATGTATGTCCGGTTTCTTTTGTACTGCTGAACTGTGCGAATGAAAAGATCTTTCTGGAACAGGCGCAGGTTATGCTGGATCGCAGTGTACTGCGTTTCCGGCTGACCGGGGATCAGGCCTATACGGATACCGCAGTCTCCGGGCAGATCCTGCTGATCTTTTTGAACTGTGACCGGAAGCAGGCATTTGCGCACCTGCGGCCACTCATAACAATTTCCGTGACGGTCCGTACCATAGAGGAATGGAAGCCGGAGCAGGGGGATATTCACAAATTTTTGGAAAATATGAGGGATAAGAATCAATGAAAAATCTGGAGAACCGCCTTTTTCATGAATACCGCCTGAAGTTTTATCTGAACGGCAATCACTATCTGATGTTCGGAAACACAAGAGGGGAAACGCATCCGCATACCTGGGAGTTTACGCTGAATATCCTTGTGGGACGTGAGACCTTTGTGGAATTTAATCAATACGAAAGCGCGATCGAGAAACTGCTGGCACCGTATCAGAACATGGTATTGAACGAAGTAGATCCCTTTGATGCGATCGTTCCGACGCTGGAGAACCAGGTGGAGTTTTTTGGGATAAGGATACAGGAACTGGTAAAGGAGATCGGCGGCAGACTGCTTTCCATTGAAGGAAGCGAGACACCGACCCGCAGTTATATCATCAATTTCAATGATGCTTTTGACAGTTTTGAGATGAATGCATTTACCGATGATGTGCGCAGGAGTGTGATCGATGCGGTACTGGATGATATCCTGGAGGATATGAATAATTGAGAGCAGTTTTGAAAAAAATCTGGCCGCTGATCGTGGCAGCGGTATACGGATTGCTGGCGTGGATCCTGATGCTGATGATCTCGCACAGTGGGATATACCCGGCCGGTGCGGATGTGATGACACATCTGTACAAAGCGGATCTGATCTGTCGCAGCGTAGCGGAGGGAGATTTCTTTCCCGGCTATGATCCGATGTGGTATAACGGTGTGGAGGCGCTTCGCTTCTGGTCACCGCTTTCTTCTTATGTGCTGGCATTATGTCAGTGGCTGGCATCCGGGAATCCCTTCGGCGGTTATATCCTGTACAATGGTCTGGTCTTCTGGATGGGGGCACTGGTATTCTTTTTTGTCGGCTGCAAAAAGGGACAGCCGGCTGTCGGGATCTTTTTCGGGCCTTTATGGATGCTGCTTCCGGGCAATCTTCTTATGATCTACGGTGAGGGCAATCTGGCCCGGGCTTTTGGGCTGGTGCTGCTTCCGCTGCTTCTCTGGATCCTGGAAAAATATATGATCGAAATGAAAAAGAGACAGCTGCTGTGCGCTGCCGGGTTTCTGCTGCTGCTGATCCTGGCGGATCATGATCTGGCGGTGATCACATCGATCGGTTTTACCCTGTATCTGATCATATATGCAAAGCTGAATCACGGCTGGATCCGGCTGGCCAATATCGTGTTGATGATGCTGGGAGTGTTTTTGCTTTTGGGGATCCGCCTGCTGCCCTATCTTTGCGGGCGGCAGATCCCGACAGATCTGGCAGAAACAATGTCGGAGGCTTTCAGCAGCGGCTTTCGTTCCCTGAATCCGATCCTGCGGCAGCAGGTGGATCTGTATCTTCCGTATTTCGGACTGGCGGCGTTTCTGGCACTGGTATTCGGCCTGCTCTGTTCGGACCGGAAAAGCATTCCGGCGTTTGCCGTGGGAACACTTCTGTTCTTTGCAACCACACGCAGTGCTTATCAGCTGTTAAAGATTTTCCCCGGAAACCGTTATCTGCATATGCTGCAGTATGTGCCTGTCGCAATGTGTCTGCTGCTTTACGGACTTGTTTCCTGGAAACGATGCAGATGGCAGGTGAAGGTAACGATATGTACTTTATTGCTTCTGGATTGTATCCCTTCTTTTCCTCTGATCTGCGGTGAGACCTTTCATGATCCTGCGGAACGCCGTTTTGCAGCAGAGGAAAAAGCATTGCTGCTGGATACGGCGAAGAAGCTTACGCAGCAGAGGCTGGCGTTTCTGGATCTTGGGGATCTGGCATCGGACGGCAGCTGGATGGTAAACGTGTATGATGTACCGTTAAAGGGCAGTTACGGATCGGATATCACCTGCGCCGCTACGACCTATAATATCACGCAGCTGGATAAAGCCTACGCCGGCGGAAATTTTAAATATCTGTTTGACCGTACGCTGGAACTGGGAAATGACAGTGTACTGCTGCAGATGAAACACGTGGACTGGAATAAAGAAGCGGTCGGGGAACTGGATGCGGCAGCGGCACTGTCCGGTTATCATCTGGCCGATGCGAATGAACGGTACCGCCTGTATCATCGTGATGTGCGAGGCACATTTGGCGTGGTGAGCAGGTTCGGAGCCATCGGTATCGGCAGCGGTGCCGGGCAGATTGCTCTGGACTTTCCGACGGTGGAGGAAGTGACTTCCACCAATATCAACGATTACAGTTATGAGGAATTATCGCAATATCAGACCGTATACTTAAACGGCTTTACCTATACGGATAAATACGAGGCAGAAAAGATGCTGCTGAAACTGGCGCAGAACGGAACCCGTATCGTGCTGCTTGCGGACGGGATCCCGCAGGATCCGGATACCAAGGCACGGGAATTTCTGGGCGTGCACGCACAGGAAGTCGTTTTTTCCAACGGATATCCGGAACTGGTCACGGAAAACTACGGGATCATCAATACCGATCTGTTCGCGGCGGGACATGCGCACTGGCGCACGGTATATGTGACAGGGCTGCATAAGGTATTGGGGTATACCGAGGAAGACGGAGTCGAATTGCCGTTTTACGGTACCGTACGTGATCCGAACATTTATGTACTTGGGATCAATCTGACCTATCATTATGCGTTGACCAAGGACCGGTCGCTGGAAGATCTGCTGTATGAGATCTTCTGCATGGAGATCGGGGAGATGCCGGAGCGGCGGGTGGTGGATCTGGAGGTAGACTATGACAAAGACCGGATCACGATCCATTCAGAGAACGATGATGTGGATACCACGCTGTCCGTACTGCAGTCCTTTATCCTTCCGGAAGGAGCATGGGAGCGCAACCGTCTGTTGCATGTAAATGCCGGCGATACCGTGATCCGTTTCGGACGTCCGTATTTTTACGGCGGGCTGGCGCTTACACTGGGCGGTGTATTGCTCCTCTTATTGACCTTTGTTTTCGGAAGTAAGTGGGATAAAAAATGGAAAGAGTATCAGGAAGAGAAAGCGGGGGCAGAGCCGTGAGAAAGAGACTCTTTGGAAATTTGATAACGGCTATGCTTGCAGGCGCATTTCTGAGTGGATGTGCGGGCCCATGGATGGTGCCGGAGGAGCAGGGCGCAGCGGAACTGGTCGCAGGACCGGAGCAGGCGGTAGAGCATGATACGCAGAGAAACGTGGATTATGCGTTTCGCTGCGGGGATACTTATCTGGAAGTCTATGACGGGGAAGAGTTTCACCCGGTTTATCTCAACGGTGTGAATATCGGCTCGGGCTATCCCGGGTACTATCCCGGAGAGCTGGCGATCCCGGAAGAGACTTATCTGCGGTGGTTTCAGGAAATCTCGGAGATGAACTGTAATACGATCCGTATCTATACGACAATGATGCCGTCGTTTTACAATGCATTCTACACCTATAACTACACTGCGGATGCGGATCACAAACTGTATCTGCTGATGGGCGTATGGTACGATGAAGAAAAGATCGAAGAAACCGGGGATGCTTTTGACCTTCTGGAAGGCGCGGTCAGCGAGGCGAAGGAACAGATCGATATCATTCACGGAAACTGTGAGATCGCCGAACGTCCGGGGCGTGCGCATGGGGTGTATACAAAAGATGTGTCGGAGTACGTGATGGGCTGGATCCTCGGGATCGAGTCGGACGCTTATCTGGTGGGAACGACCAATGAACTGCATCCCGATCTTCACAGTTATGACGGGGAATACCTGTATACCGAAGGTGATGATATTCAGGCATTTGATGCATTTCTGTGCGAGCTGGGAGATGAAGTGATCGGATACGAAAGCAGCCGGTACAATATGCAGAGACCGGTCAGCTGGACGAACTGGCCCACCGCAGATGCGCTGGAGCATCCGTCGGAACCGGCACCGGATAAAGAAGATGCCGTTACGATCAATGTGGAACGCTTCCGGACCAAAGACAGTTTCGCACCGGGGATCTTTGCTTCCTATCATGTGTATCCGTATTATCCTGATTTTATGTATCTGGATGTGGATTATAATACGTATCTGGATCAGGATGGTGTGATCAATACCTATGAGGCGTATCTGAAGGAACTGCGGCAGATCCATACGGTTCCGGTGCTTGTGGCGGAGTTTGGCGTGCCGTCTTCCCGCGGGTGTACCCATATCAATCCATATACCGGTCTGGATCAGGGAAAACATACCGAGGAGGAGCAGGGCTGGTGTCTGGATGCGATGGCAAGAGATATTTATAATAACGGATATGCGGGCGGACTGATCTTTGCCTGGCAGGACGAATGGTTTAAGCGTACCTGGAATACCATGGACTATACGGATCCGGATCGCAGGGCTTTTTGGAATGATCTGCAGACGTCCGAGCAGAATTTCGGCTTGCTGGAGTTTGTACCGGGGGACGGCAGCCGGCGGCTGGACGGTGATCTGTCGGAATGGCAGGGCGGAGAGGCGGTTGCGGAAAAGGACGGATTGAAACTGTATGCGGATACGGATGCACGTTATCTGTGGCTGGCGCTGGAAGCGGAGAATGCAGATCTGTATCATGAGCAGGTACTGATCCCGTTTGATATCACGCCGCTGTCCGGAGCTATGCATTATGGGGACTATGCTTTTGATCGCCCGGTGGATTTCGTGGCCGAACTGAACGGTGCGGAAGAAAGCTGTGTCCAGGTACATCAGTATTATGACCGGTATGCATTTTTTTATCAGAAGTATGACAATCTGCTGGATGTGACAGGCTATGATGATCCGGCAAACGAGACGTTTGGTCCGATCTATCTTTCGCTGAACAAAGCGTTTACCCAGCCGGAAACGGGAGAGACGTTTGATGCGCTGAAATATGATACCGGTGTGCTTAAGGTCGGTGTCGGTGTGCCGGACGCGGAAGAATATGATTCCCTTGCGGATCTGTGCTATGGGGAAAACGGTCTGGAACTGCGACTTCCCTGGGAGATGCTTAATTTCCGCGATCCCAGCAGTAAAGAGATCGAGGATGATTTCTGGAAAAACGGCGAATTATCCGGCAGAGACATTTCGGAGATCTGGCTGGGAGCATACTGTGGAAAAAAACATACAGATATGGTATCATACACTTGGGCAGATTGGGATCACGTAGAGTTTACGGAACGCCGTAAGGATTCCTATTGGATCATGCAGGGGTGTTTCGGAGAACTGTCACTGACAGAGTAAGGATCTGCCGGGCTTTCCAGCAATATGTTAGGAAGCCGCGGAGAGGAGTGTTATGGATAACGCAACAATGACGGGCGAAACTGTCAAGAAGGGCACAAATGGAAATGCATATTTAAAGATCATCGGGATCTTTGCAGCACTGATCCTGGTGACCGTGGGGGCAGCTTTTCTGATCACGGGATTTACAAGGCGGATCGGATCGCCGATGAAGCGCGGCGAGGAGGCTATGGCGGAGAAAAACTATACTCTGGCAGTAGCTTCCTACCGGGAGGCTTTGCAGCAGGATCCGAAGAACGTGAAGGCTTACGAGGGCATCGTGGCAGCCTATGAAGCGCAGGGAGACAATGATGCGGCGCTGCATATGCTGGAGAAAGGGTATGAGAACACCGGTGATGCGTCACTGGAAACCCGAATGAATACCTTGCGGGATTCCATCGGACCGGTGGTTTTGAGCGGGGGGAGCGGTACATTGCAGAATCCGGAGCTGGGAGTCGGAGAGACGGTCAGACAGCGGCAGGTGGAATTGCTGGAAAAAGCCTATGATCTGCTTTCCAAGCAGGATTATGACGGTATGTGCAGTGTGGACGGCTCGTCTGAAGCGGATCAGGTGATCGCGGAATTGAAAGGAGATCATGTGATCTATATTCCGGAGGAAGGCAGCCATGGAACCGGAACCGGCTGCGGAGTATATCAGGTAAGCGGCGGATATTTCTTCTATTACGGTGATTTTGTGGATGGAGAACGTGTCGGTCACGGTGTATCCTACTGGTATAACGGCAGCGGGTATGAAACGTATGAAGGGGAATGGAAGGATGACATGCCCAACGGAAACGGTACCGAAACACTGGCATATACTTTTGGCGAAACGACCACACGGACAGGAACCTTCAAAGACGGTGCAGAAGATGGGCATTTTACCATCCGGATCGAGGACAGCAATGCCAATTCGGTGAGGACGGGAGAATATGATGTAAACTATGGCCGTCCGGTGGAGGCTACCGATGAGCTGGAGCAGATCTATCAGGAAGTAGAGGATGATCTTGCCGCAGGCAATACGGTGGACTATAAGAGGCAGGATATTCATGATCAGTATGAGTATATGCAGATGTACAATGACGAGATCATTTATGTGATCTATGATGATTACCAGTATGAGAGCTATTATCGTTATTCGGATATGCTGGGAGCATTGGGATACCGATAAACGGATATCAAAGTAAGCAATATCAAAAGCGTTCCGTAAGCGGGGGCGCTTTTTGATTGCTCTTCGGGCAGAACCACGGGGGTGGTCCTTGTGATCCGGGCGCAACCACCGCGATCCTGAATGCCACCCGGGAGGATGTTGACAGAAATGAACCATATTGATATCATAATGATATCAAATAAAAACATCCAAACAACAAAGGAGGGGTGGTTATGAAGACAAATGTACAGGAAAAGATCATTACAGGTCATAAGACCGGCGGGCTGGTATTGCTGATCACGATCGTGCTTTATGTATTGGCGATCCCCGGGATGGTGATGGGCGGCATATTCAGTGTCCTCTGCGGGCTGTGGCTGGGATTCGGATGGATCACATTGCTGGGGCTGAAGGTATTGAAACCCAATGAAGCACTGGTACTTACATTCTTCGGCAAGTATGTGGGCACGCTGGTAGGCGACGGGTTCTTCTGGGTCAATCCGTTCTGCACCGCGTTTAACCCGGCAGCGGGCACCAAGCTCGGACAGAGCGGTGATGTGGCGATGAACAGCGGTCTGATCTCCCTGTCAACGACAGGAACTGCCGTATCGACCGATACGACCGGCAAGAAGATCTCGATGAAAGTGATGACACTCTCCAACAGCAAGCAGAAGGTAAACGATGTACTGGGCAATCCGGTAGAAGTGGCAGTAGCCGTAATGTGGAGAGTAAAGGATACTGCAAAAGCCGTATTCGAAGTGGATAACTATAAGGAATACCTTTCCCTGCAGGTGGATACCGCGGTACGAAATGTCGTAAAGGTATATCCGTACGATGTGACAGACAACGTGGATACGACCGGTGACGGTGTGGCGGATGACGGCAGCCTGAGAGGCTCTACCGAGCTGGTGGCAAACCAGATCAAGGAAGAGATCCAGAGCAAGGTGCTGCTGGCAGGCCTGGAGATCGTGGAGGCGCGTATCACCTATCTGGCATACGCTCCGGAGATTGCAGCGGCGATGCTGCAGAGACAGCAGGCATCCGCAGTCGTAGATGCAAGAAAGCTGATCGTGGACGGTGCCGTAGGTATGGTGGAGCTGGCCCTGGAGCGACTGAATGAGAAACAGACCGTGGTGCTCGATGAAGAGCGCAAAGCGGCTATGGTATCGAACCTGCTGGTAGTGCTCTGCGGCAATCACGATGCACAGCCCATCGTGAATTCGGGAAGCTTATACTGATGGCGGTAATGACAGACAGTAAGGGAGTAAATGCGGATGGCAGAGAAGAAACAGATACCATTACGGTTATCAGAAAAACTGTACGACGCGATCGCTGCCTGGGCAGAAGATGATTTCCGCTCGGTCAACGGGCAGATCGAATACCTGCTGACCGAGTGTGTAAAGCAGCGAAAGAAGGACGGCAAATACGTCGGACAGGACATCGATGTACCGCCAAAGATCGACATCTCGTAAAAAATGCCACGGGGACGGTTCTCCGGCTTATTTTCGGCCGGAGAACCGTCCCCGTGGCTCATTTTACATCCGGGTGGAAATATGGTAGAATCGGGACGTTGCAAAGGGAGAGTGTCAGAAATGAGCAGATCGGAATTTAAAGAAAACCTGATGGATCAGGCGACGGTAGCATTTTTCCGTGTATTTTCCAAAAGCCTGAAGAAAACAACGGCAAAAGAGCAGTATACGCTGAATACGGAGGCCTGGAAAGAGAAGCAGCAGAGTGCGGTACGGGAAAAGATCAATGAAACGGCCGGGCCGGATGATATTCCGCCGTATGTGGAGTATCAGGCGAATCTGACCTGGCTGAAATACGGAGAGGCGACCGGACTCCAGCGGAAACTCTTCTTTCAGGGGCGCGAGCTGACGGCAGCCGAAAATGCCTGTGAAGTGATCGCGGTCTACAATGCGCTGCTGGCGCTGGAAAAAGCGCGGGGGCAGAACGGGAGGAAACGGAAACGCCGGAGCTTGCCGGATCTGCTCTATCTTTTTTCACAAAAAGGTATGTGCAACAAAGGTGTATTCGGGACGTCGCCGAAAGCGCTGGAGAAGTATTTCAGGGAGCATAATTTCCGTACGGCGTATGTTGCAGGAAAACAGATCACGGAAGAAGCTCTGTCGGAGATGCAGGACAACTATGACGCCTTTCTTTTTACGGCCTTCAACCGGGGACAGAATCCGTTTTCCAATGTGCATACGATGTGCATCACAAAGGAAAAAGGCGGCTATCAGCGTCACAACGATTATGAAAAAGAGCAGTTTTATGAGACGGTGTATGATGCGGTGCATTTGTATCACGGCGGCAGGGGACACGCGATCTGTGTGATCGCTGTGGGAAATATTCTGCCTGCGGATGGCAATGGAGAGAAAGCAGATGAGTGAGACAGAACATATATTATTCAGCGAACCGAAGGTGCAGCAGTTCCGGGATGCGGATGCGGACGGAGCCATCGGGATGCGGGCGTATCTGAATTACTTTCAGGATGCGGTGGCAACCTGGATGCACCGGCTGCATTGGGGGAACGATACGGTACACGAGCAGTATGGGGTGGCCTGGGTGTTTATGCGCTACCGGATGCAGGTGCTTGCGAAGACGACCTATCACGAGCCGCTTACGATCGAGTGCTGGATGGAACCGGCCGGACATACCATATCGATCCGGCATGCAGTGGAGATCCGGATGGGCGGGCAGCTGATGGCCAGGGGACGGCTGGAGAGCTGTCTGGTGGATCTGGCAAATAAGCGCGTGACCAGGCTGGAGAGGATCGATTTCCGGCCGGAGGTGGCATTGGATCGGGAGAATGCGGTGGCGCCGTTTGACCGTATCCCGATGGAAACGGAAGGTCTGCGGGAGGCGTATCCCTATACCGTGCGCTACAGTGATCTGGATAACAACCGGCATATGACCAATCTGCGCTATATCCAGCTGGTGATGGATGCGTTCACGCCGGAGGAATTTCAAGGGAAGATGCTTTCGGATCTGGAGATCCATTACCGGAACCAGTGCCTCTACGGAGAGCAGATCCGGATGCTGCGCGGCGAGGAAGAAGGCGGACACCGTATCCTGGCACTCAAAGAGGACGGCGCGCCGGCCATCTGTGCAAAGGTACGTTTTGCAGATGCTTTGATACTGTAAAATGAGCCAAGGGTGAGCCATGGGGACGGTTCTGTGGCCCAAAATGGGCCGGAGAACCGTCCCCTTGGCTGGTTTGAGAAAGTGCGGGAATGCAACCGTAAGATAGTGGAAAAAACTCGGGAAATGTGATATTCTTTGTAATGAATTATAGTAAACGACATAAATAAATTTACTTTGTAATCAATATATGGTATACTCCAATTATAAGGAGGTGCCACATATATGAATAGTCGAAAATATAAGACCGATCCGGAACTATTACTCAGGCAAGGTAAAGAAATAAT
>JAGBMJ010000139.1 GCA_017634975.1 Lachnospiraceae bacterium | reverse complement strand
GTATCAATCAGAAGATCAAGACCCTCCGTCGACACGGTTACGGCTATCCCGATGATGAATACTTCTTCTTGAAGATCATGGATATGAGCCGGAAGGAGTATGTCAGGAATCAGCCATCACATAGAATTTGTGATTGAGCCGAAAAAAATAAGGAAAAAAAACTGCATACGCAGAAAATGTCTGTCCTGAAGCGCTTCTTTGCCGTGGTGAAGAAGATCATTTTTAAGTGCTTCGGTAAGGCAAGATGGTACGTTCTGGCTTTGGGCATCAATGTGTTGGTCGTTTTGTATGTTCTTTTTAACTTCGGGATCCATATGCAGGCAGAAGGAATCCTGATCGATGATAAACTCCTGAAAGATACCCCGATCAGAAGCGCAGAAGATTTTTCGGTGAATGACAATGGTCTGGCGGCAGTAAAAATGAAACTTGGCTCGTATGGTGCAATGGCCCTTTTCCGGATGGATACCGGAGAAACGCTGTATGCAGGCCCGGGCGGTGTCACCATTGATCCTATGGGTTATAACGGGATGATGGATCCGACGAATCTGGCGCTTGGAAACAATTCCTTATATGCGGTAAATGTGACCTATGAGGACAGAGTCAGCAGCAGAAGTATCGTAAAGGAAAGTGTTATCCGGCTTTCGGAAGAGTATCAGCTTGAAAAGGAACTGTTTGTCAGAGAATACGATATGCCGGGCGGGCACCGTGCGTCCCGTATCAGCCGGCTGCATTATGCAGATGGCGTACTTACATTTGCGGTGGTGGAATTGGACCGCGTGTATACCTACCGTTATGAGGAAACAACGGATCAGCTGCAGTACAGGGAATATCCGACGGAAGCGGATGGAACGTATACCGCAGGCGTGATCCCGATTGATGGTGCCTTTTTGTTCTTGCGCAGTGATGGCGGTGTGTACCACACGGAATGGGATGAACCCATCGGTGAATGCATCTGCCGCTTTGATCCGGCGGGAACAGGAAATGCGGTACCGTTTTTTTCGCAGGCTGTCGTATGCGGCGAAGATTATTATGTGTTTGATGAAAAAGAGCCGACAAAGGTATTTTTGCTGAAAGACGGTGCGGTATCGGAAATAATCGATATCAAAACCATCTCCGGTTATGCGGACAGTGAGATCAGGTATATCGATAGCTGCAAGGGCGGTGACGCAAAAGAGGAACTGATCCTATGCCTTACAGACGGACTGCTGACATGGTCGGACGGTGTGATCTGTGATAAAAATGTGGTTCTTCGATTTAAGCCGCAGCTCATCAACTATCTTTGGATGTTTTTGGAAGAATCAACGGAATGGATTATCTGTGCACTGTTGATCAATCTGATCATCCGGAAAAAGACACTGTTTTATAAACGAATGCTCATGACAGTACCGGTATTTATGGTGGTGATCATCGTGACTGCTGTGAAAGTATATGATTATTCCAATGAGCAGAATAATCAGAGCATACGCAGTGAAATGGGTATTATTACCGAATTCGGCACGAGAAAACTGGAAGGATATGATTTTTCGGGACTTTTGTCTGCAGACGCAGATACCGGCGCGGAATACCACCGGTTATATGAAAAGATCCGTAGTATCAATACCGACCGGACGAAAGAATGGAGTAAGAATTATATCTTCTCGGTCGTGTACCGTACCGGAGATACTTCGGCGGTCATTCTTCTGGATGATGATACGATCACCATGCCGATGGGAAAAGAAACAACGATCGCCTCTGAACAGGAATTCCTGTTGTACGACGGATCAGGCGATTATTACATGTCTGAAAATCTCACCGGTTTCTGGACGGATGAGGCAATTCATAATGAGATTGCATCGTATGGGAAGATCCGGGACGCATCCGGTCGTGGTGATATCTATCTGAAAGTGAGTACGGATGACCGCAGATTCTGGTATCAGAGGCGTCAGCTGATCGGGGCCATGGCAGGATTTGCGGCCGTGTTTATCCTGTTAGTTGTTGCAATTGATATGCTGGTATCCTTTTATATCATTCGGGCGGAAAAGAAAGCATCCGGGGTGGTGCAGAAGATCGCAAACGGCGATTTTACCGCGAGGGTGGATTACAAGTCCGGCGATGAGCTGGGCGAGATCTGTACGCAGGTCAATGCCATGGGCAGGAGTCTGGAGAAACTCTTTGAGGAAAAAGACCGGACGGAGCAGTTTTATTACAAATTCGTTCCGGAACAGTTTCGTACCCTTCTCGATAAGGAAAAGTTCACGGATCTTGCCTTGGGAGATTCCGCAGGACGGGAACTGACGGTGTTTTCCTGCGATATCCGCTCGTTCTCCATCAATTCGGAGATCATGACGGCAAAGGAAAACTTTGAATTTGTTAATATCATCTATGGTATTGCAGGACCGATCATACGAAAGAACGGTGGTTTTGTAGATAAGTATATCGGGGATGCGGTCGTGGCGCTGTTTGAAAATGCGGAGGATGCAGTAAAGAGCGGTGTGGAGATCTATCGTGCCATTGTACTGGATCCGCAGACAGCGGAAAGACTCGGGATCAGCGATATCAATATCGGGATCGGCATCCATTCCGGACATGCCAGAGTCGGGATCGTCGGGGAGGAAGAACGGCTGGCCGGTGCGGTGATCTCGGATATCGTAAATTATTCGGCAAGACTGGAGGGGCTGACCAAACAGTATCAGACAGCAATGCTGATCTCAAAAGATACCGTGGATCGTATGCCGGATCCGGAAAAGTTTGATCTGCGTTTTTTGGGACAGACGCAGGTGGCGGGGGATGAAGAGGTGCTTGCGATATATGAAGTACTGGACTGCCTTCCTGAAGAGGAAAAGACGAAGCGTGAGAGGAACAACATCCGTCTGCGGCAGGCAATTTCGTATTTTCAGATCGGGAAACGCACAGAGGCTATGGCGGTGCTTAAGGATATCGCGCTTGGCGCAGAGGGAGATCATGTGACGGATCTGCTTTATGATTACCTGCATCAAATGCCGGAGAATGCGAAAGATCATGTGTTTCGTTTTGTAAGAAAATAAGTAATGTACCCGGAGGAAAAGGATATGCTCTATGTAGTGGGATTCGGTCCCGGAGATGAAAAACATATGACAGCGGAAGCACGGGAAGTGCTGGATGCGGTGGATGTGATCGCAGGGTATCGTACCTATACCGGCTTGATGAAAAAACTGTATCCGGAGAAGGAATATCTGGTCACCGGGATGAAGGGGGAAATGGAGAGATGCCATCTGGCCGCAAAGACGGCGCTGACCGGCAAGGATGTTGCGGTGGTCTGCAGCGGGGATGCCGGGATCTACGGGATGGCAGGTCTGGTTTTGGAAACCTTAGAGCAGATGAATGCCTTGGATCAGGTGGAAGTACGGATCGTCGCAGGGCTGACGGCGGCGATGAGCGGCGCGGCATTGCTCGGGGCACCGCTGGGACATGATCTGGCGATCATCAGCTTAAGCGATCTGATGACACCGTGGGATCTCATCTGTAAGCGTTTGCGCCTGTCGGTGGAGGGGGATTTTTGTATCGCACTTTACAATCCTTCCAGTCACAGCAGGAGAGCGCATTTTGCGGAAGCCTGTGCGATACTTTCCGAAAGCTTACCGCCGGATACTCCGTGCGGTCTGGCTTGCCGGATCGGCCGCGAGGGAGAGCATACGCAGATCGTGGCATTAAAGGATCTGGCAGAAGCTGAAGTGGATATGCAGACCGTCGTGCTGATCGGAAACAGCCGCACACGGATCGTCGGTGACTATATGGTCACCCCGCGCGGTTATCTGGAAAAATACGGGAATGCCTCTTATGCGGAAGCAGGCGGGGAAGAATGATATGAAAGATACGTTCTTTTTGTTCGGCGGCACCTCGGAAGGACATATCCTGGCGGAATCCGCCTGGGAACGGTGGGACTGCCATGTGTTCGTGGCCACGCCGGAAGGCGCGGAGGTGCTGCCGGATCGGATCGCGTCGAGCGGACGTGTGCACATCGGACGGCTGGATGCGCAGCAGATGGCGGAAGCGATCCGCATGTACTGCCCGGGCTTTGTGGTGGATGCCACGCACCCTTATGCGGTGGAAGTATCGGCAAACATACGAAACGCCTGCGCTATGGAAGGCGTCCGCTATATCCGTGTATTGCGGGCGCGGGAAGAGACCGGAGATTGCACACTGGCAGAGGATGCCAAAGAGGCACAGCGTATCTTGCAGGAGCGTTTTGCCGGGCAGCCGGTGCTCCTGACCACGGGCAGCAAGGAACTGCCGGCGTTTTCGGAGATCCTTGCCGATAATCCGGAAATCTATGTGCGCATCCTGCCCGGAGAGGCCAATGTGCATGCGGCACTGCAGGCGGGTGTGCAGCGGGAGCACATCCTGACCGGGATCGGACCGTTTTCGGAAGAGGATAATCTTCGGATATTGCAGCAGCATCACATCGCGGTACTGGTAACCAAGGAGTCCGGAAGCCGCGGCGGTTTTTCGGAAAAGCTGCGCGCGGCAGAGCGGGCAGGGGCTAAGGTGATCGTGATCAAACGACCGTCCGAAGAGACGGGGATCACGCTTGACGAAGCAATCGCATTATTGAACAGATAAACGGGAGGATCGAATGAGCAGGGAGATCTCGATCATCGGCTGCGGTATGGGCAGCAAAGAGAGCATGACCGAAAAGGCGCTGGAAACGTTAAAGAGCGCGCAGCTTCTGTTCGGGCCGGAACGGCTGGTAAAATCACTGGCGAAGGAAGGACAGAGGATCTGCAGCGGTTACCGCACGCAGGATCTGCTGCAGGTACTGCAGACGGCAAAAGAGGAGAAGATCGCGGTGCTGGTATCCGGAGACAGCGGGTTCTACAGTGCGGCGCCGGCCTATGCGGCTCTGCTGGCAGATCTGTCGGAACAGTTTACGCTGCGGATCTGTCCGGGGGTATCGTCACTTTCTTATCTGGCGGCGCGTACCGCACAATCCTGGGGAGATGCACAGATCTACAGCCTGCATGGAAGGGCGCAGAATTATTATGCATCACTATGCGCGGGAGAAAAATTTGCCTTATTGGGCGGCAACGGATTTACGGAAGTGCTGCGGGAGATGTGCGCACTCGGATTTGGCGGGAGTACGGTATGGATCGGGGAGTGCTTTGGCAGTCCGGAGGAAAAGATACGGTGCGGGAGCGCAAAAGAACTGGCCGATACGGTAACGGATCCGTTATCCCTTTTATTGGTGCAGCCGAAGCGAAGCGGAAACGTACTGCGGACGATCGGGATCGCGGAAGAGGATTTTATCCGCGGGGAGGTGCCCATTACCAAAAGCGAGGTGCGTGCGGTGACGATGAGCCGGCTGGCCGTGGGGCATCGGGATGTGGTGTACGATATCGGCGCGGGCACCGGCAGCGTCTCGGTGGAATGCTCGATCGCCGCGGCATACGGAGAGGTCTATGCGATCGAAAAAGAGGAAAAGGCACTGGAGCTTCTGCAGAAGAACAAAGCAAAGTTTTTGTGCAGGAACATGCAGATCATAGCCGGTACGGCACCGGATGCGCTCACCGATCTGCCGAAGCCGGACAAAGCTTTTATCGGCGGCAGCGGCGGCAAAATGAAAGAGATACTGACATGCTTAAAGCAGAAGAATCCGGTGATCCATGTGGTGATCAACACGGTGGCTCTGGAGACACTGCAGGAGAGTATCCGTACATTAAAGGATGCCGGATTTACCGAACCGGAGATCTCACAGCTGTGCGTGTCCCGATCGGTAACGCGCGGGCACTATCATATGATGGAAGGGTTGAATCCCGTCTATGTGATCACGTCGGACGGAAACGGGACACCGTGAGCGGACGGGATGATACCTTTGCGAGACCGGAGGAGCATGGAAGCGAAACAACGGGACATATCCGTGCGGAGAAAGTTTGAGATAGGATGAAGACAGAAGACCGAGAAAAGTGTAAGCCGAAACACTCAGATAAAACAGATAACATGCGGCGTACATGCCCGCGGATCATGCTGGCCGGAACGCACAGCGGCGTGGGCAAGACGACGATCACCTGTGCCCTGCTGCGAACCCTGCAGAAACGCGGACGGAAGCTTAGCGCGTTTAAGTGCGGGCCGGATTATATCGATCCGATGTTTCACCGGGAAGTACTGGGGGTGGAGAGCGGAAACCTGGACAGCTTTTTCCAAAGCACACGGCAGCTGCAGGAGAGTCTGCTCCGGCATACGGAAGCGGCGGAGCTTGCGGTGATCGAAGGCGTGATGGGATACTACGACGGGATCGGACTGACCACGGAAGCATCGACCGCACAGGTGGCTGAGCAGACGGACACACCGGTGGTATTGCTCGTGGACTGCAGGGGCAGATCGCGATCGGCACTGGCGGAAGTGCATGGATTTGTGACCTATCGTCCGGAAGGAAAACAGATCCGTGGTGTGCTGCTGAACCGTCTGCCGGAGCGGCTGTACGAAGGCATGGCGGAGCAGATCCGGGCTATGGGACTCCGGCCGGTGGGATATCTGCCGGAGCAAAAGGAGTTTATGCTGCAGAGCCGCCATCTCGGTCTGGTCACGCCAAAGGAGATCAAAGGTTTTCAGGAACAGCTGGATCGTCTGGCGGAGGTACTGGCGGCGACCGTGGATCTGGATGCGATCGAAGAGATCGCGGCGGAAGCGGGAACGATCCCGATGGATACAGATGTGTATGAAGATGCCCCAACCTTCTGTGCAGATGCAGCATCGGATACGGATCGCCGGGAAGGAGCCGGCAGCGTGCGGATCGCATTAGCCATGGATGCGGCATTCTGCTTTTATTATCGTGAGAATATCGAGATCCTGGAAGCATTGGGGGCACAGATCATTCCGTTCAGTCCGCTGACGGATGCGTACCTGCCCGATTGTGATGCAATGATCCTGCCCGGAGGGTATCCTGAGCTGTACGCAGGGGCGCTGGAAAAAAACGAGTCCATGCGGTATGATATCTACCGTAAGATCAAAGAAGGCCTGCCGACGATCGCAGAATGCGGAGGTTTTTTGTATCTGCATGATACACTGACGGATGCGGACAAAAAAACATACGCGGGAGCCGGTGTGCTGCATGCCGGCTGTGCATATCAGGGGTTTCAGCGGCAGTTCGGTTATATCACGCTTACGGCCCAAAAGGACCAGCTGCTTGCACGAAAAGGGGAATGCTTAAAAGGGCACGAGTTCCACTACTTTGTTTCGGAACAGGTATGCGATGCCTTTGGTGCGGAGAAAACGGATCGAAGCAGAAGCTGGACGGCAGCGTATGCGACGGATACGTTGTATGCAGGTTTTCCGCACATCTCGTTTGCAGGCAGTCCGGAAGCGGCAGGGCGTTTTGTAACAGCGGCCGGGGAATATCACAGGAAACAAAGAGCATAGATCCTGTGGGGAAGAACAATGGAGTGCATGGGATCCCATGATTTGAAATTATGGAACATAATCAGTATTCGGAACAATGGAAGAAACTGACAGGTCTGACGGAAAAACGGAAGACACCGGACCCGGAAGCAATGGCGGAAGCACGCCGGCGTCTGGATGCCATCGCCAAGCCGCTTGACGGTCTGGGTTTTTTTGAGACGATGATCGAGCGGATCGCCGGGATGCAGGGGAGCGCGGAAGTACAGACGGATCCGGCGATGCTGCTTGTGTTCTGCGCGGATAACGGCATCGTGGAAGAGGGCGTGACACAGTCGGATGCCTCTGTGACCGCTGCAGTAGCGGGCAGTCTGGGGCGTGGCACGTCTTCGGTCTGTCGTATGGCACAGACCGCGGGGATCGATGTGCAGGCGGTGAACATCGGGATACGGGATATGCTGGATGGGATCGATGGTGGGAAGAAAGTCAGGGAGCACTGCATCCGGCGCGGAACGCGTAATTTTCGGAAGGCTCCCGCAATGACTCCGGAGGAAACCTGTGCTGCGATCTGCCTGGGAATGGATCTTGCAAAAGAGTATTACGAGCGGGGATACCGTATCCTACTGACCGGAGAGATGGGGATTGGCAATACCACAACGTCTGCGGCAATGGCAGCGGTACTGTGCGGCGTTTCGACAGACACCATGACCGGTCGTGGCGCCGGGCTGGACGATGCGGGATTACAGCGCAAGCGGGACGTGATCCGGGAAGGGCTTAAGCTTCACGGGTTTGACGTTTCCGATGGAGCATTGACCGAGCCGGAGGACGTTTTCCGTCTGCTCTGCTGTGTCGGTGGTCTGGATATCGCCGGTATGGCCGGAGTCTTTCTGGGCGGCATGCTTTATGGTATACCGGTGGTGATCGATGGTGTGATCTCGGCAGTGGCGGCATTGACCGCGGAGCGGATGTTTCCGGGATGTCGTGCATATATGCTGGCCTCCCATCAGGGAAAAGAACCGGCGATGCAGTGTCTGCTGGATGCTTTGGGATTGGAAGCACCGATCCATGCAAACCTGGCGCTCGGGGAAGGCACCGGTGCGGTGATGCTCCTGCCGCTGCTTCGTATGGCGCTTGCCGTGTATCAGGGCAATACCGGTTTTGATGCTCTGGGGATGGATGCTTATGAGAGGTATACGAGATCATGATGATCCTGGTGACGGGCGGTGCCGCCAGCGGAAAATCGGAATATGCGGAACGTCTCCTGCTGGAGCTCGGGCAGGGATGGAAAAAAACGTATCTGGCAACGATGCAAAGAGACGGGAAGGAAGCGGAAGCGCGGATTGCCCGGCACAAAGAACTGCGTGCGGGAAAAGGCTTTGAGACCGTGGAATGCCCGGTATTGGTCGGGGGCGCGGTGGGAGCGTGTCAGCCGGCCGTACTGCTGGAATGTGTTTCCAACCTGGTCGCCAATGAGATGTTTGGTGCAACGGTAAAGAGGCACGTAGCGGATGCGATCGTGCGGGAGATCCTTACGCTTTCCGAACAGGCAGAACTATTGGTCGTTGTGACGAATGAGGTGTTTTCCGACGGTCTGCCTTACAAAGGCGATACGTTGGACTATATCCGGGAACTGGGAAGCGTAAACCGGCAGCTCGCTGCGTCTGCCGATGCGGTTGCGGAAGTGGTATACGGGATCCCCGTATGGCATAAGGGTGCGATCGACAAGGTGGAGCAAACAGAAGGGAGCCAGCAGAGAAAATGAATATCTTAAAAAGCATCTGTATGGCGTTTTCGACGTATTCCCGCATTCCGATGCCGCAGGTGAAATGGGAAGAAAAAAATGCGCAGTACGTGATCTGTTTTTATCCTTTGGTCGGGCTTGTCGTTGGTGCGGCGGAAGCGGCACTGCTGCTGCTGTATCAGAGCATGGGCTTTTCCGAAACGGTATTTGCGCTGCTTGCGATCGCTCTCCCGATCCTGATCAGCGGGGGCATTCATCTGGACGGACTGATCGATACGGCAGATGCGAGACATTCCTATCTGTCGAAGGAAGAAAAGCTGCGTATCTTAAAGGATCCGCATGTGGGCGCGTTCGGAGTGATCCGACTGGTGCTGTATCTGCTCCTTATGCTCGCGGGGCTTTTGCTGCTCGCGGAGCAGGCTACGGAGCGTGCAGAGGAGCTGTTTGCTTATGCACTCGTGATCCCGTTCTGGTCCAGAGTGCTTTGCGCGGTGACTGCCGTGTGGTTCCCCAAAGCCAGAAAGGAGGGGATGCTGCAGGCCGTGACCGGCGGGAAAAAGATCGCGCAGATGATTCTTCTTTGCATATGGGCGGCGCTTGGAATTGCCATTCTGCTGTGGCGCATTCCGATTGGCGTGCAATGGATACGCATCCCGGTATGGATCCTTGCGGATCTGTTGTTGCTGCTGTGGTATCGCAGGATGGCGGTCCGGGAATTCGGGGGTGTGAGCGGAGATCTGGCCGGCTGGCTTTTGTGTATGCTGGAGCTGGTGGCCGTTGGCATTTTGCTCCCGGCGTTTTAAGAAGATAAAACGTTACCATTCACAGTCGAATCGCGCACTTGCTGCGCGATTACGACTCAAAACACTTTGTGTGAGGTGGGTTTTGCCCATCGCCGCAGGCGATTTATATTGGCAAAACCCGTTACTATCACAGCACGAAGGGCTGTGAATAGTAACGATAAAACAACAGTTAAGCAGCGGCGTTCAAAGTACGTCTGCTGACGAAACAGGAGAAAACGGGAAATGCAGCTATTCATCGGAGGAGCGTTTCAGGGGAAAAAAGAATACATGATGCAGCTGACGGGGGTATCGGAGGCGGAGATCCTGCAGGATCCTGCCGTTTCGGAGACAAAAACGTATCGCGCAATCGACCGGTATCATCTGCGGATCCGCAGACAGCTGGAACAGGGGCAGGATCCCATCCGGGAGCTGGAGCGGCTTCTGCAGGCACAGCCGCAGATCATCCTGCTTTGCGATGAGGTGGGAATGGGGATCGTACCGATGGAAAAGACAGACCGGGACTACCGGGAAGCGGTTGGTCGTACGATGTGTGTGGCGGCTGCCCAAGCGGAGACCGTCTACCGCGTGATCTGCGGGATCGGACAGAAGATCAAATGAGCGGCCCGGTAGTTTTATCTGCTCTGGATACGATGGTGTACGGTACGATCGCGATCGTGCTTGGTTTTGTATTGGATCTGCTCTTCGGGGATCCGATCGGACGTTTCCATCCGGTGTGTCTGATCGGGCGGCTGATCAGCGCTTTGGATAAATGCCTGTACAGAGAGGAACAGACGGACCGGCAGAAATTCCGCAAAGGACTGCTGCTGGTGACCCTGGTTGTGCTGATCACCGCAGCGGTAACGGGGGCAATCCTCTTTCTGTTTCTCCAGATCCATATCTACGCTGCATTTCTGGCGGCGGTATTACTGTGTGATACTACGCTGGCGATGCGGGATCTGCAGCTGGAGAGCATGAAGGTGCGCCGTGCGCTGCGTGAGCCGGAGGATGCCCTGGAAAAAGGCAGACAGGCCGTCGCACGTATTGTCGGACGGGACACGCAGTATCTGGATGAAAAAGGAGTGATGCGTGCCGCGGTGGAGACGGTGGCGGAGAATACGACGGACGGAGTCGTGGCACCGCTTTTTTACCTCTTCCTCGGCGGACCGGTACTGGCGATGGTCTATAAGGCGGTCAATACCATGGATTCGATGATCGGCTACAAAAACGACCGCTATCTGTTTTTCGGAAGAGCGGCGGCGAAGCTGGATGATATCGCAAATTTCATCCCGGCCAGGATCGCTGGCCTGCTGTGGTGCTTTTCCGCGGCCATCACCGGTGCGGACGGCAAAGGGGCATTTCGCATCTGGAAGCGTGACCGTTTCAATCATGAGAGTCCCAACTCCGCCCAGACGGAAAGCGCCTGTGCCGGGGCACTCGGGATCCGTCTGGCCGGGGATGCCTGGTATTTCGGTAAGAAAAAGGAAAAGCCCTTCATCGGGGATGCGAAGCGGGAGATCGAGCCGAAGGATATCTTCCGCGCAAATGTGATGATGTATGTGACGGCATTTACCACGCTGCTGATGGGACTGGTGATACGCGTCTGCGTGATGCTGATCCTTCTGGGATAAGAGCGGATACCGCCGGGAAGGATATGAGACGGAAAGACAATACGTTTGCGGATACAGGAGTGAGATACGGATATGAGTAAAAAGGTCATGGTGCAGGGAACGATGTCAAATGCGGGCAAAAGTCTCATCACGGCGGGACTTCTGCGCGTATTTGCCAAAGACGGGCAGAAAGCGGCACCGTTCAAATCGCAGAATATGGCATTGAATTCCTTTGTGACCAAAGAAGGGCTGGAGATCGGACGGGCCCAGGCGATGCAGGCGGAAGCCGCAATGACGGAAGTGTGCTCGGCGATGAATCCGATCCTGTTAAAACCCAACAGCGATACCGGCTCGCAGGTGATCGTAAACGGGGAAGTGCTGGCGGATATGTCGGCACGGGAATATTTTGCCTATAAGAAAAAGCTGATCCCGGACATCCTGAAAGCCTTTCATACCTTGGAAGCGCAGTACGATACGATCGTGATCGAAGGGGCCGGCAGCCCGGCGGAGATCAATCTGAAAAGCGATGATATCGTAAATATGGGATTGGCGGAACTGTTGGATGCGCCGGTGCTGCTGGCAGCAGACATTGACCGCGGCGGCGTGTTTGCACAGATCTACGGCACCGTGATGCTTCTGGAGCCGAAGGAACGGGAACGGATCCGGGGGATCATCATCAACAAGTTCCGCGGAGATGTGACATTGCTTAAGCCCGGCATCGAGCAGATCGAAGCCCTGTGCGGCATCCCGGTGGTCGGCGTTCTGCCGTATCTGAAGGTGGATATTGACGAAGAGGACAGTCTGAGCGAACGCATCGGCGCGCGGCACGGTGATGGCGCGCTTAAGATCGCGGTAGTGCGGATGCCGCATATTTCGAATTATACGGATTTTGCTCCGCTGGAGGAAGAGGGCTGCGTATCGCTGGTCTATACGACCCGTAAGGAAGAACTGCGCAAAGCCAGCGTGATCATTCTGCCGGGGAGCAAGAATACCCTGGGGGATCTGCAGTGGCTGAAGGAAAGCGGACTGGATATCGTGATCGGACGCTGTGCAAAAGAAGGAGCCGTCATCTGCGGGATCTGCGGCGGTTATCAGATGCTGGGGGAGACGATCACGGAGGGAGCGACACAGAAGACCGGACTGGGACTGCTTCCGGTGGATACGGTCTTTACGGATCAGAAAATACGCACCCGGGCAGAAGGAACGGTGCTGGTCGCCAACGGGGCGTACGCATCCTTCTCGGGACTGGATGTGGAAGGCTATGAGATCCACATGGGGCACAGCATACTCCATCCCGAAGCGCAGCCGTTTTGCAGTTTAACGACACAGAACGGAGAGGAAAAGGAGGACGGCTGTGTGCGGGAGGCGGTCTTCGGAACGTATCTGCACGGCTTATTTGATGCCGATACCTTCCGGGCAGCTTTTTTAAGGTATGCCTGCAGACACGCCGGCATCCCCTGGAAGAGCGAAGGCACGATGGACCGGAAGAGCTACCGGCAGCAGCAGTATGATCTTCTGGAGCAGGCGATACGCGAGCATCTGGATCTGGAAGCCATCTACGGGATGCTGAAATGAACGGAGAAAAACATGGAACGGGATGAACTGACTTACTATGCACCGGCGGAGATCGAGAAACGCAGTTTTGAGATCATCACGGAGGAACTTAAGACGATAGCGCATGCGGAATGGGAAGAAAGCATGGCGCTGGTGATCAAGCGCGTGATCCATACGACCGCGGATTTTTCGTATGCGGAGAACCTGAAGTTTTCGGAAGGTGTGGTGGAGCTGGCCAAACGCTGTCTGCAGGAAGGCGCATCGATCATAACGGATACCACGATGGCGATGGCGGGGATCAACAAAAAGAAGCTGGCAGCACTGGGTGGCAGCGTGCATTGCTATATGGCAGACGAAGAGGTGGCAAAGGAAGCAAAGGAGCGCGGCGTGACCCGGGCGAGCGTCAGCATGGAACATTCCGCGGCACTCGGGGAAGACTTGATCTATGCGGTGGGCAATGCGCCGACGGCGCTGGTGACCTTGTATGATCTGGTAAAGGAAGGACGGCTGCATCCGAAGCTGATCATCGGGGTGCCGGTAGGGTTTGTGAATGTGGTGGAAGCCAAGGAACTGATCATGCAGCTGGATGTGCCGTATATCGTTGCCACAGGGCGCAAGGGCGGCAGCAATGTGGCAGCAGCCATCTGTAACGCGCTGCTGTATCAGGTATGAATTCCGGGGGGAAGCGAGATGCGGATACGTTTATTACGACACGGAGAAACCGAATATAACAGGGAATGGCGCTTTCTGGGACGGAAAGATCTGCCGCTCACGGAGGAGGGGCGCAGGCAGCTGTTTGCATCCAAAGACCGGCCCGGACGTGTATATGTGTCCGGACTAAAGAGAACATTACAGACGGCGCAGATCCTGTATCCGGGAGCAGAGTACATTGCCGTTCCGGAACTGCAGGAGATGGATTTCGGCGCATTTGAAGGCAGGACCTGGATGGAGCTGCAGGAGGAGCCGGCCTTTCAGAAGTGGATCGAATCGGAGCGCTTTGAGATCTGCCCGGGCGGAGAGGGACGAAAGGAGTTTTCGGATAGGATCTGCAATGCGTTGATCGCACTGGTACAGAAAGAAGAAAGCGAAGGGACGCAGGAGATCACGATCGTATCGCATGGCGGAACGATCATGGCAGCGATGGAACGCTTTTGTACGGATCTTTCGGGGCAGTACGGTGAATGGCGTCTCGGAAACGGTGAGGGGTATCTGCTGGAGAGTACCGGGCAGGGCCGGAATCTGCGGTGGCATATCCGAAAACGCTTATCTTATGCGAAAAATGCGGGACGTGTGCATCTGTATTACGGAGAGGGGCGGGGAAAGACCAGCATAGCCATGGGAACGGCATTACGCGCGCTTGCACAGGGAAGAGAGGTGCGTATCGTGCAGTTTTGTAAAAACGAAGGCAGCGGCGAGACAAAGCAGCTGGAAACTCTCGGCGCGATCGTCAGTTACGGGAAGGATACGCCCGGTTTCGTTTCTTCTATGACAAAAGAGGAAAAAGAAAAACTTCGGGAAAGACAGACAAAGCTGCTGGAGCGGATCGCAGAAGAGCTTCGTAATACGTGGAGCGGCAGCGGACGCATGCTGATCCTGGATGAGGTGTGTGCGGCGCTCGAACAGGAGGTACTGGATGAGAAACTCCTGTGGGAGTTGGTCCTGCGAAAACCCTCCGATCTGGAGATCCTGATGACCGGCAGGCATCCGAAGGCCTGGATGGCGGAGGCGGCGGATTATGTGACCGAGCTGAAAAGCGAAAAGCATCCGTATGAAGACGGACTGGCGGCAAGGCGCGGGATCGAGTTCTGACGAGGCCGGCAGGAGAGATAGAAAAAGTCTTTTGCAATCAATTGCAGAAGACTTTTTTGTTTTGCAGAGAATGTCACCAGCAGTTTACATAAGCGCTACAAATCCGTGCTTGACAAAAATGTACAAAAAAAGTGTGAAAATTTTATGTATTAATTGCATAAAAACTGATTTACAAAAAGAAATGCATCTGATAATATTTGATTAAGAAATGCTAGTATACAAGTACGCAACCGTGAAAAACGCAAACAAAGAGAGGGGGGACGATGGTAAAATATAAGAAATTACCCCGCGAGACGGCAAGAGATTATGCATTGCGGGCATTGAAAGACAGCATTCTCTCTTTCGAACTGGAGCCGGGAAAAGCGGTATCCGAAAATGAGATCGCTGCGGAACTCGGAATCTCACGTACGCCGATCAGAGAAGCGATCATTGAACTCAGCAAGGCTTACCTGATCGAGATCTTTCCTCAAAAAGGAAGTTTCATTTCACTCATTGATCCGAAGATGGTTGAAGAAGCCAGATTTTTAAGAAAGATCACGGATATCGCAGTGATCGAGGAAGCATGTGAGGTTGCACAGGAGGCAGACATCGCACTTTTGGAAGACAATGTGGCACTTCAGGAATTTTATCTTTCCAAGGACATGAAGGAAAAGATCTTTGATCTGGACAATCAGTTTCACAAGAGTATTTACGACATTGCCAACAAAGATATCATTTATGAGATTCACTCCACATTGATGATCCATTTTGACAGGGTGCGTAATCTGTCGGTGGAGACGGCGAAGGATTTCAAGGTAGTAGGAGATCATCGGGCTATGCTCGAAGCGATCAAAGCGGGAGATAAAGAAACGGCCGCCGCGCTCGTGGACAAGCATTTGAACAGGTATCAGATCGATGAAAAAGCGATCCGAGAGCATAAGCCGGATTATTTCAAGAAGTAAGGAGGTAGAAAAAGTGGCTAGACCAAAGAAAAGAGTAGAAAAAGCAGAGAAGAAACCATTAACGAAAGAAGAATTGTGGAATTATGTGAAAAGGTACTGGCAGCTGTATCTGTTGCTGCTGTTGCCGATGATCTATTTCCTGGTGTTCAAGTACAGCCCGATGTACTACATTCTGATCGCGTTCAAAAAGTACAGTATCGTGCAGAAAGTATCGGAGATGCCCTGGGCCAAGAACCACGGTTTTGAGTATTTCCTGAAGGCGTTCAAGAACAAGGACTTTATCAACGCATTGCGTAATACGGTTTTCCTGAACCTGTTCGATATCATCGTAGGTTTCCCGGTACCGATCATCTTCGCACTGCTGCTGAACGAACTCCGGTTCAAGTTTTTTAAGAAAACCGTACAGACGGTTGCCTATATGCCGCACTTCCTTTCATGGGTCATCATTTACGGCTTGGCAATGCAGCTGTTCTCACCGACCAACGGTTTTGTAAATATGGTGATCACCAAACTGGGAGGACAGGCAGTTCACTTCCTGGATGATCCGAACCACTGGGTAAGAACCTATATCGGTCTGGGTGTATGGCAGTCCTTCGGATGGAACTCCATCATCTACCTGGCAGCGATCTCCGGTATTTCTCCGGAACTTTATGAGGCGGCTTCCGTAGACGGTGCAAACCGTTTCCAGAAGATGTGGCACATCACACTTCCGGGTATCCGTCCGACCATCGTAGTGCTTTTGATCCTGGCTCTTGGTAATGTCCTTGGTTCCGGCTTCGACAGACCTTACGTATTACAGAACAATCTGGTTATGAAGAATGCAGAAGTTATTGCAACATTCGTTTACAAGTACGGTATCAAGGGGCTGCAGTTCTCCCTTACCACGGCGGTTGGTCTGTTCCAGTCCATCGCAAACGTAATATTCCTGTTGCTTGCAAACTGGTTCTCCCGTAAGATGGGCGAGCGCGGAATTATGTAAGGAGGTTGTCACAAGATGAAAGTAGAAATGCAAAACCCGACAGTAAATGTCAGCCGATTAAAAACGAAAATAGGAGACTGGGTCATCGTTGTACTCTGTGTGATCATTATGATCATCTGTCTGCTGCCGATGGTGAACCTGCTCGCAAGATCCTTATCTTCCAACGAGTTCCTGATCCGTCACGAAGTATACCTTCTGCCGAAGGGCTTCAATACCAGCGCTTATACCACCGTGTTTAAGGATCCGAAATATCTCAGAGCGTTTGCCTGGACGGCTTTCCTTACACTGGTATGTACCTTTGTCAGCCTTTTGATGAGTACGCTGTGCGCTTATCCGCTGATCTTCTCCCAGTTAAAGGGCAGAAAGATCTTCAACGTGATCATCACCATCACAATGTTCTTCAACGCAGGTACCATTCCGAACTACCTGCTGATGCAGAACCTGAAGCTGCTGGACAACCCGCTGGTACTGATCATTCCGGGATGCCTTAGCGTATACAATATGATCATCCTGCGAAGCTTCTTCTACGGTATTCCCGATTCTTTGAGAGAAGCGGCAGAGATCGATGGTGCAAGCTACTGGACGATCCTTTGGAATGTGTACATTCCGCTGTCCAAGCCGGTATTGGCTACGCTGGCTCTGTTCTATGCAGTAGGCCGCTGGAACGGTTATTCCGATGCCCTGATGTATATGAAGAAAGAGCAGTTCTATCCGCTGCAGCTGCTGATCTACAACATCCTGCAGAACGTAAACCAGATCGAAGTGACAACGCAGGAAGGTTTCTCTACTCCGGGTCTCCAGGAATCGATCCGTGCGGCAGTCGTTATGTTCTCGACCGTACCGATCCTTTGCATCTATCCGGGACTGCAGAAGTACTTCATTCAGGGTGTTACCATCGGTGCAGTGAAAGAGTAAAAATGAACAAAATATGAATATTATATTAATGAAATATTAATGTATTGTAAATCTGCTGTGAACATGCTAATATGATTTTGACGGCGACAGGGCCGCAAAATATAAACCAATTCACTTACGTAATTAAATGTAAGAAGGAGGAAAACAAATGAAGAACAGAGTTTTGTCAATCATTTTGGCAGGGTCTATGATTCTCTCTCTGGCAGCATGCGGATCGGAAAATCAGCCTGCTAACCCGAGCGGTGGATCGGAACCCACACCGACTGAGGAGCAGAAGGCTTCCGAGATCTTTGAAGAGCCTCAGGAGAACATCGAGGGCGGCAGCAGTGCAGAACTGGTAGACGGTAAGTTTGCCGAGACCAGAAAGATCACGGTTGAGATTTATGACCGTGGTAACGACGGCGGTTCTGATCCGACCAACAACATGTATACCGAGTATGTTAAGAAGGGTATGCTGGAAGATCACAACGTAGAAGTGGAATTTGTTAAGGTTCCCCGTTGGACTGAGACCGAAGAGATCAACAACCTGCTGGCTGCAGGTACGGCTCCGGACATCTGCCTGACCTATTCTTATCCGACCATTCAGACCTATGCGGATATGGGTGGTGTTATCGATCTGCAGGATCTGGTAGTAGACAACAAGAACGACCTTCCGCACCTTTGGGAGTGGCTGGGTACCACAAATATGTACTGGGACAAGAGTGTAGAAGACGGTACTCTGTGGGCAATCGAAGGTAAGCGTGCAAACAACAACCGTATCGTTACCTACATCCGTAAGGACTGGCTGGATACCCTTGGTCTGAAAGAGCCGACTACTCGTGAAGAGTTCTACAACTGCATCTGTGCATTCCGTGACAACGCAGATCAGCTGCTTGGAAAAGATGCGAAGCAGATGGTACCGTTCTCCGTATCCTCTGACGTAGGCTGGAGAGCAGCTCTGATCATCGAATCCTTTATGGATCCGGATATCACAGACAAAGAGTTCTATGTAAACGGCTTTGATGACAGAAAGCTGACACAGAACGGTACAAAGGAAGCCATCCGGCTTCTGAACCAGTGGTACAACGAAGGCCTGATGTGGAATGATTTTGCGATCGCAGAATCCAACACAGAGGATGATATGATGAAGGCAGGCTATGTTGGTGCATTTATGCATAACTGGGATTATCCTTTCCGTAACGGTGAGGACTCCATCAACGCAAACCTTCAGAGAAATGTCGGCGAAGATGCAAAGTTTGTTGCAATCGACTGCTTCGAGAATTCCAAGGGCGAGTATGTGAAGTACTGCGATTCCACCGCTGGTGACCGTAAGATCTTCTTCCCGACCACCAATGATGAGCCGCTGGCATCTCTGCTGTATCTGGATTGGATCTCTGATCCGGAACACATCGAGTACCTGCAGGTTGGTGATGAGGGCGTGACCCACAATGTAACCGAAGACGGCGCTTATACCTTTATGGCAGCTACCGGCGATGCGATCATGAACTCCGGTCAGAACATTGATATGACCATTACCTGCAACGGTCTGCACCTGTCCAGCGAAGAGCTGACTTTGGCATCTCTGGCAAACAACTACCCGCCTTGCGATCCGGAAGATGTAGCAAAGGCAAACGAGGTAGCTTGCAACGGCAAGAGACCTACCAAGAATGCAAAGATCACTTCCATCGAAGCAGAAACCGGTATGGGTGAAGCTCTGAACGGTAAGAGAGATGTTATCTACGATACCTGCATGAGCTGCAAGCCGGAAGAGTTTGATGCTAAGTGGGAAGAACTGATGAATGACTATCTGACCTCCGGTGGTCAGGCGATCATCGACGAGCGTACCCAGAAATGGGAAGCACAGTATGGTTCCAAGGATATGCTTGACTGATTCAGGCAATCCCAGATCACAGATGTAAAGTAATTTAGGATGACGCTCCGCGAAAGCGGGGCGTCATTTATAAAAGAATGTAAGCGTTTTAAATTTGAGTGTTGGGGAATGTTTGAATGGAGGGTGTGATGGCAAAATTCGAACTGACAAAAGAAAAGCAGATTGCATTTGTATATGAGAAGGAAGCGTTATCCGGCATCCGAAAGATCGCGGATAAGGTTCGAAATGATTTCGAACTGGTATTTGGAAAGAAACCGGCAAAGATCGAAACGGCCGGTGGAAATGTACCGGAATTTTCCGGGCTTAAGATCGTATTCGGTATCGCAGGAAACAGTGCGGTGATCGATACTTTGACATCCGAGGGAAAGATCAGCGTTTCCGCGATCCGCGGGAAACGTGAAGTATATCAGATATTTGCACCGGCGGAGGATCTGCTGGTGATCGCGGGCAGCGATAAAAGAGGAACGATCTATGGTCTGTTCCGTTTATCCGACGAGCTGGGAGTTTCTCCTTTTGTGAACTGGTCGGAACTGAAACCGGCGCATAAGGATCGTGTGGTTTTGGGAGAAGAATTATTTCAGGCATCCAAAGAGCCTTCGGTGGAATACCGTGGTTTCTTTATCAACGATGAATGGCCGGCTTTTGGTACCTGGTGTAATAAGCATTTTGGCGGTTTCAATGCGAAGATGTATGAAGGTGTATTTGAACTGCTGCTTCGTATGAAAGGCAATTATCTGTGGCCGGCTATGTGGTCCTCCTGCTTTGCGGAGGATGGCCCCGGGCTGGCCAGTGCAGAGCTGGCGGATGAGCTGGGTGTAGTCATGGGACTGTCCCATCATGAGCCCTGCCTGCGCCACGGTGAAGAATATAAGCACGTGCGTGGAAAGGATTCCATCTATGGTGATGCATGGAATTTCCATGCCAATACGGAAGGGATCACCCGTTTCTGGAGAGACGGTCTGAAGAGAAACGGACATCTGGAAAATGTGATCACCGTCGGCATGCGTGGGGAGTGCGATTCCACGATCCTCGGAAAAGAGGCAACGCTTGCCGATAATATCAATCTGCTCCGGGATGTGTTACGTACACAGGAGAAACTGATCAAAGAAGAAGTCAACGAAGACCTTACCAAGGTTCCGAGAATGATCGCGCTGTACAAAGAGGTGGAAGCATTCTATTACGGCGACGAGAGTACTCCCGGTCTGCGGGAAGGCTGTCCGGAACTGGAGGATGTGATCCTGATGCTCTGTGAGGATAATCAGGGATATCTGCGCAGCCTGCCGGATGAGAAGATGCGTAAGCATCCGGGTGGTTTCGGTATGTATTATCACTTTGATTATCACGGTGATCCGGTATCCTACGAGTGGATCAATTCCACACATCTGCCGGAAGTATGGCAACAGATGACCACGGCCTATGAGCATGGTGTGCAGCGTCTATGGATCGTCAATGTCGGTGATCTGGGATTGCAGGAGCTTCCGCTTTCCTACTTCTTAAGTCTGGCATATGACTATGATAAATGGGGCAAATGCGGCCCGCAGTCGGCACAGGATTACCTGAGCATGTGGATGCAGAAGCAGTTCGGCCACGTATTTGATGCGTCGGAAGTGAAGCAGCTGACGGATATCGTATTCCGTGCAGAGCATATCATCCACAATCGTCGTCCGGAACATATGCGGGATACGATCTACCACCCGGTGGCAGACTATGAAGCAGAGAGACTGCTTGCGGAGACGGAAGAGATCTGCAATACCTTTGTGACATTGTCGGAAAAGCTTTCCGGAGATGATTACGCAGCCTTGTTTGAACTGATCGGCTACAGTCTGCTGGGCGGCCTGAATCTGGTACGTATGTGGATCCTGTGCGGCAGGAATCATTACTTTGCATCCATCGGTGCCGTGATCGCCAATACCTACGGAGATCAGGTAAAGGAATGCCTGCGTATGGATCAGGAACTGAAGGACCGTCTGCAGAAGCTGTGTATGTGGAAGTGGGACGGATTCGGCGAGGCACCGCATATCGGCTTTAAACACTGGAATATGGAAGAGTCGGCCAATCCGGTGATCCATCAGGTACTGCCGGTGAAATACCGCGCGCTGACCGTGGGACTGCTCGGAGAATCCGGCAGTACGCAGGGCTGTGACTGGACAAAGAAGGTATTGAACATCCGTAACTTCCGTAAGGAAGATGCAAAACAGGCGGAAGCCGGATTCTTCATCGCAAACTGCGGCGAAGAAAAGGTGGCTTATACGATCGAGAGCGATGCCGACTGGGTGAAGTGCGACCGCAGCTCCGGTCAGCTGACACTGCAGGATTCCTATCACGAGATCCGTGTTACGGTGTTAAAGGACAATGCAACAGACGGACCGGCAACGATCACGGTAAAATACCCGTACGGCACGATCCGCATCCGGGTAGAAGCACCGAAGGGTGCACCGGAAGGGGCGGTATTCCTGGAGAGAAACGGGCGTATCGTTATGGATGCAGCGCACTTTACGGCAAAGCACGATACGGAAAATGCTAAACTGTATGTCGTACCGGAGCTGGGCCGCCGGGAAGACGGCGTTGCGCTTTATCCGCTGACCGCACGTTTTGAGAAGGCAGAAGAGGCGCCGTATGTGGAGTATTCCTTTGTGACACAGCAGGATGGGGACTATGAAGTGCGGTTCCAGATGCTGCCGACCAATTCCTATCTCCACAGAGTGCCGGTGAAACTCTGCTATGCAATGGACGGCGCTGCGGCAGATACACTGACATCCATTCCGGTAAGCCATGTACCGGGCGCATCCTGGGATTGGGCAATGGGCGTGCTGAATCATATGAATATCGTGAGCGCCAAATGCACGTTGAAAGCCGGACGGCATACCCTGCGACTGTACGGTACCGATCCGGAGAATGTGGCGGAGAGGATCCTTCTTGTCCGGGAAGGAACGAAATGGGATGCATCCTATCTCGGACCGGACGAGAGTATGAAAGGTGAATAAACAAAATCTATAATATTTTGAAAGGAGACAGAGTACTATGAAAATGTCATTTCGTTGGTATGGCAACGGAAACGACACGATCAGTCTGGCACAGATCAGACAGATTCCCGGTGTAGAGGAGATCGTGTGGGCATTACACGAAAAAATGCCCGGAGAGATCTGGGAAGTCGAGGAGATCGCGGCAGTAAAGAAGGAACTCGACGAATACGGATTCGGTATGGAGGTAGTGGAGTCGGTCAATGTACACGACGATATCAAGACCGCCGGACCGGGACGCGATCAGTATATTGAAAACTATATTCAGACGATCCGTAATCTTGCAAAGTTTGGTGTAAAGGTGATCTGCTATAACTTTATGCCGGTATTTGACTGGACCAGGACTGACCTGTTCCATCCGCTTCCGGACGGCTCTACGGCACTCTACTACGAAAAGTCCAAGATCAAACAGGATCCGAAGGAAATGGCGGATTACATCCTGAAGGAATGCAAGGGCTTTACCATGCCGGGCTGGGAACCGGAGCGTATGGCCAAGCTGGAAGAATTGTTTAAGATGTATGAAAAAGTAGACAAGGAGACGTTGTGGGAGAACCTGAAATATTTCCTGACGAAGCTGATGCCGGTATGCCACGAGTGTGGCATCAAGATGGCTATCCATCCGGACGATCCGCCATGGGATATCTTCGGTCTGCCGAGACTGCTGGTGGACGAAGCCAGTGTGGACCGTTTCTTAAAGATGGTGGACGATCCTTACAACTGCCTGACGCTGTGCACCGGATCTTTAGGATCCAACCCGAACAATACGGTAGCCGAGATCGTGAAGAAGCATGCGGATCGTGTGGCATTTGCCCATATCCGTAACGTAAAGCACTATGAGAACGGCGATTTCAGTGAAGTATCCCACAGAGACTGTGACGGTGATGTGGGTGTGCTGGACATCATCAAGGCATTTCATGATGCCGGATTTGACGGCTACATCCGTCCGGACCACGGCAGACATATCTGGGGCGAGAAGTGCAGACCGGGCTACGGCCTGTATGACCGTGCGCTGGGCATTATGTACATCCTGGGTGCCTGGGAGATGCTGGATAAAGTAAAGGGATAGTATCTGTTTCGGAAACGCAGAGTGCATATTTATTCGGAAATGCAAAGTGATTCTGAATATATAGAGAAAGTGAGGACGTAAATGGAACTTACATTAAAAAGTATCACCAAAGAAAAAGCACAGTGGGAAGCTGCCGGCGTGCAGCTGCCGTCTTATGATATTCCCGCATTGCGGAAGAATACAAAGGAGAACGTACAGTGGGTGCATTTCGGCACCGGTAATATCTTCCGTGATTTTATTGCAGGACATGCAAACAAACTGTTAAATGAGGGCAAATTAAATACCGGTATCGTAGCAGTCGAAGGTTTTGATAATGAAGTGATCGATCTGGGCTATGCTCCGTACGATATGCTGACGCTGTCCGTCGGACTGCGCTGCGACGGTGGCGTGGATCTGCGTGTACAGGCCGGCATCGCCGAGGCGATCAAAGCAACGGAAGACAGCAGACGCCTGTGGGAGATCGCCAGGATGCCGTCCCTGCAGATGGTATCCTATACGATCACCGAGAAGGGCTATGTGGTAAAGGATGCAGCCGGAAATCCCACCGCATTTGTACAGAAAGATATCGAAAACGGACCGGAAGCTCCGGTGAGCACGATGGGTATGAGCGCAGCTATGCTGTATCAGCGCTATCTGGGCGGTAAAGCTCCGGTTGCTTTTGTCAGTATGGACAACTGCAGCGGCAACGGCGATAAGTTAAAGGATGCCATATTGTTCATTGCACAGAAATGGATCGAAGCAGGCAAGGCGGAAGCTGCGTTTGTGGATTATTTAAAGGACGATTCCAAAGTATGTTTCCCGTGCACGATGATCGATAAGATCACACCGCGTCCGGATCCGTCGGTCGCAAAGACGCTCGAAGAAAAAGGAATTCAGGGTATGCAGCCGTTCAAGACGAGCAAGAATACCTTTATCGCACCGTTTGTAAATGCAGAGATCCCGCAGTATCTGGTGGTAGAGGATAAGTTCCCGAACGGTCGCCCGGCGTTGCAGGATGCGGGCGTATATATGACCGACCGTGCAACCGTAGAAGCGGCAGAACGTATGAAAGTACAGAGCTGTTTAAACCCGCTGCACACTGGTCTGGCTGTATGCGGCTGCCTGCTTGGATTCAACAAGATCTCGGAAGAGATGAAGGATGCAGATCTGAAAAAACTGCCGTACGGACTTGGAAAGGAAGGCCTGGAAGTGGTATGTGATCCGGGCATCATCAAGCCGGCGGATTTCCTGAAAGAAGTATTGGAAGACCGTCTTCCGAACCCATTCCTGCCGGATACCCCGCAGCGTATCGCCTGCGATACCAGCCAGAAGGTACCCATCCGTTTCGGACAGACCCTGCGTTCTTACGTAGAGCTGGGCCGCGAAGGGGAGCTGGAGCTGGTACCGTTCGTACTGGCTGCATGGATGCGTTATCTGAGCGGATTCGATGATGATCTGAATAAGATGGAGCTGAGTCCGGATCCGGAGCTGGAGAGCCTCTGCAAACGTCTGGAAGGCTATCAGCCGGGCAGTGAGATCACAGATCTTTCCGTGATCGAGGACCTGCTGAAAGAGAGCAGATACTTTGGACTGGATGTGACGAAATACGCATCCCTTTCCGATAAGGTAAAGGCATATTACAAAAAGATGATGAGCGGAAAAGGTGCGGTAAGAGAAGCACTGCGCGAAGCCGTAGCAAATGTATAACAACGGATGTTTCTGAAGAATACGATCCGAAAAGCAGCACAGGGAGATCTTCTCCCTGTGTTTTTTCGTTCTCCATAGCATGTGGAAAAGCCTGTTACCATTCACAGTCGAATCGCGCATTGGCTGCGCGATTACGACCCAAAATACTTGTAGTAGCCGTATCTGTATGATAAAATAGCAATATGTGCAGGCATCTGGATGCACAAATCAGGCGGCAATGCATGGCAGGGATACTGAGTGCGGAAATGATGCCATGAGGACGAAAGGAGAAGGGATTATGTACAAAGAGGAATATGAGCGCTGGCTGGCGTATGATCTGGAGGATCCGGATCTGATGCCGGAACTGCTGAAGGTGAAGGCTGCCGAGGAAGAGATCAAAGACCGTTTTGCGGTAGCTCTGAAATTCGGCACGGCAGGACTGCGCGGAACCCTGGGGGTAGGTACGAACCGGATGAACATCTGGGTGGTACGTCAGGCGACACAGGGACTGGCCAACTGGGTGCTGACACAGGGCGGTACACAGACGGTGGCCATTGCCTATGACAGTCGTTTGAAGAGTGATGTATTTGCAAAAGAAGCTGCCGGTGTACTGGCGGCCAACGGGATAAAGGTACGGATCTACGATGCATTGATGCCGGTACCGGCACTTTCCTTTGCAACAAGATATTATAACTGTAATGCCGGCATTATGGTGACGGCATCTCACAATCCGGCAAAGTACAACGGATATAAGGCATACGGACCGGATGGCTGCCAGATGACGGATGATGCAGCAGCTATCGTATACGATGAGATCCAAAAGACCGATGTGCTGACCGGGGCAAAGCGGATCTCCTTTGCGGAAGGCGTGGAGAACGGCAGGATCCGTTTCGTCGGGGATGACTGCAAGAAGGCATTCTACGAGGCAATCGAAGCCAGACAGGTACGTCCGGGACTGGCAAAGACCGCAGGACTGAAGCTGGTCTATTCGCCGCTTAACGGTACCGGTCTGGTGCCCGTTACGAAAGTATTGAACGATATGGGGATCACCGATATCACGATCGTACCGGAGCAGGAGTATCCGAGCGGCTACTTTACCACCTGCCCCTATCCGAACCCGGAGATCTTTGAGGCTTTGAAGTATGGTCTGGAACTGGCAAAAGAGACCGGTGCAGATCTGATGCTGGCAACGGATCCGGATGCCGACCGTGTGGGGATTGCTATGAAATGCCCGGACGGCAGTTACGAACTGGTATCCGGCAATGAGATGGGAGTACTTCTGCTGGATTATATCTGCGCAGGACGGATCGAACAGGGAACCATGCCGAAGGATCCGGTTGCGGTGATGTCGATCGTATCGACACCGCTGGCCGATGCCGTAGCGGAGCATTACGGCGTGGAACTGCGTCATACGCTGACCGGTTTTAAATGGATCGGTGATCAGATCGCAAAACTTGAAGCTGCCGGGGAAGTGGACCGTTTCATCTTCGGTTTTGAGGAAAGCTACGGCTATCTGGCAGGACCGTATGTGCGGGATAAGGATGCCGTTGTGGCATCGATGCTGATCTGTGAAATGGCGGCTTACTATCGCAGCAAGGGATCTTCCATCAAGCAGCGGCTGGAAGAGATCTATGCACAGTACGGCAGATATCTGAACAAAGTGGATGCCTTCGAATTCCCGGGACTGTCCGGTATGGACAAGATGTCGGATATCATGAAGGGACTGCGTGAGAATGCGCCGAAGGACTTTGCCGGCATTGCCGTTACGAGCGCGACGGATTATAACGAACCGGAAAAGACCGGACTGCCGAAGGCGAATGTGCTGATCTACGGTCTGGAGGACGGCTCTACCGTGATCGTCCGCCCGTCCGGTACGGAACCGAAGATCAAGACGTACTTTACAACGAAAGGCAAGGATCTGGCAGAGGCACAGGCAAAGAAGGACGCACTGGCCGAAGCATGTAAGCCGATGTTGTCATAAGAAGCATAATAGTTGTAAATGAAGTATAAATGATGTAAGATAGGCGGGTAAGCGGAACCATCTGTTTACCCGCTGTTATTATGATCCGATATATTGCCTTCCCGTTGCGGGAAGTTTGCAGCTATAGGAGGAAAAAAACGAAATGTACCAGAAGATCGCGCAGTTATTAATGTACGGAGACCTTAAGGAGGACAGTATCCTGTACCGGCTTGGCCGGATCCTGGAGGAACTCAAGACCGGGGAGTACTCCGTAGTGGAAGTCACCAGGAGAGTGCATGCCCTGGCCAAGGAACTGCTGATGGTGGCGACGGATTATGGTTTTGACGATAATCTGTGGCACAACTATCTGGCATTCTATATCATTATGAATGAGAATCCGTTTTCGCTGGTCAGTGAAAAAGCCGGAGCCGGTGAGGGAACGGTCAACACCCTGGTCGAGCAGGATTTCGGCATTCTGAAGGAACTGTTTGATTATGATTTCTCGGAGATCGAGGAGAAGCTCGGGATCAACTGCTTCAGCCTTTTCTCGGATTATAAGTCGATCAAGAAGAAGGAACTGATGTACAACCGTAACGTCAGCGAAAAGGTGCGTAATCTTTCCAAAGCATTGGAAGCGGCACCGGATACACATGCATTCTTCCGTGTGGTCACCGATTTTTATAAGAACATCGGTGTGGGAATGTTCGGCCTGAACAAGGCCTTCCGTATCGACGAGAATCCGGATGGCAGTGTGCGTTTCCTGCCGATCAACAATATGGATGAAGTAAAGCTCGATGATCTGGTCGGCTACGAGATCCAGAAGAAGAAGCTGGTAGACAATACCGAAGCTTTTGTCAAAGGTATGCGGGCGAACAATGTCCTGCTCTTCGGGGATGCCGGTACCGGCAAATCGACAAGTGTAAAAGCGATCGTAAACGAGTACTACGACCGGGGACTGCGGATGATCGAGATCTATAAGCATCAGTTCAAGGATCTGTCTGCTGTGATCGCAGCGATCAAGAACCGTAACTATCGTTTTATCATTTATATGGATGATCTGTCCTTTGAAGAGCATGAGATCGAGTACAAATTCTTAAAGGCCGTGATCGAAGGCGGTGTGGAGACCAGACCGGATAATATCCTGATATACGCGACATCCAACCGCAGACATCTGATCAAGGAGACCTGGAATGACCGTAACGATCAGACGAACGGGGCAGACAAGCACCATTCCGATACGGTAGAGGAGAAGATGTCGCTGGCGGCACGTTTCGGTGTGACCATCAATTACAGTAAGCCGGAGCCGAAAGAATATGTGGAGATTGTAACGCAGCTGGCCAAACGGAACCACATCAATATGCCGGTGGAGGATCTGGTGGCAGCAGCCAAGACATGGGAGATCCAGCATGGCGGCCTTTCCGGACGGACAGCGCAGCAGTTCATCGATCATATACGTTATCAGGTGGGAGTCGGGGAATAGATGAACGGAGCAACATTTATCGTAACCGTGATCCTTTCGCTGGCTGTGCTGGCGGCGGTCGCACAGATCCTTAAGAATGCGAGAGACGGAAAATCTGGCGGCTGCGGCACGGATTGTGCGCATTGTGCGATGGACTGCAGCCGCAAAGCTGCCGAAGAAAAAAGTGAAAAGGAAGAGTAAGGCTGTGAAAAATAGCAGAAATGCAACCGGCAGAGGTTGACCGTTTGACATGGTATTGTATAATATAGTTATGTAACGAACATCTGTTGTGAGGGAAACAGAGAAGGAGGCAGTGACTATGGATCAGAATAGTATGAATCAGAATCCGCAGTATGGTAACGGCTGGCAGTACCAGAACGGCACGCAGCAGTATCAGAATGCAACCCAGCAGGCTTATGCACAGCAGGCACAGCAGCCGGCTTACGGACCGAACTACGGGCAGCAGTATCAGACCGGCGGGCAGCAGTATTATCAGAATGCAAACCCGGGCGGAGCGGCATATGGCAATGATATCTACTCCAATGCGAACGGGCTGAATAATAATTTTTATGATGACGGCAATACCGTTCAGGGACCGACGGAAGGGGTGATGGCACAGCTGGCGCAGGCGATGGCGCAGGAAGTGATCGCCAAGTCGTTCCTGTACATGGTAGCAGCGCTGCTTGTTACTGCGGTTGCAGCTTTTACCCTCCAGGGCAATATGTATATGTGGGCCAGGGAAAACTTTATGTTTATCCTGATCGGGGAACTGGTGATCGCGTTTGCTTCCAATTTTGCGATCCGGAAGGGTAACGCGGTTGTTACCGCGATCCTCTTTACGCTGTATTCCTATATGACCGGTATGACGCTGGGACTGATCCTGGAAATGTATACCGGAGCATCGGTGGCATCTGTTTTTGTCATTACGGCAGTGACCTTCGGCGTGATGGCGGTGTACGGCCTGGTGACCGATGCGGATCTTTCCTCGATCGGAAGTCTGTGCATGATGGCGCTGATCGGTATCATCCTGGGAACGGTCGTCAATCTGTTCCTGCATAATACCGTCGTGGATATGATCCTCAGCTGGATCGGCATCGTGGTGTTTGTAGCTTTGACGGCTTACGATACCCAGAAGATCAAGAAGAATGCAAGATACGATATGGGCGAGAGCATAGCGGTCGTTGCACTGGCAGGCGCATTTGAACTGTATCTAGATTTTATCAATCTCTTCCTGCGTCTGCTCAGGGTGATGGGTAAGAGAAGATAAGTATTTCAATATTATAGTAAACGACAAAACTCTTTTCGTTTTGTCGTTTACTGCGCCGGATTTTGGCCGCTGAAAGCGGCGTATTTCCTTACAAAATCCGTGCGCATCCTCGCGGAGCGTTATAGTAAGCGCAATTATTTATTGCGCTTACT
>JAGBMJ010000138.1 GCA_017634975.1 Lachnospiraceae bacterium | reverse complement strand
TTCATCCTGAGCCAGGATCAAACTCTCTAAATTAGTTTTCTTCCCAGCCAGTTTTAACTGGCTAAAAATCCATTCTTTACTGTTGGTTCGTTAAAACCGTTTTGAAATCTTTCAGAATAAAATTCATTGAAATCTTTCAGGGTTGGATAGCTGTGTAATTATCAAGGTACTCCGCTGCGCTTCGTACGCAGCCCGTCAATTGAATTTTGCTTCGCAAAGGACGGGCTGCAATTCTGCTCGACACTTTCTCACGTCCTCAGCAGCAAGTGCTTCGAACTGAAGCTTAATTTTCAATTGTCCGTTTCCTTATCTTCTATCAAGCCTTTCGACTTGAACGGAGAAGGAGGGATTTGAACCCTCGCGCCGCTATTAACGACCTACTCCCTTTCCAGGGGAGCCCCTTCGGCCAGCTTGGGTACTTCTCCAAACTTGCTTCTTAATAGAGAAACAATTTATTTCCTGTCTCTCGGGGAGGATCCAAGCGGAGAGGGTGGGATTCGAACCCACGCGCCCGTGAAGGCAAACGGTTTTCAAGACCGCCTCGTTATGACCGCTTCGATACCTCTCCGTATCGTTTGTTTTTTGTTTGCCGTTTTACCGGCGCAAGTGATATCTTACCAAATCCCCCCCTTTGTGTCAATCATTTTTTTTGATTTTTTTTCATTTTTTTTGAAAGCCTTATTTTTCAAGCCTTTCAGCCATTTGCCACTCGGCATATCCCATATCTTCCGGTGTGGTTATTTTGATATTTTCATAACTTCCCTGCGTAAGATATACCGGCTGCTTTGTTAGAAGCTCTACGATCATCGCATCATCCGTGATCTCCACGCCGCGTGCCAGCAGTTCTGCCTCTTCTTTTTCCAGCATTCCGTAAGCACGACGGATCAGTTCCGCCGCAAAAACCTGCGGTGTCTGCACCTGCCATACCAAAGCACGCTTTGGTGTATCCGCAACAAAACCATCCTCGTCTGCGATCTTGATCGTATCCTTCACCGGCATGCCTACCACGCACGCCTTTTTTTCCTGCACATCTCCCAGCACACGTTTTAAGATCTCCTGCGTGATAAACGGACGTGCTCCGTCGTGTATAAAGATATAATCCGTATCCGTGCTAACCGCTTTCACTCCATGCATCACGGAATGATAACGTTCTTTTCCTCCCGGCACGATCGCCCGTACCTTGTCGAAACCGTACCGTTCCACGATCATCTCCCTGCAATGCTCCTCTTCTCCCGCTGCCGTAACGAGCACGATCTCATCAATAAAGCTATCTTCAAAGGCACGCAGCGAATAATACAAAAGCGGATGCCCGCACAAAGTCATATATTGTTTGGGTACATCCGCATGCATACGCTTTCCGCTGCCGCCGGCCAATACTACCGCTGCAGTTTTCATATTCGTTCTCCGAGTTTTAGGTTCGGCACGGCATTCAGATCCAGTCCGTGCCGCACGCCTTTGTTATATTCATAGTATGCCGCCGCTCCGATCATCGCAGCATTATCGGTACAAAAGATCGGGGCCGGCCGGTAAAAAGCGATCCCCCGTTTTGCGCAAGCCTCCTCAAAGGCCCCGCGCAGATGTCGGTTGGAAGCCACCCCGCCTGCCAGGGCAAAGGTCTTTTCCCCGCCTTCTTCCAAAGCTGTCATGGCATGCTCTACCAGTACATCCACGACCGCCTTTTGGAACGATGCCGCCACATCGGCACGGTTCACTTCCGTTCCGCTCATATTACAGCTGTTCAGATAATTCAGCACGGCCGATTTTAAACCGCTGAAAGAAAAATCATAGACCGAGTCTGCCACTTTGGCCCTGGGAAAAGCAATCGCCTCCGGATTTCCCTCATCCGATACCGCATCAATCTTTGGTCCGCCCGGATAGCCCAGTCCGATGGCACGTGCCACTTTGTCAAATGCTTCTCCCGCCGCATCGTCCCTGGTACGTCCCAGCACTTCATATTCACCGTAGTCCTTCACACGCACCAGATGCGTATGTCCGCCGGATACTACCAGACATGGAAACGGTGGTTCCAGTTCCGGATGATCGATATAATTGGCACTGATATGCCCTTCGATATGATGCACGCCGATCAACGGTTTCTGTGCCGCAAAAGCCAGTCCTTTGGCATACGACACACCGACCAGCAGCGCACCGACCAGTCCCGGACCGTACGTTACCGCCACGGCATCTACGTCCCTGACCGTCATATCTGCTGCCTTCAGGGCTTCGTCCACCACCTGACAGATACGCTCCGTATGCTTACGGCTGGCGATCTCGGGTACCACGCCGCCATATAAGGTATGGATATCGATCTGGGAGGATATGATATTGGATAGGACTTTGCGCCCGTCTTCTACGACCGCTGCTGCCGTTTCGTCACATGAAGATTCGATTGCAAGGATCCGGATAGGCTTCCCGCTCATTGTATGTCACCTGTTTCTTCTTCGTTTTTATAGCCATAGATCTTCCAGTGTCCCTCTTCATTCTTGCGAAGGATAAATACCTGTCGGATCGTATTATAAGCCATGCTGCCGTCCACGATGCCTTTCATCGTATAATTACTGTACAGCCGGGCACATTCATGATCATCATAGTTGAAAAAATCCACATCCAGAGACGGTGTCACATCGACACTGTAGATCTTGATCTCCTGCTTCTTAAAGGTTTCCAGATCTTTGCGGAGTTCGATCAGCTGCTCCGCTTCCGTCTGGTTCGTAAGCAGCTCCTCGTCCAGGTATTTGCGCATCAGCAGCACCAGAGCTTTCTGCTCATCGTCCGTACAGTCCTCATTATACAGACACACCGTCAGATCATTGTAATACTTGACCAGCTGCACCGGTGTCGACGGATATTCCTTAAACGGCGCTTCCGCCACCAGTTTCTGTGCCGCTGTCATCTCCTGTACCGCCCGGCTGCCTGCTGCCTCAGCGGATACTGCCTCCGAATTACGGCGCGTCAAATGAAGGTAGAACAGCAATATGCCGCCTACCAACAGAGCCATTATGATCACCGTTTTTACGACATTGGCCCGCTTCATCCGCAAACTCTCTTAATAACTGTTCCTGTGCTGTCCGGAACGGTTACTCTTCCTCCTCAAACAGCAGGTCCCTGCTCATCCCGTCCCTGCCCATGACTGCATTTTCAAATATAGCACGCACACCGTTCATCGCTTCTTCCGCCTGCCGGTAGATCATCGACGGGCTGAAATGCGTAAGCCACAACTCCGAAACCCGTGCCTCCGCCGCGATCTGTGCCGCCTCTTCAAACATCATATGTTTCTTGGCCTTCGCCTTATCCAGTTTGTCCGCTTCGCAATACATGCCCTCACAGATCAGCAGATCCGATCCTGCCGCATTGCTGACGATACTCTCCGTCGGTCTGGTATCCGTGGAATAGGTCACCTTGAGTCCCTTTCGTGCAGGTCCCATGACCATATCCGGTGTAAAGGTCCTGCCCGCATCTTCGATGGTCTCGCCATGCTGCAGGCGGTTCCAGAACTTTAACGGGATCTCCTGTGCCTTGGCCGCTGCCGCATCAAAACGCCCCTTGCGTTCGATCACGACACTGTAGCCGTAGCAGACCACATTATGCTTCACGCGGAATGCCTGGATATACCCCTCTTCGATGGGGATACACTCCTCATTTTCTTTCAGTTCATGGTAGCGGATCTCAAAGGGCAGCCCCGGCGCGATCACACGCAGCGAATCCACCACACGCTTCAGCCCCGCCGGTCCCACCATCAGTACCGGCTCCGTCCGCTCTGCATTCGCCATGGAAAGCAGCATTCCCGGCAGTCCGCTGATATGGTCCGCATGATAATGAGTAAAGCACATGATGGCGATGGGATTGGGACTCCAGCCCTTTTCCCGCAGAGCCATCTGGGTTCCCTCCCCGCAATCGATCAATATGGTATCTCCGTTGTGCCTGACGGCAAGCGCCGTCAGATAACGTTTGGGCAGCGGCATCATACCACCCGTCCCCAGAAGACAGATCTCCAGCATCCGTATTTTCAACGATCCGGAAACCGGCAGTTCCCGAACCTCTCCTCTCTATTCTTCCCGCAGCCAGTAGATCAGTGCATCTTCTACCGGTGCCGTATAAAAATTCTTTCTCCTTCCCTCGCAGACAAAGCCCAGCTTCTCATAGAGTGCGATCGCCGCTGCATTGCCGGCACGTACCTCCAGCGTAAACGCCACGATCTCCTGCGCCTTTGCCGCCTGCATCAGTGCCACCAGAAGAGCCTTTGCAATCCCGCATCCCCTGCTGGCCTCTGCCGTTGTTACATTGGTCAGATCCGCCTCATCGATCGACAGGATCAGTCCTGCCGTTGCTATGACCTGCCCGTCCTGCTCCGCAACATAGTACAGATAGTTCGGACTCTTCAGCGCATCCGCAAAGTCTTTTCTCTGCCATGGTCTGGAAAATGCCGCCGCTTCCAGCATTGCCACCATATCCAGATCCGTTTCCTGCATCGGTCGGTATACGATCATTCTGCCCCCAGCTTTTCCGCACGTTCCCGTTCTGCCTGGGAAGGACGCAGATACTCCGGTGCAAAAGTCCCCGCCTCCACCGGAAGTTTTCCCTCCTCCAGCATCATCAGCGCACGCGCTGCCACACTGCCTGCACTCTGCAGTCGTTTGTGCACAGGGGCAAAAATATACGGAACCTGCATCTGTTCCGTGATCACCTGACGATGCACTTCCACACCGTCCCCCAAAAAGATCACCGGCTCGCAGAATGCATTCAGCCGATTGATCTGCTCTGTCATTGGGATTGCCGCTTCCCCGGCCACGGTCTGCATACGCATCACGTTATCTTCCCGTACAAAGCGATAGATCCCGCTGTAAACCTGTGCACGTCTGGCATCCATAATCGGACAGATCAGCTGCTCCGATCCGTAGAACTGACACGCCAGTCCTTCCAGTGTCGGCACGGCGATCAACGGCTTGTTCAATGCCTGTGCCATACCTTTGACCGCTGCCGCACCGATGCGCAGCCCGGTAAATGATCCGGGGCCCGCCGCAACCGCGATCGCATCCGTCGTATGCAGATCATATTCCACTGCAGCACACAATGTCTGCAGCATCGGCATCAGTGTCTGCGAATGCGTTTTTTTATGATTGATGGTATATTCTCCCGTCAGCACGCCATCGTTTACCAGCGCAACGGTCGCTGTCTGTCCGGAAGAATCCACTGCGATCAGATTCATGCCTTATTGTCCTTTATCGTTATCTTTCTGTAGGAAAATCCTTTTTCCGGGGCTTTTACAATGGTGACTGCCGTATAATCCTCCGGCAGCATTTCTGCCACCATTTCGGCCCATTCGATCAGGCATACGCCCTGCCCATACAGATAATCATCAAAGCCCACTTCATACATTTCTTCCGGGTCTTCGATCCGGTACACATCAAAATGATACAGGGGAAGCCGTCCCTCTTCGTATACCTGCAGGATCGTAAAGGTCGGAGAGTTGACGGCCCCGGTGATCCCGAGCCCTTCTGCAAATCCCTGTGCAAATACGGTCTTGCCCACACCAAGATCGCCGTTTAAAGTAAACACCGCTCCGGCAACTGCTGCTTCTCCCAGTTTTTTCCCCAGTGCAAAGGTCTCCTCCGCACTGTTTGTTTCTATCACTGTATTCATACACTAATATCTGATCTTTACTTTCTTCGGGTCCATATATCTGGCGATCACCGCCAGCAGTTCCGTCAGCTGTCCTCCGAGCTGCTTCCTCGGAAATACGGAAGCATTGTTCTTTCCCGTATATATTACGATGCTTAAGCTGGTAGATACCGCCTTGGTACACTGCTCCCACGATACACTCTGCCGTGTCTCCCCCTGCGAAACGGTAAACCCTGTTTCGGAAAATTCATAATTCAATGGCTGTTTCATCACCGGCTGCAACATCTGCAAGCCTGCCCGGTACCGGAGTGTCACCGGCAAATACAGGATCAGCACGATCCCCAGGATCAGATACAGGAGAAAATGTGTTTTTGCGTAAGCAAGCAGCCCCAGTACGCCAAAGCATGTTCCCAATATCCCGGAAGATCCGGTATAAGCATGATGGATCAGGTAATCATACAACACAGATGCATTCATCTGCACCGGAAAAGAAAGCTCCGCCTCTGCTTCCGGTTCCTGTTCCGCCTGCTCCTGCAAAGTCTCAACGGGCTCTTCACCGTTTTCGAAAGAATCTTTTTTTATCTCTGTTTCAGCCAAAATAAGCGCACCTTCCCCAAGGCATAATACTGATAAATATCATACCAGAATTTACATAACTTTTCAACGATAATAATATACTTCAGCCACATTTTATTAAGATAGAAAAACAGTGACCGCAGCCGTATCTTTCTATGGCCACGATCACTGTTGTAAGAAAATGGTAAAACAGATTATTCTGCACGTAATGCATCGATCGGATTCAACTCACTCGCACGCTTGGCCGGCATCCATCCGAAGACGATCCCTACCGCTGCCGAGAAACCGAAGCCCAGCATGATCGCGCTGACGGAAAACACAAACTTTGTCTCCATCAGTTTGGCCGCGATCAGCGCGATCCCTTCCCCCAGACAGATACCGATGAAACCGCCCACCAGCGATAATACGATCGACTCGATCATAAACTGTATCTGGATCCTGGCCGGCGTCGCTCCGAGCGCTTTGCGCAGACCGATCTCCTTGGTACGTTCCGAAACCGATACCAGCATCATATTCATGATACCGATACCACCGACCAGCAATGAGATGGATGCGATACCGCCAAGCAACCCGCTCATCATACTTGTAGCGCTGTCCACCATATCCATCAGGGAACTGAAGTTGTACACCGCGAAGAAATCGTCATTCTCATTATACAGATTCTTCATCGTAGCACGCAGACGTTCCTCCACCCTGTTCATATCCGCATTGTCTTCCACATATACTTCCAGACTGTTCACCACGCCGTTGCCGGTCATATTCAGAGCGTTTTTGTATGGCACCAGAATGGTACCCGCCAGTGTACTGTCATCCGACATCATGCTCATCATGTTATCGCTCTTTTTATAGATCCCGATGATCGTATAACGATACCCATGCAGCAGGATCTGACCGCCCAATACCTGTTTCCCCAGCAGCGCGTTTTTCACATAACTCTGATCAACGATACAGACATAGGCATCCCCGCTCATATCCTGCTCGTTAAACGCCCGGCCGGATAATATGATATTGCTGTTGCGTTCAAAAAACAGTGTGTTCTTACCCTCAACGTTGGTTTCTTCATAGACCTCTTTTCCCACCACGGAGGATGTGGTCAGGGAAACGGTCGGTGACAGCCCCTCCACGCCTTCCACGTTTCGGATCACCTCCAGATCCTTATCCGTGAGACCGTATTTCATGATCGATTGATAGGTCTGGATCGAGATCGTCCCCGCGCCCAGATCACTGAACTCACCCATAAGTTCTCCGGACACCGCCTCTACAATGGTGACCAGACCGATCACGGCCCCGACACCGATGATGATACCGAGCATCGTCAGGAAAGATCGCATCCGGTTGGCCCGGATATTCTGCAGTGCCATCCGCAGACTCTGACCGATCACTGCGAAATTAAGCATCTTCCAATCCTCCTTCACTGATATTTCCGTCCAGGATACGCACGATCCGGCTCGCATGGGATGCGATCTTTGCATCATGCGTGATCATGATGATCGTACGCCCTTCATCGTTTAATTCATGGAACAGACCCATGACCTGCGCACCGGTCTTCTGATCCAATGCACCGGTCGGCTCGTCCGCCAGCAGGATCGTCGGGTTGGTTGCGATGGCTCTTGCGATCGCCACACGCTGTTGCTGACCACCGGACAGCTGGTTGGGATAATGATACATACGATCTTCCAGCCCCACCTTGACCAGCATCTCCTCCGCACGCTCCCGGCGTGCTTTCTCCGACATATTGGCATAGATCAGCGGCAGTTCCACATTCTGGAAGGCCGTCTGTCTCTGCAGCAGATGGAAGGACTGAAAGATAAAGCCCACTTCCTTGCTGCGGATCCGTGCCAGTTCCGTTTCTTCCTCATCTGCGATCAGCTTGCCGTGCAGCCAGTAATCGCCGCTCGTTGGCACATCCAGACAGCCGATGATGTTCATCAGCGTGGATTTGCCGGAACCGGAAGGCCCCAGCACGGCAAGAAATTCTCCGCGGCGAACACTCAGGTCGATCCCTTTCAGTACGACCGAAGTCTCTTCACCCATTTCATATTCTTTTGTGATCCCTTCCATTTTCAGGATCTCTTCACTCTGCTCCATTCCGCATTACTCCCCTGACATCTGCATCTGCAGTTCTGCCAGATTGAAAGAAGACTGCAGAACCACATCCCCTTCGGAAAGACCGCTCAGGATCTCCGTATAGGTACCGTCCGAAACACCACAGGTTACATCTCGCTCCTCCAGCCCCTTGCCGTCTGCCGCATACATCTGCACATACGCGGTGCCGTCATCTCTGGTCTGGATGCTCTTGGTCTCTACGGTCAGAACATCTTTTAAGTCATTGGTGACCAGACGCACTTCCACGCTCATACCGCTTCGCACATCTTCATCCGCCTTGAAATTCACTTCCGAATCAAAATAGGATACGCCTTTTTCGGAAGTCGCGATACGGCTGATCTGTGCGATCTCGCCTTCATAATCCTTTTCAATGGCGTTCAGGGTGATCTCCACCGGTACCCCGACCGAAGCCCCCATGATATCATATTCATTGATCTTGATGGCCACCTTCATCTCACCGAAATCCGTCACTACGGCTGCCGGCTTTTCGTTGGTCGTCGAGATCATATCGCCTTCCTTGATATTCAAGGTCGTGATCACACCGCTCATCGGCGCCTTTACGGTACAGTCTTCCAGCTCATCATACAGTCTTGACAGCTTCAGCTCATTGGCCGAAGTATCCTCCCCCAGAAGTGCTTTGTCATACTGCATACGATAATCCTGCAAAGTCTCCTTTGTAGAAGTCTCTGCCATCGTAAGCGCGTGCAATGCGATATTGTACTGATCTATGGAATTCAGATAGGAATTCTGTGCCGCGATCAGCTTATCCGTCACGGCAATGATATTGTCCTCCTCCGTCCGCTTCGCTGCTTCCAGATCTGCCAATGCATTATTATAGGAGACCCATGCACTGTCCAATGCATGTTCTGCATTTTCGTAATTTGCATCATAGCGGTACTGCACATCATCGTCCGCCACTTTCTTCTCATGATCAGCGACTTCCAGACTGATCTGCTTATCACGCACATTCTGATATGCCGTATCTACGGCTCTCTTGGCACTCACGATTCCCTGGCTGAGTCCCGCATTGTTTTCGTCGATCTCTTTCTGATAATCTCTCTGTGCGTTCTGCAGTGCGATCTCCGCATTCTGTACATTTACCGTTGCAGTCACGATCTGGTTCTGCGCACTCACCAGCGTGCTGTTCTGGCCGTTATCGATATCATTCTTATAATTATAGTAGGCAGTTCTGGCCTGACGTACGGAAAGATCCGTGCTTGCCTGATTCACCGACATCGACAGCTCCAGATCCTCGATCTGGTTCTCGATGCTCTCACGATCCAGCAATGCCACCACATCGCCTTCCTTGACCTCATCGCCTTCTTCCACCAGTACTTCCAGTACTTTTACACCGGTGACTTCCGCCAGTACATTCTGTTCGGTGACCGGTTCCACCACACCGGTAAAACTGTGATACGTCCGGATATCTCTTTTCTGCGCCGTATCCTGCGTAAATGCTCCGGCCGCCTTGCCTGCCGCACATCTGCCCAGGCCGATGAGCACGGCAAACAGGATCAGCACGATGATGATCAGTTTGCCCCATTTAAACTTTTTTTTCTTTTTCTTTTTTGCGTTTCCATTTGCTTCTGCCACCTTCTTCTCCTCCTATAACAATTCTTATATCCTTTGATAACCAAACATATTACATTTTATGTTAACTATGCAAAACTGTCAACTCATGCCATCCATTTTCATCAATTCTTCACAAAACACATTTGCCTCCTTCGCCATACATCCCCCTTCCTTTGCTCACCGCACATTATATCCATTCGCCGCAGCTTCTGCAGAAAAAGTGGTGAATTGCACGATCTCTGTGGCGAATGGTATTTATCTCTATTTTATAAGGCCTTCATCAAATGCTCATATGCTTCTCTGGTTTCAGCAGCGTCCGCCCCGCTGACATAATAAGCAGTCCCGTCCAAAGTAGTGATCTTAATAAACACCTTTTCCTGCGGTGCCAGGAATACCTTGCACCCGCTTCTCCCATCGACGGAAAAATCACCTTTCAACAGCTGCTCCATCCCCACACCAGCCACGCGTTTCAGGGAATGCTCCGTAATATTCTCTCCCCATTCCATGCTTTGGATCTCGGTATACGGGATCACGTAATCATCTTTGAGCTGATGGCAGACCAGTTGATCCGCTTCCGCACGCAGCCGGATGGGCGTGCTTTCCATCTGCCCGATCCAGACGATTGTCAGGATCGTATATATCATCAAGAGAACGATCCCTGCACAGAGCACCTTCCCTGCCGGATGTGCCACATTAATGGTTGCGCCCACCCCCATACGCTTTTCCACATTCAGCCGTTTGTCTTTGGGATTATAATAGATCGTCCCCGCGATCCACAGGTCGTCATCGTCCGCAAGCAGCGTCATTTCTTTTGCATAACGTGCCTCGATCTTTTTCTCTCTCGCCACAAACAACGCAGCGCCCAGCATGATCATTCCCATATAAATGCCGATGGCGATCATAAAGAGCAGATCGGAATCGATGAATACAAAGGATAATAACAGACAGGCCATCAGCCCAAACATCACCCAAGCATACCACACGAGCATATCTGCCATATTTTTCTTCTTTGCGCGGTTATAATTCGCATTCACATCGCTGTCTGCCGAGATCACTTCGTTTTTCATACCGTCAAACACATAGGACATCAGCAGAAACAACAGATTGCATACGCTATACGTCGCCATGATGATCGTCATCATATAGGTTCCGGCTACCGCTGCTTTCCCGATTGCCTTCCGATCCATAATAAATGCGAGCAGGACCAAAGCCACACTGCAGATCGTCGGGATCCAGATCCGCACCGGACGAAGTGCATGTACGGCACCGGCATTCGAAAGATCCGTGTAGCTGATTTTTCCTTTCCCACCAAGGCCCAGAGCGCGTTTCAGCGACTTCATCTCTTTATTGCCAAGCATATAGGGAATATTGATCGCCAGGATCGCAAGCAGAATAAACGCCGTCCACAGGCTGATCTGTAATGTGATGCTGCGCAGGAGCAACAGGATCACGGCGATCACGCATCCGGCCGCAACAATGCTGCGTGCATACCCGCGATATTTATTTACGATTCCATTGATCGTCTCCTCTGCCTCTCCTTCCTGAAACTCTTTTCTGTTCTTTACACCAAAGATCAGCTTCTTTTCTTTCCAGTTCTTCGGATAGATCTGCCCGAAGCAGATCAGCAATGTCGGAACAATGCAAAGAAACATGATCCATCCCATATACAGTGACATCTCTTCTCCCTCCATACGTTATCGGTAATACTCTTCCACCAGCCGAAGGATCTCTTCTTTCGGTACGCCCGATATGTGTGCTTCCGAAACGATCCGACGCAGTTCCGCTTTGTTTGTCTCCGGTATGCTCGCCTGTTTATCGATCGTTGTCCGCACTCTGGCTCCGTTCTTCCGATCGGTCATAATGTAACCTTCCGTCTTGAGCAGCTGATACGCCTTGCTCACCGTCATGGTATTGATCCCCATCTCCAACGCAAGCGCCCGTACCGTCGGCAATTGCTCCCCGGCGCCCAGCTCTCCTCCGGAGATTCCCATCACGATCTGGTTTCGTATCTGTTGATAGATCGGCACATCCGATAATTCATCGATCCGGATGATCATGCACTCACCTCCCACAGGATCGTTCCCACTGCCAGCAACGCGATCTGCCCCGCTCCGACTCTCGCAAATTCCATACTGCCACCTTTCTGTATTTCTATCTTTGTCTCAACTGTATCGCTTGTATTCTTTGTATTGCTTGTTGTAATACATAATATACAAGAATTGTTATCTAATGTCAAGATAAATTCTGCAAATTCATGTTTATCGGTGAGCCATGGGGACGGTTCTTGTGGCAACAAGATCGAAGATCTTTAGCCACAAGAACCGTCCCCGTGGCTCGCCGGCTCGACAAACATGAATTTGTACATAAAAAAAGACAGGTTCCTGTCACCTGCCTTTACTTTCGCTTTTTTTCAATTCATCTATAAACATCTAATCTTCCAGCGGTATCCACATGTTCATATCCGCGATCCCCGTCACCCCGGGTACGTGTGCCTTTTCGGAATACTGCCATCCCTGTACGGGATAGGGATAATAGATATAATTATCGTAAAATGCGTACCATACAAGGTAATCCTGTATCTCCGCCGGCTCCAGCATCTCAAAGAAACTGACGACACCGCCATAGATCATCGGTGTGTACCCTGCTGCCCGGATATCCTCCAGAAAAGTACGCACATAGCGGGTTCGGTCAGCCTTATCCAGAGCATCCGCTCTGGCCGTATCTGTCGTGATCGGTTCCACATCGATCGCCACCGGCAGATCAATATCGTACGGCTTCAGCTGCTCAAGCACGAGTTCTGCCTCTTCGTGCGCTTCTGCATCCGAGATGGCCTGCGAGAAGAAGTATACCCCTACCTTGATCCCCGCTTCCCTGGCCCCCTGTACATTGGCTTCAAAGCATTCGTCGATCATCAGTTTGCCGCTGCCATACCCGCGGTATCCCAAACGGATCATCGCATGCCGGATCCCGGCATCCGCTACCGCCTGCCAGTCGATCTCCCCCTGAAACTGGGACACATCCAGCATCGGTACCGACTTTACTTCTCCGTCCACCACATACTGATACCAGCCGTGTTCGTCTTTTTCCAGCCGGTCTCTGGTCAGTTCATTTTTCGGATAGCTTTCCTCGACCGGCACAAAACGATAGCCGCCCGGTATCTGGTAAAAGACATAGTCCGAATAAAAACTGCGCAAGGTCGTAGTCATCCCGGCGCCCGGTTCCTCCAGTGCCATCCGCAGCTCATCTCGGATCTGCTGTCTCTGCTCCTCCGCAGCATCCTCCGTGATCTGCACCACGATATCATCCAGTGCCTCCTGGGTATACAGCTTCGGATTCTCCTGTTCCTCTTGCTGTATCTGAGCCAGCGCCGCCTCAGCTCTTGCCCGCTCCTTTTTTTCTTCCCGCAGGAGCATTGCCAGGATTGTGATCACCACCGCAGCCAGAAGAATTGCCCCATACAACATCAGCAGCAATGAACTCTGCTTCTGCCGGCTGCTCTTTTTTTTACGTTCCCTGTATTTCTGCAGCACTCTTTCGTGCTCCTCACGCTGTTGTTCCTCTTCCTTCTTGTGCTCTTCTCGGATCTCCATTCCCGGTTCCAAACTCAGGTCCCCCTCTTTATGTATACCGCTTCATTGTATCATATATTACCGGATATGCCAAAAAATTTATGTATCTGTACACACAAATATCACTTTTATCTGTATGGAAAATGTGCTAAAATGAGAGTATGGAACAGTATGAGCAGCAAGGCGGACAAGGCGTGCCGCCGCAACAATTTTATCAGAATATGCCGGTTCGTCCGGTAGCAAACAGTATGACGATCCTGGCACTGATATTTGCCATCATCGCGGCACTTACCATTTTGACCGGCATCATCCCTGTCTTTTTCGGGAGTCTGGCCATCCTGTTTGCGGTTCTGTCCAAAGGAAGCAATTTGAAAATGGACAGCAGCGGAAAGATCAGTACTGCGATCGCAACAGTAAGTATGATCCTGGGAATCACGATCACCGGCGTCACTATGTATGAGATGACGTATGATCCCGAGATGAAAAACATGATGAATGACACATTTGAGCAGATGTATGGCGTCAGCTTTGATGAATATATGGAACAGATGCAGCAGTTCTATGAAAATCCGGATCAGCCTCCGGAATTTCTGAACAATCTGCCGCAACGCGGAAAGGTTGATACGCTATGATGGATCCTTTCGGGCCGCTTGGCTATCAAAGTGCATACGGAAACATCGCAGGTGCCATGCAGGCAGGAAATGCACGCATGGAATACCGTCCTGTGCTGTACGGCACTGACGGCAAACCTGTTAATACTGATGACAAAGATGTGCAAAGCGGCGTAGACGATCCCATCGCAAAAGCTTCAGGCAAAAAAGAATGTCAGACCTGTAAAAACCGCAAATATGTCGACGGTTCGGATGAAAACGTATCCTTTAAGAGTGCGGCACGGATCAATCCCAATGCCGTGGAATCCAAAGTACGCGCACATGAGCAGGAACATGTTGCAAATGCCTATGATAAGGCAGAACAAAAGGATGGCAAGGTATTACAGGCCAGTGTGACTTTGAAATATGCCATTTGTCCCGAATGCGGACGCTCCTACTGCGCCGGCGGACTCACATCTACCAAGATCGCCTATAAAGAAGACACCCCTTACGGGAAAAATCAAAAATCACTTGGGAAGGAAGCAGCCACAGGAAACAATATCGATCTGGCTGTGTAGTATTTATGAACGGTTATAAAACTTCAACAGAACTGAAAGCAAATGCCAGAGGCATTCTGATCGGCAATTATGGGCGGGTAGTACCCGCTCAGCTTATGTATCTGCTCTTTGTATACATTGTCGGCGGTCTGAACGGTGGCATACTTACGGTTGGCAATTTTTCATTTCTGCGCTCCGCTCTCGCTTTCGGTCTTGCCTTTATTGCTGCAGTATTAACAGAGCTTTTAAAATTCGGTCTTTGCCGTTTTTATATGAATGTCTGCTGTAATTTCCCGGCTGGTGTCGGCGATCTGTTCCGCGGTTTCCGCTTTGCGGATGACCGGCCCGCCAGGATCGGCGTGCTTCTGGTCAGCCGGATGATCTTTTATCTCTGCCCGTCCTTTGCGGTATTTGCACTGTATGCGATCACCGACAATCACTACCTGCTCCCGCTTGCTTCACTGGTCGGTGTCATCGGAATGGTGTTCTACTATCTCTTCCGGCTGAATATGTCCCAGTGCTATTACCTGCTCCTGGACTTTCCGGAAAAGGACGCCAACGAGATCATCCGTCTTTCCAAATGGCTGATGAAAGGCCAGAAGATGCGTCTGTTCTATCTGCAGGTCAGCTTTATTCCCATCCTTCTGCTCTCGATCGTTCCGTGTGGGATCGGACTGCTTTGGGCAATGCCCTATGTAAATACCGCTTTCGCCTGCTTCCATCTGAATCTGACTGCACAGGCTGCAGCACGATAAAAAGCAGGGGTTTCCCCTGCTTTTCGGTTTTAAATATCCGAATCGTCCTCGGCACCGCCTTCAAGCAGCGTACCCTGACTCTTCTTTTTCAGATAAGCGTTGATGAAACGATCGATATCACCATCCAGTACCGCATCCGCATTACTTACCTTTTCACCTGTACGATGATCGTTTACCAGCTGATACGGCTGCAGGAAATAGGAACGGATCTGACTGCCCCATTCGATGGATTTCAGATCTCCCTGGATGCCTTTCATCTTTGCTTCTTCTTCTGCCTGCTTCAGCACGAGCAGCTTACCACGCAGCATCTCCATCGCCTTATCCTTGTTCTGGAACTGGGAGCGCTCGTTCTGGCATTGTACCACGATACCGGTCGGTATATGTGTGATACGGATCGCCGAAGAGGTCTTATTGATGTGCTGACCACCGGCACCGCTGGAACGGTAGGTATCGATCCGCAGGTCATCCGGATTGATCTCGATGCCGGCATCATCCGTCAGTTCCGGTACTACGTCTACCGATACGAAGGAGGTCTGACGTTTACCCTGCGCGTTAAACGGCGAAATACGCACCAGACGATGTACCCCCTGCTCGGATTTTAAATACCCGTAAGCGTTCTCGCCATTTACCTGGAAGTCCACGGACTTGATGCCCGCTTCGTCACCGTCCTGCATATCCAGCAGTTCCAGGCTAAAGCCCTTCTTATCCACCCAATGGCTGTACATACGATACAGTATGCTCGCCCAATCACAGCTCTCGGTACCACCTGCTCCGGCATTGATACGCATGATCGCATTGTTGGCATCATACTCACCGGTGAGCAACGTCTGCAGACGGATCACATCCAGCTTGTTGATGAAATCGTCCAGTTCACTGCGCACCTCTTCGATCATGGAGGTATCATTCTCTTCATTGCCGATCTCGATCAGAGTCTGGATATCCTCAAAGGCCTGAGCCAGATGGTCACAGGTCTCTACGGTATCCTTCATATTCTTGGCATCCTTGGAACGCTTGTTGGCACGCTCCGGATCGCTCCAGAAATCCGGTGATGCCATCTCCATATCCAATTCTTCGATGCGCTTCTTCTTATTTTCGATGTCCAAGGAATCCCTTACTTCTTTTAAGGTATCCTTGTACTGCATCAATTCCAGTTTCATCTGGTCTAATTCAACCATGTCTGTTCCTCCATAATTCTTGTATATCCTATCCAAAAACGACTATTCCGGATACACCTATCCGGCCTGCGGCCACCACCTCATCAAGTATATCTCTTTGGTATAAAATACGGGTGATCCCGTCGTAGAAGGATACGACAAAATCACCCGCCGTTTTTTTCAGCTCTGTCAGTCTCTTCCCATGTGGCAGTTCTTATACTTCTTTCCGCTTCCGCAAGGACAGGGATCGTTCGGGTATACCTTTTCCGCTTCACGCATCTTCGGTTTCTTCTGTGCGGAGTCGTCCTTATTGGTACCGGTCACCTTCGCTACCTGCTCACGCTCCACCTTCTGCTCTACCTTGACATGGAACAGCAGGCGCACGGCATCCTCACGGATTGCCTGCTCCATCGCATTAAACATTTCAAAGGCACTGATCTTGAACTCGGAAAGCGGATCTTTCTGTCCCATACTGGACAGACCGGATGCTTTCTCGAGCTGATCCATATCATCGATGTGATTCATCCACTTCCGGTCGATCACACGAAGCAGGATCACACGCTCCACCTCACGGATCTGCTCCGGCTCCGGGAACTCGGCTTCTTTCATCTCATAAAGCTTCACAGCCTCTTCTTTCAGCTGCTGCATCAGCTCGTTCTTCTTTTTCTTACCGATACGCTCTTTGCTGACCGGCTCGATCGGTACGATCGGAAGCAGCAGATTGTTCAGTTCATTCAGATCCCAGTTATCGGAATTACTGTCCTCACCGATCACGGTATCTACCGCACCCTCTACGATATCGGTGATCATCTTGTAGACCACGTCACGCATGCTCTCGCCATCCAGCACGCGCTTACGCTCGCCGTAGATAACTTCACGCTGCTCGTTCATTACCTGGTCATACTGCAGCACGTTTTTACGTCTGGAGAAGTTATTATTCTCAATACGCTTCTGTGCACGCTCGATCGCATTGGAAAGCATCGCATGCTCGATCCTCTGGTTTTCCGGAATGCCAAGCGCATTAAAGGTATTGATCAGTCTCTCGGAACCGAACAGACGCATCAGATCATCTTCCAGAGAGATATAGAATACGGATTCACCCGGGTCACCCTGACGTCCGGCACGACCGCGCAGCTGGTTATCGATACGGCGGGATTCGTGACGCTCCGTACCAATGATAAGCAGACCGCCCAGCTCCAGCGATTTCTCATCCAGCTTGATATCCGTACCACGGCCGGCCATATTGGTTGCGATGGTTACCGCGCCGTGAATACCGGCATCCGCTACGATCTCTGCTTCCTGCTCATGATACTTCGCATTCAGCACGTTATGCTTGATGCCTTCCTTGGTCAGCATACGGCTGAGTTCCTCGGATGCATCGATATTGATGGTACCCACCAGGACCGGCTGCTCTTTTTCGTGCGCCTCTTTGATACGCTCCACGATCTCATGCAGTTTTTCCTTGCGTGTCTTGTATACACAGTCGTTCTGATCGATACGCTGTACCGGACGGTTGGTCGGGATCGTGATAACATCCATACCGTAGATATCACGGAATTCCTGTTCCTCTGTCAGTGCAGTACCGGTCATACCGGCTTTCTTTTCAAACTTGTTAAAGAAGTTCTGGAACGTGATCGTCGCCAGCGTCATAGACTCACGCTTGATCTTTACATGCTCCTTTGCTTCAATCGCCTGATGCAGACCGTCAGAAAAACGGCGTCCCGGCATCAGACGTCCTGTAAAGGAGTCTACGATGATGACCTGATCATTATCCACTACGTAATCCTGATCCTTAAACATCAGGTAGTTGGCACGCAGCGCCAGGATCATATTATGCTGGATCTCGCTATTTTCCGTATCCGCCAGGTTGTCGATATGGAAGAATTTCTCAACGCGTTCCACGCCTTTCGACGTAAGCGTTACGTTCTTGTCTTTTTCGTTCAGGACGAAATCACCGGTTTCTTCCTCTTCCTCTGTCTCGTTACCGAGCATGGAATCCATCACGGCATCCAGCTTGTAAACCATCTCTTCGTCCTTACCGCGCTTCATCTGCTTGGCCAGCACGTCGCAGATCTCATAAAGCTTGGTTGCCTTCCCGCTCTGACCGGAAATGATCAGCGGGGTACGTGCTTCATCGATCAGTACGGAGTCGACTTCATCGATGATGGCATAATGCAGACCGCGCAATACCAGCTGCTCTTTATAGATGACCATGTTGTCACGAAGATAGTCAAAACCAAGCTCGTTATTCGTAACATAGGTAATATCACAATTATAGGCGGCACGGCGTTCATCCGGCTTCATATCATTTAAGATCACGCCGACTTTCAAGCCCAGGAATTCGTGGATCTGTCCCATCCACTCCGCATCACGCTTTGCCAGGTAATCATTGACCGTAACGACACAAACGCCCTCTCCTGCCAATGCATTCAGATAGGCCGGCAGCGTGGAAACCAGTGTCTTACCTTCACCGGTACGCATCTCGGCGATACGTCCCTGATGCAGCACGATACCACCGATCAGCTGCACACGGAAATGCTCCATATTCAGCACACGCTTACCTGCTTCACGTACGGTTGCAAATGCTTCCGGAAGCAGACTGTCCAAGGACTCTCCGTCCTTATAACGCTTCTTGTATTCTTCGGTCTTAGCTTTCAGTTCTTCATCCGACAGTGCCTGCATCTGCGGGCGCAGGGATTCAATCTTGTCTACGATGGGTTTGATACGCTTCAGCTCTCTCTCGCTGTGGGTACCAAATACCTTATCGATCAATGATGCCATGGTATTTCAAACATCCTTTCTTTTTTCTGGGTCCGGGCATAATACGCCCATGACCATGCAAGGTACTATAATAGCAGAAAACTGCTCAAAAAGCAAATATTTCTGAAAGCCTTACCTAACGATTCTCTTTGAGCACCTTCTGGTAGATCTCATAGGTTTCCCGGTCAAAACATGAAAAGACGATCACCATTCCGTAATCCTTGTGCTGCGCGATCCATCCTGCCGCCACCGCCAGCGCAATGGTCGCTGCCTCTTCTTTCGGATACCCGTAGATCCCGGTAGAAATGGCCGGAAACGCAATACTGTGGATGCCGTGCTCCCTTGCCAGTTCCAGACTGTTCTGATAGCACGCTGCCAGCAGCTGCGCATCACTCTCTTTCCCATGATAGACCGGCCCTACCGTATGGATGATATGCTTTGCTTTCAGCCGGTATCCCTTGGTGATCTTGGCCTGGCCTGTCTTACAGCCGTGCAGTTCACGGCATTCCTCCAGCAATTCCTTCCCAGCAGCCCGGTGGATCGCACCGTCCACACCGCCGCCCCCCAGCAGACTGGAATTGGCAGCGTTTACGATACACTCGATATCCATCTTTGTGATATCGCCGATATCAAAGAGGATCTTGTTTTCCACCGGCACTGCCTTCTCTCCCACCAGCGTCCTGGCGATCATTTCCTTCGAAAACAGAAACATCTTCCCGAACGGATTGATCACGATCCCTTCTTCCTGCTTAAAGTCCTTCGCGCCCTTCAGCACATTCTCCATCGGGATCGTGACCGTCGTACTCTTCTGCCCCTTGTTCGCCTCTTCCAGGGAAGTAAATGCAACGTTCCAACGCTTGCCGTCCTCTCCCTGCATCTGCTGCAGGCGCAGATCCGGCAATCCGTTACTGTTTTGTCTGCCCGGGCGCATACTCTTCACCTCTGCTTCCGGCTGCATGACCGGGATCACCAGATCCGCGCCTTCCTCGATGCGTTTCCGAAATGCCTCTGCCACATTTTCCAGCGCCTGCACACCGCCTTTCTCATGCAAGGCTGCGATGGCATCTTCTATGATACGGTTTCCGCTCAATCGATCTTCCATACCTGATCTCCTCGTATACTACAGTTTCATTGTCTGAGGACAGGGTGACGGTTCTGTTGTCCTCAGACCTGAATTTACACTTAATAACGAAAATCATTCCGTTACTGAGTATAAGCCTCCGGCAGAATGCGCACAATACAACAAACCGGCCCCTGTAAAGAGCCGGTCTGCTAATGAATCCTTACAATCCTCAATACTTCATTGCTTCTTCTTCGCCGTTCAGCACGCGTAAGCCCCCCTGTGCCAGTGCAAGCAATTCATCCTCACCGGGATATACGGTCAAAGGCGCGATCCAGCTTACCTTGCGGGTAAACTCTGCAACCACCAGCTTGGAATATGCGATACCGCCGGTCAGGATGATCTGATCTACCTTGCCTTCCAATACCGCAGCCTGTGCCCCGATATTCTTGCTGATCTGATAGATGAAAGCGTTATATACTTCTTCCGCTTTCTTATCGCCTTCTTTGATCTTTTCCTCTACCACACGTGCATCATTGGTGCCGAGATAAGCATTGAAGCCGCCGTTGCCGACCAGCATCTTATAGATGGTCTTCTCATCGTACTTGCCGGAGAAGCACAGTTTTACCAGTGCCCCCGGAGGTACTGCGCCGGCACGCTCCGGTGAAAAAGCGCCATCGCCGTCCAATGCGTTGAACACGTCGATGATACGGCCGCCCTTGTGTGCGCCGACGGAAACACCGCCGCCCATATGTACCACGATCAGGTTCAGATCCTTGTAATCCTTACCGATCTCTTTTGCATAACGCTTTGCCACTGCCTTCTGGTTCAGAGCATGGAACACACTGGTACGCGGCAGTTCCGGTACACCGGAGTATCTTGCCAGCGGCTGCAGCTCGTCAACAACCACGGGGTCTACGATAAAGGACGGAATGTTTACGCTGTCCGCAATCTCTCTGGCCAGGATACCGCCCAGATTGGATGCGTGCTGCCCCTGCTTACCGATCTTCAGATCCTCCAGCAGCTCGTCGGATACCGGATAGGTACCGCCCGGGATCGGCTTGAGCATACCGCCGCGTCCTACCACAGCTGCCAGATCTTCCACCTTCACACCCTTGGATGCGATAAAATCCATAATGATCTTCTTACGGAAATCCTTCTGATCCACGATCGTCGCATACTGCGCGATCTCTTCCGTTGAATGTCTTAAGGTCTCTTCAAATAACAGTTCCTCATCCTCGAACACACCGATCTTGGTCGATGTGGATCCCGGATTGATGATCAATAACTTTGCCATGTTAAAGTCTCCTTTTTCCAATTGGTTCCGGCCCGTTCGTGCCGTCTTCTGTTCATACGCTCACTACTATATCACTTTTCCGAAGTTTTTCCAAGCCCCGAGAAAAAACGCATTTTTTACAAGTCCTGCAGTGTCTGATCCGCAGGAGTTTCGAAATTCTCCTGCTTAAAAAGAATGATCGCACGTTTGGTCATTGCGCCCTTACAATTCCAGCAATAATCCTCGCCGGAGCGCCTGCCTTTGCCGCAATACGGGCAGGACTCCACTCCGCAAATTCCCATAATGATCCCTTCTACGAGCAAAAACAGTACACCGCCACCTGCAACGAGCGGTTGTTTTGTGATCGCAAAACCTGCTATCACTACGCCAATCGTCATCACAAGTATTACCGCAGCAGTCGTTCTCTTTCTCTGATACCGGTCAAACTTTTTGACTACGGATTCCCTGTAAATCCTCCAGATCTCCTCCTTCGGGAGCAGCGGAAAGTGCGCCATCATTCCTTCCCGATCCAATCCCGCCATGCACATATCCTCTGCCGGCTTGGTATCATATACAACGCCCATTTCCGGCATCGGCTCCTGCTGCGCATCTTTATTGCGAATATATTTTCGCAGCGCTATGTAGGCCTGATGTCTTCCTGTGGCAGCAAACGCAAAGATCCCCAGATCAATTACCGCTGCAAACCCGAACATCAAAATCTTCATCGTATGCAGATCCGAATCCAAAAGAAAGGACACTACATGTCCTATAAAAACCGTAAGGATCAGCACCCCCAATAACTCTTGCGGCTGATACAACTTACCTACACCGTCTCCTTCCCAAAAATCATAATCGTCATATCTCATACCGCCGAATTTTCCCAGTCGAAAGAGTCTTACTTCGGCCCGCCCCTGCTCCGGCTGATACAACATGATCGTGGGATACTTCTTTTCGATCAAAATCCGGTATACCTTATGCAATCCAAAAAGGATCGGCAAAATAATACATGAAATCTTTGCTATTTCTATGAAATTTGATGACATAATCCCTCCCCCGCTTTCTCATCAGTTGCCTGTACAACGATTCTGCCTGTATCATACCGCAAAAGCCGGATGGTTTTCTACCAATCCGGCTTGAAATACATGCTACTGCAGGTTGCCTTTTCGGTTTTCTGAATGTATCACTGTCCCTTCCAATGCAGACGATGCAGTTCTCCGGCCTGCTCCATCCCGGCAAAGCCCTGCTGCCTCAGTGCCTCATAAAGGACGATACTGGCAGAATTGGCCAGATTCAGGGAGCGGATGGTCGGCAGCATCGGGATACGGATGCACTGCTCCTCGTGATCCACCAGGATCTCTTCCGGAATGCCGGCACTCTCCTTGCCGAACATAATATAGTCCTCCGGGCCGTACGCCACATCGGTATAGCAATACTTTGCCTTGGTGGTCGCGTACCAGATCTTTGCCCCGGGATTGCGCTCCAAAAAGTCTTCGTAATTGAGATACCGGGCATAGTCCAGCTGGTCCCAATAATCCATCCCGGCGCGTTTGACTGCCTGCTCGGTCAGCCGAAAACCCAGCGGTTCGATCAGATGCAGTTTGGTGCCGGTTGCCACACAGGTACGCCCGATAGCGCCGGTATTGTGCGGGATCTCGGGTTGATGTAATACGATATTCATGCCATCCCCTCTCTGTTTCGATAGTCTTATTTGCGTTCTGCTTGTAGAATGCTTGCGCCAGCAACATTTTCATTACGCGCGATAGATGATTTTCTTACGGTTTTACCGTTAGAAAATCTCTATGCGTAACGCAGTGAAGAAGTGCGCATCCGCCGGAGGCTTATAATAAACACAATCGTTTATTATAAAAACAGCCATTCACTGCATTGCTGCCGCAAATGGCTGTCAGTTCCTTACCGGTTAGATTTATGCATTCTGGAAATGCTCTGCAACGATCGCAGCCAATGCCAGCGAGTTCACCTTTACTTCGGTGGAATCGGAACGGCTGGTCAGGATGACCGGAGCCTTGGTACCGGTCATGATGTTACCATTCTTGCAGTCACACAGATGCGTCAAGGTCTTGTAAACCAGGTTACCTGCATGAATATCCGGGAACAGGATCACATCCGCATCGCCAACGATCTTGCGGCCTTCTGCACCCTTGTGCTTTGCAGCCTCACGATCGATCGCAAGATCCAGAGACAGCGGTCCGTCTACAACGCAGCCGGTGATCTGACCTTCTGCACACATCTTGGTCAGTTCGTCCGCTTCTACCGTCGCCGGCATCTTCGGGTTAACGACTTCGACAGCAGCCACCGGAGCCACCTTCGGTTCAGCGATACCGCAGGCATGTGCGATCTCTACGGTATTGTTGATGATCGCCTTCTTATCGTCCAGCGTCGGATACGGGATAAATGCCACATCGGTCAGGAACAGCAGCCCTTCGTGTCCTTTGATCTCGAATACGCATACGTGGGACAGTGTTTTGTCGGTACGCAGCCCCACTTCCTTATCCAGCACGCTCTTTAAGAAATTCTTGGTATCGATAATACCCTTCATATACATATCTGCCTTACCGTTGTGTACCAGCTCTACTGCCTTGTGTGCGGCTGCGATCATATCCGGCTCGTCAATGATCTCAAACTGGGACAGATCGATGTTCATCTCTTTTGCGATGGACTCCATCTTTGCCTTGTCACCGACCAGGATCGCATCTGCGATGCCTTTCTTCTTTGCTACATCTACCGCTTCCAGCACGGCACTGTCCTGCGCACAGGCTACGGAAACCTTCTTGGTGCTTACGGACGATACTTTTGACATCAGATCATCAAAACTCTTGCTCATTTTTTTCACTCCTTTATATTGTTTGCTTACCTGCGGCCTTCCCCTGTGCCGCTTATCCTCTTATGGGCGGAATGCCCCACTGATGCACTAGTTTATAACATCCACCATGGAAAAGCAAGTTTTTTCCGCATAGCTCAGCCACAGGGACGGTTCTCCGGCTCAGTTTCAGCCGGAGAACCGTCCCTAAGCTTGGTCGTCAGGCAAGGATCCGGTAATTACCGTCGCCTTTGGTCTGCACCGCTGTGGAGAACAATTCCTGTGCCACACGGATCAGGTATTCCGTATCTTTTGCCCCAGCGGTTTCATAAGAAGAATGCATCGCCAGCTGAGGCAGACCGATATCCACGGTATTGACCGGCACCTGCGCTCCGGAAATGTTACCAAGCGTAGAACCTCCGAGCATATCGGAGCGGTTATGAAACTCCTGTACCGGCACCTCCGTCATATGACACAGTTCCCGGAAGATCGCACCGGAAACCGCATCGGTGGTGTATTTCTGGTTGGCACTGTATTTGATCACGATACCTCCGTTCAGATACGGTCGATTGGTCGGATCCGCCTTTTCCGTATAATTGGGATGCACCGCATGCGCATTGTCCGCCGATACCATAAAGCCGCTGCGCACCAGACGATGGTAATCCTCCTCCGTTCCGCCTAATGCCGTATTGATACGGTGCAGCACATCGGAAAGGAAGGTCGATGCCGCCCCCTGTTTGGTGGTGCTTCCCACTTCTTCATTATCGTACACACAGTGCACGGCGATGCTCTTTCCTGTTTCTGCATTCAAAAAGCCCTGCAGGGATGCATAGGCACACTGCAGATCATCCAGCCGTCCGCTGGCGATAAACTCGTTGTTCAGCCCAAATCGCGTTCCTTTTTCCCGATTATACAGATACAACTCTGTCTCCAGGATCTGTTCCGGATCTGCATCGCACGCTTCCGCGATCAGCCGCAGGAAACCTCCCTTTGCATCTTCCCCGGCTTCCGCAAAGAGCGGCAGCATATCTTTCTGTACATTGATCTTAACGCCATCATTTGCCTCACGGTTCATATGGATCGCCAGCCGCGGGATGATCAGCAGATCCCGGTCAACACAGACCAGCCGGCTCTCAATACCTTCTCCGGTACGTACCAGTACCCTGCCTGCCACAGACAGCGGCCGGTCAAACCAGGACTCGCAGAGCATACCGCCGTACTTCTCGATATTCAGCTTTACATATTTTTGCTCCACCTCTAGTTCCGGGTGCGTTTTGATCCGGAACGTCGGCGAATCGCAATGGCTCGCCATGATCTGAAATCCGATCGGTTCTTTTTTCGGGATCCGGAACGCGATCAGGGCAGACCCGTTCCGCGTCACATAGTAAGTCTTTCCTTTCGCGAGTTTCCATGCATCCGTCTCCGAAAGCCGGATGGCCCCCTTCTCTTCCAGTTCCTTTCGCATATTATCGATCGCAAGAAAATTCACCGGACTGCGATCTAAGAATTCCAGTAATCCTTTGTTGTTATCCATTGATAATTCCCTTCTTATCCCCTCATCCGTCAGCGTGATTAATATCCTTCGCGTTTACGCTGTTCACGCAGTTCTTTGCGTTTCTGTCCGTTCTCCCACTCATACTGCTCCGCATCGTTTTCAATCAGCAGCGGCGGCACCTTTGCCGGCCGGTCATTATCCCCCATGCAGACCATCACAAAATAGGCGCGGTTGATCGGATGCCTGGTGCCGTCATTCGTCTCCACATAGGAATCCACACGCACCTCCAGAGATGTATTTCCCACATAGGTCACCTTGCCCACCAGTACCACCAAATCGTTTAAATATGCCCCCGATTTGAACTGCAGGTTATCCACGGCCACCGTTGTCGCATCCCTGCCGCAATGACGTTTCGCCGTGATCGCAGCAATCTCATCGATCCACGACAGCAGCTGTCCGCCAAACAGCCGGTTGATGCCGTTGATATGCTCATGCATCACAACATGAAACTGCTTGGTTATGGAATCGGATACCTTCTTCGGCTGCAAATCTCCGGTCCCGTTTTCGCTCATCTCTTATCTCCTTCTGCACCTGTCTTATGATCTCTTACGTTTTGTATATCTGTCACAGAGTCAGATTACCAGATAATCTCTGTCAATACAATAAGAAAAATTAAGACAGGTGACCGTTCTCACGGCAAGAGATTCACTGCCCGGTAACGGGAGACATTAAAGGTTCTCGGATCGATCATATCTTTCCACTGCGCAATGCTGTTCAGATAACGATCCCCGAAATCCGGCTCCTGTCGGATATACGGAACCAGCACCGGCGCGGCATCGGCGCTCAGACGGCTCAGATAGTAATTATCGATCCGCTCCTGCTTCACATTCACGGACGCGATGATATAGTCCGGATGTGCAAAAGACAGACCCAGATACAGGATCGTCGCCGCCGCCATACTGTAACGGAACAGCGGAAAATCTTTTTTGAAGATCTGCATCATCACGCCGGCAAACAATACCGCCAGCAGGAGCACCGTCCACAAGCCCAGTACCCGGGAGAAGGTAAGATTATAGGCCTGTACATACATGATCAGACGCATTGCACTGGAAGCGATCATAATATAAGTACATACCGACATGATCGTCAGGACCGCCTTCAGTCCCCTGCTCTCACGGACATATTTCAGACAGATGAGCACAATGGCCAGATTCAAAACGCCGACTGCCAGCAGCTGATAAAAACCTTCTTTCGCATATTCCGCATAGGTATACTCTTTCGGCAGCTGCAGTTTGCCCAGGAATAATCCGAAGATCTGTATTCCGGAAAAAATGATATAGACGAACGTCAGCAGGCTGGTAGCCGTGATCGCAGTCACCGGCTCCCCGGTCCGCTTATCTGTTACCTCTTCACAGATCGTATGTCTGCACAGACATACCAGCAAAGCATAGCTTCCGAAAAATACCGCCAGTGTTCTCCATAGCATCCCGGAAGATTCCGAAACATTCATATTATCAAAAAGGCTCTTCGTCAGCTGTTCAAAAAATATATCCGCGCTCGACAAAAGCAGTATTACCGCTACAAGAAACGGTATTGCGACCAGCACTCCCAGAAGAGCATTCCATGCCAGCATCTTCTTTTCCTTCGTTCCGTTTTTCATAGATGCTTTTCCGTCCCGGAACGGCTGCTTCAGTTCCTCCAGCGAACCGAATATGGTCGCCAGAATGCTCTCCAGATATTTTCCCGGCCCCCATTCGGCAGTATTATAGAATTGCCGTAACAGCAGGCTGATCATCAGCAGAAAGATCCCTGTTTTATTCATTACGATGATCCGCATATCATCCGTACAGAACGTAGATACTGCCAGCAGAAGCATTCCTGCTAGATAAAAACCGCTCCCCTTTTTAACCTCCATTTCCAGCCGGCGCATCGCTTCATAAAAGAACACTGCTGTTGCCGTAATAAAAGCAAAAAATGCGATCCCCGCATCGTTTTTGTACATGCAGATCGCATAGAATATGGCATACATAGCCGTTGCCGGCCCAAAGAACGAAAAATTCTCGCTCATCCGCTTGTTGGCTTCGGTATCCGTCTTGCCCATATATCTTGGTACAGTATAAGTAACCGAATTCGGCTGCGCGGAAAACATCTGTTTCCATGAATCATCTGCCGGCGTGGCATAAGATCCGTTTACCGGTTGCCGAAAGCCTTCTCCCATTCCATTCGTCTGTTCTTCATTCATCATCGTTTTCTCCTTTATTTCAGATACAGATCACTTGATGATATGAATGTACCCTGATCCGGGATCGATATGTCGGCTTTTCGTGTGAACTACACGCCGCATCGTGTGAATGAATAAAAAACAGTGGGCGATCAGTAGATGCCCCCGATACCGTTATCGTTGTCGATGGTGTTCATATTGTAGAGAACGAGTACATCCGTAATGTCGGGATGCTCATTGATGAATTTTGACGGGCCGCCCTTGTAGTAGCGGGTGTCAAAAACATAGACGGTATGATAATGGTTCAGAAGAAACGGTACAAAGCAGTTTGCATAACTATCCTTGACCACCGCAATAGCGCCATCCGAAACCGCATCATTCGTGATGGTGACCATCGGATGGATATTGTTTAAGAAATAGGAATACTGATCTTTCTGCGATAAGTATTCCGGATTGTATATGGTATCTGTCACCCCTTTGGTATCGGAATACTCTACCGTAAGTTTCCAATCCGGATTCGAATATGAAATGATCGTATCCGTTCCGAAATACGGATCGTTTAATTTGGAATAAATGGTTCCTCGGAAATCCTCGGATACCACTTCCGCTGCATAATCTGTTAAAGCCTCCGGTTCCAATCCGGCTGCCAGACAAAATTCCTGATAGCCCACATAAGCACCGTAAGTCGTCCAGTGATGATCGGTACAATAGTATAAACGTCTGGCCGCTGCATCCTCTCCGCCGGCCTGTAATGTCCACTGTGCATCTGCCTTTAAGAGATCCGCTACCTGGATCGTATGCATCTTCTCCGGCATCGCCGCATAGATCCGGTCGATCGTCTGCCTCTGTGTCGGCCGGTTACTTTCCGGAATCTTCTGCGCTGCTGCATCCGGCGAATTCTCCGGCAGTCTGTCCTCATAGATGCTTACCGCCGTCGGTACCAGCATCAGATAACACTGTGCATTTTCTACGTTCTGCGCCAGTTTGGCAAACTGCGTGATCTGTTTTTCCGTATTGACCGGCGCATCGTATACTTCGATCAGGGATCCGTCCTGTGCCAGGTACACGCCATTGATTTCTTTCCGCCCGCTCAAGCGCTCCGTCTCGGTCATGATACTCAAAAAACTGTCGCGCATCGGAAAATGATCGGCTGCATAGGTACCGATGCCGTCCGTAAATCTTCCGCTCTTAACATTTTCAAAAGTAAACTCCGGCGCCTTCGCCAGCGTCCGGTTCTCGCTCTCCGAAAACTCCTTTTTCGGCGTCACAAAGAAAGCTATGCCGAAGCACAGGATCATGGCACAGACCAGATAAACCACTACGCGGTCGGTAATGGTAATCTTTTCTTTTTCATTGTCAGTATGTTTTCGATCTTCCATTGCCCCTCATCCATCAGCTTCGCTGACAGCGTTCCCGCCTCCCGTCCCGGCCGGTGCGGAACGCACGCCGGCACGCCGCCCCCCGGGAGAAGCCAAGGTTTCTTTTAAAATCTAAAGTACAAAAACGGATTGTAGGTGTCGCGTACCAGACTGGCTACTGCGACCATGAACAGCGCGAGCATCAAAAGCGCGCCGCACGTGGCTGCCAGATTCTTCCGGTATACATCTGCCTTCTCCATTTTCTTCCGAAACCACGGATAGGTCGGAAATGCCAATACGATGGCAACCACCAAAAACGGCAGATAATTACCCGCATACCACAGCAGCTCCTGTCCGAACAGTGCATTGCCCGGCAGCCCGATCAGCTTGGGGAAATACCTCCCCATCTCTGCCATATCATCAAACGTGAATATTCCGAAACCGAATACCACGATCACGACGGCATACAGATGCTGAAAGAATTTTGGCAGCTTTGCCAGCCCCTTGCCCCAGACGTATTTTTCCAGAGTAAGCAGTATGCCGTGATAGAGTCCCCACAGTACAAAATTCCACGATGCCCCGTGCCACAACCCCGTCAGGAACCACACGGCGAACATATTGCGCAGGTGTTTTGCCACCCCCACACGATTGCCGCCCAGCGGGATATAAACATAATCGCGAAACCATGTCGACAGGGAAATGTGCCAGCGGTGCCAGAAATCCGTAATGGATGTAGCACTCAGCGGATAGATAAAATTTTCCGGAAAATGAAATCCCAGCATCCATCCCAGACCGATCGCCATATCACTGTAAGCGCTGAAATCATAATACAGCTGCAGGGTAAAGCAAAGAAGTCCAAGCCACGCCGTAGCAACCGAAATCCCGTCTGCCACACGGATCGTATCCCACAATGCACCGATCTGGTTGGCGATCAGCACTTTGCGCAGAAGCCCGAGCAGAAAACGTTTCATGCCGCGGACAAACCCGCTTTCATTCACGTCCCGCCTGTGCAGTTCTTCCTGCACGGTAGAAAACCGTACGATCGGTCCCGCGATCAGCTGCGGAAACATAGAGACATAGGTCAGATAGGACAGATAATTGCGTTCCACCTTGACCCGCCCTTTATAAACATCAATCGAATAGCTTACCGTCTGGAAGGTGTAAAAACTGATTCCTACCGGCAAAGCCACACCGGGCAGCGCCACCGACCATGGTGTCACGCGGTTAAAGAACCCCACTGCAAAATCCGCATATTTAAAATATGCCAATAAGGAAAAATTGATGATCAACGCGCCGGCCAGAAAGATGCGCTTACGCAGAAGTGTCGTTCCGTACTTTTCCTGCAGGATTCCGTCCAGATAATCCACAAAGGACGATAACAGCATCAGAAGGATATAGACCGGTTCGCCCCAGGCATAAAAGAGCAAACTGAAAACCAGCAGGACGAAATTTTTCGCCCTGCCGGGAAATAAATAGTATAGGATTAGGAAAGCCGGTAAAAAGAAAAACAAAAACGGCAGACTGCTGAATACCATATACCGCTACTCTCTCATTTTCCTGCCAGACCGTTCTGAATGATCGTCTCGATCCCGGCTGCATCCGGCGAGATCACCAGATACAGAACATCTCCCTGTTTCTTTACGGAAGCTGCCTTGATCATATCCGCCTGCTCCGGCAGATAGGAAAGCATCTCCGGAGAGGATAACTGTCCCAATACGTTGTTCAGCTTCTCTTCGATCGCGGGAACATTGGCTTCATCCGCAACCTTCAGGATGATCACCCGGTCCGCATGCACTTCGTTTCCTTCTGCAAAAATGTAGTCCGAAAGCATCGACTCATCGATACCGTAATTGTTCATCAGCCAGTCGGCATCTGCCTCATACATCTCCGGCAGTTCGTATGTCGTCTTTATCGTTTCGTAAATCTCGGTCGGCAGTAAAGCCGGTCCTGCAGCTTCCTCCGTCGGTGCCGGAGCTTCCGTAGCCGCTGCAGCTGCCGGAGTCGTATTCCCACCTGCCGGCAGATTCTGCTCTCCACATCCTGCCAGACACAGCATCATCGATGCCGCAGCCAGCCCACATACCAATACCATATTCTTTTTCATCGTTTTCTCCTCCCGTTTTGCCTAATGCAAAACTCTGTTTTTATTGCACCGCAGTCTCCTCTGCAGTATCTTCTGCCGGTTCCGTCTCTTCCGGAACCTCCTCTGCATTTTCTTCGTTCACGCTCTCCGGTTCTTCCTTACTTTCCGCGGCTTCTTTTTCGGATACCGCCTCTTCTGTCGGTTCCGGAGCCACCAGGATCTCATCCATTCCCGGCGTCTCAAATCCCAGCTGATCAGCGGCATACCGGATCAGCATCTGCGTCCACACCTCATACGCTGCCGCTGTCTCATGCACAAAGCCGTCGCTGCAGTATTGTGCTGCCAGATTGCCCTCCCCGTCAGAAAGCACGGTCGCCATATCGATATAGCCCCAGCCATTCTCTTCCGCCTTTGCCCGGATCGCCTCGTTAAACGCTGCCAGATTGGTATTGTTCAGTCCCCTGGTACCGGCATCCTTTAAAGTATACGTGGCACTGATGATCGTGATCTCAATATCCGGGGACAGCTCTTTGATCTTATCGATCAGCTGCGGATACAGTGAAATGGACTCGTCCATACCCAGGCTCACATCATTGATACCGAAAAACAAAAATGCTTTCTTTGCTTCCATCATCTGCAGGGATTCCCACACCGGATGCTGTTCTCCCTGATACAGGGGATGCACGCTCTTGTCACTCACCGGCCAGAACGCATTGTGCAGTGAAAAAGAACCTGCTGCCAAAAACTTCAGGCTCTTCAGAAATCCGTCCGAGCTCTTGGCTGCATAATTTCGGAATCCCAAAAGCACCGAATCTCCGGCAAAAACTGCCCCGTCATAATACGCCAGAATCTCCGCCATCTGTTCTTCCGTAAAGTTCATTTTTTTCAGTGCCGTCAGGTCATACGATCCTGCCGCTGCGGCATAAGCCGCCATATTCTCCGAAGCACTGTTTCCGGAAACGCCCTCTTCTGCCACAGCATCTTCCGATACCGATACCGGTTCCGGTGTCGGTTCCGGCTCCGGTTCGGTCGGGCCCACGTGAATCTCTCCCATATCACCGACCACATCAAAGCCCATCGCAGCCGGTGCCTGTTCCTCCAGACGGATCGCATCCGCACTCACGGAAACCTCTGCTACGTCTTCCTCTCCGGTTGTCAATCCCATAAATTCACAGGCACATAATCCGAATGCCGCCCCCACGGCCGCCAGAACGCCTTTCCATCTTCCGCTTCTCATCGTCCGATGTCTCCGCTCATCCCATATCTGTATGCCCCGCCGGGCTGTTTCAAACAATTTATTATACTATTTCGCAGGTAATAATTCAACTCCGATCAGCCCCCAAACAGCATCATGAGTACTCCGCAGATGACCGTACATACCACTTCGGCCCCGATCGCAAACAGCGAAGTATTGGGGACATTCCAGTTCAGATTCTTCCGCAGATGATCATGAAATGGATATCGGATCTTCTCAAGGATCACGATTTTCAATCTTCTCTTCAGGAATACCTTCAGTAACCCGATACCTCCGTCAAAAATAAAGACAAATGACATAAGCAGAAGCGCAAACGGATGCTTGCTCTGCATCGCAAGCATTCCCAAAAACAATCCGATCGGCCGGGAACCGCCATCTCCCATCAACTGGGAACTGGGAAACCAGTTAAAGAACAGGTAGCCGATCAATGCCCCTGCCAGTGCCAAAGCCATACCGCCGTATTCCTTCGGCATATCCGGAAAGATCAGGAAAAAGGCGATGCACTCTACGATCGTTACTCCTCCGCACAAACCATCCACACCATCGCTGCAGTTTGTCACATTCACGGAGCACCAGAGCATAACGATCGCCAGCGCCACATAAGCAACCGGATGCAGTGTCATATGCCACGAAAAGAAATAGACTTCCGTATCATTAAAAAATAGGTATACCGCCGTGACGGCGATCGCGATCACCAGGTCGATCTCCCCCTTGAGCAGATCTCTCCAGTGCACCTTGGCACGGTCATCCAGATACCCGGCCATCGTCATGGCAAACAACAGCCCCACATTGATCAGGAGCTGTTCATTGAGCCCCCAAAGCGCCCCGTAAACCGCGATCGTGACCACATACCATACCAGTGTAAACAGCAGCCCCACACCGGTAGTCTTACCTCTGGAGGCAGAGTTGACCTCCACGATCTTTCCATCCGGTGTCACCGCCGTCTTGCCACCATCCTTCGGCAAAAACGGAAGATTGAGTTTCAATACGATAAAAGATGCGACAAACGAGATCACTGCCATCAGGATCCCGGTAAAAACGATTTCCATAAGTATTTTTCTCCTATGATATTCGTACCATCCGGTATTTTCCGGACGCATACCTTATGCGACTATAACACTATGGTAAAGTTATGTCAATCTCAAGCCGTTGTTTGCAGTTTTTTTGTTTTTTATGTATTTTTATCAAAAAAACTTGAAAAATCCTTTTCTGTATTGTAGAATTTTCATAAATAGTATGTGTATTAAAGAAAGGAAGGTAGCGATATGGAAAGTAGCATTCTGGATGCACTCCAACAGGTATTGCCGATGCTCAAAGATATCATCGGTCAGGATTTTCAGCTGTCACTCTGTGACCGTACCACAGCCCTTGCGACCTGGCCCGCAGATAGTTTTTCACTGCCTTCTGTTGAACTGGGAAGAGAACTTGACCGTTCCATTCCCGGACACCGGAATATGATCGAAGTCATGGAAAGCGGCAGGCGAAACGAAAGCATACTCCCCAAACAGGTGCTGGGAGTTCCCGTCAAAGGTATCCTGACTCCGGTACGCGAAAACGGAAAAGTGGTAGGTCTTGTTGCCTGTGCCTACTCTCTCGAAAAAGATGTAAAGATACAGGAATCCGTTGAGGCACTGGATACAAGTCTGAACGCCTCCAAAGAAAGTCTGGATCAGATCTCCAAAGAAGCCGAAGAACTGGCTGAAAAGATCGAGGCGATCCGTCAGGCCACCGATCAGGTAAGAGCCGAAGTAAAAAAGGCTTTTGATATGATCCATACGATCGAAGGGAATGCATCCCGTTCCAATATCCTTGCGCTGAATGCTTCCATCGAAGCTGCCCGCAGCGGGACGGCCGGCAGGGGTTTTGCCGTTGTCGCATCCGAAATGGGCAAACTGGCACAGATGAGCGGTTCCTCCGCCAAGGCGATCAACGATTCCCTCAATGACATCATCACCGCTGTAGATAACGTAAAAAAAGCTGTGGATGAAGTAAACAATACTGCTTCCGTGCAGGCGACCGAGACCAAAAAGGTAACCGACTCCCTCCACGATATCACCAGATCGGTTTCTGAGATCACCGAATATTCCAAAAAGAAGTAACTATACTAACATCTCTGAAAAGTCCATAAGAAAAGGGGCGGATCACTCCGCCTCTTTTCTTATGCCATATTCATCTTTTCCATCAGAAATCCACCGATAGGATACAAAAAAGCCCCGGAAGCCTTATTTTGCAAGGTTTCCGGGGCTTTTTTGAGAGTGGGACCAACAGGGTTCGAACCTGTGACCTCCCGCACGTCAAGCGGACGCTCATCCCAGCTGAGCTATGATCCCAATGACGATCCGTAACGGATGTCAACGCAATTTATTTTATCGTATCTGCATCGGATGTGCAACCACTTTTTGTATATTCTATGCTGGTATCGCAAAAAACGATCCCCAAAAATCATAACGCCAGATTGGCAAAAAAAACTGCCTTCTTTTCCTTCTCCTGCCCGTAATTGATAAAGAACGCTTTCATCTCGGCATACTCTTCCGGGATCGATCCCAGCAGCTGATCCCGGTTCTGTTCATGCAAACCTCCGGCCTCTGCAAAGGCCCGGTACCATTCCTTCTCTTCCGGGTGCTTCTGAAGGAGCATCTGCCAGGCTTCCTCTCCTTCCGCACTTCCTTTAGTATGATCGGAAATATACTTCTGCAGCCTCTCCTTCAGCCCCTCCGCGATCCCTTCCGGATACATCAGACGCAACAAGCAGCGTTCTGCTTTTTCGCGTCGGCGTCCGCTCTCATAGGAACCCACATCCGAAGTGCCGTAATCTTCCTCCCCGCAGGGTACCTGTCCGGAATACCCCTCCTGATCGGACTGTTCCAAAAAGCGCAAAAGCCATGCATCCCACTGTCGGAACCACTCTGCACTTCCCACTGCCGCCAGATCCGTCAGATATACGATATCGTGTCTGGCCACTTCCGAAAGCAGCGCCGCCGCATCCTCAGTGCCGCCATCCGAAAAACGGATTTTCCGCAGCGCTTCGCAATCTTGAAACACACCTTTTCCGAGCTTCCCCCGGGGCATCGTCACTTCCCGCAGTCTGCGGCAGCCGGCGAATGCCCAGTCATCGATCTGCGCAAGCGTATTCGGCAGAGTGAGTATCTGCAGGCGGCGATTGCCCATAAGCGCCTTGCGCCCGATCGCGGTCACCGGAACAGATGCATCGTCGATCGTCACATAGGCAGGAACGGACAATTCCGGGATATTACCGTCCAGGCGGGTCATAGTCGTCGTTTTTTGATTGTTGGTCTCCTGCAGGTTGAAAAGCAACTCTGCGCCGGAAATGGATATTTTGATCTCGTTCATAACACCTCTATTTTACAGATCCAGCTTCAGGATCTCTTCCCGCAGGGCTCCGCTGCGCTCCGTGACCATCATGCCACTGGAAAGCCGCAGATATTCTTCACTGCCAAACAGCCCGATGAAACGGGAAGCCGTCTTGCTGACCGTCAGTCGCGTCAGCAGGATCATCATCTCATTGCCCTCCGCAAAGGCTTCTTCCGCAAATCCGAACAAAGCTTTCAGCTCGGCCTGCACCTGCCCGGTACTCTCCTGCAAAACCGTCAACGCCTGCGTATACAGAGCAGCTGCTGCCGCAAAACTTTCCTTCGCCTCCGATGCCATAGAACCGTTCATCGCGTGAAGGATCTCTTCCAGAAATGCCTCCGTGCGGATCTCCTGTCTGCGCTGCTGCTCAGACAATGCCCCACCGGCGGAAAGCTTCTTCCTTTGCTGTCTGCGGTGTTCCAGCGCTTTGTGTGCGATCCCGGTCAACGACTCCGTATCGGCACCGCCTTCTGCCTGTGCCTTCATCCCTTTCAATACCGGCTGCAGTGCCGTGAGCACATCCGCGCGGTCAAGTACCTCCTGCATATCCGTTTCTACGCGGTCTGCCAGCATACCGAGCAGGGAGATCCGCTCATCAAACCTGGCATTCTGCGCACGCCGGATCGCATTGGCATCGGCGTTCCCCTTTAAGATCTCCGCGATATGATAATCCCTCTTGTATTTCTCAAACAGCTCATAGTACGCCGCAAATTCCTTGACCACTTTTTCATTATGCAGATACTGCCCGATCAGTGCTTCGTCAATCTTGAGCTTTTCCTCTTCATATAACAGCAGGATCTCAGACAGATCTTCCCACCCCCTGGCCGTCACATAGCTGCGTCCTTTCGCGTTCAATTCCATCACATAGAAATGATCCTGCCGTATCTCGAGATACGAAGTGACTGCCGCGTGCAGCCTGCGTTCCCCGGCATAGCGCTGCCATGCCTTCAGATCCGGTTCCACTTCCAGCAGTTTCATACGATCCATGGTCACCACGTCAAACTCCCGCACCATACGGTTGTATTCCGGCGGGTTACCGGCTGTCACGATCACCCAGCCTTCCGGTACGGCATGCCGTCCGAACACCTTGTACTGCAAAAACTGCAGCATCGAGGGGAACAGGGTTTCCGAAACGCAGTTGATCTCGTCCAGAAAGAGAATGCCTTCCTTTAAACCGCTCCGTTCCATCGTATCATAGACGGACGCGATGATCTCACTCATCGTATATTCCGAAACGGAATATTCTTCCTCTCCATATGTCTTCCGTGTGATGAAGGGCAGCCCCAGTGCCGACTGTCTGGTATGATGGGTCATGGAATAACTCACCAGTGCGATCCCCATCTCCTGCGCGATCTGTTCCATGATCGCCGTCTTTCCGATCCCGGGTGCCCCCAGCAAAAAGATCGGACGCTGCCGCACGATCGGGATACGGTAGGTGCCGTAGTCGTCTTTCTTCAGATACAGTTGTACGGTGTTACGTATAAATTCTTTGGCTTGCGAAATGTTCATATTATTATTTCCTGTCTGTTTTATTTCTTATTCTGTTTTATTTCTTATTCTGTTTTATTTCTTATTCTGTTTTAACTTTCATCGGAAATCGCGAATGTTGTATCCGTTTTTTCCGTTTTCTCTTCGAGATCCTCTTCCTCCAGTACGACTTTCATGCTCCAGGGCGGAACCGGTCCGCGGGTACGGTCCTCGTTCAGAAAAGCAAAGATCACATCATAGGGTGGCTGCAGCGACGGATAGATCCCGAAACCGTCCGTAAAATAGATCAGCCCCTTCAGATTCTCAAACTCTCCCTGTTCCAGTAATTCCTCCACATAAGCAAAGACGGGCCGGAAATCCGTGCCGCCGAAGCCCCGCAGGGAAATGTCCGTAAGGTAGTGCTCCAGTTCTTCCCGGTTTGTGATCTTTCTATCACTCTGGATCTCGCTGTCGCACTGCACGATATGAATGTTGATCTTCTCAAAAAAACTCTCCCCTTCTTTGAGCATTTCAAAAGTCCTGCGCAGAAAGCCTTTCACGATCGCGCCGCTGCAGGATGCCGATGTGTCAATGGCGATCACAAATTCCCGCACGCGCTTCTCTTCGCGGTATTCCAGGGGTTCCACCAGCGGCAGATTGCCGTATGTATTCAGGCCATAGGTGTAAAAGATGTAATCATACTCTTCTTCATTGACGCCCATCCGTTCGCCCATGACCATGAACCGCTGCAGGATGCTATGGTAGTCATAACGTTCCCTCGTGGATTCGTCCAGACTCTCCTTCAGCGTCTCCCCCATACCGCGGCTTTCGGAAAAAGATTTCAGTTCCGCACGGATCCGTCTGGAGATCTGCTGCCACTCTTCTTCCGTCATCTCGATGCGCTCCTGTGCCTTCCAATAAGTATGCAGATCCCTCGCAAAACTCTTTTGATAATCCGCGATCGTCTGCTTCGGCAAATCTGCGCGCTTAAAATACCGGTACAGGATATCCGCCGTGAGACCGCCGGCATCCTGCCGCAGGACTTTCAGTTTGCCCGGAAGTTCCACATCGTTTTCCAATGTCACGGATTCCAGATCCAGCTCCAGGATCACGGCTTCCACGGCAATATCCGCCGCCAGATCCCAGCGCTGTGTATCCATTTTTTCATAACCGTAGGCATGCGAAAAAATACAGTGCAGCAGGCTATGAAGACAGGCTCTCGCCAGAGCTGCCGGCGCTTTTTTGTATAAACGCAGCACGTAAAGGGGATCGTAATACAGCGTCTGCGTATCCGTCGCCAGTCCTTCCAGCCCCCAGCGTTCCGCCGTTTCCAGTTTTGCCAGTGCCCGGTCCAGGAAACGCAGATGGATCAGCAGGTTATCCTTTGCCAGTGCGATCGCCTGTGCTGCCAGTTTTGAAATCTGTCTGCTTTCGTCTTCGGTATACATCTTTTATCTCTTAAGCACATCCATCGCCAGCGGAAACTCAAAATAGGTCTCCGGGTAGGGTTCGTTATCCAACGTAAAATGCCACCATTCACAGTCGATCGGAACAAAACCGCCTTTTACCATCAGATCCTGCAGCACCATACGATTGGCATACTGCTCCTCACGGATCCCTTTGTAATCCGGATGTGACATCTCACTGAAGTAATCAAAAGGGCTGCCCATATCCAGTTCTTTTCCCGTCTTCATATCCAGAAGCGTCAGATCGATCGTGCTGCCCCTGCTGTGGCTGGACCGGCTGGCGATATACCCCTGCCGGAACAGTTCCTGTTTTTCCAGATCCGGATAAAAGAACGGTTTCATCTTCTGATCCAGATCTTCGATCCCCCACAGTACAAAATGCCGTACCGCCATAGCCGGACGGTATGCATCAAATACCTTGAGACGATACCCCATGACATTTGCCCGGTTGGCGATGCTCTTTAACGCTCTGGCTGCTTCTTTGGTAATGATCGCGACCGGTGCCTCATAACCATCGATCCGGTCTCCCACAAAGTTATAGGTCGAAAAATAGCGGATCTCCTGCACAATCCCCGGTACATAATCCGAGAGTAAAACAAAACCGGAAGTATCCGTCAACGCTTCTTTTTCATAATCCAATGCCATACCTATATCCCCTACTGTTCAATTCGCCGAAAATATCCTTTGTATTATACCAATTTTTTCCCGTAACTGTCATGTCTTTTTCATCCCGCCGAAACAAAAGCTATCCAATCTGTCAACAAAACACACAATAATTTGTGCAATTTGTCGAAATATTATGAGAAAATGACGATAGACAAAAGATATGGTTTTGAAGTATGATATGCAAGGTTAATTATTTCTATATCTACTTAAAGAAAGGATACAAAACATGGACAACAGTATTATCGAAAAAGGCCCCATTACGGACGAACTGATCCAGAGAATGGACAAGTACTTCCGTGCGGCCAACTATCTGTCCGCAGGTCAGCTGTACCTGCTGGAGAACCCGCTTCTGAAAAAGCCTCTGACCGCAGATATGGTTAAGAAGAAGATCGTAGGTCACTGGGGAACCGTTCCCGGTCAGAACTTCATCTTCCTGCACTGCAACCGTGCCATCAAGCGTTATGATCTGGACATGATCCTTCTGTCCGGTCCGGGACACGGCGGAAACTTCTTTATTGCAAATGATTATATTGACGGATCTTACAGCGAGATCTATCCGAATATCTCCCGTGACGAGGAAGGTATGCAGAAACTGTTCAAGCAGTTCTCTTTCCCGGGCGGCGTTCCGAGCCACTGTGCACCGGAAACTCCGGGTTCCATTCACGAAGGCGGCGAGCTTGGTTACTCCATCGCTCACGGCTGCGGTGCCATCTTTGATAACCCGGATCTGATCGCTACTGTTGTTGTAGGTGACGGTGAGGCTGAGACCGGCCCTCTGGCTACTTCCTGGCAGTGCAACAAGTTCATCAACCCGGTAGGCGACGGTGCGGTTCTTCCGATCCTGCACCTGAACGGATACAAGATTGCTAACCCGACCATCTTCGGCCGTCTTTCCAAAGAAGAGCTGACCGATTTCTTCCACGGTAATGGCTGGGAGCCGTACTTCGTAGAAGGCGATGAGCCGATGGCTATGCATCGCAAGATGGCTGAGACCATGGATATCGTGATCGAGAAGATCAAAGCCATCCAGAAGAACGCTCGTGAGAACAACGACGCTACCCGTCCGGTATGGCCGATGATCGTTCTGCGTACACCGAAGGGTTGGACCGGTCCGAAGGTAGTAGACGGCAACCGTATCGAGGGCAACTTCCTGGCTCATCAGGTACCTATCATGATGGACAAGCCGGAGCACCTGGGTATGCTCGAAGAGTGGCTGCGCAGCTACAAGCCGGAAGAGCTGTTCGACGAGAACGGCCGCGTACTTCCGGAGATCGAAGCTCTGTGCCCGACCGGTGATGCAAGACTGGGTATGAACCCGCACGCTAACGGCGGTAAGCTGCTGCGTGACCTGCGTCTCCCTGATTTCCGTAACTATGCATTTGATACCGAAGCACACGGTGCAAAGGAAAGCCAGGATACTTCCAACCTTTCCAACTACATCCGCGATATCTTCAAGCTGAACGCGGAAGCTAAGAACTTCCGTATCTTCTCTCCGGATGAGAACAACTCCAACCGCTTCTCTTCCGTATTCGAAGTAGAGAACAGAGACTGGAACGCAGACCAGAGCGATATGGACGATCATCTGTCCCGCTTCGGCCGTGTAATGGACTCCATGCTTTCCGAGCATATGTGCGAAGGCTGGCTGGAAGGTTACCTGCTCACCGGTCGTCACGGTTTCTTCAATACTTACGAAGCATTCTCCCGTATCATCGACTCCATGGGTGCTCAGCACGCTAAGTGGCTGAAGGTTTGCAACCAGCTGCCTTGGAGAGAGGAAATCGCTTCCCTGAACCTGTTGATGTGCTCTACCGTATGGCAGCAGGACCACAACGGCTTTACACATCAGGATCCGGGCTTTATGGATCATATCGCGAACAAGAAGGCTGACGTGGTACGTATCTACCTGCCGGCAGACACCAACATGCTGCTGTCCACTATGGATCACTGCCTGAAGAGCCGCAACTATGTAAACGTTGTGATTGCATCCAAGCATCCGCGTCCGCAGTGGCTGTCCATGCCGGAAGCTGTTAAGCACTGCACACAGGGTATCAGCATCTGGGATTGGGCTTCCAACGATCAGGGCCAGGAGCCGGATATCGTATTTGCCTGCGCAGGTGAGACCCCGACTCTGGAAGCACTGGCAGCAGTATCCATCCTTCGTAAGGAACTGCCGGACATCAAGATCCGTTTCATCAACGTAGTTGACCTGTTCAAGCTGGTTCCGCAGACCGAGCATCCGCACGGCCTGTCCGATGCAGAGTACGATATGCTGTTCACTACCAACAAGCCGGTAATCTTCAACTTCCACGGCTATGCAACACTGGTACACGAGCTGACCTATCGTCGTCACAACAACCGTCTGATGCATGTACGCGGTTACAAAGAAGAAGGTACCATCACTACTGCTTTCGATGTACGTGTACAGAACGATATCGACCGTTTCCACCTGGTACAGGACGCTCTGAAGTTCCTGCCGCAGCTGGGCAACCGTGGCGCATATCTGTATCAGAAGATGAGCGACAAGCTGGTTGAGCACAAGCAGTACATCGCTGACTACGGCGTAGACCTTCCGGAAGTAGTAAACTGGAAGTGGGAAGACCAGAACTAATTAAGATCTACGATAAGCAATAAAAAGACCGGCGGAGTTTCGACTCTGCCGGTTTTTTATTTCAGTCTTGACACTGCATTTGTCAGCAACGCTTTTCGATGCGGTGTCGCTTATTTTTCGAGTATGATGCCTTCGCGGTATGCCTCCAGCAGCTTCTCCAGCTGACTGATGCTCTCCTTCAGCTCCTTACCGACATCGGTATCCGCTACCATAATACGTCTGGGTGCCATCTCCACAGGAATACGCTCACTGACGATATCTGCCTCGGTACGCACAGCCACCTCTTTGCTCTCGAACGGCTGGTGGCTTACCAGATACATACCATGGGAATTGGCTACCAGCGTGTAGCCCGCGATCCCGGTCCTGGCCTGGTAGGCCTTGGAAAAGCCGCCATCAATGACCAGCAGCTTGCCGCCGCACTTGATCGGCGTCTCGCCCTTTGCCACTTCTACCGGCACGTGTCCGTTGATGATGTGAGAATTCTTTGGACTGAGTCCGAATTCTTCCATAATCGAATTGACCACATCCTCATTGTTGTAAAGGCTGTAATACGGGTTCTTTACTTCCTTGTGCGTCTCCTTATCTTCGATGAAGTAACGCTCAAAGGTGGTCATCTTATCCTTACCGTACACCGGCGAATTCTCACCGGTCCAGATATAATACAGGATATCCCGGCCAAACTGCCGCTCCTTGGGATCCTTGGAATAATAGCCCTTTCTCGCATACATCTCCAGCGCATCGTACAGCGCCTTACCCTTGTACTCCACGCCCGCGATGCTCTGGGAACGGAAGTTTCCCTTCTCATCCATGGGCACGCAGCCGTGATAAAGCAGGTTGGAGTTGTGCACCTTATACATCGCCCCCTTGGAATAGAGGAACTTCACGTGCTTTTGCAGCTTCTCGCTGTGCTTAAAGGCCGCTACCAGACGTTCCATAACCAGCTGCTCATCTTCGGTCAGCGCATACGGATTACGCGGATCCACGGTAGGGAAATCCACATCCCGCATCGCATATTCCTTACCGTCCACTTTGACGGTCTTTTTCTCATAATCGATCTTATCCAGAAGCAGTCGGTTATCCATGTTCCACTCCGGATTTCTGCGGATCGTTGCCCCTTCCAGCTTGAACTGCAGTATGGAAATGGCCTTGTGCATCCGCATATCCAGTTCCAGGTCACGGGTATTGTAATCATCGTCGTACTTGATGGCAAACACGCCGCAATCGGTCTTGGCATAGGTCTGCAGGGCAAAGGTCGCCAGAGGCACCAGATTGATCCCGTAGCCTTCCTCCAGCGTGTCCAGATTGCCATAGCGCGCGGAATTACGGATCACGGTAGCGATACAGGTCATATCGCCCGCTGCAGCGCCCATCCAGATCACGTCATGGTTGCCCCACTGGATATCCAGGGAATGATAGTGCATCAGGGTATCCAGAATGATATGCGGCCCCTTGCCACGGTCAAAGATATCCCCGACGATATGCAGATGATCTACGACCATACGCTGGATCAGCTCGCTCAGTTCGATGATGAACTGCGGTGCGCTGCCGATATTGATGATCGTATGGATGATCTCGTTATAGTACGCTTCCTTATCTTCCAGCTCTTCCTTCTCGGTGATCAGTTCCTCAATGACATAGGCAAAATCCCTCGGCAGTGCACGTCTAACCTTAGACCGGGTATACTTGGAAGACACACGGGTCAGCATCCTTACCAGCCGGTGCAGGGTCACCTTATACCAGTCCTCCAGGAACTCCTCTTCGTCTTCCACGATTGCCAGCCGTTCCTTGGGATAGTAGATCAGTGTCGCCAGTGAGCGCTTATCCTTTTCACTCAGGGTATTGCCGAATTCCTCATCGATCTTTCTGCGCACGGAACCAGAGCCGTTTTTCATCACGTGATTAAACTGCTCACACTCTCCGTGAATATCCGTCAGGAAATGCTCCGTCCCCTTCGGCAGGTTCATGATCGCCTGCAGGTTGATGATCTCGGTCGAAGCCGCCGCGATGTTCGGGAACTGATTCGAAAGACTCTTCAGATATTTAAACTCAATACTTTCCAGTTTATTATTCATAGGCTCTATTCCTTTGCAAGTATTGTTTGATACTTAAAATATAACACAACACCGCCCCTTTTCCAAGGGGCGGTGCGTTGTTATGTTCTCCCTATGTTGTCTTTATTTTTCGTGCTCCATACGCCACTGGATGCATCGTTTCAGATAGTGTACATAAGCCGGGTTCTTGCACATTCCCTTGCCTTCCACATCCGAAATCTTTGCCACATCCTGTCCGTTGCAGGCAGTGGTCTTCATAACGATGTTGAGCGGTTCCACATCGGTATCGTTTGCCAGATAGGTACCAATACCGAAAGCTACCTTTGCACGTCCCTGGAAGTGTCTCCAGATTTTGTCCGCGCGCTCAAAATCAAGCGAGTCGGAGAACAGTAGGGTCTTGGTCTTGGGATCCAATCCCAGCTTCTCGTAGTGCGCGATCATCTTCTCGCCCCACTCGATCGGATCACCGGAATCGTGACGCACACCGGAGAACAGAGTGGAATAGGTCAGCTGGAAGTCTTTCAGGAAGCAGTCTGTAGTGATGGCATCCGTCAGTGCGGTACCGTTCAATACGCCGTATTCCTTTACCCACGCATCCAGCGCATACCAGTTGGAGTATGCCGGATTGTGCTTGTGATTGCCCTGGCCGACACACATGATCCATTCGTGTGCCATAGTACCGACCGGCTTTACACCAAACTTCTTTGCCAGGAACACATTGGAAGTACCGACAAAGGTGGTCGCACATTTTAAGTCTTTATTCAGGCTTGCAAATTTCTGTACGGCCAGTTCCTGTGCCTCGGCAGACAAACGTCTGCGCAGACCAAACTCGGAGAATACACCCAGGTAATACTTACCATCCCTCAGGGCATTATACTTTGCGTCCAGGCGCTCCTTGAAGCTTTCGATCAGATGATTGTAATCGTATGCCATACGGAAGTAGACTTCGTTGACGATGGCCAGGGTCGGGATCTCGTACATAGAAGTGTTGAGCCAGGTGCCTCTGGTATCGATGGTCAGGCCGCAATCTGCATCGGTCGTGATCTCAAAATCTTCGTAGCGCGGATGCCACAGACGAAGGAAGTCGATGTAGGATCCCTTAAACCATTCAATGGTATCCAGATAAGCCAGTTCCTCCTCCGTGAAGCGCAGTTCACAGTAGGCCTTGATCTGCTCCTTGATCTCCTCGATCATTTCCGCGGTAAACTTTACATCCGTGTTACGGCACTTAAAGGTCCATGTAGTCTTGTAGTCCGGAAACTGATGGTAAATCGCCTGACCCATGCTGAATTTATACAGGTCAGTCTCCAACAGGCTCTCGATGATCGGCTGCAGTTTCATAAGATTGTCCCTCTCTTTCTGAAATGGAATTGCTGAAATACACCTTATTTTGAATATGATATTTAAAACTTATTTATTGCTATCAGATGATATCGATCTGTGCCGTCGCCATTGCCCCCAGCGCGGTCTTGTGGGTATCCGGTGTCACACAGGCGCACAGTTCGCCGAGTACCGCGACTCTGACATCTGCATCGTAAGCCTTGATCAGGATCGCATTGCTCAGTACACAGATTCCGGTGCATACACCGCAGAGATACACCTCATCATACTTATTCGCTGCAATGGTCTCTGCCAGTGCCTTCGAGCCAAAGACCGGCTTTTCAAAGGTCTGCTTTGCAGGAATGTCCTTCAGCGCATCTACGATCTCCCATCCGTCGCTGCCCTTGATGCAGTGTGTCACCGGAAGCCGCTTCCCTTCCTGGGTCTCCAGATAGTTGTCCTGATGGGTATCCTTGGTGAAATAGATATCTCCGTCAAAGCCATCGGCATACTTCTTAATGCCGTTTACCACAGCCTGTGCCTCCTTGCTGCCGAGGCATCCTGTTACAAAATCCTTTTGCATATCAACAATGATCAACGCTTTCTTCATAGTCATGTCCTCCTTCTCCGTATCTCTTGTTCTACAATTACAGTATTACAAGTGGCACGGGTTGTCAATAGATATTTTCATTTTGATAATATCTTTTTTCTGTAAAGTGTTAAACCACGATGTCCGCCACCTGACACCGGACGATCCCGATCAGATCCTGTGGTGAGAGTTCCACCTGAAAGCCCACCTTGCCGGCGCTGACAAAGATCCGGTCAAAACCGGGAGCCGTTTCGTGAAGAAACGTCGGAAATGCTTTTTTCATTCCGATGGGAGAGCAACCGCCATGTACATATCCGGTAAGCGGCAGCAATTCCTTCTGCTTGATCATTGCAATCGCCTTTTCGCCCGCTGCCTTCGCCGCTTTCTTCAGATCCAGTTCCTCTTTCACCGGGACCACAAACACATAATAGGCGCCACTCTTGCCCTGCGTCACCAGTGTTTTAAAAACTTTTTGCGCATCCTCGCCCAGGAGCTCAGCGATCTCCTCTCCGCTCATAGTCGCATCCGGTTCATAACTGTGGCTCTCATAGGAAATCTTCTTTCCATCCAGCACACGCATCACATTGGTCTTTTCCTCTTTTTTCATCCCTGCTCCCCATAGCAAACGTATCTTGGTCTGCTATAAATATGATTTCTACACGATCGGCTTCTTTCGATCCGTAATATCCACAAACATTCCGACATATGAAAGCGGCGTGCCGTCCTCATGCCGCAACAGTCTTCCTATGGCATGGAACCATCTGCATTCTCCGCTATTCTAAAAGCATAAAAACCATCAGGTCCGTCCCAATGGTTTTCTTTTGATCATTTAATCCTGCAGGATCTGCCGAAGGGAAGTTTCCACATTCTCCGCCACATCCTTCATCAGGCTGATGGAGGCGGTTGTCTCCTCGGCAGAGGCCACCAGTGTCGAAGCCCTGCCGTTCACCTGCTCTACGATCTGCGTCAGTTTTCCGGCTTCCTCGATCAGCCGCTCGATCGTCTCCCGGATATCCTGATTGTTGGAGTTGCTGTCGTCAGCTGTCGTTTTGGAACCCTCTGCCAGCTTTTTGATCTCTTCCGCAACGACCGCAAATCCGCGCCCTGCTTCTCCGGCACGCGCTGCCTCGATCGAAGCATTGAGCGCAAGCAGGTTCGTCTGTGCCGCGATCGCGATCACATCCGCATTGTTCGTTTCCAGCTTATTCAGGCAGTTTTCGATCGTGTTCAGTACCTGTTTCAGCTCATTGGCAAAAGCATCCACATCCGACATATCTGCCGAGATTCCTGCCGTATGCTTCACATTATCCGAACTGGTTTCTTCAATCTGACCAATAGTTTCCTTCAGCGTGCTGAAATTGTCCGAGATCTCATCCATCAGCGTCAGTTTCTTTTCGCGCATTTCCTCCTGCGTTCTGGTGATCTCTTCCGTCAGCGCTACTGCCTTGTCCTTCTCTTCGTACGCACGGTCCTTGATGTAATGCACGCAGTTGTGGATGTGGTTATAGCCGTTATAAATGGCTACCGCCATATCGTGACAGGATTCATATCCGCAGCAGCTGCAATCGATCGCACGCTTTTCCGCGGTATCTTTCTGCATCTTTGTATAGATCTCTTCCAGTTCCCGGTTGCTCGGGATTCGGTGTCTGCATTTTGCGCTGCGATCGGTATACTTTCGTAAAAAATCATTAAGATTCAGATTGGCAAACTGTTTATTCAGTGCATCCAGCCGCTTCTTCGGTGTCAATCCCCGGCCCCACGCCGACTTTTTGGAAGAATTCTTGCTCTCTGCCTTGATCTTTTGGATCGTCATAAAGACCTCTTCCGACAGATCTGCACGCACTTCCGTCCCCGGTCCGTACAGACAGCCGTTGGTGCAGTTGAGCGCATCCACGAACAGATACGGTGTCTTGCCGCCTTTCAGCAAAGCAGCATTCTTGTGAAGGTATGCATACATATGATGCTCGCCTTCCATCTGGCGCACCAGGGCATCCTCTCCCAGAAGCCAGTACACATTCTCCTTCAGACCACCTGGCATCGGGTAGATCGACCCCAGACCGTATTCAATCTCGTCTTTATAAGGTGCCGCACCGCTCACCGGATGGGAACGCAGATAGCGGATCAGATGCTTAAAGGTCAGATTATAGGAAATATACCCCTGATTGTTCGGATCGTCGATCTCGTTTTTCTTTGCGATACAAGGACTGATAAACGCCAGCTTATCGTTCAGTTTCATATACTTCTTCGCATAGATCGCCGAACACATCATCGGTGACTGCACCGGCATCAGCTTCGGCAACAGCTCCGGCATATAGCGCTCGATATAGCCGACTACGGCAGGACAAGGCTGCGAGATCCCTCCGTAGAACTTATTCTCAGTGATATATTTGATATAGCCCCAGGTGGTAATATCCGCCCCAAAAGATACGCTGATGAACCGGTTCACCCCCAGTTTCTTAAGCATACCAAGATACGCTTCGTATTCCTTCGGGTAATTTGCCAGAAAGGCCGGCGCAATGAGCACGGAGATCTTTACGCCCTTTTTCAGATCTTCGAAAAACTGCTCCACATCATCAATGTACTCTCTGGCATCATGCTCACACACATCCAGACACGCCCCACAGGCAATACATTTGTCAGGATCCACATCGATGACATTGCCTCTGCCCTTTTCCACGGCCACATTAGCCCCCATGCTGCTGCAGGCACGGATGCAGCGGTTACAACCGATACACTTCTCGTTTGTTCTGACCAGACTCATACCTTACCCCCCGAAGAAAACATCCCATCCGCCGGGCAGAAAGTTCTATACTTTCTGCCGCAAATCGCGAATGTGAATTTTAACCAAATATTAATAGAAATTATACGCTTTTTCCGTGATTTTGTCAAAATCTGATCATGCTATGCAACCTACTCCTGAAACTGCAGTGCGATCAGATCAAAACTGCTGCCCGGCAGGAATACCAGCCGGATCGTTCCCTTTCCGGAATAGCTGCTTACTGCAAAGCTCTGCGTCTCGCCGCCATCCTGTGCAAATTCCAGGATATCACGGATCTCTTCGGATCCGTTATCAAAGATCACATGGATCGTATTTACCGGAATGTGACTCACGCCGGTGATCTTCAGTCCGGTCACGGCTTCCCTGCAGAAATCCATATCCTTAAACTCGACGGTCACGTTATTTCCGATACCGGCAATGCGATCCGCCTTTTTCTCATAGCTGTCACCGTATACTTCATCGCATTCCCCGGCATTTAGGCGCTCGTATGCCTTTTGATACTCCGTAAACGTAAAGCCTCCGAAATGCACTTTATCCTCTGCCACAATGTACAGATTGCTCAACCCTTTCATCCTGCGGCTTAAGCGGTAGGTTTCCGGCTGGTATACATTCCAAATGGACTTCTTGTGGTAATGCCCGTCCAGAAGTTTCTCACTGTCCGGCTGTCCCGGGATGCCTTCCCACAGTGCAAAATCAAAGGGATCATCCGAGAGATTAAAGATATCGATCGTGATCTCATCCGAACCGTAAGCGCCAAAATCAATATTCTCAAATCCGATCACACTGCGTTCCCCTCGTGCCGAAGATACGCCGTGCTCATTGCCCACACCGATCTCACCCTCGCCATAGCTCCACAGACCGCCGGCAACATAATGGTACGGATCCAGCGTAGCCACACCGATCCCGGCTGCCGTAAATTCCAGCTCCGAGATCACTTTGACCGGATCCGATCCGCATTTTGTCATACAACGCAGCCGGAAATTTCCGTCCCCCAGAGCCTTTACGGCAGCACACATGCCGTCGGTCTTTGTGACCTTTGCGATATTGCTCTCGATACCGTCATCGGTAACTGCCTTCCAGATCAGGTCTTCCGGTTTAAGTTTTTCCGCTGCTTCCGGCGGATCGATCTTTGCCGTGATCCGCACCTCCTGATGCTCTTTCGTCATTTGTCTGTCCCCGTCGCAGAGCAGCTCGATCCTGCGCGGCCAGACAATCCCTTTCCCCCCACGATCCAACACTTCCGGGAGCAGTGAGATGCCCGGGATCTCTTTCTTTTCCGTTACCTGAAGCGTACACGCCGCACCGGTCAGACCTTCACTTTGCAGATCCACACGTATCTCTCCGCATTCGGATCCGATCGCAATGCACACCAGCATCTTCCCGGAGAACAGCCGTTTCTCGCAGCCTTTGTATTCCTCCTCATCCGCAGAGTTACCGTTATCCAGACCGGTCAGCCAGCCTGCACCGTTTACCGATACCTTCACGATATTGCAGGCATTTTCCACAGGATGCCCGTCTGCATCCACTGCCGATACCTCGATAAATGCCATATCCCCGCAGCCAGCCGTATAGTTCTTTTCCGGCTTATAGACTTTTGTCGCCAGCGCTTTGGCATTTCCAAACGAATACCTTGTCTGTCTGGCCACTTCGTTTCCGTCCGCATCATACGCTACCGCCGTGATCTCTCCCGGCGCATACGGTGTCTGATAATCCCCGCTCAACACCGTGCCATGCGCATGATCGATATTCTTCTTTCCAAGCGACCGGCCATTTACCAGCAGTTCCACCACCGGCGCATTCGATACTACACGCACATCGACCATCTGTCCCGGATTGAAATCCCAATACGGAAATACGTGTACAAAAGGTTCCTTTGTCCACGCCGCCTTATAGACATAGTAGCTGTCCTTCGGGAAGCCCGCGGTATCGATCTGTCCGAAGTAGGAATTGCGGGTATGGTACGGCGTCGGCTCTCCGATATAATCAAAGCCCGACCACAAAAACTGCCCCATCGAGAAATCGTGATCCCTCTCCTGGATCACGCAGTACTCCGGATTGGGTGCTCCCCAGCTGGTGGTGCTGTTGCCCAATGCCGAACACTGCCAGTTATCATCCGCCAGTACCGCCCGCTCATAAGGAAAGTGGTAGATGCCGCGGCTCTGTACCGTAGAGGCTGTCTCACTGCCAAAGATATACCAGTCGGGATGTGCTGCATGATGTTCGTTGTAAAACTTCTCCGCATAGTTGTATCCCACGTATTTCAGGATATCCGCACACTTCTGTGTATTCTCCCAGGGCATATAGTTTGATCCCATACCGATCACTGCATTCCCATACGGATCATTCTCCCTTGCTTCCTTTTGCAGATACCGTGTGATATCCTGTCCATGCGCATCCTTGTGGGTATCGTAGATCTCATTTCCGATGCTCCATAAGAAGATACTCGGATGATTACGGTCACGCCGGATCCAGCTGCGTACATCCCGCTCCTGCCATTCCACAAAGAAACGGCCGTAGTCGTATTCCGTCTTGCAGCCTTCCCACATATCAAAGGCTTCATCCATGACCAGAAAGCCCATCTCATCCGCCAGATCCAGGAGTCCCACCGCCGGCATATTATGTGCCGTGCGGATCGCGTTGATCCCCATCGTCCGCAGGATCTCATACTTGCGCTGCATTGCCGCACGGTTAAAGCACGCCCCGATGGCCCCCAGATCGTGATGCTCGCACACTCCGTTGATCTTTACATGCACACCGTTTAAGAAAAATCCCTTATTGGTATCAAACGTAAAACTGCGGAAACCGAAACGCTCCTTCTTTGCATCCCCGTTTTTCAGGGATACTTCACATTCATACAGTTTCGGATCTTCCAAAGACCACAGCTTTGGAGCATCGACTTTCACCTTCCATTCCACACGCACTGTCCGGTCTGCCAATACTTCTGCCGTTGCATCACCTGCAGTTGTTTCACAGGACAGTCCCAATTCCGGAACTTCAAAGAGGATTCCGGTATCGTTCGGCACCTGTGCCAGACCGTTAATGCCCTTATTCCATCTGCAGTCTGCCGCACCGTTTGCCAGCTCGACACTGATGGTTAAAAACCATTCCTGATCCAATACCGTATCCTGCGTGATCTTCCCTTCTTCCGCTGCCGGCTTAGCAGAGATATATACACTGTCAGTTACCAGATGTACCTCGGGATGCTCGATGAAATACACATCGCGGTAGATCCCGGCCCCGCTGTACCAGCGGCTGTTAGGTGACTGATAAACCACCTTTACCAGCACTTCATTTTCTCCGTCCTTCAGGAGTTCGGTAATATCAAAGAAAAAACTGGAATAGCCGTATTTCCATACGCCTGCTTCCAGCCCGTTCACATACAGGGTGCTGTCCATATAGACACCCTCAAAATAGATCTCATAGCGGGAACCCGCTTTTTTCTCCAGAGAAAATTTCTTGCGATAAAAACCGACAGAGTTTTCATACAGATCCTCCACATTGCCGATCATCCAGTCATGCGGTACATTGATCCTCGCAAACTGCATCGATGCCAATGTATCGATATCCGTCCCCGGTTTCTGCTTTGAAAACTCCCACCCATCATTAAACAACCTTCTCATGCATAACTCCCTTCCTTGTTTGTATGCGCTTACACTACTATACATAATAGGGTGGTATGACGGATGTGTCAATCATACATTTTATCCTGCCGGATCAGTCATTTTCAAATAACGGCGTGGAGAAATAACGCTCTGCCGTATCGGGAAGAACCGTCACTACGGTCTTTCCTTTTCCCAGTTTCTTGGCCAGCTGAAGTGCTGCTGCTACGTTTGTTCCGGAACTGATGCCGCACATCAGTCCTTCTTTACGTGCCAGATCCTTTGCCGTACGAATTGCCTCCTCGTCTGTCACGATATAGATATCATCGTAGATCTTTTGATTTAAGTTTGCCGGAATGATGCCGTCACCGATGCCCATCTGCAGATGGGTGCCAATATTACCGCCGGCCAGGATTGCTGCATTCTCCGGCTCTACTGCCCAGATCTCGATGTCCGGATACTGTGCCTTGAGCACTGCGCCGATACCGCTGATCGTACCGCCGGTACCGATGCCGGAGCAAAAGCCGTGGATAGGGCCCGCCACCTGTTCCAGGATCTCCAGTCCGGTATGGTGCTTGTGTACTCTCGGATTGGCCGGATTTTCAAACTGCTGCGGGATATAGACTCTCGGATCTTCCTTCGCCATACGAAGTGCCGTCTGCAAACATTCTTCGATACATGCCCCGATATCGCCCGCATCATGAACCAGGATCACCTGCGCTCCGTAGTGCCTTACCAGCAGACGCCGTTCCTCACTTACACTGTCCGGCATAATGATACGGGTCTCATAACCCATCACAGCTCCGATCAACGCCAGACCGATCCCCTGATTCCCGCTGGTCGGCTCCACGATGATCGTATCCTCGTGAATGATGCCGTCTTTGATCGCCTGTTTGATCATATTATAAGCGGTTCGTGTCTTGATCGAACCGCCCACATTCAATCCCTCATATTTCACCAGTACTTCCGCTGCATCCGGGTCATTCATCCGGTTTAAGCGTACCATCGGTGTATGTCCGATATATTCCAACACATTATCACATATCATTCTTTTTTATCTCCTTAAGGTCACATATCAATTTATTTTATACCCAAGGAGAGATACTGTCAAACGCAGGGCTTCTGTTGGTGACATTGGCGGCATATACAGATCAGCCTTACGATCAAAAGCCCGGTTGCAAATCCGGAAAGGTCGATCCATACATCGGCGATCGCAGCTCCCCTTCCGGAAAAGATCTGTATCGTTTCGTCTATAAACGCTGCCGTCAGCCCACTGTAGAGGATATTCGCAATACGCCGGATCTGCAGATCCCTGTAAAGTGCAGCATATAGCGTCAGTTCAACACCAAGTGCTCCGTGCTCACTGAAGTGCGCCATTTTTCGTACCAGATGCTCAGTCACCCACGCATCCGGCAAAAACAGTTTCATGACCGGACTCAATATACGGTAGACAAAGCCGGATTCCTCCCCGGACAGATCTCCCGGCATCATGGAATGCCCCCATATAAAAGCAATCGTAAGCAGGATCACCGCAGTAAAAACTTTCTTTAATCTTTCTTTCTTTAATCTTTCCTTCTTTTTATCCTTCCCCTGTTTCATTTCCTTTTCCCTGCAGCAGACATATTCCCGAAACGTCCGGAAATCCGTCTGTTGTTCATCCAAACAACATTTTGTCGATTTCCTACCGGATTGAGTTTCGCCATCTGTATCCCATCGAAATAACCCGAAAACCACAAGGTCCGTCCCCGTGGTTTTCTGTTCAGGTATTGGCTGTGTTGCGTTTTAATACATAAAGAAGAACAAATATGAATACCAAACCTGCCGCCAGCGGAACCCATGGATTATGTACAAAGCCGGCGATCAGATAGCACACAAATGAGATCGCGGCAGCCGTGAATGCGTAAGGCAGCTGGGTTGCCACATGGTTGATATGGCGGCACTGCGCCCCGGCGGATGACATGATCGTAGTATCCGAAATGGGGGAACAGTGGTCTCCGCAGACTGCCCCTGCCATACAGGCGGAAATAGCGATGATCATCATCGTATGATCCACGTTCTGGAAGCAATCTACCACAATGGGAATCAGGATGCCGAAGGTTCCCCAGCTGGTACCGGTGGAAAAGGCCAGACCGATCGCGATCAAAAAGATGATGCAGGGCAGAAATCCCTGAAGCTCCTTTGCCGAGCCGTTCACCATGTTATAGACGTATTGTGCAGCTCCAAGATTATCCGTCATAGCCTTCAGTGACCAGGCAAAGGTAAGGATCAGAATCGCCGGGACCATCTGCTTGAAGCCCTCCGGCAGACAGGTCATACAATCCTCAAAGCTGATGATCCCCCGCAGCAGATAGAACAAAAGCGTTATGATCAGTGCTGTAGCCGATCCGAGTACCAGTCCTACCGAAGCGTCCGAATTGGCAAAGGCATTGATAAAGCTCTCCCCTTCGAAAAAACCTCCGGTGTAGATCATGCCGATCGTACAGCATGCGATGAGCAGAACGATAGGAACGACCATATCCGAGACTCTTCCCTTGATCTCTTCGTTTCCGCTTTCCGTCTGACCCTCGACTCCTTTCCAGTATGCTTCCAAAAGTGCCTGCTTCTCATAACCTGCCATAGGGCCGTAGGAAACCTTCATAGTCACCAGCATGATCATCATAGCGATCGTGAGCAGTGCATAAAAATTATAAGGGATCGCCTGCAGGAAGATATGCATACCATTTTCTCCCTCGACAAATCCGGCAACCGCTGCAGCCCATGAAGATATGGGCGCAATGATACATACCGGTGCTGCCGTAGCATCGATGAGGTAGGACAGCTTTTCTCGGCTGATCTTCTGTTTATCTGTCACAGGGCGCATTACCGAGCCCACGGTCAGGCAGTTGAAATAATCATCAATAAAGATCAGGACGCCGAGACCGATGGTGGCCAGCTGTGCCCCGACAGAGGACTTGATGCGGCTGCCGGCCCACTGTCCGAAAGCCTTGGAACCACCGGTCCTGTTCATAAGCTGCACCATCATGCCCAGGATGACCAGAAAAAGCAGGATCCCCACATTCCAGGCATCCGCGATCACTGTAATGAAACCGTCCTTAAACACATGGTTTAAGGTCTGTACCGGATCAAACCGCGCCCAGAACAAGGCTCCCGTCAGGATCCCCACAAAAAGCGAACTGTATACTTCCTTTGTGATCAGTGCAAGCGCAATGGCGATCAGCGGCGGAAACAGGGCCCAGAAGCTTTCTTCCACCTGCATCCCTTTCACGCCGATCACATAGCCGCATATCACAAAGAAAGGGATCAGCACAGCGCCGGCAATCCTGATCCGTCCCGTCTTTGTTTTTTCAATGACCTGTTTCTCTGCCTTTTTTTCTCGTTCTTCTTTCATGGTCTTGCCCCCAAAATTTCATACTATGATCCATATTTTAATACTCTGTCTCCACTGTATCAAGTCCATTCTGATCGGACACCTACTTCTTTGTTACTATCCACAGCCTTTCGTGCTGTGATAGTAACACTTCTTTTCTATCAGAGGAACGATCCCTGTAGTCTTACCGATCCCATGCCTTACAGATCAAATATGCTCATCTGCGGATTCTTATCCGGCAATTCCCTCATAAAGCGGAAACACTCCTCCGGCGTTGACATGATCCCGTTTTCCTTACAGATCCTCCGGAAGATCCCCTTCAATTCTTTTGCCTTGGGGCTCGGCAGTTCATACGCATTGCCGTAGTGCCTGATGTAGCGCTCTTTCATTCCAGGAAAATGCTGATCCAGTGCTTTGTAATAGTATTCCCGGTCACCATCCCTAAGTGTCAGTCCCATGCCGAAATCGATCACTCCCTTCACACCTGTTCTGACACATTCGTTTAGGATCGCAGTGACGTTTTCCTCCGTATCGTTGATAAACGGAAGGATCGGTGTCAGCCACACGATGGTCGGTATCCCCCTATCCCGCATCTTTTCGAGCACCTCAATACGACGCTTTGTATTGCACACGTTTGGCTCCAGGATCCGGCACAGATCATCATCATAAGTGGTGAGTGTCATCTGGACAACGCATTTGGCCGAACGGTTGATCTCGGATAGCAGATCGATATCCCTGAGAATCCGGTCCGATTTTGTCTGAACCGCAACACCGAAACCATATTTAAGAATGATCTGCAGGCATTCCCTTGTCAGCTTAAGTTCTTCTTCACAATGCATGTACGGATCCGACATCGCACCGGTCCCGATCATACATTTCTTTCGTTTCGACTTAAGCGCCTTTTCCAGAAGCTCCGGCGCATTCCTCTTCACCTCAATATCCTCAAAGGGATGTGTGAAGCGATAGCATTTGCTTCTACTGTCGCAGTATATGCAGCCGTGGGAACAGCCGCGGTATATGTTCATACCACAGCCGCTGCCATTGTCGCTAAGTATTCCCTTTGCTTCTACAAAATGCATACTGTCCTCTCCCAAACTGCTGTTAGTATATAAATAGTACAAAACAAAATGAGATATCTCCTTAAAACTGTTATATAATATTCTTTCAGAGGAGGAACTCATATATGTCACGTAAAGCCAAACAACACACCAAAGAGTTTAAACTGAATGCCATCGCATACCGTAAAGAGCATCCAGATCTTACCCAGGTTCAATGTGCCAAGAATCTCGGCATAGGTGTAAGCACCTTAGCTCGTTGGGAAGCCCAATTCAGGGATTCCAATGGAGATATCCCTGCTCGTGGCTCTGGCAACTACGCTTCCGACGAAGCAAAAGAGATTGCCCGTCTCAAACGCGAACTGCGTGATGCCCAAGACGCTCTCGATGTGCTAAAAAAAGCCATCGGCATTCTGGGGAACGACTGACAGAAGCCATCTATACTGAGGTTTCTGCAAAAGTGGAAGCAGCTAAAATTTCTGGACACCGTGTTTCCACTTCCGGAATGCTACACTTCTTAGGTGTGTCCCGTTCTGGATATAACGCTTTTCTTAACCGTAAAGTCTCAGCTTCTCGTCAGAGAAAAGAGACCGTCAAGAAAAAGATCCAGAAAATTTATGATGATTCCAAGCAGAATTACGGAGCACCTAAAATCGCCAGCAAGCTTCGTAATTCAGGTGAAACCATATCTACCCGCACTGTCGGAAAATATATGCGGGAAATGGGCATTAAGGCTCAATGGCTGAAGCCCTGGACCGCCACAACCAGAGATTCCGATTTTAGTACTGAACTTCATAACATCCTTAACGAACAGTTTAATCCCGAACGTCCTAATGCTGTCTGGTGTACAGATATTACCTACATTTGGACGCAAGACGGATTTGTATATCTTAACTGCATTATGGACTTATTTGCTCGTAAAATCATCGCCTGGACGCTTGCTGATACTATGGAGGTATCTACTGTCATCGAAACCATTAATAAGGCCAAAGCCTGCCGTAACACTGATTTACCTCTTATCATTCATTCCGATCGCGGAAGCCAATATGTTTCTAATGCTTGGCGAGAAGCAACCGAAAAGATGCAGCGAAGTTACTCACACAAAGGTTATCCTTATGACAATGCCTGTATCGAATCCTTCCACGCTCTTATAAAACGGGAATGGCTCAACAGATTTTCAATACTCAATCAGGCACACGCATATAGGCTTGTTTTCGAGTATATAGAAACCTACTACAATACCGTTAGGATTCATAGCCACTGTGATTATATGTCTCCTAACGAATACGAAAAGCTGTACGAGAGAGTATCTCATCTGCCGGCCGCTTAACCGGCAGAACTTCTCATTTTATTTTGTACTAAATCTTGACACAAGACCAAACCGTTCCTCAAAAATATCTCGCTTCAATCATCTTCTCATAATTTCAAGTTCCTTTTTCTTTAAACGAAACGGATCATGTATACATCAGCTTCTTCCCCTTCAAAGGTAAAGCTCCTCTCATACGTTCCGCCGTTTTTCGTTATTGTCTTTACCGAGGCTTTGTTTGAACGTTCTACCGAAAGCTGAAGTTGATCCATTCCGATTTGACGGGCACGTTCTAAAATGAGTTGCAGCATCCGTGTTGCATACCCTTTACGTCGCTGCGATGGCCTGACACTGTATCCGCAGTTACCTAAATCCTTGAGGAAACCGTTTAATTCATGTCGAAAGTCAATGATCCCGACAATACTTCCGTTTTCATCGATTGCAAAATAGGTGTCCGTTACCACCCACGACGGGTTTACGGTATCGGGTGATGTATTATCCGTCACAGATTTCAGCCACTCGTCATAGGATTCCATCCGGTCCAAAATGTTCCATTCGTGGTCGCTGCCTTACGCAACAAATGCGATCAGCTTTTATCCGAGTTCTCTTTCGAAATATCCCGGGATCCATTTTTATTCCTCACACTCTTATACAGACTTACATGCATATCCAGATCCTGAAATCCATTTTTATGATAAAAATGATAGGATGGCTTATCATTATCTGTCTGCAGGAAAATACCGACCAGACCTTTCTCACGAACGCCTTGTTCGATTAGTGCAAGAAACCGGGAACCGATTCCCTGTCCCTGATACGTTGGGGAGATACATAGTTCTTCGATATTATAGTTTGTTCCTTCCCACCAATGGCTGATCTTTCCGAGAGATATCCCCGCCAGCTTTCCGTCGATCAGCAATCCATAGTTCAATGCATTATATGCCGTTGATACATCCCTGATATATTCATACAGCTGTTTCGTATCACTCCAGTCATCATTCCACGGTTCTCCGGCAAAAGCCTCTCTGTACAAATCTGCTATCTGCGGCAGGTACGAGTCATTCAATTCGATCAATGCTATTTTTTCCATTTATTCTTCTCCCTGTCAGTATCTGAAACATTAAATCAACCCCTATCCGGTTACCTCCACTTCAACTCATTTATGCCGTCAACACATACAAATGCTTTCTTTATATTTGTTATCTCCCATCATTTCTCATAATCCCTAAAACAGACTCTCCTGCATATCTATCCATGATTCCTGCGGTACTTCATGTATCTTATCACCTTCCATATAATTTCCGATCAGGAATGGTGATGCCGGATCATGTAATCTGTTCTGTGCGTATATTACTGCCGGTTCAGCGTTCGCGTAACAATATTTACAAAGATGCAGGCAAGTGTTGTACGCTCCAATATCACAAGCCAGATAACAGGCGCATTCAGCTCTGGCACCTTTCTTCTTTGGTGCTGTAAGTCTTTTACCGATCGCCTTTTCATAATCACTGATCTTCATACATCCGCTGCAATCCGCTCCGTACTCCGCCAGTTCATTCCCTTCTGCACACGGCTTAACGGTCATACCATATCCCGTCGCGATCCTTATTATCTCCTGTCCGAGCTTTAATCTGTCAGTCTGAGAAACTTCTCTTGCCTTCGGAAAATTCTTTCTGACCTTTGGATACAGATCGATAAAACTTATAACCACAGTCTTCGTATATCCCTTCAGACTTTCTGCGATCTGTTGGAAAGCATGTAAATGATACTCCGACGTATATTTATCCGATAAAAGGATAGGATCATATCTCCAACCTATAGAATTCACTCCTACCGTATCGGATAATCTTTTGAAATCCTCTATCAAACGATGTTTATCCGGAACATTCGGCTCGATATCCCGTCCATACGGCGTGAGTGTTACAAACCAGTATTGTCCAAAATCCTTAATCAGTTCCATATAAGGAAACATCGGTGCCGGATTCTTTGTACAGAATCCTATCACATCGACTACGGACGGATCCAGCCGGTACCTGCTCACCTGATTCGGATTATAAGGATTTCGAACACAGACAAAACCTTCTTTTATTCTGTTTGAAAACCATTCTGCGTAAAAAGCCGGTATATCTGTTCTTTGTCCTGTATTAATGATCATATTTCTCCTCAGCTTACAGCTTTGATCAACTGAACCAGTCCTTCCATGGATCTTGTAATACGCTTATCCTTATGCACAAAAACCTGTGAAAAAACAGGAAGATCATCTCCGGCCCAGTTTAATTTAACAAGATTTCCTCTTTTCAGTTCCGACTCAGCTGTCATTTCCGGCATCAAAGCAATGCCGTGTCCGTTTGCCGCAAAGGCTTTCAAAACTTCTTTACTGCTTGTCTCCAGCACAATATCCGGGCTCAGATCATACTGCTTCATATCACTTAGGAACATATTTCTGAAACTGCAATTATGCGAAGTAAGAAGCATAGGGACCTTGTCCAGATCCCGTTCCCTTATCTTTTTCTTTTTTGTCAGTTCATGTCCAGGACATGCATAAAATCCCAGGAATTCCCGCTGTTTATGCAGCAGTTTAAGATTCGCATCTTCGATAGGCGGATTCAGGGTATATACCAGATCAAGTTCTCCTTTTTTCAGCAGTTCCGGAAATGTATCATGCATGATGAACAAAAGCCCTATGTCAACCTTTGGAAAGCGCTTTTTAAACTCCATCAGGATCTGCGGAAAACGGTTATAGCATAAGGATTCCGAAACCCCGATCTTCAGTGTTCCTAAAGGCTCATCCGCTTCAGGTACTTCAAGATGGATCTCACGTTCCAGCTGAAGAAGCTTCTCTGCATAATCTACAAGGCGCTCTCCCGCAGAGGTCAAAACTATGGTCTTCCCTAAGCGTTCAAACAGCACGCACCCGAGTTCTTCCTCAAGCTGTTTGATCTGCATCGTTACCGTCGACTGCGCATAACCCAGCTCATTTGCAGCCAATGAAAAACTGTTCATTTCCGAAATTTTAACAAACGTTTCTAACTGCGTGATCGTCATATCATCACCTTCTGCTTATAAACCGGTATTTTGATATCAGTATTTCTGAACATATTATTCATTTATTTCAATTTTACTGATATCGTTTTCGATGATATTATACGATCAAAGATAAAACAAAATCAAGTAAAAAAACATAACCGGAGGATATTAAAATGAGAGAATTAGTAAACGTGATCAAGGATACCATAGTCCCGAACTTCTTAAACATCAGGACGTCCATTCAGGCTTACGACAGAGATGCTCTTTGCTGTGGCGCTCCATGCTGGAGGTGGGCTTATCACGCTCTTCATTCCGCAGACAAATGGTTTTTCAATCCATATGTATATGAAGAACCTGACTTCCATGAAGAGGGAATGGATAACCCCGATAATCCGACAAAAGTCGTTCTGTCCGACAAACAGCTTTTGGAATACCTGGATAAAGTCGAAAAGAAAACTCTGGCTTATCTGGATGCTCTTACCGACGATATGCTGTATGAAAAACCCGAAAACTGCCCTTACACCAGAATGGAACTGGTACTTCGTCAGTACAGACATTTATCTTTTCATACCGGTATGCTGAACGGACAGACTGCCGTCGCTACAGGGCAATTCCCGATGTGGGTGTCAGAGACTGACAAATATGTGGATGATGGGATTCTTTTCGGAAGGTACCGCGAAGTACAGGTTCCCGGATAATAGTAATGAATAAGACAAATTATCCGCTCCTTATTTACCGGACAGATCATCTGAAGGTCAAACGGTTCCCCTTCAGCAATTTCTTTGATCTGCTCTATGGATCATAGAAACGTGCGTGATCTTGTTTTAAGGAATATCTTTACTGAATTCCTACAGTCAGCAATCCTTCAAACATTTCTGCATGATGATGGCATCGCTGTAGGCATTATTGGCAAACCAGAAATCCTTGTATGTTCCGATATCGGAAAAACCCATTTTATGGTAAAGTGCAATCGCTGCCGTATTTCCGGCTACAACTTCCAACTCTATATTGTGCAGGTTCATTTCCTTTGCGCGCTCAATGATCTTAGTCATCAGCGCTGTGCCTATTTTCTTATTCCAAAAGTCCTTTCTGACCGAAATGGAAAGCTTGGCATTATGATGTAATCTTGCACCGGGATAGCCACTCAGTTCAGCCCGGGCTATGATGTTTTCTCCTGCCAAGGCGATCAAAATAATACTGTTATCTGCATCATGAGAAGCCTGAATACGTCGTTTTACCGCTTCGAGCGGCGCTTTAAATCCGTCAGGTCCATGCATGAGATTATCCGATTCGCCCCCAACGATGTTCAAATATGAGATCATTTCCTCAGCATCATCAATTTCTGCTTCTCTGATAACTATATTTTCCATAGTCTAAATATCCTTCCTGAAGTATATGATTCGATTGGCTTCTTCAAATCCCAAAGCCATATGAAACCTTAAACTGTCTGTTCACAACCGTCTCGGCAGTCATTATTTAAGGTGGCAAGCCTACTATATTACATTAATCGGAACCATCTTATTACTCTCATCCAAAGGGATCACTGCTGATGTCATGCATAATACCGCGCCTTCCCCTATCTCCTCATTTAGTGAAGACAAAACAGAAAAGTTTTTCAATGCATTTTTCCCGGGATCAGCACTCATCTTTATTTCCACAGGATATATTTTTCCGTTTTCCATTATCAGAAGGTCTATTTCTTTTCCATTATTATCACGATAATAGCTAAGCCTGCTTCTTATATCGATTCCGTTATTTGCATATCCTTTAATTATCTCGGAAATAACATAGTTCTCAAACATTGCCCCAGCCATTGCAGATAATTCAAGTGCTCTTGCATTGTTCCACATACTTAAATAACAAGCCAGTCCCGTATCCATAAAATACATTTTAGGACGCTTAATTATCCGTTTTATCGTATTTCCGGAATACGGATGAAGTAATACCACAATTCCCGAAGTAACCAGGATGGAAAGCCAGCTGTCTGCCGTTTTTCTGTCGATTTCCACATCCTTCGCTATATCCGCCAAATTCACTTCCTGACTTGTTCTGGCGGCCAAACACGAAATGAATTTCGTAAACTTCCCTTCGTCCTTTATATTCACCAGATTTCGGATATCCCTCTCGATATATGTCTGTATATATGATCCGTAATAATCATCTGCCAGGAGTGTGCGATCACATACAAGCTGAGGCATACTGCCTCTCATTATCTTTTCAAAGATATCAGATATAGTATCGTCCGATACTGTATTCTTTACTTTTGAAGGTAGAAACGGAATGCTTTCCCTGCTCTCGATTTCCGCCCTGGAAAAAGAAAACAGCGATAATATCCCAACTCTTCCGGCCAATGACTCACTGACATTATTCATCATATGAAACATTTGAGAACCGGTGAGGTAGTACATTCCGTTCTGTCTGTTTTCATCAACCTTAATCTTTATAAATGGCAATAATTCCGGGGCATATTGTATTTCATCAATGATCACCGGAGCACTGTATTGTTGAAGAAACAGTTCCGGATCTTCTTTCGCCAGCCTACGTACCCTGGGATGATCTAATGTTACATACTGTATGGCATTTTTGCCTTCCGTAATTTTCTTAAGTAAAGTTGTCTTTCCAACCTGTCTTGCCCCCGATACCAGAATAACCGGGAAGTGATCAGCCATGTATTCTACTTTGTTTTCCAAAGATCTGTTAATATACATACGCCGCTCCTTTTTATGCATTTAGGGATTTGCATTCCTTTTTTTGTATTATATCAATTTGTGTGAATTCAGTCAATCTCAGCTTATCTTTCCAAGATAAATCGGGCGAGCGTGCCGCCAAAAGATTATGCCGAAAACTGTTCTGATATTTCAGACTCATCTCATAAATCCTTTATATCCATTTATAACTTGTACTCTTTTCGTAATTCCTGCAATTCCTCCATATATTCATATCCTGCAGTTCTAAGCAACCTTTGATTTTGATGGATATTCATTGTATTTAAAACAGAATCCAGAACACATCCTGAAATATTTGAACAATGATCCGCAACCCTCTCCAGGTTTGTCAGTAAATCAGACCAAACAAATCCTGCTTCCACAGAACACTCCCCTTTCTGCAAACGCAAGATATGTTTCGTCCGCAAAGATTCTTTTAGTTCATCCACAACCGCCTCTAACGGTTCTGTCCTTTGGGCAGATTTAATATCAGCATCTTTTAGTGCCACATAGGACAGATCCACTATTTTTTCAACAGCTTTTGCTATCAGATTGTACTCTTCTCTTGCCTGATCAGAGAATTCAATTTCTTTATCTTTCATCTCCTCCGCCGATTCAAGGATGTTCACCGCATGATCGGCAATACGTTCGTAATCACCGATCAGTTTCATATATTCCGTGGCTTTCGCACTTTCATTTTCACTAAGCTGCGTAGATGCCAGCTTCACCAGATATGATCCAAGAATATCCTCCAAATGGTCTGTCTCCTCTTCCGCTTCCCTGATATGTAATCCCTTTTCCTTATCATACCCACATACAACTGATAATGCTTCCTTCATTGCTCCCACAGCTGTCCACGCCATTCGATCCACCACCTGTCCACATCTTTCAAGTGCAAGGGCCGGACTTCCCAGCAGCCTGGCATCCAGTTCCTCTGTCTGTTCAATCTTTTCATCGTCAGGGATCAAATATTTTACCATTCTTTCAAGTGCACCGGCAAGCGGAAGCATCAGAACCGTACACAGGATATTAAAAACCGAATGACATACAGCTATGCCCATCAGACCTGCTGACTCTCTAAGCACATCCGGAACAACTACAGCCTTTACTAAGCAGAATGCCGTCAGCCAGACAACTGTTCCTATCACGTTAAAACTCAGATGTACCAAGGCTGCCCGTTTTGCATTTTTATTGGCGCCTACGGATGAGATGATAGCAGTAATACAGGTTCCGATATTCTGTCCCATAATGATCGGGACTGCCGCGCCATATGTCACTGCTCCGGTTGATGCAAGTGCCTGTAGTATACCTACCGATGCAGAGCTCGATTGAATGATCGCTGTAAGAAGAGCTCCTGCCATTACTCCGAGCACAGGATTTGTAAACGCGACAAATAAATTCTGAAACTCTGGTAAATCCCGTAACCCCGATACCGCCTCGGACATAGCTTCCATCCCGAACATCAGCGTAGCAAAACCTAAAAGGATCATTCCTGTATCCCGCTTCTTGGACTCTTTTGTAAACATATATAGAATGATTCCGATCAAGGCCAGGATCGGCGTAAAGGATGAAGGTTTTAAAAGCTTCACAAAAACATTGTCACTGCTTATACCTGAAAGACTCAGAATCCATGCCGTTACTGTTGTACCAACATTTGCTCCCATGATTACATTTATAGCCTGGCGTAATGTCATTAATCCGGAATTTACAAAACCAACGACCATAACAGTAGTGGCTGATGAACTCTGTATCACCGCAGTTACACCAAGTCCTGTTATAAGACCCGTGATCCTATTCGTTGTTAATTTTCCCAACAATAATTTCAGCCTGTTGCCGGCACGTCTTTCCAACGCTTGCCCCATCAATGACATTCCAAACAGAAAAAGGCTTAAGCCCCCTGTCAGGTTGAGGATATCAAAAATACTCATACATTCTCTCCATTCTTTTTTCAGTATTCAAAAGAATGGTAACAACCGAACATCAAATCCATTATCAATCTCTTGTAAAATTCATGTAATGTTCAAAAAAAAGCAGGGGCCACACCCCTGCGAAAAAAAATACTCAATAAAGGAAATCATTTCCGTTATTGAGTATATATCAGATCATTTTTCCTGTCGGTTCTTTTGGTATGGTAACAATCATTTCTGTCCCTTCTCCCAGCGTACTCTTTACCTCTATTACCCCATTGTGAATCAAAACTGCATGTTTAACAATAGAGAGTCCGAGTCCGGTACCTCCCACTTCCTTACTCCGGCTTTTATCAACGCGATAGAAACGCTCAAATATCCGTTCCCTGCTTTCTTCCGGAATTCCAATCCCTGTATCCTTAACACTTATTATTGTTTCATTTTTTTTCGGTTTTACAAACACCTCAACACATCCGCCGGCGTGATTATACTTTATGGCATTATCACAAAGATTATATATGATACTATATAACAGCTTTGGCACTCCCCAGCTTGGAGCATCCGCTCCCTGAACACTCAGTGTCACATCCAATGCTGATGCTGCAACCTCCAGACTGTCAATAGCATTTTCAGCAATGCGGAAGAGATCACACCTTTCCCATTTCATTTCTGCTCTTCCATTATCAAGTCTGGTCAGGTCAATGATATCCTCTACCAGTTTCGTTATTCTGGTGGATTCCTCCCGTATTTTCCTCGCGAACGGTTTAATATCCTCATCTTTCACCATCTCATTCTCAAGCAGTTCAGCATATCCAGAAATGGCATGAAGCGGCGTTTTTAATTCATGCGACACGTTAGCTGTAAACTCCTGCCTGATCAAGGCAGCCTTCTCTATCTCCTTCTGATCCCGCTTCAGCTGTTCGTTTTGAGTCTGAATACGTATGAGCAGAGGGGCTATTTCCTTATATTCCTCTTCATTGATATGCCTCATAGGATCATCCGGATCAATGCTGTTGATCGGTTCCAGTATTCGCTTCGTAAGCCTTGATGCAAGCACGATTGACAGAACAAAAGCAATCAGGATCACAAAACAGATTGGCTGAGCCAATTCAAAAAGCAGTGTCCAGACTGCCATCTGGACAATCGAAAGACGAAGTACTGATCCATCTGATAATCGGATGGCCGAGTACAGCTGCCTTTCCGATAATGTATTTGAATATCGCACACTCTCACCATATCCACCGGCTATTGCTTCTCTTATCTCTTCGCGCTCCAGATGGTTTTCCATCTCATTCGTATTAACTTCATTATCAAATAAAACCGTCCCATCTTCATTAATCCACGTAATGCGATAATCCTTAGCCTCCAGACTGTTAAGATAATCCAGTCCGGACATGAATACTCCCTGCGAGGCCAGTTCCGCTTCCGTCTTTAGCTGTTTTAGCTGTAACCCGGAAAAATAGCTGTAAGAAACACTCATAATGAATACAAGCGAAGCCAGAAAAATCACTATAGCAACAATCCATATCGCATTAAATATTTTGTTGTTCATTTTCCTATCCTTCCATCTTATAGCCAACTCCGCGTACGGTCTTTATCATCTCCCCGCACTCATCCAGCTTTGTCCGCAATGTTCCGATATGAACATCTACCGTCCTGGTCTCCCCAACAAAGTCGGCTCCCCAAACCGAAGACAGAAGAATATCCCGGGTAAAAACCTGCCCGCTATTCTCAGCCAAAAGTTTCAGTAATTCGTATTCTTTCAACGTAAGTGAAATATGATTATCATTAACCGTGACCGTATGTTTCCCTTCGTCAATCACAATGCTTCCACACTGTATCCGTTTCTCCCTTTTCTGCGGTGTGCTGCGTCTTAATACCGCTTTGATCCGGGACACCATCTCCATCATCCCAAATGGCTTCGACAGATAGTCATCGGCTCCGCTGTCCAGTCCGATCACCGTGTCATACTCACTATCTTTCGCAGTAGCCATAATGACCGGTATTTCTTCCGTTACCGGAGATGCCCTTAGTTTCTTTAAGATGCTGATACCGTCTTCTCCCGGCAACATGATATCAAGAATCACCAATTCCGGCTTCCTCTCTCTCATCGTATCCCAAAAAACGGACGCAGCCTCAAATCCGCATGCTTCAAATCCGGAAGCCTGAAGCGTATAAACCATTAATTCACGAATACTATCATCATCTTCTACACAATAAATCATCTCACGCCTCCCTTCTGTTCTTCATTATACCTAACGAGTGTAAATACACAAATCACATAATTGTAAATTCCATGTAAAACTTTTCAAAAAAGCTATCCCGCAATACAAGGATAGCCGTAAATAGAATACTTTTAATGCCATTACATTATTCACTTCGTTATTTCCTTTTGAATAGATATTTGCCTTTACCCTTTCCTTTTATATGACAGATAAGTTCTGATTCAAGCATTTTCTTTATCAATTCCGATGCCGGAGAGGCTGTAATTTCAAGCATATTCATCACTTCCGTCCGACCAAAAAACTTGTCATTTCCAAATTCAGCATATAGTATATGAATGTATCTGCCATAACCTCGAAACAAACTTGGCGAGGTGCGGAATTATAGTTGCCACGCTATTTAAAGGATACTCATACTCCTTCTCAGTTCTTATATCGTACTCAAGCATTCCTTACCCGCTCAAGGAGCGTTGTGACCTCGACGTCGTTTTCCTTGGGTAAAACTTTTATATTATATTGCATGGAATAATATTATTGTTTTCATCCAGCGGAAACGGTTTTGCAGCCATACATATTATCCCGCCTTCACCAATCTTTAGTGAACTCTTTTCAAGTAGATGAAACGAACTGATCGCTCTTTTCTCCGGATTACTGCTCTTTTTTATTTCCAGCGGATGAAGTTTCCCATTTTCCTCCAAAACGATATCAATCTCTTTTTGATTTGTATCCCTGTAAAAAGTCATGTTTGTTTTATTCTTTGAGCAGGCATACATTCTCAAGAATTCAGAAACAACGTAGTTTTCATAAAAATGTCCGCTGGCCGCACCGTTCATCAGCGTTTCCATGCTCGTCCACATGGAAAGATACGCGCACAGTCCCGTATCACAGAAGTACAGTTTCGGAGTTTTGACCATGCGTTTTAACTCATTATTTGAAAAGGGTTCCAGAAGATAAATGATTCCCATGGACTGCAGTATTTTTATCCATTCTTTTGCTGTGGGTACAGATACATTGCCCGCCTGGGCTATGTCAGAATAATTAACCAAATTTCCCGTAAAGGATGCACTGGCTCTAAGCACTTTTCTGAACCCCTCTGTGTCACTGATGCCGTTATCATCAACCGCATCGCGCATAAGGTATGTTTCTATATAAGACTCATAATACTCCATTCGCTGCTCACCGGTCATTCCAACGGTCCCCGGCATTCCGCCTTCCCATATATGCTTATATACTTTCGGCAGATTATTCTCCGCAAATTCACTACTTCTTTGTATCAGTGAATTGTAGGAAAACTCCATCTCTCCTAGTTCGCTCTTTCCTGCTTTTTCCCTCTGAGACAGGCTATACATTTTCAGTATACAGATTCTTCCTGCAAGAGAATCCTGCGCTCCCTTTAAAAGCTTTTTACTCTCTGATCCGGTCAGCCAAAACAGCCCCATCCGATCTGATTCATCACATAAAATCTTAATATACTCAAACAGCTCCGGCGCTTTCTGAGCTTCATCTATCAGAATAGGGGGTTTATATACCTGAAAAAAAAGACCGGGATCACTTTTTGCCAATTCCCGGTCTCTGGAGTTATCCAGATTAACATAGGTTCGTTCTTCTCCTTCAGCCAGTTTTTTAAGCATGGTTGATTTGCCCACCTGTCTGGCCCCTGTAACCATAACTGCTTTGAAAGCTTGATTCATCGCCATAAACTTTCGTTCCAGTTCTCTACTGATATATTCCATATACGCCTCCATAAGTTGGAACAGCCGAAATGTTAGTTTAATTTAAAGTCTATATTATTTTAACTTTATTATACCAAGTCCCGAATCTGTGTCAAGTTCAATTTAATATGTTTTTTAATCTAAACTATGTTAATCATGTACACATCCGCCTCTTCGCCCTCAAAGGTAAAACTTCTTTCATACTCTCCGCCGTTTTTTGTGATCGTCTTTACAGACGCTTCATTTGAACGTTCTACCGAAAGCTGGAGTTTATCCATTCCAACTTGATGTGCCCGTTCCAGAATAAGTGTTAACATTTCCGTCGCGTACCCTTTTCGACGCTGCGATGGTCTTACACTGTAACCGCTGTTACCAAAATCCTTAAGGAAATCATTTAATTCATGACGAAGATCGATGATGCCAACGATATTATCATCCTCATCAAATGCAAAATATATCCATTCTCATATGCATATTTTCGGAGGTTGTTTCCGGTCTTCTCCATATCGATTATAGTTTTACTTTCAATCATTCGTCCTGTCCCCTTTTATTCTGTAATAATCCTCCATCTCAACATCCAGAGTAATGGCTTTCGGACGGGTGTTGCTCACTCGCTGCAAAAGGCTCACGACTTCGTGCGTTGGCAACTTTTCCAAGGGCAAACTCACCACTCTCAAGGGCGTATCCGTAAGGGGCAAATCCGCCGTTCCATTTTCCTTCCCAGGCTTTCTGCATACGCCCGGCCACGGGTCTGTACACGGATGTTCTCGCGTTCCATTTCTGCCACGGCAGCTATAATTGAGATCAAAAGTTTTCCAGCTTCCTTGGAACTATCGATATTATCCTCTACACAGATCAGATTCACACCGTAATCCTGCATCAGCTGCAGGGAGCTGAGCACATCCGCCGCATTCCTGCCAAATCGTGACAATTTAAAAACAAGGACGAAGCTGACCTCGTCCTTACCATCTTCTATGTCATTTAACATCCGGACAAACTCCTGGCGTCCCCAGATATTCTTTCCGGAGTGTCCTTCATCACTGTATTCCCGCACAATCTCCATATTCTGAAAATCCGCATATTTCCGCATCGTTTCCCGCTGTGCATCAAGGCTGTATCCATCCACCTGGATGGCTGTTGATACGCGGGTGTAGATGTAGCATTTGATCTTATCCCTGTTCATGAATCTCCTTTCCTACGGTAATACAAGAACCGCATTTTTAAGCAATTTCTTAATAATCGGATCATATTTCTGAACCCCGAAATCTTCCACTATAGTTGTTATCCTGGCACCGGCATCCTTTGACGAAGCTCCGCAGAGAAATACTCGTTCATCCTTCGTCCCATAATCCAGCACGATAAAGCGATCGTGAAATACACCCCCCGTGTGCTGCATAGTTATTCTTAGCCCCGGATACTCTCGTAGAAAATCGTTATATTCCACATTGTGGAGTTTTCCACTGCCAACATTATCACTGAACAGCTTAATATCTACTCCTGACGGAACATTTTTAAGCATCACAAGTGTTCGCAACCCTATGTAGTTATCGATCACATATACAGATTTTTTCGCCTGACTGTATATAGATGAATAAGCTACATCGGCACTGCAGTATTTTGTATTATACAAAAGCCAGCCGTTATCCTCGTCACTGACAAAACTGTTCATCATATCTGCAAGCTCTGACTTTGTAACCACGTCATTAAGCTGATCCATAACGTCAGACATCTGTTTCTCAACGGATCCTATATCCATTCGAAGTTTACTGATCTCGGCGGTATTCTCAATCGTCTGTAAGGAGAGTTGTATAACTTCCCTTTGTCCGATAAGTCCTTTACTGCCAATGATATAGTCTTTCATCTTTTACTTTGTTTTATGGCTAACTCTCCTCTCAGAACCGTCATTAGCATATATAACCCCTGTTCTGTAAACACATGTGGATTATATCTGCTTTTTGAGCTTAGATTTGCGGTCAAATTTTTTGACCGCAAATCTTCAACCTCTTCATCAGAAAGTTCAAACATAAAATCATCATCAAATTTCTCAAGATTATTCTTTATCTGCTGATTAAACGCCTTGGTAGTATATCCATATATTTCAGCCAAATCTGCATCTAACATGACCTTAACGCCGCGAATCTCATATAGTTTCTCCCTTAAGAGCTCCTCAGTAACTTCTATCGTACCAATCTCGGCGCTAACCAATTCTGTTCTCTTCTTATCTGCCATATACTCCTCCGTCTATACTTGAGGTCGAAATTTACGACCTCAAGTTATGTCTTTTTCATCTACGCTCTTCTGTTAAGTAGTCGAATTCGACCACTTTAGATTTTGCGGCGAAAAAATTCCACCTCAAGATTTCCCCTTCTTCTTTTTCTGCATCTCGTCATAATAAGCCTTGTACCGATAGATACTCCTCTCGCTGATTCCGTTGCGTTTTGCAATCTCCACCATGGTCATGCCCTGCTCATGACAAATAACAAAATCATTGTAGATGGCCATCCATTTGGCATTGTGTCTCTGCCTGCCGCAAGCCTTTCTCTTTTTGAAGTATTCAAGTTCCTCTTTCAGATCAGCATTTGCTTCCTTAAGTTCTGCATTTTCTTTTTTCAGTTTCTCGATTCGTTTCAAGGCCTCTTCAAGTGTCGTTATCTTCTTCATGAGCAGCCGCCCCCTGTCATTTCTATTATGACAATAGTATATGCAGGAACCACTATCCTGTCAATCCTATTTCGTCATGCCGCGTCATTATTTTTATGTTGTCTTCGATAATCCTTCGATAATCTGTGATACCCAGACAAATGCTTCATAATAACTCTGCTATACACAACAGTCAGACATTCGCCATCAGCTTCTCCAGCACCCACCTCCTTTTCAACGCCAGCCCGTATTTCAGGATCAAACCATTTTTCCGTAGTCACATGATTTCAAGCAATTTATCAAAATACTCTTTTACCGTTTCCAGAACTTTCTCATGCTCAGCTTTCATATCAGCGATGACTTTTTCATCAACCCAGCCATAGGTATTAGCTGCTTTTGTAATCTGATTGATGTTTCTGCTATCGACGCACATCATCTTGGCAAGCTCATAAATTGCAGTAAAATCTACATTGATGCAATATCCATCGATTGCCATTTTTCTGATATATGCACTCATGTTCTTGAACCCTATTCGATCCATCCTGTCCCGGATCATTTTTAATTCTTCGTCCGAAAGCTTAATATGGATCTGTCTGTTACACGGAAAATATTCTTGATTAAACATTTCTTCTCTCTCCTTCATAAAATGAAAAAGACACCCCTGAGGATGCCTGTGTTAATAGTTACCAATATTTTTTACGATCCTCTCAAGGTGATCACCTCCCCTCCTTATCCAGTCCTCCGTAGTATAGTATCGGAATCACATTATCCACATACACTACGCCGCTATGTCAAGTATCTTTCTTTCTGATTGGATGCCGGATCACAGTCTTCAGTTTCTCAGGGGCAACTTTTCTGGCATCACTCAGATATATCTCATGATGCAGTCTTTTATCGGAGATATCAAGAACATAACCCTGCTTTTCCATGTAATCATGCATTATTTCAATTGTC